>DATDAV010000137.1:0-36730 GCA_036525235.1 Chryseolinea sp. | reverse complement strand
GGAGCTTCCGTTAAGCATGCCTGGGCATCGTTGGGGTCGGGAACCTGGCAAAGTTCTGCCGGGCACAGGTTAAAACTTTCGCCCGTGGTGTGCACCTTGATGGCGTAGAGAAATTTTCCATTCAGTGTTTCAATTCTCACAATATGATTCCCTGCAGGAGCGATATACTCCTGTACCAGCGCGGTGTGATCGATGCCCAAATTGATCTGGCCCTGGTCGACTGCTTTTTTCAACCCTTCAATGGTATCGAACCGGACGATGCCCGCGCCGCTTCCGCCGATGTTCACTTTTATCACCACCGGAAATTGTAACGTCCTGGCTGCCGGTTCAAGCTGTGAAACATGGTTGACCACTTTGGTTTTCGGATACAAAATGCCCAGCGAGGTGAGCAACGAAAGTTGTTTGGCTTTGGAGCTTTCAATGTTTTGAGCAGCGGCGCCGTTGATCGTGGGCACCCCTATGCGCTCCAGGTGCGCCAGGTAGTTGGCGGCATGGAAGATGCCTTGCGTGTTCCCCCGCAGATAAGCAGAAGAACTCATTCGGTTCACCACCAGGGAATAGGGCGACTCAATTTCTGCCGGATTGTACGAATGCTCAGCGGCATTGATGCGGACGTAGGGAATCTTGCGCGATTCCAGTTCTTCAAATAGTGGTTTGAACCAAACGGGATGTTCGTAAAATATCCCGATGGGTTTCTCTGCATGACTAGACATGGATGATAAAATTTATAGTGAACGTTTGGTTAATGAGTCTCTGCGTTAAAATCAGCCCGTTATTTTAGGGCCCGTTGAAATGGCCTTTGCCGAATTCCCAGGCAAATAAATCGCAAGTATTCATAAAACCTATAGATTTGATAGACTTTTTGATGAGCGGCAGCCTGCTGCATGTCCTCTATATTATATCTTACAAAAAGTGTTTAAAAAACCGGCGGCGCTTAGTGTTATGTTTCCACCTCCCGAAGGCGTTGCTTTTCCAGGCGCTCTTTCAAAAAATAAAGCCCCACGCCAACGCCAATAACACATATGCCACCCAAGGCCATCTTCCATCCGGTGGAAAGTAAGATGCAACACCACATGACAATAGCCAGATAAACGGGCCAGGGAAAGAAAGGCATTTTGTAGGGAAAGTTCGCAGTCTTCTCTTTTCGCAACATCAGCAGGCCAACCGCCTGACCGATGAATTGCACAAGGATGCGCATGGCCAGAATGGCGCTGATGACATCGCTTAGTTTGAACAGCAGGCTGAATACAAACGCAATGCCACCCAAAAAAAGCAACGAGACATAGGGGAAATTTCCTTTTGGATGTGTACGGGCAAAAGCCTTAAAGAAAGCGCCGTCAACGGCTGCGGCATACGGAATGCGGCTATACCCGAGCGTGGCGGAAAAAACAGAAGCAAAGGCAACCACCAGGATAAGATAGGTTATGGCCGTGGCGGCAGCAGGACCCAGGAGTCTAAGCATGAACAGGCTTACCACATGATCGCTGTTCCTGGCCTCTTGCCAGGGGATCACGCTGACGATACTGATGTTCATCAGAAGATAGAGAATCGAAATCCCCCCGATGGACAGGAACATGCTCTTAGGAATATTCCGCGAAGGATCCACGATGTCGCCACCCAGGTGGCAAACATTATAATAACCCAGGTAGCTGTATACGCTTTTCACAGAGGCAAACCCCAACGCGGCGGCAAAGGAATAACTCACGGTCAGGCCATCGTTTAGATGCGACAGCGGTTGAAGAATATTTCCATGCACGAAGCCGCCAAAAATGATCCAAAGAATGGTGCCCATGACGGCGATCCACAAGAACACGCTGATTTTGCCGATGACTTCGATCCTGCGGTAAAGAAGAAAGATGATGCTCAACACCACGGCACCACTCATTAGTTTAGTTTGAACAACGGAAAGTGGAACGAGATAGGAAAAATAGGCTGAGAACCCGATTGCCGCCGAAGCAATTACCAATGGTGCCTGGATCATGGTCTGCCACACGAACAGGAAACTCATGAGCTTGCCCAAGCCTTTATTTTTATAGGTCTCCTTCAGAAAGTTGTATGAGCCTCCCGCCAAAGGAAAGGCCGCGCCCAATTCGCTCCAGATGGTGGCATCCACAAAAGACAACACAGCGCCGGCAATCCAGGCATACAAAAAATAGGGACCGTTCATGATGGAGATCACCATGGGCAATGTTATGAAGGGCCCGATGCCCACCATATCGGTCATGTTTATGGCCGTGGCCTCCAGCAATCCCAGGCGGCGCGGTGGCAAAACATCAGGCATCGAAGTATGTAAGGGTGAAGATCATAGCCTATTTTAAGGATACAGGAGAACTGGAAATTATCCGTTTTCGTTCAACACCGATAATTTTGAAGACGTTCCAACCCTTTAAAAACCATTTATGGAAATCTTCCGTTTATTTATCTATTAAATCTATAGACTTATAGACTAAATCGAAATTCGTCTATATTTGCAGCCTTATCCCCCGACAAAAAATGAACAATCATTTGAGTAAATACTTTTTAGAAGCCTTGTTTTATACGGCATCCAACGTCATGATGCAGTTTCTTGCCGTGGACCAAATGAAGTGCAGCCGCACGCCGCGCTGTTGTGCGCAGGTCATTTGATCGATTTACACTTCAGGCCGGACCCACCAAGTGTTACTATAGTTCCCCACCAAAATTTAGTAGTCATTGTCCTTCTGAAAGTATATCAGGGCATACGCCCATTGAAAACGATTTCAAACCTAAATACTTTCTTTATGAAAAAATGTACTTGTTAATTTCCTAGTCCGGCACTTCCGCCAGTTTTCATTCAGCGGAAAAATCCGGGCCGTCATCCTTTGCCGGCTTTCCGGTCTGTCCCTTTTTTATTTCATACGACAAGCGCTCTTCACAAAACCTGTGAGACGGACCCGCTATGTCAATACTTTAAACAATTGAATCATGAAAAGAATACTACTCTTTTTTGGCCTGCTCGCCTTATCACTCTATGGGTATGCGCAGACTTCAGCCGTCGTGCGCGGCCGGCTAACTTCTGCCGAAGATGGCACGCCGTTGCCTGGCGTTAACGTGCTGGTGAAGGGAACCTCCACCGGCACGTCGACCGACGCCGAGGGAAACTATAGCATCGCTGTTCCGGAGAAAGCGACCCTGTTGTTTAGCTTTATCGGTTATCTGACGCAGGAAGTGGCGTTGAGCAATGACCAAACGGTTGCCAACATCTCCCTGGAGAACGATGCTAAAGAGCTTCAAGAGATTGTTATCGTCGGCTACGGCGAGCAATCGCGCAAGACGCTGACCGGCTCACAAACATCCGTTTCTTTCGATGAGCTAAAGTCAACCCCGGCGCCCAGCCCAGATCAACTCATCCAGGGAAAAGCAGCCGGTGTGCAGGTAACGGCAAACTCCGGCGTTCCGGGTGGAGGGATCTTCATTCGCGTGCGGGGCACGAACTCCATCAACGCCAGCAATGACCCGCTGTATATTGTGGATGGCGTTTTCATCAACAACAATAATCTTGTTCGCACAGGGTTGGGAAACCAGGTGGCCTCCAATCCACTGGCCGACATCAATCCCTCCGACATCGAGTCGCTGGAAATACTAAAGGATGCCAACGCGACGGCAATTTACGGGTCGCGTGGTGCCAACGGCGTGGTGCTGATAAAGACCAAACGGGGAAAGGCCAATTCGCGTTCGCGGATAAATTTCAATACCTATCAGGGATGGTCGTGGGCTCCCAAAAAATTCAAGGTCGTCACAGGTCCTGAACTGGCCACGCTCCAGAACGAAAGGTTTATCAACGATGGTGGCAGTCCTGAACTGGTGCCGTTTCGCTCGAAGGCTTCGGGTGGTTCCGGGCTTCCGGAAGAGCAGCCGACCTATGACCGCATCGGCGATGTGTTTCGTACGGCAAGAACCCGCAGCTACGAATTGTCCGCTTCCGGTGGCAATGACAAAACGCAGTATTACATAGGGGGCGGTTACTTTAATCAGGAATCTATTGTGAAGCCATCGGAGTTTGATCGCTACAGCCTGCGCATCAACCTGGACCAACACCTGAACGACCAGGTAAAAATAGGAACCAGCACGGCACTGACCCGCACACACCGCAATGTGAGCAGCAACGACAACAACCCGGTAGGGGTGATCAACTCGGCCCTGTTTCCGAAATCCAACCTGCCGGTGTTCAATGAGAACGGCACCTATGCCAAGTACGGCAGTTTCGACAACCACCTCGCGTTGATCGACAACTTGAACAACGACGCCACAGGTACGCGCGTGATCAGCAATGTATTCGGAGAATATGCCATCACCGAGAACCTGACGTTCCGCACCAGCTGGAGCATTGACTTCAACGACATGTACGAGAACAATTACAACAACACACTGATCCTGGCGGGGCAACCGAAGGGCACGGCGACGTCGGCCTTGTCGCGCGACATCACCCTACTCAACGAACAGACGCTAACGTATTTAAAAACCTGGGACAAGCTCAGCCTCCAGGTGATTGCCGGGAATACCATTCAGAAAAACACCTATCAGGTTACCTCCCTTAACGGCCAGCAGTTTCCCACAAACTCTTTAGAGACCATCGCGTCGGCGGCTACCCAGACCGGTACATCAACAAAAGCTGAATCGGCATTGCTTTCTTATTTTGGAAAAGCCAGCGCGACCTGGAACCAACGCTATACGCTGGACGCCAGCTTCCGCGCCGATGCATCATCGCGCTTTGGCGTTTCGAATCGCTGGGGCTATTTTCCCGCTGTAGGTGCAGCCTGGCGTTTGGGTGAAGAAAGCTTCATCAAAGACCTGGGAATATTCGACGAACTGAAATTACGCGCCAGCGTCGGAAAGACCGGCAACCAGGCCGGCATCAGCGAATATGCATCCATCGGATTGTGGCAAGGTGGCAACAACTATACAGACTCGCCCGGCACGGCGCCGCTGCAATTGGCCAACCCGAATCTGAGTTGGGAAGAAACCCGTCAATGGAACGTCGGCTTGGACCTTGGCTTCTTCCACGACCGCCTCACGTTCGACATCAATTATTATGACAAGTATACGTCTGGATTGTTGCTGAACGTTCCCGTTCCCTTGAAGTCAGGTTATTCTTCCCTGCTGCAAAACTACGGCGCGGTGAGCAACAAAGGATTTGAACTCACCGTCACCGGCGACATCATCCGGAATTCCGATTTTCAATGGACCAGCAGCTTCAACATTTCCACCAACAAGAACAAGATCGAGAAACTTGCCGCTCCCTTCACGACGGGCTCGCGGGACATATTCCGCTTACAAGAGGGCATTCCGCTGTATTCCTTCTGGATCTACAAGCAACTGTATGTGGATCCGCAAACCGGCGACGCCGTGTATGACGACAAGGGCAACGACGGCATCACGGTGGCCGACCGGCAGATCGTTGGCAATGCCTGGCCTGATTTCTATGGCGGTTTCACCAACACGTTCCGCTACAAAGCCTTTGATGTGAACGCCTTCTTCTATTTCGAAAAAGGGGCACAGATCATGAACATGAACCGCTTCTTCCTGGTGCACGGCGGAACACAAAGCAACATCGGCTACATCCCCGAACAACTTGAGCGCTGGCAAAAGCCCGGCGACGTAACCGACATTCCGCGCATGACCACCGTGGCGTCTTCCAACAATTATGGAGGAACCGTTCAAAACCTGAGCTCGCGCTACCTCGAGGACGGTTCGTTTATTCGCTTGAGAACCGTTAGCCTTGGCTACAACGTGCCCAAAGCACTCCTTTCCAAATACAGGGTAGCCTCCCTCCGCTTGTATGTGCAGGGCACAAACCTGTGGACCGGAACCGGCTACTCCGGATTGGATCCGGAAGTGAATTCCCAGAGCGGCGTTAGCAATACCAAAAACTTTGACTGGGCCACGGTGCCTCAACCGCGCACCGTACAGGTGGGACTAAACATCGGACTTTAAAATTGAAACGATCATGAACACATATTCAAAAACCATAACCGCAGCCGTAACAGCATTCACCTTGTTGCTGTCGTCCTGCAGCGATATTCTGGACACGAAGCCGTATCAGCAACTACCTGCGGCCGGCGCCATAACGGACGCGACAAGCGCCAACGCGGCGTTGCTGGGTGCGTATAGCAACGTTCAAAATTATTACTCACTCAACTATCCCACGCTGGGCTTTCTGCCTGCCGACAACGTAAGGTTCAACGGCACGCTGAATCAATTCCTGCAAACCGATCAGAACGCGCTGACACCCGACAACGTGATCATTACCGGCACCTGGACAACCATCTATCAGGCCATTAACTCCGCCAACACTATTATCGACGTCGTGCCCGGATTGACCGACCCGGTGTTGACAGAGGCGGAAAAAAACAAGATCACCGGAGAGGCTTACTTTATCCGGGCCTTGGGCTATTTTGATCTCGGACGGGGTTGGGGTGGCGTGCCGCTGGTGCTGAAGCCCACAAAAACAATTTCAGATGCGCAAGGCATTCGCAGAAGTTCGCTGCCACAAACCTACGACCAGGTGCTTGCCGACCTGACGAAAGCCGAAGAACTACTCCCCGAAGCAGCAACCCGCAATCGGGCCGTGAAGAAAACGGCGCAGGCTTTACGCGCCAGACTTCACTTATACCGGGAACAATGGGCGGAAGCCGAAACGTTTGCCTCCACCGTGATTGGAAATTCTTCCTACGCCCTGATCACACCTTACAAGGCATTCTTCACCGCTCCCTTTCTTACGAACGAATCAGTATTTGAATTAACGTTTAGCAATGCCGATCCCAACACGATCTGGAACAATTGGTATCCCAGCGCTTTGGGTGGACAATATAACTTTCAACCCACGACCGATTTCATAGGCGTGCTCAATGCCAAAGGCGGAAACCGTTCATCCTTACTGGCGTCGGTCACGACCGGTTCTACTACATCGATCTATGGGAATTTATACAATCGCTCGGGATTGCGTGATGATCCGGCCTATATACTGCGCATTGCCGAATTGTATCTGATCCGCGCCGAGGCCCGTGCTCAGCAGGATAAGCTCGATGGAACTGACGGCGCACTCGCCGATCTCAATGCCGTGCGTCAACGGGCGGGACTTGCCAACAGCACGGCCGTGACAAAAGCCGAAGTGCTGCTCGCGATCGAAGACGAACGCCGGCTGGAGTTTGCCTTTGAGGCACACCGTTGGTTTGACCTCGTGAGAACCAAACGCGCAGGCGACGTTTTGGGAGTGACCGACACCCGTAAATGGCTCTTTCCTATTCCGCTTGTAGACATGGGGGCAGATCCCGATCTTGCCGGAGAGCAAAACCCGGGCTACTAATTGCATAACGTATGCCCGTTGTATTGAAGACGGGCATACTTTCATCATCCACCACTAAACTTTATATCCATACTATGAAATCAAGATTATCGCGATCAGGTCTACTGCTGTTGTTGCTGGTGGCCTTCTCGGCCACCGCACAAGACCGGTATTACTTTCCAAAAGGGAATTTTGATCCGGCCATTCCTTCCCCTGAAAAATTCCTAGGCTACCCAATTGGCTCGCACTACACGCGCCACGACCGCATCGTTGAATACTTCAAGGAGCTCGACCGGCTTTCTGATAAAGTAACGGTGAAGGAGATCGGAAGAACATATGAGGAACGGGCGCAGATCATCGCCACCGTGACCTCGCCGGAAAATCACGGCAAGCTGGAGAGCATCCGGCTCGAACACCTGAAGCTTGTTGACCCGAAGGCCGCAGAGCCGGACTATAAAAACCTGCCCGTGTTTGTTCACCTGGGCTATTCCGTTCATGGCAATGAAACCTCCAGTGGCGAAGCCGCTTTGCTCACCTTCTATTACCTGGTGGCCTCCCAGGATGAAGAAACCCAAAAGTTTTTGCGCGAGGCCGTGGTGACGTTCGACCCGTCGGTCAACCCCGACGGCCGCGACCGTGCCGCTGCCTGGCATAATCAGAACAAGTCGTTTCCTCCCGTGACCGATCCGTTGGATCGCGAGCACACCGAACTGTGGCCCATGGGACGAACAAATCATTTTCTCTTCGACCTCAATCGCGACTGGCTGTCGGCCGTGCACGTGGAGAGCAAGAACCGGTTGAATTTTTATCATACCTGGTACCCCAACGTTCAAATCGACTTCCATGAAATGGGAACGAACAGCACGTATTATTTTGAACCCTCGAAACCTTACGGCTCCGAGAGTGCCATCATTCCCCGCGAAACATACGATGTGCTGAATGTGAAGTTGGCCAAGTATCACGCAGAAGCCCTCAACAGCGTCGGCTCACTGTATTGGACAAAAGAGCAATTCGATAACCTGTCCGCTATTTATGGCTCAACCTATCCCGATTTTCAAGGCGCCGTGGGCATTACCTTTGAGGTGGGAAGCTCGCGCGGTCTGGCGCAGGAAAGTAATCAGGGGGTGGTAACGTTTCCCTTCACCATTCGCAACCACGTGCTCACCGGCATTGCCACGGTTCGGGGTGCCGTTGCGGAGAAGGATATCCTGCTCCGTCATCAACGCAAGTTCTTTAGCTCGGCCCTGGAGGATGCAAAGAAAAATCCGAACAAAGCCTTTGTGTTTGGAAGCAGCGTGGATGAAACCATCAATCAAAAATTCCTGTCGCTTTTGTTAACGCATAAACTCGAAGTATACGAGGCCAGTGGAACCACAACGGTGGAAGGCAAACGTTTCGAAAAAGGCAAGTCCTACATCGTGCCCACCGCGCAACCGCACTACCGTATCGTGCATTCTTTGTTCGAGGAAGTAACACACTTTCACGACAGCGTGTTTTACGATGTGACGGGCTGGGCCGTAGCACACGGCTATGGTGTTCCGTTTGCACGCATCAAAGAAGCCAATGTTGCTCTGGGTGCCCGCGTGACGGAGGTTAAAAAAGTGGAAGGACAAATCGAAAATGGCAAGTCTGACTATGCCTACTTATTAAATTGGTCTGACTACAACGCCTCGAAAGCATTGTATGCCCTGCAACAAAACGGATTGCTGACAAAGGTTTCATTCAAGCCGTTCACCATCGAAGAGAAAGGCGTTCGCAAAGATTTTCCACAAGGCACTATTGTCGTGCCCGTAGCATGGCAAAAGATATCGGCCGATTCTTTGTTCCGGGTGGTAAAGGAAGTGAGCACAACGTCAAAGGTCAGCTTCACCTCCGTGTCCACGGGCTTCAATGCCAAAGGAATTGATTTGGGAAGCAACAACATCCGGGCGCTGGAGAAACCCGAAGCCGCCCTCCTGGTAGGCCAGGGCACGAACTCTGCCGAAGTGGGTCAACTTTGGTTCCTGTTGAACAAGCAAGTTGATTTCCCCATCTCAAAAATCGACATCAGCAACGCGGCGCGCATTGACTGGACGCGTTACAATGTGCTCGTATTGGTGGGTGGAAGCTACAATGCGCTCGATAAAAACACCGTAGCCAAATTGAAAAGCTGGATCGAACAAGGCAACACGCTGATCACCATCAAAAACGCCAGCGAATGGGCCGTCAAACAAGGCCTGGTAACGGAAAAGCTCGTGACCGAATACAAACCCGACACCACGCAAACCAATCGCTTTGATTTCATAAAGAGTAACGAGATCGAAGGTCCTAAATCCATTGAAGGTTCCATATACTCGGCCGACCTTGACATCACGCATCCGTTGGGCTTTGGCTTCGAGAGTCGAAAGCTTTATGTCTTTCGCAACGGCAACACATTCCTGAAGTCAGGTCGAAGCCCCTATGGCACCGTGGTGAAATATACGGCCACTCCGCTGGTGAGCGGTTATGTTTCCAAGGCAAACGTAAAACGGATTGCCAACAGTGCTTCCGTAGTCGTGAGCAATACCGGCCGCGGCCGCATCATCTTGTTTGCCGACGATCCCTACTTCAGAGGCTATTGGTATGGCACGGCACGCCTGTTTCTGAATGCCCTGTTCTTCGGCCAGGTGGTGAACAACCCTTCCCTGGAAATATCCGAAGCGGAGCATGAAACACACTAGCATGGATTTCTGAACATAGTCAAAAAGCACGGTCACCTCTGGTCCTACGACATGAGGTGACTTTGTTTTTTATTCGCGAACTTAAAGGCGCGGCAATACAAACCCCATAACCGAAATGCCATGAAAGAAACCTTCCTTCTTCTCGTGTTGGCCCTCGCAATCACTACTGCCAGCCAAGCCCAGCAGGTGCCGGATACGGCGTTCGACCCAAAAATCAAATCACCCTCCTATCCATTGAACAAGGGTCCGGTGTTGTTCATTGATGAAGCACACCATAACTTTCACACGATCGAAACCCGGTATCTGGCTTTTGCCAAAGTCATGCGACTGGATGGCTACCAGGTGCAACCGAACAAAGTCCCCTTTTCTCTTTCTTCATTGAAAGAGGCCTCCGTGCTTGTGATTGCCAATGCCATACACCCTTCGAACGACACGGTTTGGGCAAAGCCCATTCTGCCGGCATTCACACCGGCGGAAATCGAAGCGGTTAAAAAATGGGTGAACGATGGTGGTTCCCTCCTGCTTATTGCGGACCACATGCCCTTTCCAGATGCTGCCACCGGCCTGGCAAAAACATTTGGTTTCACCTTCTACAACGGCTTTGCAACCGATACCACAGCCGGCCTCTACCCCGGCGCTAAACGTGAGCTTGACGTCTTCACAGCAAGCAGTGGCTCGTTGGCTGATCACGCTATCACAAAAGGAAAAACGTCCGGCGAACGGGTCGAACGTGTTGCTACGTTTACCGGCCAAGCGTTCCAAATTCCAACAAAGGCCACATCGTTGCTCATCTTTGACGGCCGCTACGAGATCTTGCTCCCGGATACGGCCTGGAAATTTAATCCCAACACAAAACGCATTCCCATAAAGGGCTTCTCACAAGGCGCCGTACTGGAATATGGCAAAGGCCGGGTGGCTGTGTTTGGTGAAGCTGCAATGTTCACAGCACAACTGAAGGGAAAAGACAGCATCCCTTTTGGACTGAACTCACCTGACGCACAACAGAACTTGCAGTTCTTACTCAACCTTATCCATTGGCTGGACCACAAGGGGAATGCAAAATAATTTTTTCGGGTGCCTGAAATCGCTTCATCTCTCACCGCTCGGCAATACTGGGATATGTTTCGGTCAGGCATATCCCACCAGCATCTCTACTCCCGTATAAGCCAAACGCCACGATCAAACTTTTCCAACAGCGTACTCATATGATCCTGCACCTTCTTAAATTCCTCAGACCGATCCAAGCGCGTCAAGTCTTCCTCGCGCGCGTGGAGGGAAGGGTACTCGCATTCCCAAACAACATAGGCCTGCGCGGTGGACTCAGAGATTCGCTGCAAAATGCGACCAGCCGGCAATCCAAGTTGAGCACGTACCTGCGACGCGCGCCTGCGCGTCTCCATTACCTCCCCTTCTTTTCCGGGTTTTGGAAAATAATAATTCTGAACGACTATAGCGGCCACGTAGCTTCGAATGGCGGGGAACGTTTTACAGTACTCACTGCCCTCACAGGTTGCCGGCACGTATATTTCAGACTTGATTTTCCATTTGTCGTTCTGGTAGTGCCACTTGGCATAATAGCTACCACTCACGCGAATGGCCTCGCCGCTTGATACCCACGTGCCCGTCCATCGACCATATTCCGCCGCCATATTCCACGAAGAAAATACTTCGATGGTGGCAGGCGTTCGCACGTAGATCAATTTTTCTTTGCTCTGAAATTCTTGCTGGAAGGCCCGCAAGTTGGCCGACTTGCCCTGCAGCGAAGCGCTTCGCGACGTCAGCACGTGGATGTCGTCAAGCCAGTATTGGGCAAGCGACGCCGTGTCGTGCCGGGCGATGGCTTCATTTGATTGTTGCCGCTGCTGGCGGATGGCCTGCTCCTCCTGGTGTTGTGCACGCGCCAACATAACGAAACTAAAAAGGCATCCGCACACCAGCACCACGCGGAGACGAGCGCTCGACTTCCTGCGGGACGAATAACCAGCTGCGTTAACCACAAGAAGATAAGTTGACAAGATTCTCATACACAGGTGACATTTAGGAATATGCAATGTGCTCCACTTTATGTTTTGTCTAGGGCAGCCGGTGACGACAGCTTAAGTTGTGATGCAAAGAAGGCGCCGATAAGCAGTTGAATTGCCAAAATGATCAAGAGCAAATCGTAGCTGCCCCATAAACTCTTGCGACTACTGCAAGACTAACTTTAAGGAGCTTAACCGACTGCTTTATGAAATTGCTCCCAAGTTTTCAATATCTCAGGTAGATTCTGGCGACCAAACCCTATCCTGGCATGGCGACTACCATAGTCAAATTTTTCAGAAGGCAACATCATGATACCTGTTTGCTGAACTAACCTTTCGGCATATTCAAATGCAGTTGAAGCGATCTTCAACCTGACGAATGCCGTGGAGCCTGCTTTGGGCATATAGAAGTCTAACAACTCCGGGTTTCTTTCCTGGAATTGCTTAAACCGTTCAGCGTTGACTTTGATCTTTTTGATATTTGCCTGAATAAAATGGTCGCTATTATTCAAGGCGATCGTAGCCAGGATCTCACTGGTTGCGCTATTGCATATGGTCAGGTAGTCTTTAAAGGCTTCTATCTTACTTAGCAAAGCTGCGTTGCTACTGCTTAGCCAGCCCAAGCGAAGCCCTGCCAGTCCAAAAGATTTGGCCATCCCCCATAGGCTAACCGCATTTTCATACAGATCGCAGGCAGCGGGTATCTGGTCTTTTGGATCATAGACCAACCCGCGATACATCTCATCCGAAAGCAAGACCAAATTACGATCGCGGGCGATATTTATAATTTCATTCCAATCCCCGGATGAAGGCAAGTACCCGGTAGGATTGTGTGGGAAGTTGACAATGATAAGTTTGGTTTTGGAGCTGATCAATCCCTTAAGTTGCGCAGGGTCGTAATACCAGCCGTTCACTTCCTCTGGCTTCCAGAACGATAGCTTGCATCCAATACTTTCTGCTATCTGGTAAAGGGATTGGTATGCCGGAGACATACAAATCACCTCATCACCCTTTTCCAGCAGAACATTCATCAAACAAAAGTTTGCTTCACCCGGGGAAGCCACCAGGATCTCGTCGACACCCATCTTTTCATAGTGGCTGGCAATAGCTTCCCTTAACGCCGGAGCGCCCCGGGTTTCTGTATACCCTAGTTTCAGGTCATTCCAACGCTCCTTCTCTTTTTCGGATGCGAGATCAAGCACATACTTTAAGGAAAAGCCATCGGGGTCCGAAGCCGATAGTAAATATTTCGCCGTGAATTCGTGTTTCGAAAAATAGCGCTCTATCGCAAAGTCTTCTATTTTCATAAGATTCAATCTCGTCTAATGGTGTCGCAAAATTCTCACGGAAAACATTCCGTCAAGGTTTCATTTTTCTTATGATTGCCTGATGTCTGGAAAATTTGATTCTTCCTAAGGTAAAAACAAAATCCCATCTCCTCTCGATCCGTGAATAAATTCGATACGAATCATAAAAAGATTTCATTCAACTTATGGCTTAACAAGCGTCAATGTGCTAGTTCATAGGGAGGCACTGACGAATGGCATTTGCCAATGCTAACGGTGTCGCCGGAATTCGGACGGGCTCATTCCGGTTGTCTTGGCAAATAGGCGCGAAAAGGAAGGCAGATCTTCGTATCCAACGGCATAACAGACTTCCGAAACACTTAGTCTCCCCTTTTTTAACAATTCAGACGCCTTGGCAATACGTTCCTGTTGAATCCATTTTCCAGGCGTCATCGACAACTCCTCTGCAAATTTTCGGGACAGTGACCGGGATGACACGGCCAGAATTTTGGCAAGACTTCCCAGGGTAAGGTTCGGCAGGTGCTCATCGGATATTCTGGTTAGCTTCTTTAAAAACGGAGACGGGTTGTCATCAGCCTCACTGCCGTCGTAGGGAGCCTGAGAAGTTCTGGCCGGAGGAAGGACTAAATATCTCCGCGCTTCCCGTTCTTCTTTTGCAAAGCCAATATCGATCAACACAGCCGATATCAACTCCAGTCCGGAGAAGCCGCCACCGCTCGTGTATAGCCGACCCTGACGTATCAGTATCCGGGAGGGTTCCCATTTCACAGCGCTAAATTTGCTTTGTGCTTTCCGTTTAAGCCACCATGAAATGGTCGCCCTTTTCCCATTCAACAGGCCTGCGTGTGCCAGGAAATAAGATGCAGCGCAGGTTGCCGCGATGACCGCGCCCTGTTGCTGAGCCTTTTTAATATAGGGCGCTGCCTTCCGGGCCTCCTCTTCCAATTGGGATATATCAGCATTTATTCCGCTGCCCAGGCCTGCGAGCAAGACGAATACGTCGGCCTTCCGCTTCGCCTTTGTGCTGGAAGGAAACGATAAGCCCGACCGGGATTGAGCTTGTGGAGTTCCTGAAACAAATTCATAGGTAAGGGAAGCACGGGGATTTACCTCATTGATCACTTGTAGCAGTTCAACTATGGTCGCTGCCATGGCCGAATAGAATGATGCTGGTAAGTAGACGACGAAATGCATTGGCAATTTTAACACAAACATAGGCAAATATGCCAAAGCCTGGTTATCCGCACGCGCTTATACTTGCATAAAAGTATACAACAAATATGAATGCAATAATTTTCAATGAAATTGGAAGCCCACAGCACGTGCTGAAACTGGCGCAGGTTTCCTTGCCCGATCTCAGCGACAATGACGTGCTGGTGCGGATGGTTACCGCATCGATCAATCCAGGGGATTTTCTATTCATCCAAAACCTCTACCCGGAGCCCAAGAAGCCGGTGTTCCCCAATCAGATTGCAGGCAATCACGGCGCGGGAGTTATCGAGAGGACAGGAAAGAATGTTTCCCTTCCAGTGGGCACCTTCGTGGGCTTCAGCTATTACAACACCTGGGCCGAGTATGCTGTCGTGCCACAGGAATGGCTGATCCCTCTGCCGGCAAAGTATCCCCTTGACAAAGCATCCCAACTTGTAAACATCGTGTCGGCGTGGGATCTGCTTCGTAAAGCTCAGGTAAAGCCCGGTGATTGGTTAGCGCTAACTGCAGGAAACTCCACACTTTCTATCATGACCGCGCAATTTGCAAAGGCCCTGGGTGTTCATGTTATTTCCGTGGTGAGACAAAAGGAATCGCGTTATGATTTGTTGTCATTGGGCGCGACTGCTGTTATCGAAATCTCCAAACTCCAGCGCAATCTTACCGACGTTGTCCGCGACATCACAGCAAACCGGGGTATTCATGGACTCATCGATCACGTGGGTGGCCCCATCACGGGCCAACTGATTCAAACGATGGCCTTCAACGGACGCGTGATTATTAACGGAGTGATGAGCGAAGAGCCCTATTCTATTCACAACATGGACGTCCTCATGCGAGGACTGGAAATAAGTTCTTACGTTTATCGTTTCTTTTTTGATCCTCCTCAACCCAAGGACCGGGAAGATTTGCCCGAAATGATTCGAGTTTCGGAAAGCGCGTCCTTCCATATTCCAACGGGCGGCTTCTATCCATTGAAAGATTATGCCAAAGCTGTTTCTGAGACGCTTCTTCACCCGTCGTTGGGCAAGCGAATCTTCAAGATGTCAGATCTCTAGCTATCATTCACACGACACATCGGCGCTTTCAACCATTGCAAAATTATGGCGTCTCGCGGATATACGAGACGCCATGATTTATTTCATCAAGGCATCCAACCCGGCCCTAAACGACACGGGCATTTTGCTCATAGGCACTTTGAAGCCAGTTGATGAGCTCCTTATCAAGATGTTTTTCATTGGCAATTTGCACGCGATGCGTTACCATTGGATTCCATGACTCGGCCGATCGGAATCGTTTTGTTGGCTTGATTCCTTTAAGTTTGATTCCCAGGTCCATTCGAACAGATGAAACCTGAATGATGGCCATCTTTCTGTCGCCCCTTAAGATGCTTAAATAACTGCTGGTAGGGGAAACGTGAAGATCGTCGCCGAGGGGCTTTAGCGCCTCCATCAACAAATCAAATATGGGACGCCAGCGCGCCTTCGTTCCCTTAAAAAACGTTTCGAGTTTATCATCCAAGGTCTTCGGCTTGTCTTTGTCTTTCTTAAAAACCGTGTAGATGGCCATGGCATGACCGTGGCCCACGCCAAATTCTTCTTTGAGCCATGCCACGACTGCCCCCGCCTTTACGCCGTCGCCAAGTAATCCGCGCTTCGCGGCGAGTTTTTTAAAATCTTCTGGTGACTTGCCTGTTTTGGCTTTGATAGTATCCAGGTATGCTTGAAACGACATAGCGTTCAGGTTTAATTCTTAAAGAAACCAATCAATCGAAAAATAAACGGCGGCTTTTGAATCCGGCAATTGTGAAAGGCCGAGATCTTCCATGTGCCCTGCTCGCGCACCAATACATTTGTATTTATGGAGAGCCTGGTCCCGGGAAACCGCTTCTGAAACCGGAGTTGAACACCTCCCGTCTGATGCACGATGGCGACGTCCGGGTTTATGAAGCGTATTGCTTTTATTCTCCCTACTAATTTTGAACCTCTCAAAAATCCAGTGAAGAGCTTCTGATGAAAAGCTTCATGCTCGGCATTTCCTCTTAAGTGCCGGCCATCAAAAGTAACGTAGTCACAGTCTTCGGTAAAAAAGGAAGCATAGAGACCGCCATTCCCCTCGTTCCATGCCCTTGCTGCCTGTTGGAACAACAGCGCTATGGCTTCAACTTCCTCTTTTGATCCGGCCATCGTTATCGCTCGAGATTGCTTTTAACGTTTGCCAGACTTTCCTGGATATCATTGCCCACAAGCTTGTCCATATCCAAAAAGAGCAGCATGAAATTCTTTGGCCAGTCCATCCCGCTGTTATAGGTCCAGGTCACCTTCGTCTGCTGTTCGGCAACGGATTGCGTGACGAAAGATCCGTTCGCTGTAAATACAAAGGGTTCTAAGAAGCGCAGTTCAAAATCCACCTTTTCGCCATCCACGATGTTCTTTATCTCCCACTCGCCGGTTCCCGTTTTCTGGCTCTTACTTGAAAAAGTAAGTATCGCCCCAGGCGTCCCGTCCGCCGCTCCCTTGAGTTGAATTTTTGTGTCGGGGTCCAATGCTAACCATTTGCTATAGGCTTGTTGATTCCTGTTTAGTTTGATATAAGCAAAAACCTCCTCCTTGGGCTTGTTTATAATAATGTTCCGTGTCAAGGTATACCTGTTTTTGGAAAACAGCGCGATGACGGCTGCCATTGAGATGATCGCTACAAGTATCGTAAAGGCTTTTAAGATTATCATTTTCATCGTATTTATTTGGTAATAGTTAATTCACATTGTTGAGACTTAGTCCAGCATCACTTCATTTTCTAAACGGCACGATCGCTCTGAGCCGGGAGTCCTGCAGAAAAAGTCCAGCCCAAAGCAGCACACAGAAGATCAATGGAAAAAGAAAAGACAAATGGCCGTGGTACTTGTTGATAAAAATGGCGGTAGCACCACCCAGGTGTGCCGTAAGCAGCAGACCCCCAAATACAGCCGTACGAGGCACTGTGTAGAGAATGGTGAAAACAAGCACCACAACGCCCAGGGGCTGTACCAGACCATCGGAAAATCCCAAACTGGCGGTGCCTTCGACCGAAGGTGCAGCCCTTACCACCTTCATGATGGAGTCGATCAAAAGAAAGATGATGCAAATACCGCTGATGATACGGCCCGTCCACAGCATTGCTCTATTGGACGATTTCACTGTTTGACTCGTTGTTGTGTCCATATGAAATTTGATTAGGAGAAGTTTTTTGAATCTTGTGAAAGAAAACATACGACCCGGTCATTAATGCCAGGGCCAGGGTTTGTGGCCACAGCGACATGAAGGGCATGCCGATGGCAATCAGAGAGTAAATGGCCGCCACCAGGTCAAATGTAAATCCGGCGTAAACCCATTCCTTGATCTTCGGAAATCCCGGAATAAGAAGTACGACCAACCCCACCAGTTTTGTTACACCGGTGTAAACAAGAAAGTATTGCGGATAGCCCAGGCGCTTGGTGAAGAAATCGACCGCGTAGTCATAACTGAAAGCGCTCGAGATCGTCGGATCATACATCCAGTAAATGAATGCCACCGTGATGATCCAGTAGATGATCGTATTTTTTTTCATGGCAAAAAGAGTTTCCACCTCCATCCAATAGGATAAGGTTCACTTCATGAAGAGCATTTAAGAATTATTCCGGACTAGTCTGCGGAGTAGTCAAGCATCCATTGAACTCCGTACTTATCCTTGCACATCCCAAAATAGGATCCCCAAAACGTTTTGTTCAAGGGCATTTCAATGTTACCGCCGTTGGCCAGCTTGTCAAATAATCGATCGGTTTCCGGCTCGCTTTCCGTGTGCAGACAAATGTGAAAGTTGTTCCCAACCTTCACAGAACCCATGGTCCGTAAAAGATCAGTCGCCATCAGCGACACGTGCTCTGAGATCTTGAGCGTGATGTGAATAACTTTCTCTTTGTCGTCGTCTGCTACCTTCTCTCCACCGGGCATGTCTTTGTATCGTTGGAAGGCGATAAATTCTCCGCCGAAAATGGATTTGTAAAAAGTCATTGCCTCTTCAGCAATGCCGTCAAAATGTAAATAAGGAGTTGTCTTTCGCATAGCTTGATCCTGTAATTCGCTTCAAATTTATTGTGATTTACCCTGATATTAGAATGGATAATGCGACATTCTGAGGTGGGTGATTGCGACAATTTTTTGTGATAACTTTGATCCATGATCAACATCACAATTCTTGCGCTCAAGAACGCAGTTTTAGCGTCAATAGCCGATTCTTGCTATGTGTTCTCCAAAGTGAACGAATTTTTAATACAGTCGGGAAAGCCGCCCTTGTTCAACGTCAGCCTGGCAGGGCTTTCAAAAGAAATAAACCTTAACGACGGATTGTTCTCCATTCACCCCAGCCTGGTCCTGGAAGAGATAGCCCAACCGCACTTAATCATTATTCCTTCCATGACGGGTGACATGATGACTGCGACACATTTAAACAGGGACTTTGCGGTGTGGATTGCCCGTCAATACAGGGAAGGCGCGGAAGTGGCCAGCTTATGCGTGGGTGCCTTCCTGTTGGCATTCTCGGGTGTTCTGAAAGGAAAACAATGCACAACGCATTGGGCATATGCCAACGAATTCCGGCACTTTTATCCGTCGGTAAAATTGATCGATGAGAAAGTCATCACCGATCAAAACGGTCTATACTCGAGTGGCGGAAACAATGCCTACTGGAATCTGCTACTACACCTGGTGGAAAAATACACCGATCGGAAGATGGCCATTCACACCGCCAAGTATTTTGTCGTTGATCTCAACCGCGACATGCAATCTCCTTTTATAGTGTTTCAGGGACTCAAGGATCACGAAGATGAAATAATTTTCAAAGCGCAGGACTTTATAGAGGAAAACTACCGCAAGAAACTCGTTGTTGAGGAGATTGCCGACAAATTTAACGTCACCCGACGGACCTTTGAGCGACGATTTAAGAAAGCAACCCGGCACACCGTGATCGAATACATTCAGCGCGTGAAAGTAGAGGCTACAAAAAAGCAACTGGAGACCACTCGAAAATCCGTCAATGACATCATGTACTCGGTTGGCTATGCCGATATACAGACCTACAGAGATCTGTTCAAAAAAATCACCGGAATGACACCTTTGGACTACCGCAATAAATTCAATAAGGACGCAGGGAATTAGCCTCTATCCGCAACGCTATGCGACACTTTTCTTTGGGGATATATTCATCCATACTTGATAGGTTGCATGGTATCCGCAAACTCACTCTATTTTTATAATGGTTGCCTGTCTGGCAATGATGCTCCAGGAGTTATTCTTGTATAGCCAAACATGGGTGAATCGCCGCGTAACGGTTTTTCCGGCATTGGGCTGCGAACCTTGGGGCTTTATCATTTCTCCACCCATAACAATGGCGACATTGTCGTTGAACGCCATCTTTTCAATTGTTCTTTCAAACGCAAGATAGCGCAGTCCACCCGCTCTGAAGATGGCCTTCGTGTTTTGCACCGTGCCCACCACATTGGCCGGCGTGTTAATGATCATCGTTGGCGACCATATCTTTTCAAATAACGCCGTTGAATCGCTCGCCAACACGGATCGCCTCTCGAGATCTTCCAGTCGCCGGATTTCGCTCTCTCGCGGATCCTGCGACCATGCATTGGTTAACGGCGTTAATAAGCACATAATGCTGATCAGGAGTATAAACAGGGATTTCATAAGTTATCGTTGGGTTTACCGAATAGTTATCCATGGCAACAATACCACCGCATAGGGCGGCGTCGCTCAGATTTTCATGGACAAATTCTGAAAAAGTCAAAAAACGATTGGGTAGAAAATGGACTTTTATCTCAGCTTCAAAATTCTTTCGGGAGCAGCCAATTCAGTTTTGACCCATTCTCCGGGAGTAAGCCCAAGAAAACTTTTGAATTCCTTTTCCATGTGATGATAGTCGGTGTAAGAAAACTCCTGAGCAATCGATGACCACGTAACGCCGGGATGCCGTAACTTATATTGGTAAGCAAGATTGAAACGGGACAACCTGCTGAAAAACTTCGGACTGATTCCCATTCGCTCTACGAACTTCCTGTAGAATTGCCGGGTGCTCAAACATGCCTCGTCCGCCATGGCGTCGAGCGAAAAAAATGTTGGATCGGAGAGTACCCGCGCAGCGATCACGTCGACGGGACTTTGTGTCCCTACCTGCCGGCATTTGCTTAGTAAAAACTTTTCAACGATTGCGATCATTGCGGGAACACGTCCCGTCTCCGCTAGTTGTTCATGAACCTGCCTGACTTCGTTTCCAAAAAACAGCGCCGCATCACAACATTCCGGAGAAAACCCCGTCATCGGCAATCGGATCAGCCTGTATAATGCGCCCGGCTTCAGATATACAACCAATGCAAAAAAATCCGGCGTCACCTGAAAGCTTTTCCGGTCCAGTGGATGATTGAAGAGCGCCACGGAGGGCGGTGTATACATTTTGTCCGAGTCAACGCTCGCGAGACATACCGATCCTTTGATGTAGAAGACAATTTTCTGCTCTACCTTCGGCGAACGCTGCTTGACCGGGATAGACGCAGCATGATCGAACTGAAAGTGTATAACCGTGTAGTTCCTCACAAACTCCTCGAGCTCCGGTGCAGGAAGAAAACTTTGGTATCTCATGACGGAAGTGCGCGCATGTATCGCGAAGAGAATTTACTGGAATAAATTCTGCAATCCAAATGAGGAAAGTTTAAAGCTGGAAGAAGCGTTCGATTCTGATAATTCCTTTTGTACAAAAGCCTTCAGCGATGCGGGCTTTTTTCTTTCAAAGCCCGGCAACGGGTCTTTACGATTTGAATGTATTTAGTTTTATAATCGCCTGTCAAAAAACTGATCTTAATAAAATCAAGCATCTGCTCTTCTTTACCTAGAATTTTATTGAAAGCATTTCTTATTTGAGCCTCGTTCAGCTTGTAAGCCGTCCCCAATTGCAGGAAGTCTTGCTTTTTCAGCTTCCTCTTTTTTCCGTTGATCGTCAACGCGCTTTCTTCATTATCTTTCTCGTTGACGAGATTAACATTCAACAGATCATAAGCGGGAGACATTTGCCAGCCCTCTCCATGATCGATAAGACTGAAATTCTTTAAATGCATGTCATTATTGCCGGTAACGTAATTAAAGATGGTCAGTTCAAACAGATTGACTAAGTCCAAACCCGGATACATGCTAAATTTCCCGGTCAGCTTCCCCACGCTCTCCATACTGGATTTGTATTTATCCTCCGTTAAGAGTTCTGAAAGCTGACAAAAATCCTCCATATGAATTTTCGATCCTGCAGACCGGTCTACTCTCCTGGTGATATAGGAAAGCTCGCCGCTTGCCAGAGGGATTAATGCATGGAGAACCGTATTGATTTTACAAATTTCAGCCAGATGCATGGTCAGATCTTCCGTTTCAGGCATCTCTTTATAATTTTGGCTGGGAGGTTTTAATATAAAATCTCCCATCATCAACGTTAACTTTCCCCGTTCTTTTCCAGCTTTTTCAAGGCCTAACGAAATTTTCGGTTGCACCCCCGTCATGATTCCCTGGCCTTGAATAATTTTCTTGGCAAGTTCTTTCATTTCCGAAAGACTGTAGTTCAACTCCGGAGGTTCCTTTGTACCAAAAACTTTCCATGCGCAATCCGGATGGTAGTACTTACCCTCTGCTAACTCATCTTTATAACACCCCAAGCATTTTGCCATACAAACTAGTCTTCATTAATCACCTTAACGGCACCGATACAATCCCTGCATACCGTCAGCAATAGCGTCATTCTGTCCCTGGGATTTATTTTCCAGGTTTCTATCGCTACATCCAACAACCATCCCTCGGGGATCAAGCCGTCAAAAAATGGAAATATTGTTTTGCTGGTGTAGGCCTCCGGCTTTAGCGGAAGCGTTTGGCTTACAGGCTTTGATCTGGCGTCGGAAGCATAGTCTGAATCGTACTGAAAGCGATAGCCTTCATCCGTTTGCTCGATCACTCCGGCCCGTTTATCCTGATAGTAAACTATGCCTTTCATATCGGTCTTTTTATTTCAGTTTAACTACCCCCAGCTTGGCACCAAACAGTTGGAGCACCTGGTTAACCTTATCCATTCGCAGCGATTTTTTTCCTTGCTCCAAATTCCGAAGGAACATTAACCCCACCCCCGCTTTCATGGCACATTCCACTTGCGTTAAGCCGAGCTGCTTGCGCATTTGCTTTACAAATTTGATGAGATCCGGTTCCATGATTTATATTACATATAATATATTTTACTAATAATATACAAAGTTATATTATATCTAATATATTATACTAATATAGAGTATTTTTATATTATATATAATATAATTTAACATAAATACATAGGTTTATATTATTAATAATATAAATCAAGGTTTTTAACCAAATTCCAAGGGATTCAGAAGGGCTAAAATGCATTTTTCATTCAATTTTTCGAAGGCGCATCCTGACATCTAAGCACCACCTCTGAAAGCCCTCACGATGACTTATTTACCGCTCAACTCATTTCGTGGATGGCCGTATCCGGTCAAAAGCCGTTCAGCTGCGGACCATTAAACCGTGCAAATACTCTCAAATAGCGCAATTCCCTCAACCCAAAGACTGGCACAATTATTATTCCTACATTTAGATATAATCATTCGGACATGAAGAAATATCAGCTCGGTGAGTTTGAGGAAGTGGTTATTCTTACCATAGGAATACTCAACAACGAAGCCTATAGCGTATCCATCAAGGATGAAATCGAGTCCAGGCTTTCGAGAAGTGTAAGCATGGGTGCCCTTCACACTGCGCTGAGAAGACTCGAAGACAAGGGCTACCTGAAGTCATTTGCTGGTGAAGCCACCGAAGAAAGAGCAGGCCGCCCCAAGCGCTATTTTGAAATTACAGCCCTGGGTAAAAAAGCAATGCAGCATTCGAAAGCCACGCGAGACGAACTCTGGAAAGCGATACCAAAGACCGTACTGCAGATCAACATCGGAGGATGAGGCCTATGAAACCAACGGAAGCTCCCCCAAAATTCTTCCTTCGCTTCTTCCGGTGGTACTGCGACCCCAAGGCGCTCGGCTACATTGAAGGAGACCTGATGGAGGTTTACCAAAGACGTTTGAAAACATTGGGGAAGAAAAAAGCGGATTGGAAATTTATTATCGACGTGACCTTGCTCTTCCGACCGGGCATCATCCGGAAGGCAGGCTATAAAAACTTAAACAGCTACAGTATGTATAAGAGCTATTTCAAGATCGGGTGGAGAAATCTTGTCAGGAACAAAGGATACTCGTTCATCAACATCGGCGGCCTGGCCATGGGGATGGCGGTGGCCATGCTTATCGGCCTATGGATCTATGATGAATTGGAATTTAATACCTATCACAAGCACTACAACAGCATCGCGCGCGTCGTGAGAAACCTCAACGTGAATGGGGAAACGGTCTCGACCACGACCTTGCCGAACGCCCTTGGCGACGAGCTTAGAACCAAATACGGAAATCATTTCAAACACGTGGTGATGGCGGCTTTGGCTGGAGACCATATCCTTTCGGCTTCGGGGGAAACAACCTTATCCTTGCGGGGCGAGTTTGTGGAAAAGACTGGCCCCGAAATGTTCACGTTGAACATGCTTCAAGGTTCCAGGTCCGGATTGAATGATCCGCATTCTATTTTAATTTCTCAGTCGGCTGCCAAGGCGCTTTTTGGAGACGATGACCCCATGGGTCAGCTCCTCAAGATCGATAACAGCGACCGGATGGATGTGAAGGTTACGGGTGTCTATGAAGACCTTCCCTATAACACCGATTTCCATGGCATGAAATTTTACGCGCCGTTCGACTTGCTTATGTCGGCCAACGCGTGGGCGCAAAACGTGAGCTTCACAAACGACTTTCTCAATGTCTATGTGGCGATCGCCGATCATACCAGCTTTGAATCCGCTTCCAGTCAGATCAAGAATGCGATCCTGGACAACGTCCGGGAAAACAAAGGCTATGTGGCCGTCAACCCGCAGCTCGCTTTACATCCCATGAAGGATTGGCACCTGCGATCGGAATGGAAGAATGGTGTCATGGCAGGCGGTTCTATTCAGATCGTGTGGCTTTTCGGTATTGTCGGAGCCTTTGTGTTGCTGCTGGCATGCATCAACTTCATGAACCTGAGCACGGCCCGTTCTGAAAAAAGGGCCAGGGAAGTGGGCATCCGGAAAGCCGTCGGATCGGCGCGCACACAATTGATGAATCAATTTTTCACCGAGTCGTTTTTAGTGGTCGGTCTTGCCTTCGTCGTCGCACTGGTCGCCGTGTCAACCTCCTTAAACTGGTTCAACGAATTGGCCAATAAGCAAATGGAAATGCCCTGGACGAACACGTACTTTTGGTTGACAAGTTTTGTTTTCATTTTGTTTACCGGATTGCTGGCGGGTAGTTACCCCGCGCTTTACCTGTCCTCTTTCAACGCCGTCAAAGTTTTGAAGGGATCGCTACGGGTTGGCCGGCTTGCCTCCATTCCCCGCAAGGTGCTTGTCGTTACACAGTTCACGGTGTCGGTCACATTGATCATCGGGACGATCATGGTCTACCAACAGATCCAGTTTGCCAAAAACAGACCGGTAGGCTATAGCCGGGATGGGCTGATGATGATCCCGATGTCTATACCGGATTTCCGTGGCAAGCAGGACGTGCTTTTCACGGAATTAAAAAATACCGGTGCCGTGTTAGAAATGGCAGAGTCGTCAAGTCCGCCCACAGCCATCTGGACCGAGAACGGCGGTTTCGATTGGAGCGGAAAGGACCCCGCCTATATGCCCCAATTTGCAACCCTGACGGTAACGGCCGAATATGGAAAGACGATGGGCTGGCAGTTTGTGAAGGGACGCGATTTTTCAGAAAACATCGCCAGCGATTCAGCGGGTTTTGTAATCAATGAAGCCGCTGCAAAAATATTGGGTTTTAAAAATCCAATAGGTGAAACGGTCCGGTGGCAAGGCGGATGGCGAAGCAAATTCACCAGCTTTACCATCATCGGTGTCATCAAAGATATGGTCATGAAATCACCGTATGCACCCGCTGTGCCTTCCGTCTTTTTCCTGAGTAATGACGGTACAAACTGGATCAACATCAGGATCAATCCACAGACCAGTGCCGCCGAAGCGCTTCCAATGATCAAAGCCGTCTTTAAAAAAATAATTCCCTCCGCTCCATTCGATTATAAGTTTGCCGACCAGGAATACGCAACAAAATTTGCTGCGGAAGAACGCGTTGGAAAACTAGCCTCTGTTTTTGCTGTGCTGGCCATACTGATTAGTTGCCTGGGATTATCCGGGCTCGCATCCTTTGTCGCCGAGCAACGCACCAAAGAAATTGGAATCCGCAAAGTGGTAGGTGCTTCTGTTTTCAGCCTGTGGAAAATGCTATCAAAAGATTTTGTTGTGCTGATGGTCATCGCCTGCCTCATCTCCCTTCCGGTAGCCTACTATCTTTTAGGGGCGTGGCTGAAAAATTATGAATACCGCGCAGAAATATCCTGGTGGATATTTGCACTGACCTTTGCCGCTTCTTTGGTAATTACAGTATTGACCGTAAGCTGGCAAGCGGTGAAAGCTGCCATGATGAACCCGGTGAACAGCCTACGCTCGGAGTGAGATTACTGCGCGCGTCGAAGCTTTAGCGTAGGAGCGCTCCAGGAACCTGACCGACAACCCTTGGGACATCGATCTTGCCAGGAAATATAGTTTCGCCGTATCAGGCAACCCCTTCTAAAACGCCTTGAATAAAATCCGGCGGCGATTCCAACCTTTTGTAGACTGCACGGGCTTTTTTACTACAGGAACCTTCATAAATATCGCTATATTAGAAGAGTCTCCCGTCCATCCCTTACCATTGACTTAATCGTTCGCTTAAATCCTATGAAAAAAGTCAAAGCAAACCTCCTTATATTTTTGATGCTCTTTTCGTTTGCGCTAAAGGCACAAATTGGTGTTCTCACCCAACACAATGATCTAAATAGAACGGGTTGGAACGCTCAGGAAACCATTCTCCATACAAAAAATATCAAGCCGGGTTCCTTTGGCAAACTATTCGTCCGCGCGGTTGATGATCAAATCTATGCCCAGCCTTTGGTGATGTTAAATGTGAACATGCCTGTGGTAGGCAAGAAGAATATTGTTTTTGTAGCCACGGTAAACAATACGGTATATGCCTTTGATGCCGACTCCGCCAAGGTGGCGACTCCTTATTGGAAAGTGAATCTCTCGCCCGCCGGAAGCAGGGCAATAAAGAATACAGACATGACAGGTGCCTGCGGAGGTGGCTATCGCGATTTCTCTGGCAATATGGGAATCGTTGGTACGCCCGTGATCGACCCCTCGACAAACACGCTGTATGTTGTCGCACGAAGTTTGAATACTACAACCAATACATTTCAACAGCACCTTCATGCATTGGATATTCTGACGGGCCAGGAAAAACCCAATAGCCCTAAACTCATAACGGCGCAGGTGAATGGTCATGGGAGTGGTAATGTTAACGGTGTAGTCAGCTTTAATCCGCAAAAACAAAATCAACGATCCGGCCTGCTGCTACTCAACGGCATTGTTTACATCGCGTATGCCTCGCATTGCGATTGGGGGCCCTATCACGGTTGGATTCTTGGCTATGACAAATCCTCCATGGCGCAAAAGATCGTTTACAATACGACACCGGAAGGTTACAACGGCGGGATTTGGATGAGTGGTGCCGCGCCGGCTGCCGATGAATTGGGAAATATATATGCCTCCGTTGGAAACGGGTCCGTGGGGGTGACCAATAATCCCTCCGATCTCACCAATCGTTCGGAGAGTGCTTTAAAACTTATTCCATCCGGATCCACATTAACCGTCAGTACCTTCTTTACTCCAAAAAATATTGCAGAACTGGAAGCGACCGATCTCGACTTTGGAGTGACCGCAGTGTTACTCATCCCCAATACCAACCGTGCCCTGACGGCCTGTAAAGATGGCCGCATCTACTTGTTAGACCGCAACAACATGGGGGGCTATAGTGCAACTACCAATAATGTAATTCAAACGATCGACCTGGGGGCGACGGCTCACCTTCGCTCGTCCCTGGGCTATTATAAAGGTCAACAAAAAGAATTTGTTTACTCCTGGTCGGAGAACTCATTGTTAAAGGCATATCCCTTTAATAGAAATACCAACATGTTCGATCTAAACAATACCATCAACAGTGGCGTACAGGGTCCGACCGGCAACAACGGAGCAGTGCTTTCGGTGTCGTCCAATGGGTCGGTGGATTCTACGGCCATCCTGTGGGCAAGTTATGCGGCCAATGGCGATGCCAACCAATCGGTTCGTCCGGGAATATTAAGGGCCCTTATGGCTACGGACGTGACCAAAGAATTATGGAATTCATCCCAATATTCGACCGATGTTCCGGGCAACTATGCAAAGTTCAACTGCCCAACCGTCGTCAACGGAAAAGTGTATCTGGCCACGTTCTCGAACCAGTTGGTGGTCTATGGCATGACGGGAAATGTCCAGGCAGACCAATGCAATTCGCAAAACATTGGGCTGAGCAAAACAGCCGCGGCGTCGTCCGCTGAAAATGTGAACCACCCGGCAAGTGCAGCCTTTGACGGTAACATCGCTACCCGGTGGAGCAGCCTCGCCACCGATCCTCAATGGCTATCGGTTGACCTTGGTGAGCGTTATGACCTTTGTAACGTCATCCTCCGTTGGGAAGCAGCCGTGGGAAAAGATTTCAAGATACAAGTCTCCGATGATGCCACCACCTGGAAAGACCTGATCAGCAGAACGAACAATACTGCGCTTGAAAATTATTTACCTGTGACCGGAACAGGTCGATATGTACGCCTGTATGGAACGGCACGCGGGACGCAATGGGGTTATTCATTGTGGGAGTTTGAAGTGTTTGGAAAGAAACACGTAAGTTGTGCCACCCCGACCGCGCTCAGCGTCACTGACATTTCCGAAAATGCCGCTTCGCTCCATTGGCAGGCCACCGGCGCTACAAAATTTAATGTTCAATATAAAACGGTGTCGGCAGGTAGTTGGACCACCACTTCGTCGGCCACAAACGCTCTTACGCTCACCGGGCTCGCTTGCGCAACCGATTATCTTTTCCAAATCCAAAGTGTTTGCGACGCAACCCATTCAAGCAACTACTCCGCATCGACTTCACTCTCAACGTCGACGTGCACCAGCCCATGTTCTCCCTTGCCCACACGATGGACGACATTGGATATTGGAGAGGTTGGCGTATCCGGCTCGGCTTGTTACAACGATGGCGTGTTCGAATTGCAGGGTTCGGGCGATGATATTGGGAATACGCAGGATGCTTTTCGTTTCGCTTTTAAAACATTGGTCGGCGGCGGAGAAATAACGGCCAGAATCACAAGCCTGGATCAAGCCAATGCCTGGAATAAGTGTGGAATAATGTTCCGCGAGAGTTTAACACCTGGATCAAGGTACGCTTTCATCGCGTTGACCAGTGGCAATGGCGTCACTTTTCAAAACCGCATCGTCACCGATGGCGTAAGCAACGACGAAAATACAGTGGCTGGAATTAATGCCCCGGTATGGGTCAAGCTGGTGAAGAATGGATCGGTCTACACGGCATACCACTCTGCAGATGGCATCGGATGGATAAAAGTAGGCAATTCAATAGATGCCGGTTTTGGCGTTGATGTACCGGTCTATGCAGGCCTGGCGTTGACCAGTCATGACAATGCAGTGCTATCGAATGCCCTGGTCGACAACTATCTTCTTTCCGGCATTCTTGACATTGAACTTCAAAGTTTTACAGCTTCCGCAACCTTGGCAAAAACAGTTGCCTTAGAATGGATTACAACGCTTGAGACAAACATCAACAATTTCGTTGTGGAGCGCAGTGACAACATGTTGAACTTTACCGATCTCGACACCGTGGCGGCCGTAAATAACGGGAGGTTTACGAACACCTATACCCATGAGGACAGTGCCCCGCTTCAAACCCTTAGTTATTACAGATTGCGGATCACCGACAATGATGGAGTCACCAGTTATTCGGCGCCCGTTTCTATTTCATTAATTACTTCTACTCAATCGGTCTTGGAGGAAATCCCGCCGACCGTTTATGCCAATCCCTCGCAGGAAGGCGTTATCCATATCAAACAAGGAAATAACCGCATTAAAAGCATCGCGTTATATGACAATACCGGTCGATTGATGGTACTTCGTGACGCAATCACTTCCGACATGACAGACATCCCCGTCCACACGTTTGCCAATGGACTCTATACCCTTGAGATCAAAACTTCAAAATTGGAGTATCGACAGAAAATTATGATCCGAAATTAATTCACGCCACTAAGCTTGCTTCACCAGATTCTCGCTATCGGAATCTTCGGGTAAGCCTTTGTATTCCGCTGCGTCGAGATTGACCTTCACTTCATGGAGAATATCATCCAGTTCAACCGACGATGCTTTCAACAGGCGGTGAATCTCCTGTGCCTCCTCACTTAGCCGATGCGTTTCGTAGTTCATCAGATTGACGAGTCCCTGGATGCGCGCCAGCGGGCTTCTCACCTTATGAGCATTGATAAAGGCGTGGTGAACAAACTTCTTGTTCTGGTCAATGATGGTTAACGTTCTTTCCTTTACCAGGTCGTTGAGGTTTTCGTTGATCTGGGTCAATTCTTCCTGCGATGCCATGAGTTCTTCCTGTGAAGCACGAAGTTCTTCCTCAGAGGCTGTGAGTTCTTCGTTTTTTTCCTGCAACTCTGTCTTTAACAGCAGCTGTACTTTAAGATTCTCCGCATCCTGGATGGTGCGTTTATAGAATATATGGCTCCAGTATGCCGACACCGCACAAACGCAGGCCGCCAGTACGCCGTGGAAAATGAATGTCGTGAGATCCATGTAGTCCAGCTGGGTGAAATAGACCTCTTTATATCCCGCGAATTGAAGATAGGCAAAGGAGGCATGGTGCACCACCACGATCGCAATCAACGGGATTTGTAATTTCCAGTTTTGATAGATGATCAGAATCGTGGAACAAATGAACACCCAGAAGTGCATTTCCGCCATGCCGTGCATCTGATAGATAAATTGCGCCGCAAAAATTGCCGAGATGCTGCTCAACACATATTGATAGAGATCCGACTCCGGCAACATCTTTTTTGAAATGAAATACGCCGCCAGGCACAGCCCCCCTACGGCAAAAGCGACCAGCCACGTTTCATAAAAAAGGGCAATGAATATCCCGAATACGAACATGGCGAAGAGCAATCCTTCATTCACTTTGTCTGCAAATGAATAGATACCCTTCTTGATATCTCTCAACTCATCTTCGCTGAGTGCACCATATCTACCTGGTATTTGCCCGGTGCGGAATTCGGATAGGTTCATTGTATCACCGGGGCTTCGGTTGTGGGGATGCTACAGCCATAGGATTGTATAGCGAGTTCATTGAATATCGGCGCTCTTTTGTTGGCCACCAGCGAATCGAGCGCCATCTGCACAAAGTTACTTTCTTTATTGGTGCAGTACCTGGACCGGTTATAATTTCCTCTGAAATACAGTCGATTTGATGTTTGTATGATAGCCGCCTGAGGGGTTGAATAAACACCACAGGCCTTTGCCAATTTTCTGTTACTGTCAACGACGATCGTTACTCCATCGCTGATCAGCCCCTTTGCCGGTTCGACCTTTTCTTCACTGTCCACCACCACGTAGAAATCAATCTCCTGGTTATACTCCTTGCGGAGGGCCTGGAAATGTTTCAGGTTGAATCGGGAGCATGGACATTCGGGGCTGAAGAAATGAAGCAGCTTCGGTTTTAGATGTTGCTGCGGAAGGAGCGCCGTATCGTATTGGATAAGTTCTTCCGGATGAATCACCTGGTAACCGACAGGCACCGGCGTGGGCATCAGGTACTGCATCTCCTGATACCAGAAGATACCGGCAATCGCCACGAGTATGCCGGACAAAATAATAATCAACGCAACTTTCTTCATTAAGGGTCTTCTTTTCAAAAAAATCAACAACTCTGCGCCAGCATCCGGGCGGACGACTTTCCTGCCGGCCGGTGCCTGCTTCAAATTTTTTCATCCGGTAAGGTTGTGGCAGATAACAATCAAACGACGCCTGAACCAGGCACCATTGAGATCGGATAAGTGTCAAATACACAAATATTATGCCTTAGATCTATCGTGAGAACACGAGATATCCAGGGGCCTGAATAACAACGCTTTCGGGGCATTTTTTCATAGAGGAACGAAGTTATCGAGCCGGTCAGCTAACAAGGAATGTCAAATTGGGAAAGTTTAATTTCAATATGGTAACGGTGAGCCTATATCATCCCGGCGCTGCCTGCCTTTGAACGGCTTTTAAAGGCAGCATGAGAGGCCTGATCGTTCAAATTTACATGGATGCTGAAGGGTAGATGTTCGATCCTGGCAACTCCTTTTGCTGGGCTGATTTTCAGTTCGTTAGGGCCTCAATGCACGGAGGCCTCGCCTCGCATTCTTGTACTCTTTCAACGACCACATGCATTGACGCGCATCCAGGAATTTTACCGGAAACGACCGACCTATGTCACTCCCCCCGGGCCGCGGTTGATGATCATGGCGCGTTCGGCCCCGTAGTTTGTCGTCTACAACACCGCAGCAGGGTAGATTTTCTTACCATCTTTATTTCAGAAATCACAAACAAAAAAAGCCATGACAAAGACAGCATTAGCAACTTTCAAGGCCGTGCTTCAAAAAAGTCCCTCGAAGGGAGGATGGACATTTGTGAAGTGGCCGGAATCCGTCACATTTTTTGGAACGAAAGGACTGGTCAAAATAAAGGGCACCGCCGACGGACACCCGTTCCAAAGCGCATTCATGGCGCTCGGCGACGGCACCCATAAATTGCCCATTAAATCTGAGCTGCAAAAGAAGATCAACAAAGCGCCAGGCGATCAAGTAACGATTTGCATTAACGGCAGGAGGAAGTAGGATCAGTCGGGCTCCATGCAAGCCGCCACTTCTGCCCTTTGCCGCACCGGGGGGACCCGGAATGGCATGTGCGGAATTTTTTCAATACTTTAACAATAGTTATCAGACAGTTCCTGGACAAGAACTCTCATTGCATCCTAACTATGAGCATGTCGCTATTCTTGAGAAATCTATTTTTTACAATCCTGCAACCCGGTGTCGTGGCGGGGTTAGTTCCGTTCCTTTTAGCCAGGAAAAATTTTGAGAATAGCTTTGCCCATTCGCTCCACTCCCATCACTTCGTTGGCATTATAGTCTGCATTACAGGAGTTGGGATAACGCTTCATTGCATCGCAAATTTTGCCATCCATGGCCGCGGCACACTCTCCCCTGCCGATCCAACCAAACGTCTTGTCATTTCGGGACTTTACAAGTTCTCCCGCAATCCGATGTATGTTGGCGTTATGCTGATGCTTGCCGGCGAGGCAATTTTTACCCAATCAGCTAGTGTATTAGTGTACAGCATCTGCGTCTTCACGGCCTTCAATCTATTTATTGTGTTCCGGGAAGAACCTCGTCTGAAAAAAGACTTCGGAACAAGCTATCAGGAATACTGCAACACGGTGAGACGTTGGATTTAGCACCCTCCCATTTGCTTTTCATCCCAACCCAAATAAAATGTAAGTCGCGTTCCCCGATCCCTGAATAGCGGGGCGAATATCACGTTATGACCCAAAAAGGTTATAGACAGCCATGCCTCTGACCAATACCTTTGCTTCGTCAAAAAAAGTTGGTTATGAAAAAAAATATGATTCACCAGATTCAAGGGATGCCCGGCAGTTTCGCCCGTGGCTTTTCAATGCTTTTTGTCGTGGCCATCGTATTGGTCACGTCTTGCAACAACAATGACGACGCGCCATCCCCAAGCGGATCCAACGCGCCCTGTCAGCTCGTCACCCAAACCACCACCGGTACGGGGAGATACAGTACGACCGTAACCTCGGCTTACAAAGCGGTGTACGGCTTTGCGTACGATGAGGCCGGAAATCAGACGGAACAGTCTTATGCGTACAATTATACCTACAGTGATGGAAAGACTGCCAGTTCGACAAATAAAATCAGCTTTCAATACGATGACAAAGGTTTTGTATTGAGGCGGATCATGCAATATAATTCTACGGACAGAGACGGCACATCGACCTTTGAAACCTCCAATGGAGATTACACTTATACGAATGATCGCCTGACCAAAGAAGCTTATTCGAACACCCGGGACGGCAAAGTCACCAGCTATGTTACGCAGTTTGAATATGACGAGAGTGGGAAGCTGACCAAATACTCCAATACCTACAACAACTCATCGGTCAAAATTGAGTACAACGGCAATGTCATTTCGAAGATGACGAAAACCGACGGCGCGGGAAATACCACCTCTCCATTGCTGGAGTACAATCAGAAGGGCTTACTCACCAAGTCGATAGAAACGGACGGCGCGTACACAGAAGAATATCACTATGAATACACCTCCGAAGGTTTAGTAGCGCGGGAGGAGCGGTATGTCAATGGAAAGCCATCGTCAGCGTACGTCTATGAATATGACGCAAAGGAAAATCCAAATGCTTATATCTATGGACGCCAGAAGGGATATCCTGTGGTGCCCTCTACGCGAGCTTCCTTCGGTTACAAGCGCAACATCACCCGGTTGAATTACCTCGCCTCAAACGCTGCCATGACAGCCTTTGAAGCCAACAGCTCCACAACTTACGTTTATGATTACAATGCGAAGGACTTCCCCATCAGCTATACCAGCAAGACGCTTGATAAAACTGGGCTAGAGCTTTCTACGACAAACACAACCTTTGCGTACGACGGTTGCCAGTAATATCTTTTACCTCGCCATGCCGTCTACGACAGCACAGCCCACCAAAGAGCCTCGAAAAAACGAGGCTCTTTTTTGTTCTACTCCTTTGAATACAAAAAGCGTTCATCGAATTCACCTGCCAGGATTTCAATATTGACCTGCAGGAATTGATACTGTTCACATTTCTAGCTCGCAACATCAGTTTTCAAATGAAGCCGCCGTTATCCGATTCCTCCAATATATTATTACCCCCCGGAACTGGGTGGCCGCTAACCTGCCATCACAATCATCCATTACTTTGGAGCCGCAACCATAACGGCTAAATTTTTTAGCGAAATCATTCCAAATCTTACATAACGCATCGATCATAAATGGAATTGAATATATTTCATCAGCACTCAGCTTTGTGTAACAGTAGAAAATAAAAAAGTCACGTGGAAACTCCAGCAAATCAGGTCATCAGTTGGGTAAATGAAAACCTGCCTCCATTGAGTTGGCGGATCATTACGATGGAAAACATGAAGGTCATGTCAAAGAATAAGATCTATCCCTCCAAAATAGATGAGACCACTCAATTCAATAGCGAGGTGATGATCGGCATCAATAGTTCGATAAAGCAGCGCTATCAGAAAGAACTGCCCAACCACTGGCTAAAATGAAAGGAAGTATCGTCATTTTTTCGCTATCCGCCCTTCTTGCCGTTTCCACGATCGGGTGGATCTTCTGGGAACAAGAGGCTAAGTACGTTTTACCAACGCCGGTTCCCCTCCAGTTTAAAGATGTGAAGTTCGGAGCAAGCATCGACCTGTCGGCGCATCACCTTTCGCCGGGTCGCATTGCCATGCTGCATTTTTTTAATCCCGATTGCCCGTGTTCACGCTTTAATATGATGGAGTTCGAACGCATCGCATCCAAATATCGGGACCGGGCCGATGTTTACGTGGTCATACAATCATCCGATGAAGACGATGTAGAAAGATTCAGGGCAAAGTATGACTTGAAACTGCCCATCCTTTTGGATACCGACGGCGCCATTTCCGATCGGTGTGGAATTTATTCAACTCCACAAAGTGTATTGCTGGATAAAGAGTCAAAACTTTATTTTAAAGGCAACTACAATGCAGCACGCTATTGCACGCGCAAGGAAACCAGCTTTGCTGAAATCGCCATGGATCATTTACTGAAAGGTGAAACGCTGCCCCCGTGGATCGCCACGGAATTGACACTGCCCTACGGCTGCACCCTTCCCTCCGACGATCCAAATCCTTCGTTCGAAATTTCAAGTCTTTTCTAAAGGTTACCTATATGATCAATACCACTACAACCGACACGCAAGCCAATCAGAGCACCTATCTGGACCGGTTCACCCGCGACATCAACAAACGGTCCGATAAACTCATTGAAATTTTCCTGATCGGTTATTTTCTGTTTGGAATAGTCATCGCCGCTTTGTACGACACTTGGTTTATTGCGATAGCGATCGGAGGAATCTTGCTGGCCATCTATTTTCTATCAAAGAAATTGTTTCCAGACGGAAATGTTAATCAGTTTGTCGCCAGCGCCGTCGTCGGTGTCTATATGGGACAATTCATTTATCAAACGCATGGCTTGTTTGAAATGCATTTCTTTGCTTTCATTGGCGCTACCCTCCTCATCACGTATCAGAATTGGAAAGTCCAGATTCCGCTGGCCATTGTCATCGTTTTGCACCACGCCATTTTCGGATACCTGCAATACAAAAGTTTTCTCCAAAGTACAGATGGCCGGGTGTACTTCACGCAGTTGAGTTATATGGACTTGCAGACCTTTATCATTCATTGCTTTCTGGCCGTGATCATTTTGACCATTTGCTGCTTGTGGGCTATAGATATGAAAAAAAGAACTTCAGAAAACGCTAAAAATATTCTGGCGATTGAGGAACTGTCGGCTAATTTTTCAAAGAATCTCGAGTTTGCCAATATGCTCGCTCATGGCGTTTACGACCAGGCCACCGAGGTTGACAGCAGCGATCCATTTGCCTCCGTTTTGCTCGAGTTGCAAAGCAAGCTTAAAAGGGCTTGAAATCGAAAACACGTACGAAACTGGGCAGGCATACATTATTTTAAGTCCAGTAGTCCCCTGGAAATAACAAGACAATCTGCTTTTGTCAGTCTTAGTACGCAACGGATGTACTATCAGATCTTTGTTGATTTGAATCTGGTTTTATGACGCTTAAGGTTGATTTTAAATAGACCTGCTTGAGCGTTTACTGGGGTTTCTCTGAGCCATCGAGACGAGGCCTTCCTATCCAAAAAGGCCTTTATAACTCCCAATTTCAGTTTGTTTTTAGCA
>DATDAV010000136.1:0-1257 GCA_036525235.1 Chryseolinea sp. | reverse complement strand
GAGCCGAGGCGTACGTTCAAGTGAAGGAACTGTACGGTGCGCCGGAGAAATACGGCACGTTTGACGATGTTGTTGCCTTACGCCTCGGCGCGACCACACCCACCTCGACGGTTCATGTCCTGAAATATCGCGAGGATCCAGTGAAGCCCGGGGAAAAGGTTTTTATTCTGGGCGTGCCGCACGACAGCGAATCCCCACAACAAGCTTATCCGGCAACAATTACCGTCAACTCGGAAAACATTCTGGATGGCTATTCCGATGATGTGGTGGAGTTTGCCGGTCTTAGCGGCGCCCCTATCATCGACACACGTGGCTATGCGGTGGGTGTGCTTACAAGCGGTCCCGGTCTATTTAATCGCGAAAAGAAGCGCGGTTTTTCAGCGCATACAATTCTGGAATTAGGAGACGTAATCGAGGGCGCGCATGGCCATTGAGCTATTCGCATTTTTGAACGATGGCCTGCGCAGGCGGTGGAGAAGGGCTGAAAGCTCAAAGGCACATCAGCAGGGTGGGAATGTCAATAGGCTAGGCCTGACCCCTAACCAGATGGAACATTCCATCGGGTAACACGTTTTTCCAGGGCATCCGCCCACTCTATCGTGTTACCCATGTCCCCGGTCAGAGTGTTACCCATGTCCTCGGTTCGCACCCTCCTCACCCGATCACTCCAAAAACAAAAAAGGCGGGGTTTCCCCCGCCTTTTTTTCACAAATACTTGCCAGTCAGATAATAATGCGCTTGCGACGAACAACCCACAACATCGCGCCGCAGCCTCCTATTAGCATTGCACCCGTAGCAGGTTCAGGAACAGCATTCACGGTAAATTTATCAACCCGCCCCGTTCCACCCGTGCCTACTGTGCCCCCGTCTGCCGATGTCGTCGATGCATCGGTCAATCGGAAGAAAACGGAAGAATCACCCTCCAACACGTCAATCGCACTCAAGTTGACACTGTAAGAGTATGCAGGAATAGCGGTCGCACTAGTCCATATGCCGTTCCCCGGGCTAGCGACGTTTGGAAAAACAGTATACGAAGACCCAAACGTAATAAATGTCGTCCCGTCCGTGCTATATTGGAGATTGAACACACCCGGACCACTATTGCTGGAGGTTTGATCCCAAGTCAGAGTGATGTCGGTGTATCCAACAGTCGAAACCGAAAATTGGTAGAAGTCGCCAACCGCCCACGTGTTCGAACTCAAAGAGTTCGCGGATCCATTTCCAACCGGGGTCGACCAATCAGTTGCTGCACTAGCA
>DATDAV010000135.1:0-2572 GCA_036525235.1 Chryseolinea sp. | reverse complement strand
CCGTATGCCTATGCTCTCGGCGTAGATCCAAAGAGCTCCATCGCCGGCAAGTTCGACGTGACCGTCCTGCCAAAAGGCGGCGACAATGGCAAGAACGCCGCTACTCTCGGTGGCTGGCAGCTGATGGTGTCAAAATACTCCAAGCATCCGGAGGCCGCCGCCAGCCTGGTTAAATACCTCACATCAGAGGAAGCGCAGAAAGATCAGGCGGTGAAACTTGGCATCCTTCCCACGCGTCGCGCCCTCTATTCCGACCCTGACGTCCTGGCAAAGAATCCTTGGTTCAAAGAAGTCGAAGTAGTGCTTGAAAATGCGGTTGCACGCCCGTCGACGATCACCGCAGCAAATTACAATCTGGTGTCCACGGCGTTCTTCCAGAACGTAAACAAAACGCTCTCGGGTGGCTCCACTCCGGAAAGTGCTGTCCAACAGGTCGAGCGCGCCGCAAAGCGGGCTTTGAAATAACCAACGCATAACCTTTAACCAGCATTCTATCATGGCTCGATCTCCTGAACTATTAGACCCCCAAACGAGGCCTGACATTCGTCCCGGCGCTCGCTCCTGGAGGCGTCCCCGCACTCCTGATTTGTTAGACCATCAAAAGAAACTGGCCTGGTGGCTCATCCTGCCGGCGGTCTTTGTGGTGGCTCTCGTCATCGGCTATCCCCTTCTCCAGGTAATCGCGTATTCTTTCATGGAATACCGCCTGGATGGAGTCGCGCCGCCGCGCTTCGTCGGGCTAGCCAACTATGCGTTCATTTTCTCCGATCCTGAGTTCTGGCAATCCGTCAAAAACACGCTCTTTTTTGCATTTTTCTCGGTAAGCATCGAAGTCGTTCTTGGATTGGTCATTGCTATGGTGGCCAATTCCAAGTTCAAGGGAAGAACGCTCCTTCGGGTCGCGATGTTGGTTCCGTGGGCAATTCCAACCGTTGTCTCGTCACAGATATGGAAATGGATGTTTAACGATATCTATGGAGTCGCCAATATCATCCTAACGAACCTGCACATCATTCCCGAGAAGATCGCGTGGCTGGCTACACCAGCCACCGCACTCCCGGTAATCATTGCCGTGGATGTCTGGAAAACGACGCCGTTTATGGCGCTGCTTCTGCTCGCGGGCCTTGGTCTCATCTCGTCAGAACTGTACGAGGCTGCAGAGATTGATGGCGCTACGGGCATCAAAAAGTTTTTCCGCATTACACTGCCTCTTCTTATGCCGACTCTTCTGGTAGCGGTTATTTTCCGCACTCTGGACGCCCTGCGCGTCTTCGACATCTTCTTCGTTATGGTTGGAGGTCAAGGAGACATGGCGACGATGGCTATATACAATCGCCAGCAACTCATCGACTACCTTGACGCAGGGACTGGTTCCGCTGCCTCCATCATCATCCTTTCCATTATCATGCTCTTTGTCGTGATCTATACCCGACTCAGCAAAACAAGTTTCGAATGAAATCAAAACATCCTATTTTACTGAAAGTATTGTTCCTGCTTCTGGTTGGAGCCATCCTGGTGTTCACTCTGTTTCCCTTCGTTTGGGCGCTTCTGTCCTCGTTTAGACCGAGTTCGGAATTGTTTTCGACCAGGCTGATGCCCACGCAACTTACATTGGATCATTACACTGCCGTTTTTAAGGACGAGCGATTCATGCACAGCCTGATGAATTCCGTCATCATCGCCGGAAGCACGGTCCTGGTATCACTGGCTCTTGGCAGCCTATGTGCCTACGCATTGGGGCGACTCCCGTTTCGTTTCAAGGGGTTGGTGTTGCTCATTGTGCTGTTGATGACCATGTTTCCGCAGATATCCGTACTGTCGGGGCTGTTTGTCATGCTGAAAACCTTGGGACTGTTCAATACGCATGCCGGCCTAATTATCACCTATCTGCTATTCACGATGCCATTCACGATTTGGGTCATGACGCAATACTTTAGGGGGCTGCCGAACGATCTCGAAGAAAGCGCTTATGTAGATGGGGCTTCGCCGTTGCGTGTATTCTGGCAGATTCTTCTGCCGCTAACCATCCCCGGTTTGGTCTCCACGGGTTTGCTGGCGTTCATTGCAGCTTGGAACGAATTCCTGTTCGCACTGACGTTTACGGTTACTGATAACATGAAGACCGTGCCAGTGGCGATTTCACAGTTCAGCGGCACGAGTTCGTATGAACAGCCGTGGGGCTCGATTATGGCGGCTTCCATGGCTGTCACAATTCCGTTGATCATTCTCGTTATCGTCTTTCAATACCGGATCGTGGCAGGTCTCACCGCGGGCGCTGTGAAGGGTTGATGAGCATTCGCCAATCAAAGATAACTATTGTTCCCTCACTCAAAAGATCGGGACAACAGCATGCAGAAGGACAATCGCTTTGCTGCGGCACGGCAAGCTTTCCTTGCATGATAACTACCGGCACATTCTTACCTTTTGCAATTTAATACCCTTCCGACTCAATCATGAACAAAAAGTGGTGGAAAGAAAGCATCGTTTATCAGATCTATCCGCGCAGCTTTTGCGACGGTAATCGCGATGGCATCGGCGATCTACGTGGAATCATCCAGAAACTCGACTACCT
>DATDAV010000134.1:0-1374 GCA_036525235.1 Chryseolinea sp. | reverse complement strand
CCACTGGCCAGCAGATCTGGAGATTCGATTCTGTTGACAAGGCTGCTGGAGGGTTAGGTGTCAACCGCGGAGTAACATATTGGGAAGAAGGGGAAGACAAAAGGATTTTGTATTCCTTCGGCCAGCATCTGTATGCTTTAGATGCTCGAACCGGAAAAAAGATCGAAAGCTTCGGTGAGAATGGTCGGGTAAGTTTGAAAGAAGGACTTGGCGACCGTGCTGCAAACCTGATGGTAGTTTCAAACACACCAGGAGTAATCTATAAGAACCTTATCATCATGGGTTCAAGAGTAAATGAAGGACCAATCGCGGCCCCTGGGTATCTACGGGCCTACGACGTTAAGACAGGAAAGCTGGCCTGGGTCTTTCATACGATACCCCATCCGGGCGAACCTGGATATGAGACCTGGCCGGAAGACGCCTGGAAAAGAATCGGTGGCGCGAATGCGTGGAGTGGAATGGCGGTCGATCATAAACGTGGATTAGTTTTCGCTGGAACTGGATCTGCGTCATTTGATTTTTGGGGTGGGAACCGAAAAGGTCAAAACTTGTATGCCAATAGTATTCTTGCCCTAAATGCGGAGACCGGCGAACACAAATGGCACTTCCAAACGGTCCATCATGATCTTTGGGATCGGGACCTTCCCGCCTCTCCGATCCTGGGCACGGTCACGCATGATGGAAAAAAAATTGATGCGGTCATTCAGACGACAAAATCGGGATTTGTGTATGTCTTGAACCGTGACACAGGAGAATCCTTGTTCCCGGTTGAAGAAAAGGAGTATCCCAAATCAGACTTAGAAGGAGAGGAAGCATGGCCAACCCAACCGCTACCGCTCAAGCCACCGGCCTTCGCCCGGCAAGCCTTCACAAAAGATATGATCAACAAATTAACGCCCGAAATAGAATCGTTCGTTACAGAAAAATTTAAAAACTTAAGGACAGGAGGCCAATTTATTCCACCCAGCAAAGAAGGTACTATTGTTTTTCCCGGCTTCGACGGCGGAGCAGAATGGGGTGGAGCCTCCTACGACCCTTCAGGAATATTATATGTGAACGCGAATGAAATGCCTTGGATATTAGCCATGGTTGATGTGAGAATGAAAGAGGATGCGTGGATTGGCATTTCCCTTTACCGCACGAATTGCGCTACCTGTCATGGCATTGATCGCGGTGGCGACGGGCATGTATACCCTCCGTTAAGAAATCTGAAAAATAAGTTTGACAAAGAAGGTGTGAAAAAATTCATGTTGACTGGCAAAGGGGCGATGCCCGCCTTCTCTCACTTAAGCGACAAAGAAAGGGATGCTATTGCACGCTATATTCTCGATCTGCAGGAGCGTACCGCGGAAGAAAAGCTGGGGCAGTTCGAAC
>DATDAV010000133.1:0-1474 GCA_036525235.1 Chryseolinea sp. | reverse complement strand
GAGTTATCGAATCGTCCTCGCTGACATGAAATAGTCGGATCATTTTGTTTCTGCTGAACACATTCTCCTTCCCTCAGCCCAATCCGCAAGATCGAAGAAACCTCAGCCGGCACTTGTATTTGCCGGTTAGCTGAGTGCTTTGGCCTCATGGTCGGGTCCCAGTAGGGCTTGCGATCATGGACAATGTCCTCCAGCGTGGCCAGGTGTTGCGCAAATAAAGGCCAGCACTCGATCCGCTCCTTCAGCACTCGAGACCCGCGCGCCTCGGGATCGTTTGCCTTCCACACGACGCAAGCCGCGTTTTGCAAACAGCGGCCCGTAGGCTCAAGCGTCCCTGAAAAACTTCGTCTAAAACCCTTTACATCGCGATCGATCTGATACGATAACTGCGAGCGTCCCACAGATTGGGGGCGATTAGAACCTGAAACCGTTCGTTAAATACGCAAACTCGGAAAGATGAACGGACTAGTTCGCTCACTTGTTAGGCATGAGTTCCACCGAGGTGGAAAAGAGGTGGGCCAGTAACAGCGTTCATTGGCAAAATAGCGTTTAAATTTTTCTACCACGCCACCACGATAGGGAGACCCCACACGCCATGTCAGAAGTACAAGAATCTCTCGCGCGATCTTCAATGCGCTCAGGGCCAAGAGTACAAGTCGGAGGCGTCAGATTGGGTGATCGAGCCAGCCTGGGATCGCGTGTCCGGAATAGCGATCGACGATGACCACCTGTGGATCTGGAAATCAGACTCGATCGGATGCCTCTCACACGTGCGAATCAAGCGCATGCTGGACGAACAAAAATCTCCGAAAGATTTTCACATAGTATCGAGAAAAGCCTGGGTCTGGCACAATCTCAAGGGGACAGTTTTGGACAAGTCCCCGGGCAGGCCTAACCTCTACGAGGAGGGCCGGGCGGGCCTGACATATCTTGCTCCGTCCGGTGACGGAACGCTGATGGTCATCTTCAACGCGCGCTTGAACACCGCGACACCGGTCGCCAATCAGTACTCCGACACGTTTGACATCGTACCGTCATGCTGAAATTAAGAAACTTGCGGTTACACGGAAGCCCCGCCCGGCCGTCGCCTCGTGATCTTAGGCTACAGCTACTTTTCCAGATACTGCTTGATAGAGGCCATCATCCGTTCACCGGCCTCCGAGTTCTCTCGCGTCATCTTATTGACTGACTGCTGAAGTCAGGTACGCTGCTAAAGCGTTAAAAGCCAGACGAGTCTCCGGCGGCAAAAACCGAAAGGTTTTATGGCAAAAAATCTTACTTATCGTGTCGTCCGGGTATGGGAGCGATGGCTGTTGTTATCCTCACGCGAGGTCTTGAAGAACAGCAATGACAAAGACTGTAATCCAGCACGTGCTTTCCCGATTGTGCGAGATCGGTGTGGCTGACATATTCGGTGTGCCCGGGGATTTTGCTTTCCCGGTCAACGATGCGATTTGCCTCCATCCCGAAATTC
>DATDAV010000132.1:0-119291 GCA_036525235.1 Chryseolinea sp. | reverse complement strand
GATGGCGCCGTTATCCGTGCGAGAAAAGGAATGCCCAGCGTGGGATTAAAATAAAGATCGTAGCGAAGCAGGCTGAACGGCATGATCAGTTGCTGATACAAGAACCGGGCGAGTACATGTTTGAGCCCGATCTTTTTTATGCGAATATCTTTCGATGGTTTTATGCCCAATACACGCTCGACGTCCACGGCATAGCTAGCGTAAAAAACTATTTCATAGGGCTGCTCGGGTTCTTTCAACCACAGGTCAAACAAGTTTCTGGCAAAGACGCCCACCCCTGCTATCTCGGAGGTTGCCAGGTTCAACAGGTCCACTAAAATTCTCTTTTTCTTCATCAACCGCCGGAATTGTCAGCGGCCATTGCCGTGTTGACGCGGATAATGGCCGTTAGAAATATCAGAAATGTAAACATAATAAGTTGATCTATATAGTTCTCGGTCAGCATGATCAACAGCACCGTGACCAGGTAAAATCGCAGGTAGTACAATTTTTGATGACCTTGTTCAGCTTTCCTGATCAGGCGGAACAACAAGTAGAGGCCCCCCAGAAAAAGGATCAAGCCCAACACGCCGAAGTCGATCAGCACGCCCAGGTAATCGTTGTGCGCGCCGGGGGCATCAAATTTCCTCCAAAGACTATTGGGATATGCCGGGTTCAGAATAAATCGTTGCGCGCCGACACCCAATCCAAAAATCCACTTTACGTAGCTGTCTTCCAAGAGGGACAGATAGGTAGCCCACGCATCAAAACGCCATTTCAAGGACGACCCTTCCGAGAGTTTGAAGTCCTGGAGGTTCAAAATGATGGATAGCCGTTTGACGATGGAGTCCCACTTCCATACAATGCCGCCCACCGCAGCGACCGCGACAAAAGGCGCGGTCCAGTAAAATACTTTGAGCCTCATCCAGTGTTGTTTGCGACCCACCAGGCACAGGAAAAGAAAACTTGCTGCAATAATAGCGATGCTGCCGGTGTAGATGAGAAGAACAAACTGGACCGCGATCAAGATCCAGAACATGATGCTACGCCGTCCCTCGTAATAATAAAATGTCAATGCAATAAAGAGATGCAGAAAGACGGCAAGCGTTGTGGGGCTTCCAAAGGGGCCTTGAATCCGGTCTACGCTTTGGGTAGTGGAATAGCTTGATGTGGTGATCTGAAACACCGAAAGCAGAACAAATACCGCCAGAGAGGTCTTGAACACAAAATTGAAAATATCCTGTAAGTCTTGTGGCGTGACTATAAAATTCAACACAAATGCTACCAGCACAATTTCAATCAAGAAGCGCATCAACACCACGAAGATGCCGCTGATCGGCATACCGAGCGTCATAAAGGTATTGAGGGCAATGCCCGTGGAGGCCAGAAAAAAACAAATGACCAAAGCAATAACCTGGTTTAGCAACCGCGGACTGATGATCCTCCTTTTTATACAAAGTATGGTAACACAATAGAGCAAAAGCAGCGTGGATGCCGCCCGGTTAAAATCGGCGTCGCCAAAGTTTGCCAGGCCCATTAACGTTAGCGCACGCGGCAGTTCCGTCAGCAGCCTGATGTTTATCAGGACCGAGAACAGGAACAGTATGGAACGATTTCCACGCATGCGCTCAACCGTTTTTCAGATGGGTATATTCGAACAAATTATTGATCAAAAGTTTAAAGTCATCGGCGCTCCCATAAATCGAACCGTCGATCGTATCGCGATAAAGATTTTGAACAAATTTTACAGGATCGTTCACCGATTTCCGCGTGAGTATCCGGTCGAACGTTTCGCTTAGATCCTTCACGGTAACAAAATTTCCATACGAAGTATACGGCCAATGTCCAACCACGCAGGTGGCCTTCCCCATGATATAGCTTTCCAAGCCTACAGTGGATGACGCTATGACAACGCCCTGGCTGTTCTTCACCACGTCGAAACTGTTGATGGTGGACTTTAGCGGCACTACGTTCTTGATTTTTCTCAACCGCCGGTAACTCCGGATCGACAAATGACCATCGACGCCCGGGTGTGTTTTGACGTACAGCTTATATCCTTTTGGTAAAACCTGCGCCAATTTTTCCATCACGGCCACCTGGTCGACAAAGCCGGGGTTGCGGATAAACAATTCGGATTCGGCGTCGACGTTGAAAGGATAGTAAAAATATTTATCCGTTGGATCAAGGGGTTTGAACAAGCCGGTGAGTTTGGTGTAGCCGGCCTTGATCACATAGTCGACGGACAAACTTTTCTTTCGTGCCACATAGGCCCGCAGAATATTCCAGTTGCCGTCTTTGACCAGGGTCAACATTTTTTTCAGCATCGGTGTTGCCTGAAACCTTCTTCTTTGCGTGCTGTAATGAATGACTGGCTTCCGGTTCACTTTATCGTTGATGACTTCCGTCGCTCTTTCTACGGAGAGTTCGCGTTGAAGGGTGGGCTTCAACACCGTTCTGAACTCGTCGGTATACAAGTTCATAGTCCCCGGAATGAACGTCTCGCCGAGGTAGATAACACTAACCGATTGCAGATCGGCGATAAGCGACGCTGTCCGTCTCACTACCTCCCCGCCTTGCACAGGGTGCAGGACAGCCTTGATCTTTATCTCCGAAAATATCTTTTCAAAAGCGAATGCATATTGATAGGCACAGGCGATCAGGTGTTCGTCGCTTTGGAAGTAGTATGATTTCTCCGTAGCCACATAATCCACCACATCGTTTACTCCCCGGGCTTTGAAATACGCTTGTATTTGTTCCAACGGCGGCACGCTTGACGGGAAATAGTGCTTCAAATAAATGGCATGCGCCCCTTGCGCCAGCAACATTTGATATTCATTGGGGTTCGGTGTGATCACCGTTCCCTTTTTGCCAACCTCTCCAATGGTGAGCACCCAATCAACAGAAAGTATATCCTGGTGATAGGAACTGATAAGGGCCAAATCAAACTGCTCCATATTTCTCGTTTATATTTTTCAATGTGCTCAATCTATACAATCGCACCATCAACATCACCGCCATGGAAACGATGGTGGCAATGGCCGAACCGTTTACGCCGATCGTAGGAACCAAAAGCAAGTTGATCAGGATATTCATCACGGCCGCAGCCAGTGCACTGTATAATAAATATTTATCTTCATGCCGGGCATACAGCACCGTCTGAATGACGACCTGGACCGAAAACAGCATGACCTGCACCAACATCAAATAGAACAGGTCGATGTTGTCCAGGAGTTGCTGACGACCGATGTAATTCAACAAAAACTGGATCAGGATAAAGGATCCTGCGCTGGTGACCACGGCCAGGCCCAGGCATTGCACCATAAACTTTCGCGCTACACGCTTTCTTTCCGATTCGGGCGTGGGGAACTTGTAGATATTAATGATCCGGGGATAATACTGGGATACCAGCACACTGGTGATCAACGTGATGGGCACATTGGCAATGCCATAGTAAAAACTGTAAATGCCCACATCGGTTTTGGTAAGGAAGAAATCGATGAGGTAGCGATCGGAAAAATCCATCGTCAGTTGGGCAATCGAGATGATGAAGAATGGAAATGCCACGACGGCACCCTGTTTGATCCAACCGAAGTCCAATCGGGCTTCTCTAAAATTCAATACTTTTAATTGGATTAATTTGAGGACGCCCATTCCAAACGCCACGACGGTCCCGGCGAGCCAGGAACTCAGGATCAGGTGAACGCTGATGGATTGGTTAAAAAAATAGGGCAGCAAGAGCAGGGGATATACCCACAAGCCGCTTTTTATAAAATGGATGAAGTTGGCAAATTGCGACCTTTCCAGCGCCACACAAACCCGAAAACATTCCTGCGACAATTGATCGAATATCGTGATGAGCACAAAATAGGGAAGCAAACCGATGGGCACAAAATCCAACGCGACCAGCACGGGGCTCAACACAAACAAAATGGAGTATCCGGCCAGGTGGAAAATCACTTGGTTGAAAACGTGATTGGAAATTACCGTTGTCGTTTCGCCCACAATGTGGCGTAGGGAATAGGCATAAAACTCGAATCCTACGACGTAGACCGACCAGGCCACGGTGACGGCGATGATGTTGTATAGCCCAAGGTCTTCCAGCGACATTTTTTTGCTGATGTAGACGATCAGCAAAAATTTCGCGAATATTCCGGCCGACCGGCAAGCAAAATTAAAAAGCGTTCCCTTAATCTTCAGAAATGAAATATCAACCAAAGATTTCGACAAATTGAACATGTTGCTTTGGTCGATTTAAAACTATTTTAACGAGTACCTCTGAAAAACAAAAGGATAGGTTGTCGACGCTTTTTTAAATTCGGGTGACGGGCTGGTGATTTCGAAATTTTCGGCATTGATACCGAACAAACTGTTGGCAAACTCGAATTGAAGGAGCAAACGATCTGCGCGGCTCAGGTTTTTGCCCTTGTGGAAACCACTCGTGTCTACGGCCAAAATAGCGCCTCTTTTGCCGGTAATCTCCACCAGCTTATCGGCCGGATAGGCTTTGCTTATCTCCTCATCTTGTATACGTCCGTCGCGGCGAACAGCTTCGGGAAAACCGTTGTTGGAACCTTTCACATAGCAATGCGGGCCGGTGTTGGTGTCTACATCGGTGAGGTAAAAGAAAAATTTCAGAAATTTGATCCGCTCCATATCCCAATGATAGAGCTGTGCCACTTCAGAGGAGGCCTGGGAACTCACCGCCGTGGACCACCACATCGAGATGAGATCCAACACAGGCTTGGACTTCAGGAAGGCCTGCGATACGGCAAGAATGCTGGGATCGGCAATGAGTTTTTGAATGACCGGATCCTGCACCAGGTCCTTTTCAAAATATTGGTACTTGATGGTCTTCGGCTCGTCGCGTTTGAAAAAATCCTCGGCGTTACCTTGCGCGGGTTTAGGTATCAGTTTAGCTTTTGTGCGATACGACAATTCCGTGAGATACGATATCGTGGCGTCGTCCAAAAAAGTTGGAAAAACATAGTAGCCATCTTGTTGTATGCGCTGGCTGATCGTGGCCAGATCGCCTTGCGAAAGGTCTCCGAGCACGCCACTTGCCGACGTGATCGGGTACACGGGATTTTCTTTGGCAATGCGGTCGCTTAGCCGTTTATTGAATTGTGTATTGGAGGAATAGAATAATTTTCGCAGGCTTAGGTAGGAGTACAAGGGGGTTTTATCAAAGAGTTTGTACCAATAGTAGCCTACCCAAAAAGCCAGGCTGGCGGCGGCTATTTTGACGCTGTCCATCATATCGTTTGAGCTAATTTTATAGTATTTATACCGAAATTTTCATTCCTGCCGTAGGGAACCACAAAAGTAACAAAAGAAAAGCGATTAACCTTCCGGGACGCAAACGCCGGATCGGCCGGGCGGACGTGCCATTCAAATGTCTTTTCCCGGATGCCGTGAAGTCCCATATCGAATCCATCGATAAAAATTCGAACCTCCAGGGGTTGTTGGGAAATAGAAAAGCCGCTGATCTGCATGCTCTCCAAGCCAACGGCCGGTATGGCGACAGTACATTCCTCGTCCTGCGCCCATATTCCCACCCGCCCCGACGGATTGGCGCTATCTACTTGCGTATGCTTAAATCCGCGATAAAAATAAGGGCGGTCTTCCTCCCGTCCTGCGTCCATGTTCGCCGGCGGGTTGAACACCAATCGGTCCTTGATTTTCCGGGCCGGATTTCCACCCATCACTTCATAGGGAGCTACGTCCTTTAATACAACGGCGTTCGCGCCGATCACGGCCCCGCGCCCAACCGTGATGCCTTGCTTGATAAAAACGCCGAAGCCAATCCACACATCTTCCTCAATGTGCACGGGTTTGGAGTGCTGTTGCCGGCCCTCCGCTGTTGATAAAATTCTTTCATCCTGTTGCCGGATGAGCAGGTGTGGGTAACGGGTAGCATAGTGCACGCCCGACGAAATGAAGATGTTGGCTGACAATAAACAATACCGCTCGATGGTGACGTCACCGATTATTTTGCAATGCGTATTTAGTGTTGTGAAATCTTTTAGCACGATCGCGTTATCCAGCCCGACAGTTAGATCGGAAAAATTTCCAACACGCACACCTTTCCCCAAGGCTATCCGCTGACGATGATCTCCACCCGGCTCAAAAAAAATACTGACCGATCGCCCCAACCACGACGTGTTCGCAAACTCAAGTTTTTTGAAGGCATTGATGTAGCCGCCTTTCAGCATAAACCGAATGTAAAACAAAAATTTCTTCATGTATTACGGGGTCTATGCGGGTTCACGAATGGGATATTGTCGGTCACCTCTCCCATTAAAGAATGTCGTTGAAATGCAGTGGCGAACCTTTCTTCATGCTTTTCTTTGCGGGCAATCCAATGAGGCTCTCGTAAAATCGCGGCTCAAGTCCGTCGCCCGGGCGGATCACTTTCAGATTCGATGTCGTGAACCGTTCGCCTTCTTTAATGTCTTCCGCTACGTAAATGGATCGTTTGAATTTTTTACTGTCGCGCTCCACGTCCAGTATATTGAAATTGGCGTGGCCCAATGCCTGGAATGCACGCTCGCTTTCCACTACAAGGGAATTCAATTCTTCCGGCTCCAACGAGAACGTGCTATCCACACCACCGTCGGCACGGCGCAGCGTGAAGTGCTTTTCTATGACGCGTGCGCCCAAGGCCACGGAGGCCACCGATGCGCCCACGCCCATCGTGTGATCGGAAAGACCGATCAGGCAGTCGGAAAAAATTTCCTGCATCACGGGAATGGTCATCAGGTTGGTATTTTGAGGCGTCGACGGGTAGGTGCTGGTGCATTTCAACAACACAAGCTCACGGCACCCGTTCTGTTTCAAGACTTCGACCGACTCAAAAATATCCGCCAGCGAGCTCACCCCGGTCGACATAATGACCGGCTTGCCCGTCCTGGCTACTTTTTTCAACAGGGGGTGGTCGGTATTTTCAAAAGATGCAATCTTATACAAGGGCACATCCAGCGTTTCCAGAAAGTCGACGGCCGTGGCATCGAAGGGGGAACTGAAGGCTACCATACCTTTTTTCCGCGCACGATCAAAGATTTCTTTATGCCATTCCCAAGGGGTGTGGGCCACCGAATAGAGGTCGTGCAATTCTTTTCCATTCCATAGGGACTTCTCGTCGGCAATGGTATAGGCGCCTTTGATGGTCATCGTATCGGCGGTATACGTTTGCAGCTTGATGGCATCCGCCCCGGCCGCTGCAGCAGCATCCACAATGGCCAGCGCGCGGTCGATGGACTGGTTGTGATTTCCCGACATCTCGGCAATGATGAAGGGCTTGCGGTGAGAGCCGATCACTTTGTCGGCGACTTTTATTTCTTTCATGATGCGTTTAATTCAAATTTATATGCGTCAGGGTAATCGTTTGTCTCGCGCTGGGCAAACCCCAGGTTTTGAAACACTTTTGTCGACCCCGTATTGTTCATCTTTACATATCCCACAATACTTTTGGTTCCCCGGGGTACATTTTGAAATCCCTCCAGGGCCAATTGTAATACCGGCTGTCCCCATCCTCTGCCCCGGTACCGCGCGTCGATCGAGTAGCTGATGATTGCAGCCTCTTTTTTGACGTCGAACCGGACTTGTGCCACCGGAAGATGCTTGTATTCCACGATGTACAATTCAGTTGCCGGGTCAGCTAACTTCCCCGTGAACCATTTCGTGTGGCTCTCCAAAGATACGGCTTGTGAACTAAAGGATTGCCTGCGCAACTCGGGATCGTTTACCCACTCAAAGACCTTTAACAAATCATCGGCGGTAGCTTTTCGCAGCGTGGCGTTGTGCCCGAAGTCAAGCCGGTTGAACACCTTTAAAATTCTGGATCCTGAATGGCCGTCAAACACCAGGGACTGTTGTTTATCTGCGGCCTTCACGCGCTCTTCATCCGCCCTAAACTCCTTGACGGGAAAGGCCAAACCGGCGTCGATCAGATACCTGTACAGCAGATCTTGATTGGTTGCTGTCTGTCTTATGTAAAGCTCTCCGCCAACGCTTGCATATTCATAAGCCACCCCGCTGGCAGAACAAATGGCCACCGCGCATGCCTTCATGATGGCTGCCATCGCCAACGGGTCCAGGTTATTCAACACTTCGATCTTTTGCTGAAACGCGTTTACGCTTTCATAAAGTTCATTCTTGTGCACATAGGCTTCCCCGATGATGACGTATACCGTATCGAACCCCAGACCGACATTCTCCTTCAGAGTGGCCAGTGTATGGTTGTCGGGATCGGCCCCTCCCATACAAATCAACAACGATGGGTTCCCGATTCTCGTGCCGCGCTTTTGAGCAGCTTCCAGGTAGGGAGGTTTTAGCAATGCATAGGCAGGTCCACAGAGAAATTTCGTGTAAGCCTCCCCGGAGTAGCGGGAAAGATCCACTCCTCCCGCAGGGTTGATCACTACATCGGCCACAAAATGACAGGACTGAAGATCGTCGATGCAAACGAGCACATGACCTTTGTTTTTCAACTGCTGCTGATACTCGGTTTTGAAAGCGTAACCATCCAGAACGATCACATCGTCTTTCTTGAAAAAGTCAAGGAGGTATTTCAGCTCCTCTTCCAGCGAAAGATCGCCAAGGTCAACAATGCTTGTACAGCTTTTTAAGATCAATTCACGCAGGCCAGGCAGCGGCGTATGTATCACGAAATGACATTCAAAGTCGTCGCGTAACATTTCCGCCAATGCCAACAAACGGTGAATGTGGCCCAAGCCTATTTTAGCATTACCATCGGCACGTAAGTAGACCTGTGTTTTCACGTCTGTTTTTTATCGCACTTTAAACAATGGCTTTAAGGGCTCGCACTGGAGCATGCTGCGAAGATTGTTTTTCTCGATGGCCTCTTTTACTTTTTTAAAGTAGCCGCGATAGGTCTGCGCCAATTTCTGCACGTGCTCGGGTTCGTGTGCATAGCTGATGTTGTGCGTGCCAATGGTGAACACACCATTTTCGAACATCTCCTGCAACAGCAAGGTTTTGAATTCCCACGAATTGTATTGAGGGGTATCTTTGATCATAAAGAATGACCACACCGGGTATCCGGCCACACTGAAGATCGATTGAAGACCGGCGTCGTTGATCGCCGCGTTCACTTCCTGGATCACTTTCTCTCCGGTGTTAAAAAGTTTTGCGATAACGGGTTCGCGCTGGAGCTTGCTCATCGTGGCATAGGCCGCCGCCAGCGACAATGTTTCGCCACCAAAGGTGAAGGAGAAGAAAATTTCTTCCATCAACTTCATGATGTCTGCTCTGCCGGCAACGGCGGAAACGGGATAGCCATTGGCCAGTCCTTTTCCAAATGTTGCCAGATCCGGGATCACGTTAAAAAATTCTTGTGCGCCGCCATTGGCATAGCGAAAACCGGTGATGGTTTCGTCAAAGACCAACACGGCACCATGCTTATGGGTAAGTTCTTTTACTTTCTCGAGGAAGTTATTTTCGGGTGCCACCACATTGACGGGTTCCAGGATGACGGCGGCTACTTTACCTTTCAGCTCGTTCAATTTTGTTTCGAGCGACGGGATATCGTTGTAGAAGAATTTGTGCGTGAGGTTCTTTACGTCCTTCGGCACACCCAGATCGCGTGTGGTGGAACCGATGTACCAGTCTTGCCAGCCGTGATAGCCACACACCAGCACGTGATCGCGTTGCGTGTAGGCCCTGGCCAGGCGAATGGCGCCCGCTGTTGCATCGGAACCATTTTTTCCAAAGCGCACCATCTCCGCGCAGGGAACGATCTCGACAATTTTCTCTGCCACCTTGAATTCAAGTTCGTGCGACAGCGAATAGATGATCCCCTTTTGCAATTGCTCGGCCACGGCGTTTGTAACATCCGGATCATTGTATCCCAGCGTTACGGAGCAGAGGCTATTCACAAAGTCGATGTACTGGTTTCCATCGACATCGTAGAGATAGGCACCTTTTGCTGTTTCGGCAAAGAACGGCGATACGCCCAGGGGAAGTTGTGTTTTGCTTTTGCTAAAAGTTTGCGACCCCAGCGGCACGGTCTTCAACGCACGCTCCAGGTATTCTTCGGATTTTTTATAGCGGGTGCTCATGATTTGTTATTTATCTTTTTTCAATGTCTTGCTATAGCCTTCGTTACGGCCAATGGCTTCGTTGAGTGACTTTACATCTTTGTGCTGCTCCAGGTAGCGCGCGTAGTCCAACCAGCTGCCGTTTGCGCCAAGGCCTGTGATCAATGCATTGATCACATCAAAGTCCTTTTGCTCGTCGACCGTCATTCTCAGGTGTCCGAACGAATAGCCTTCTTCAAAATTGTCGGATGCAAAGAGGTGACCTCCTTTGTAGCTGGAGTTCTTCCAAATATAGGGTGTTACGTGTTCCCGCTCCGAGAGCAAGTTGGCCTCTTTCCATGCCTTTTCGATGGCCTGATATTTAAACACTTCGATATCCTGGCCGTCGGGGTAGGTGGGATTCAATGTATTGGAACCATAGTCGAGGTTCCGGTCTATGACAAATTGAATCACTTTGTCGATCAGTTGGCCGTCGATCAACGGACAATCCGATGTCAGTCGCACCACGTAGTCGGCAGACCTTCCTTGCAGCGCCTGATAAAATCTATCCAACACATCCTGCACCGATCCACGATAGGCTGGCACACCTAATTTACCGGCAATTCCCATGGTCTTTTCATCCTCAGGATCTACGGTAGTAGCCACCAGCAATTCATTTATTTTTTGTGACTTCTGTATCCTCCGGATATGTAATTCCAGCAGCGTTTGATTTTGTATCTGCATAAGAATTTTGCCCGGAAGACGGGTCGATCCCATGCGTGCTTGTGTGATGGCGACAATTTTCATTTTTGCTATCCTGTTTTCACTTCAAAAGGCAATTCCACGCCGGCAGATTTCTCTACCTGTACCCGGCAGCAAGATCCTTCTTTAAAGTTGTCATCGCATACTTATTATAAAAATCGTTCGATGCGTCATAGTCTTTACTCGCGTGATCCATGCTCCGTTTGTCGATGACGTGATAGAGCTTGGATGCTGTAAACATCTCATCATAGTTTTGCTTGTAGGCAAAGGCCTCAATTTCCTGAATGTGCTGATACGGGTTGCGCGTCGGCTTTTCGGAAAAGAAGTCGACAATGATCAGGAGTCCGCCATCCTTCAACACGCGATCTGTTTCCTCCACCACTTTAAAAAGAATGTCGCGATCAACCACATATAGCACAAATCCAATGATAATAAGATCGAACGAAGCTGCCTGCAACGATGACATGTCATCGGCTGTTCCGTGAATAAAATGAACCTGAGGATACATTTTACGACCCAGGTCAATGGCTTGCTTCGAGGGTTCGATCCCGGTAACGTCGAGGCACTGCAACAGCGTGAAGAGGGCATCCAGGCGGTAGCCGGTGTTACACCCTATTTCCAGCGCACGGTTGGGTTGCACGTTGTATTCTTGCAGCATTTTTATGACAACGTCAGTCTCGCCCTTGTATTCCACATTTTTATTGCGTGCGAAGTAATTGTCTGCTTCGTACTTCAAAAAAGCATCCTTCTGGTTCCTGATTTTCATGATAGAGGGGGTTTAATTTCATGATTATTTACGGCTAGCCAGTATAACGTCAATCACATAGTCTTGTTCTTCATCCGTTAGTGTTGGGTACATGGGCAAGCTCAGGCATTTGTCGTAGTACGCCTCCGCAACTGGCATGCTTCCTTTTTTATAGCCCAGCCCTTTATAGTAGGGCATGGTGTGGACCGGAACATAATGCACCTGGGCGTAGACCCCCTTCTCGCGAAGCTTGTCGTACAGTTCCTTCCGGTTGCTTACTTGAATGATATACAGGTGATAGGCGTGACCGATGTCTTTACCCGGAGTGGGGAGCGCAATCCCCGCTTTGGCAAACGCCCGGTCGTATCGTTCAGCAATCGCGCGGCGGCGCTTCATTCTTTCATTGGCGTTGGCCAGTTGTGAGATGCCTAACGCGCTTTGAATGTCGGTGAGCCGGTAGTTGTAGCCGAGCTCCTTCATTTCATAATACCATCCTCCATGATTTTCGTTCATGTGGGCCGGATCGCGATGGATGCCGTGCGTGCGCAGCACCATGAGTTTGTCGTACAATTCTTTATTGTTCGTCGTGATCATTCCGCCTTCACCGCAGGCAATGTGCTTTACGGGATGAAAAGAGAACACCGTGAGGTCGGCGTACACTCCGTTGCCACACCATTGTTGTTGCCCTTTGCTGTCGGTGAAATATGCACCCGGCGCGTGACAGGCGTCTTCGATGATCCAAAGTCCGTATTCGTCGGCAAGGGCGCGGAATTTTTCCATGTTCACCGGGTAGCCGGCAAAGTCAACCGGGATGATTCCCTGGTACGTCCCTTTTGGTGAGGCCTTGAGGAGCGCAGCAACTTTATCGACATCGAGCACAACCGTTTCGGGGGAAATGTCTGAGAACACTACTTCACCGTCGCAGTATCGCACGCAGTTGGCCGTGGCCGCAAAGGTGATGGGCGTCGTGATCACTTTTGACTGACTATTCACCTTGAGCGCCATCGTGCTCAGGTGCAGGGCCGCTGTGCCGTTGGCCACTGCCACGGCATATTTGGCGCCGACATAGGCCGCAAATTTCTGTTCGAATTCCAATATGGTGGGGCCCTGTGTCAGAAAATCAGAGGTCAGTGCTTTTATCACCGCATCGATGTCTAGTTGGGTGATGTCTTGTCGGCCGTATGGAATGATCTTCATGCTTGTTTATGGTCGCGTTTCAAATACAATTTAAGGTTTCCAGGTGGAGGGATTCAATAAAGACAGGTCGGGCACAAAAATGGACTCCAACTCCTGCGCCAGGGCCTGCGAAAATTGGGGTGTAATGGCTTCGATGTTTTGCTCCAACTGTTCTTTTGTTTCTACACCAATAATCACATAGTCAATCCAGGATTGGTGCAAGGCGTAATTTAGACACGCTTGCCTTACCCCCAGGTTGTAATCCTTTAGAATTTTATGAAAGGTTTTTAGCGGTTCATAGAGTCCCTTGAGGTTTCCTGTCAATTCGTCGGGGTCTTTAAATAATAATCCTTGCAGAAACACCGAACGCACGTGAATTTCTTTGCCTTTTGCTTTGGCTTCTTTCACCAGGCGTATCGTCTCGGCAGAATTGGCCAGCGGGTTCAGGGGAAGTTGGATCACCTCGATTTCGGCGTCATTCACAACCGCCTCCAATTCGTGTGCACCATACAAAGAGACGCCAAGCTTCCGGATCTTGCCGGCTTTTTGCAAGCGCAGCAATTCATCGCGGTATTTACCCGAACGGTAGTCCTCGAACCGGTGGAACATGTACGCATACAACGAAGGGATGCCCAACTCCTTCAGCGACGCCTCCACTTTACCCGACACGGCCGTTCCTTCTCCTATAAATTTGCTGATGATGTCGAACGTGCCGGAATGACCCGACTTCAGGAAAGCGGCAATCACCTGCAAGGAGTCGCCATAGGCTTCGGCCGAATCCAGCATGTGAATGCGATAGTCCGAAGCCTTTCGCAAAATGTCGAAGGCTACATCCTGAGAAGGCTTTCCGGTTTGGTTATTAATGCCGTAAGAAAGACCTAATTGTACGGTCCCAATCGCTATCTTCTTCCTGAGATGGTCCGGACTCACACTTTAAAGTTTGGATCAACGTGCACGTTGATCAATTCGCGCAACTGCTCTTTGGACAGCCATTCTTTGTTTGTGCCGGAATTGTATTTGAATCCCACGGGCACACGTTCCGCTTTCTTTTTAACAAAATAGTCGTCGTAGCTCCAGGAGGGCGACTGGGGAAGAATGACATAGTAACGCCCAACATCGGCCGTGTAGAAGGAATCCGATTCCGTGATCATTTCCTCGTGAACCTTTTCGCCCGGGCGAATTCCAATGACTTCTTTTTTACACTCCGGTCCGATTGCCTCGGCCAATTCCATGATGCTATAGGAAGGAATCTTCGGAACAAATATTTCTCCACCGAGGGCATTTTCATAGGCAAACAAAACGAGTTCAACGCCTTCTTCCAGTGAGATGTTGAAACGGGTCATGTTTTCGTCGGTAATGGGCAACATGCCGTCTTTTCTTTTCTCCATGAAGAAAGGAATGACCGAGCCGCGCGATCCCATGACATTGCCATAGCGCACAACCGAAAATTTCAATTTTCTCGGCCCCTTAAAATTGTTCGCAGCAACGAAGAGCTTATCCGAACAAAGTTTTGTGGCGCCATACAAGTTGATCGGCGCAGCGGCCTTGTCGGTGGAAAGGGCTACTACATCGTTAACGCCACAGTCCATCGCTGCATTGATCACATTTTCGGCACCGATGATATTTGTTTTAATGCATTCCATGGGGTTGTACTCTGCGGCCGGCACTTGCTTCAGGGCAGCGGCATGCACGATGAAATCAACACCCTCGCAGGCCCTTTTCATTCGCTCCGCATCACGCACATCGCCGATAAAATAGCGCATCGCGGGATATTTCGATTCGGGAAAAGTCTGGCTCATTTCGAATTGCTTCAACTCGTCGCGAGAATAAACAATGAGCTTTTTTACTTGTGGGTATTTTTTCAAAACCACCTCAACAAATTTTTTTCCGAAGGAACCGGTCCCACCGGTTATCAGAACACTTTTACCATTTAGCATTGAATGAACATTAAAAATTGAACGTGTAAACCATTCTATTGAACTACTGCCTTAAAATCTATTGAATCAAATTCTTCCTTAAAAAAATCCGTTCCTGCTATCGCTTTGGAAACAAGCCCTTGAAAGATTCCGAGCGATTAAAAACGACATACTTACGGGTAAAGAAATTCCATATCACAACAAAGCCCGTGGCGATTACTTTAGCGATCCGGTAGTCGATGTACCATTGGTCGACACCGATCCACATCACCAACTGGCTGATCAGCAATCCGCAGGTAACGAAGACCATAAACAGTATGAATTCAACCCGCTTTCGTTCGCCCGTGCGCTCAAACACCCATTTCCGGCTGAGAATATAATTTAGGATACAGGTGATCAGGAACGCAAATACATTTCCCATCAGGGGGGTCAAACCAAACCGCTCAACAAAGACAATCAACAGCAAAAATTCCAGTCCGGCAGAGGTCACCCCAACGACGAGATAGCGCATAAAACTGGCTTGAAATAACCTTTTAACCATTCAAATCTCTTCTTTTGCTCGCCAAAACCGACGTTTTGGCCCCGTTTAGCTTGATAGTTTCTCGATACATACCTTCAGGCTCTCCGACCAATGGGGTATTTGAAGCGCAAAAGTAGCCTTAATTTTAGATTTATCCAGCAGACTGAACTTGGGCCGGACGGCGGCAGTCTTGTATTGTGCAGTCGAAATCGGTTGAATACGACAATTCAGTTTGCTTTCACCGACCAGGAAATAGGCAAAGTCGTACCAGGAAGTCACCCCTTCGTTTGTATAGTGATAAATCCCGGGCTCATCCACGCGGCCCTGCGCAACAGCCTCCACGATTTGCAGAATGGCCGAAGCCAGGTCAAAAGCATAGGTAGGCGTACCGATCTGATCACAAACAACGCCCAGCGACTCCCGTTGGCTGGCCAGGTGCCGGATACTTTTCACAAAATTCTTTCCAAAAGTAGAGTACACCCAGGCGGTGCGGATGATATAGGCATTTCCCAAGATAGACAGGACGTGGTTTTCACCCTCCCGCTTGGACTTTCCATATACCGACACAGGATTGGGCTGGGCCGCCTCCGTGAGGGGCTGGTTGGCCTCGCCATCAAAAACATAGTCGGTGGAGATATAGACCATGCGGATCTTTTTTTCCACGCAAACCTCCGCCAGTGTCTTTACGGCGTCGGCATTAATGGCGTAGGCCAGGCGAGGTTCTTCTTCCGCTTTGTCGACCGCCGTGTAGGCGGCACAGTGGATCAGAAAATCAAAATGCTTGTCAGCAAAATAGCCGCGGATGGATTCAGCTTGGGTGAGGTCAACTTCTTCGACGTCGATGAAGGTGAAGTCGAACGTCTTGTAAACAGCGGACAGGAGCTTGAGCTCGCTTCCCAATTGACCATTGCTTCCGGTGACCAGTATTTTCACGTGAGAGGGGTTTTCTAAAAATCTGTGATCATGACCGCCGTTACCGTTTCGGCGAGAGTTCTTTATTGCGGATGTCGTACACCAACTCAATTGACGGCTTGGCTTCCTGCAAACCGAAGGTGTTGCCCTTCAATATCTCTGCATAACTTTTGGTGTGCAGGTCGGTAAATCCGTCGCTGAATTCGATCTCTTCTCCCTCCATGCTCAACGTCCGGAAAGTTCTTTTTCCCTGGGCCTTTATCGCTTCGGGAATATCCTCGTAGTCGATGCTGAGAAACCAATTCACCCGCGCTTTTTCCAATTCAATATATCCTGAGCCTTGACTGGCCGTGAGGCTGTGCACTTCATTTTTCTTTACCGCACCGAAGATCCACATCAGCATGTCAAAAAAATGAATGCCTATATTCGTCGCAATGCCTCCCGACTTTGACAGATCGCCTTTCCAACTGCTCTGATACCAGTGGCCGCGTGACGTCATGTATTTTAAATCGACATCATAAACTTTGTCTTTAGGACCCTTCAGAACGCGCTCGCGCAAGGCGATGATGCTGGGGTGCAGACGCAGTTGCAATATGGTGAACACTTTCTTGCCGGTCTCTTTTTCAATCTCAGCCAATGCATCCAGGTTCCAGGGGTTAAGCACGAGCGGCTTCTCACATATGGCGTTTGCGCCATAGCGAAGGGCAAAGCGGATGTGCGAATCATGGAGGTAGTTTGGTGAGCAAATAGTGATGTAGTCCACCTTTTCGCCTTTGCGTTTCAGCTTGTCCAAGTGACGGTCAAAGCGCTCGAATTCCGTAAAGAAATCGGCGTTTGGAAAATAAGAGTCCAGTACGCCAACATTGTCGTGCTTGTCAAGAGCAGCCACCAGGTTGCTGCCCGTATCTTTTAATGCCTTAAGGTGACGGGGCGCGATGAAACCCGCGGCGCCGATCAATGCAAAATTTTTCATCCTTCTATTTTAGATACCACACCATCCTGAAGCCGGTAGCGTTGCTTGCTTTCGGGGCAAGTGGCCACGCCTTCCTTGAAACTCAGCTTATGTCCATACTCGCTCATCCAGCCGTTTTGCCGCGCAGGATTGCCGACGACCAGCGCATAGGCCGGCACCGTCTTGGTAACTACAGCACCCGCACCGATAAACGCATATTCGCCGATGTCGTGACCACAAACAATAGTGGCGTTTGCCCCTATGGTAGCGCCTCGCTTCACCAGCGTTTTTGCATATTGATTTTTCCGGTTGACGGCGCTTCGCGGGTTGGTCACGTTGGTGAACACCATGGAGGGGCCCAAAAAAACATCATCCTCACACGTTACGCCGGTGTAGATAGAGACGTTGTTCTGCACCTTCACATTTTTTCCCAGCACCACTTCCGGCGAGATTACCACGTTCTGACCAATGTTGCAATGCTCACCGATCTTGCAATGGGGCATGATGTGTGAGAAATGCCAGATCTTTGTTCCTTTTCCGATTTCGCAGCCTTCGTCCAGCACGGCCGTGGGGTGAACATAAAATTCCTTTGCGTCGGTCATGTTAAAAATAGGCTTTTATGGTCGTGCTGATAAACTCCAGTTGGTCGCCGGGCATCTCCGTATGGATGGGCAATGAGATCACCGTCTTTGAAAGTCTTTCTGTAATGGGAAATGATCCGGGTCCGTATTCCGGTTGCCGGTACGCGTTCTGCAAGTGAAGCGGAACGGGATAGTAGATCATGGTCGGTATGCCTTTCTCTTCCAGATATTTCTTGAACAGATCGCGATCGCCCTCCAGAACCTGCACGGTGTACTGGTGAAAAACGTGTGTTGAGTTTCCAACCCGCGCCGGCGTTCTCAATCCTGCCACACTGGACAGCTTGGCGTCGTAGTACCGGGCCACGTCGTTGCGCAGCGACTCGTATTCGCGGAGATATTTCAGTTTCACTTTCAATACGGCCGCTTGCAGCGTGTCCAGGCGGCTGTTTACCCCTACCAGTTCGTGATGGTATTTTACTTTTTGACCGTGGTTGGCGATCATCCTGATCTTCTCGGCCAGGACGTCGTCGGATGTAAAAATCGCGCCGCCGTCGCCAAAACATCCCAGATTTTTTGTGGGGAAGAATGATGTGGTGCCGATGGTGCCCATGGTGCCGGCCTTTTTTGTGGTGCCGTTTGCAAAGGTGTAGACAGCACCCAACGCCTGGGCTGCATCTTCAATCACGTGCAGGCCATGCTTGGCAGCAAGGTCCAGCAGCGGTTGCATGTCGGCACACTGGCCGTATAAGTGCACCGGCACGATGGCGATCGTACGCGAGGTTATCTTTTGCTGCACCTGCGCGACGTTGATATTGAACGTATGCTCGTCGACATCTACAAAGACGGGCTTCAGTCCCAGGAGGGCCAGCACTTCGGCTGTAGCCACATATGTGTGCACGGGCAGTATCACCTCGTCGCCGGGTTTCGCATTCAAAGCCATGAGGGCTATCTGAAGCGCATCTGTTCCATTGGCGCAGGGAATAACGTGTACGCCACCCAGGTAGTTGGAGAGCGACGCTGCAAATTCGGCAACTTCTTTTCCCTGGATAAAGGCGGTGGTGTTCAACACATGCTGCATAGCGTCGTCTATCTCCGCTTTGATGCGCAGGTATTGCGTGTGCAGATCAACCATCTTTATTTGTCCCATGAGCCCTCGCCTGTCGATTTAATTATGCGGTGATCACTGAATGTTTCGCACTTTCTTTTCCCATTGCCACGCATCGCGAAGCGAATCCTCTACGGAATATTTTGTCTTCCATTGAAGCGCAGCATTTACCCTTGACGGATCGGCATACACCTTCTCGACATCACCCGGTCGCCGGGGGCCGATGACGTAGTTGAGTTTCGCACCGGTCACCTTTACAAACTTGTCCAAAAGCTGTAGTACGGAGACACCGATTCCGGTTCCCACGTTGAAAGCCTCCACAAGTTTTTTTTCAGGGCGCTTCGCCAGGTACTCCATCGCCTTCACGTGGGCAATGGCCAGGTCTACGACGTGAATAAAATCCCGGAGGCAAGAGCCGTCGGGTGTATCATAATCATTGCCAAAGACGGTGAGCTTTTCACGAACGCCCGCGGCCGTTTGCGTGATGTAGGGAACAAGGTTGTTGGGGGCGCCTACCGGCAACTCTCCCAACTCAGCGCTGGGATGCGCGCCGATGGGATTGAAGTATCGCAGCGAAACCACCCGGTAGCCATTGAGGTGGGCATCTTCCAGGATACGCTCGCACATCTGCTTCGTGGCACCGTAGGGTGACTCGGCCCGCTTGAAGGGTGCCGACTCGTCGACCGGTATGTGATCGGGTTGGCCGTAGACCGTACAAGAAGAGGAGAAAATAAGATCGGTGACACCATTTTCTTTCATGACATCCAGAACGGTGATCAGCGAATCGATGTTGTTTTGATAATACATCAGCGGCTTCTCCACCGACTCGCCCACTGATTTGTAGGCCGCAAAATGCAACACGCTGGAGAACGGTCCTGCGGTTTTAAAAACGCCGGTCACAAATGCTTTATCGCAGCAGTCGCCCTTATGAAAATCCACTTTCCTTCCGGTAATTTTCTCGATGCCCGCCAACAACGTGCGATCGCTTTTGGAAAGGTCATCGATAATGACAGGCTCGTAGCCGGCATTTATCAGTTCCACTACTGTGTGAGCACCGATGTAGCCTGCGCCGCCGGTAACGAGGATTTTTTTTGTTAAAGCCATAGTTTGTGTTAGAGTCGTGCTGTGATTTTATTTCTGTCCAAAGAACCTTTTACATCGTATACTACCGTTTTCGAAGTGGTGAAGGCAGACCAGTCTAACGTGCTGAAATCGCTGTGATTCACTGCCAGCACAACCGCATGATACTTTTTCGTTAAGCCCGAAACCAGGGGCACATTGTATTCATGCATCACTTCTGCCGCATCGGCCTGCGGGTCGAATATATCTACCGTTGTGCCGAAGCTTTGCAATTCTCTTACGACGTCGATCACCTTACTGTTTCGGATGTCGGGGCAATTTTCTTTGAAGGTGATGCCCAGCACGAGCACGTTGGCCCCGTGGATGGGCAGTTCGTTCTTCGCCATCAGTTTGATGATGGTGTTGGCGACGTACACGCTCATGTTGTCATTGATCCGCCTTCCCGACAAGATCACCTCCGGATGATAGCCAAGGCTTTCCGCTTTGTGGGTCAGGTAATAGGGATCCACACCAATGCAATGACCGCCCACCAGTCCCGGTTTGAAGGGAAGGAAATTCCATTTCGTGCCCGCGGCTTCCAACACTTCGTGGGTGTCGATGCCCACGCGGTCGAAGATGAGCGCCAACTCGTTCACAAAAGCGATGTTGAGGTCGCGTTGCGAATTTTCGATGACCTTCGCGGCTTCGGCCACTTTTAGCGACGAGGCCTTGTGTGTGCCGGCGGTGATGATCTTCCGGTAAAGCTGATCCACCTTCTCGGCAATTTCAGGCGTGCTGCCGCTGGTGACTTTTTTTATGGTGGTGACGCGATGCAATTTGTCCCCGGGGTTGATGCGCTCGGGGGAATAGCCGCAGAAGAAATCTACGTTAAATTTCAGCCCGCTCACGCGCTCCAGGATGGGTACGCAGATTTCCTCTGTACATCCCGGATAAACCGTCGATTCATAGATGACAATGTCGCCTTTCTTCAACACACTCCCCACGGTTTTGCTTGCACCTTCCAGCGGACGGAGGTCAGGCTTCTTGAATTCGTCGATCGGCGTAGGGACGGTGACGATAAAATAATTAACGTCCTTCAAGGCAGCGGTGTCGAAAGCATATTGCAGGTGGGTAGAGGCTTTCAATTCATCACCATCCACTTCTTTCGTGCGATCGTAGCCGCGCTTCAACTCTTCGATGCGTTCTTTATTGATATCGAATCCCACCACCGGCAGAATCTTGCCAAACTCCACGGCTAGGGGCAGGCCAACGTACCCCAGCCCTACTATGCTAATTTTTTCCACGAGCCTACGTTTATTTAGTGTTTATAATAGGATGTATACCAAGCAATGAATTTTCCAATACCCTCGTCTATCGGCGTGGCCGGTTTGAAATCGACCTCGCGCATCAGATCTTCCACATCGGCGTAAGTCTCAGGCACGTCTCCCTCCTGGAGTGGCATCATGTTCTTGATGGCCTTTTTGCCCAGCTTTTCCTCGATCACTTCAATGAATCGCATCAGTTCCACCGGTTGATTGTTGCCGATGTTGAAGATGTGATAAGGCGCAAAACTTGTCGCGGGGTCGGGCGTCATGCCGTTCCACTGCGTGTTGGGGCGCGCCGGCTTCGGCACCAGGCGTGCGATGCTCTCCACGATGTCGTCTACATAGGTGAAGTCGCGCTTCATCTTGCCATTGTTGTAAACATCGATGGGTTTGCCCTCCAGGATTGCCTTTGTAAAAATGAACAAGGCCATGTCGGGCCGGCCATAGGGGCCATATACCGTGAAGAAGCGCAACCCGGTCGTCGGCAGATTATACAGGGCCGAGTAGGTGTGCGCCATCAGTTCGTTCGATTTTTTCGAGGCCGCATAGAGCGATATCGGGTGGTCTACATTGTGATGCACCGAAAAGGGCATCTTCTTGTTCGCGCCATACACCGAGCTGGACGACGCGTAGACCAAATGCTTTACCTTATGATGGCGGCAAGCTTCCAGGATGTTCAGAAACCCGTGCAGGTTGCTCTCCAGGTACGCATGCGGATTGGTGAGCGAATAGCGTACCCCGGCCTGTGCAGCAAGGTTCACGACATAATCAAAACGCTCTTGTTTAAAAAGACCGTCGAGCGAGGGATAGTCCACCAAGTCGACCTGGTGGAACGTGAAGCCGGGAAGGGTCTTGAGAATGTCCAGACGCGACTTTTTGAGGTTAACATCGTAATAGTCATTAAGGTTATCCAGGCCTGCCACCCTGAATCCCAGGGCGGTGAGCTTTTGTGTGAGATGGAACCCGATGAAGCCGGCTGCTCCGGTGACCAGAACCGTTGAGTTTGAATGCATGAATGGCTGCTGAATTAAGGGGACAAAATTAACAGATTAGGGGGAATTTGTAATATTTTCTAAATTTCGGGCCGATTTAAAAAAATACCGAATGACAGAGGCCCGGAAAGACGAGATTGACCTGCTAGCACTTCTGCTCCAGGTCGTCAGAGCAATAAGAAGTAATTTTTGGCTTATCGTGTTATTTTTTGTTTTAGGCACTGCACTCGGTTTCGGATACTACTATTCTTCCCGTAAGGTCTACGAAAACAAAATGATCGTCAGTTCAAAGATCATGACGGAGTCGTATAGCAAAAAACTTGTCGACAACCTGAATCAATATATCCGGGAAGGAAACAAAACAGCATTGGCATCACAGCTTGGCATCACCGAACAAACGGCGAGGGAGCTCGGGTACCTTAAAATTGAGAGCCCCTATTCCAATGAAGGGGAGGTCTCGAAAGAAATAGACCGATCTTATTTTGTGATCACCGTTGAAGTGTTTAGTCAGGACATCTTACCGGATCTTCAAAAGGGACTGATCAGTTATTTTGAGAACAACGAATACGTAAAAATCAGGGTCAATCAGAACCGGGAATTTCTGAAAACCGTCATTGCAAAGATCGATCAGGAAATAAAAGACCTCGAAGGGCTGAAGGCAAAAATCTATAGCGGCGATTTTTTTCAAAATTCAAAAAACGGTGTCATGTTCGACCCCACGGTCGTGAACACAAAAATTCTTGATCTGACCCGCGAAAAGATCAAATACCAAAACGATCTTGAACTCGTTAACAGCGTGCAACTTCTGGAAGGTTTCACACGATTTGACAAACCGGTTAAGCCCCTGTTGTCGCTTTCTTTGGTGGCAGGCTCATCCATGGGAATTTTGCTAGTGATTGTATTCCTTGTTTTCAAATCTATCCGCAAACTCCTGCGCATGGAAGAGGCCGCACGGCCCGCCGCATGATCCTGCACCTTATCCATAAGGAACTCACCCTTGAGCTACGGCGCAAAGCGGTGATCTCGGGCATTGGTGTCTACTTGTTCAGTCTCATCTTCATTTGCTACCTCACCTTCAGCCTGCGTCAGAATTCCATTAATGAAGCTACCTGGTCGGCGCTGTTTTGGCTGGCCATTTTGTTTTCGGTGGTCAACAGTGTGGCCAAGAGCTTTATCGGGGAAAAAAAAGGCTCCTTCATTTATTATTATGCAGTTGCCAGCCCGCAGGCCATCATTCTTTCCAAGATCCTGTACAACACCTTGCTGTGCCTGCTTTTGTCGTTGGCCGGCTATGCGCTGTTCTCCCTTTTCATCGGCAACCCCATTCAGGACCAGGGGCTTTTTCTGCTGACCCTTTTGCTCACTTCGTTCGGATTTTCGGCGGCACTGAGCCTCATTTCGGGCATCGCCTCCAAGGCCAATAACAGCAACATCCTGATGGCCGTGCTCAGTTTCCCCGTGATCCTGGCGCTGCTCCTGATGGCCATCAAGATCACCAAGAACGCGCTGGATGGCCTGGACCGGTCCGTCAGCGTCGACGAATTGCTAAACCTGTTGGCAATAAATTGCATCCTGACGGGTCTGTCATACATGCTCTTCCCGTATATTTGGCGCAGTTAAAAAGGCGGGCAACTCATTTTTCAAAAATCCGTTTGCACCCCTTGTTTTATCTCTTCCATGAAGACCTGGTTAAAAATTCTTGCTGTCGCTTTACTTTTCTACGTTCACATCGGCGGCTTGCTCTTGGATGTTCCACGGCTCAACATCCTGAACGAGACCATCCGGGCCCTCTATTTCCACGTGCCCATGTGGTTTGGGATGGTGACGCTTTTTCTCATCTCCGTGGTTTACTCTGTTAAATACCTGGTCAATCCCTCGGTTGCCAATGATCGCAAGGCCGTGGAATTTGCCAACGTAGGGCTGGTTTTTGGCATTTTGGGCATGCTCACGGGCATGTTGTGGGCCAACTATGCCTGGGGCTCCTTCTGGCACGGCGACCCAAAACAAAACGGCGCCGCCATCGCCCTCCTGGTCTATCTGGCCTATTTCATCCTGCGCGGCTCCGTGGAAAATGAAGAACAAAAGGCCCGCCTCAGCGCCGTCTATAACATTTTCGCCTTTGCGGCGATGATCCCGCTCATATTCATCATCCCCCGCCTCACCAGCTCGCTGCACCCCGGCAGCGGCGGCAATCCGGGTTTCAATATGTACGACCTCGACAACCGCATGCGCATGGTTTTTTACCCTGCCGTGATCGCCTGGATCCTCGTCGGCATCTGGGTGACAACCCTGCGGGTGAGAATACGGGCTATCGAAGATAAAATTCACGACTTAGAAGATGAAAAAACTCATTAACAGCCTCCTGGGCCTTGTTTTGATGGTCCTCAGCCTTTCCGCAAACGCGCAGTCCGACGTGCCCATGGCCGACGGCCTCCGCTCCGAAGGCAAGATCTATGTGGTGGTCGCCATCATCCTCATCGTATTGGCGGGGCTTGTGGTGTACCTCTTTTTGATGGATCGCAAAGTGAAAAAGCTCGAAGATCTTCTCGCTGATAAAAATCACCCAACCAAATAGAGCAGCCTCCGTATTTCAGGTAAAAATTACCTGAATTTCTTGTCGTTTGTGGCTAATTTTGCCCGGACTTTGAAGGGAAGCGCTTTATGAAAAAATCACACATTCTTATCCTGGTGGTCATTGCCGTCGCAATCGGCATCATCGTTTCCACCTCCAACGACGCCAGCACCTACGTCGGCTTCGACGAGGCGCTCAGCCTGTCTACTTCCGGCAACAAAAAGGACATCCACGTGGTGGGCGAACTGAAGAAGGATGACGAAGGCCATGTGATCGGCATCACCGAAGGCGCCGACAGGGTATCCTTCTCCTTTGTAATGATCGACGACACCGGCAAGGAACAGCGCGTGAACTACAACCAACCCATGCCCGCCGATTTTCTGCGTTCCGAAAAAGTGGTGGTCATCGGAAGCTATCATGGCACGGATTTCAACGCCAGCAAGATCCTCCTCAAATGTCCTTCCAAATACCAGGAGCAAAAGATCAATGTTTGATCCACTCCAAATGCCGTCAGCTAATGCCGGCCTCTATCGCACCACACCCACACATTTCATTTCGCGCCCTGCGGATCGTCCACTAAATCAGCCAGCATGCATTACCTGATCGGTGACCTGGGTCACCTTTTTGTTATCACCTCTTTCATCACCTCGCTTGTCACGGCCTTTGCCTACTTCAAGGCCACCACTGTCAACGACCTGGAGAAGAAGACCTTCTGGCTGCACAACGGACGAACCGGTTTCTATGTGCATGCCGCCGCCGTGCTGGGTATCTGCATTACCCTGTTTGTCATCATCGCCAATCACTACTTCGAATATCATTACGCCTACAACTACTCCGATCGCAAGCTGCCCGTCTATTACCTCATCTCCACATTTTGGAACGGCCAGGAAGGAAGCTTTATGCTGTGGTTGTTCTGGCAGGCCATGCTGGGGCTTATCCTCATTCACACCAATAAATTCTGGGAAGCGCCTGTCATGACCGTGTTTGCCCTGGTGCAGGCGTTCCTGGCCTCTATGATCCTGGGCGTGGTCATTCCCGGTCTGGGGTCAAAGATCGGAAGCTCACCGTTCATCTTGTTGCGCGACGCGCTGCACGAGGCTCCCATATTCATGGCCCAACCCGAGTTTGTGCCAAAGGACGGCAACGGCCTCAATCCGCTGCTGCAAAATTATTGGATGGTCATTCACCCGCCCACGCTTTTCCTGGGCTTCGCCACCACGCTGGTGCCGTTCTCGTTTTGCATCGCCGGGCTTTGGATGAAAAAATACCAGGACTGGATCCGTCCCGCATTGCCTTGGGCGTTGTTCAGCGGCGCCGTGTTGGGGCTGGGCATTCTCATGGGCGGTTATTGGGCCTATGAAACCTTGAACTTTGGTGGCTATTGGAATTGGGATCCGGTAGAGAACGCGATATACGTTCCCTGGTTGGTCCTGGTCGCCTCCATACACACCATGATCACCTATAAAAACAGCGAGACCGCCTTGAAGGCCTCCATCATCCTGGTGATCACTACTTTCATACTCATTCTTTACGCCACGTTCCTCACCCGCAGCGGCGTGCTCGGCGATGCTTCCGTGCACTCCTTCACCGACCTGGGACTTTCGGGTCAGTTGCTCATCTATCTTTTCTTCTTTTTGTTGGCTGCCGTTGTGCTGGCCGTATTCCGCTGGTCCGAAATCCCTTCTTCTGAAAAAGAAGCTTCGACCTACTCCCGTGAGTTCTGGATCTTTATCGGTGCCGTAACCTTGTGCCTCATGGGCTTCCAGGTATTGTTGCCCACGTCTATTCCCGTTTGGAACAAGATCCTCCACGGCATTGGCATCACTTCAAATCTTGCCATCCCCGGCGATCAAATCACGTTCTACTCCCGGTTCCAGTTGTGGTTTGCTGTAGTGGTAGGGTTGCTTTCGGGTGTCGGACAATTTTTCTGGTGGAAGAAGATCGACAAGGATCAACTCAAAAAAGAACTGACCGTTCCGGTGCTGATTACCCTCATTGTCTTCGCCCTGATTGTGACGATCGGACAGGTCTACACCTACACCTATGTGATCCTCACCCTGGCCGGAGTTTTCACAGTGGTGTCGAATACAAAAATTCTCATCTCCCTGTTGAAGACCAGCCCCGGCCTTTCGGGTGGAGCGGTGGCCCATATGGGAGTCGGCATGATGCTGTTGGGCGTTATGTTTTCCGCCGGCTATTCAAAGATCGTTTCGCTGAACAACACCGGGATGCGCATCTCGAATGAATTCAGCGAAGATTTCAACCGCGACAATCTCCTCCTCTTCATAAATGAACCCCGCACCATGTGGGGATACGACATCGAATTCCTGGGCGAACGCCTGGAGCCACGCCATCACGGTGGCTATATACGCAAAAGCGATGTGCTGCCCACCGCCGACAGAGATCTTGTGGTTGTCAAACGCGATTTCACAGTCAACGGAACAGCCTTCAAGGCCAACGACACCATCGACATTCACGGAGAAAATACATTCTATGAAATTCAACTCCGGAAAAACGGTCGCGCCTATACGCTTTATCCCCGTGCGCAGATAAACCCGGAAATGGGAGGTCTTTTGGTTTCGCCCGATATTTACAGAACGGTGTCGGCCGATCTCTACACCCACGTGTCGTCCGTGATGAAACCTTCGGAAGGCAACGAATGGAGCAAGCTGGAGGAAATGAACGTGAAGCTCAGCCAACAGTTCTACGCCAACGATTATGTCTGCGTGCTGGAATCGATCGATCGCGTTTTTGAAGTGAACGGTGCGCGGCTCAATCCGGAAGACGTGGCCGTGAAAGCCAAGATCCACATCCAGGGCGAAAAGGGCGACTACTATGCCGAACCCATCTTCCTGATCAAAGATAAAATGGCGGGCCGCATCCCCGACGAGGTAGCCGACCTGGGCCTGCGCATCACCTTGCTAAACATTCACCCCGAAACCAACGAATTCGCGTTGGGCATCAACACCCGCCAAAAGGATTGGGTGGTGATCAAGGCGCTGGAGAAACCCTACATCAACCTGCTTTGGCTCGGCACCCTGGTTCTGATGGGCGGCTTCGGCATTGCCATGACACGCCGCGTGCGCGAGTTCCGGAAGATGAAAGCCAAGGGCTTCGAATAAGCGTCCATCCCAAACCATATTTCGATAGCGCCCGTGGTGACCGTGCAGTAGCGTCGTCGCGATCACAATCCGTTGCTATGCGATTTGTTCACCGTTGTTGGAAAAGGTTGGATTTTGCGAGGGGCTTTCCTTATTTTCCCTAAACCATTAACCAACCTATGAAGAAAATCCTCACCACCGCATGGCTATGCGCGTCGCTCTTCGCCGTGGCGCAGAAAACCAAACAGGAAGTCGCCAAAGCCATCGATTCCAAATATCAAACCTACTCCGGCGTGGCCAAACAGATCTGGGACTTTGCCGAGGTGGGCTACAAGGAAGTCAAAAGTTCGGCCCTCCTCCAGGAAACCCTTAAGCAAGCAGGCTTCAAAGTGGAAAGCGGCATCGCCAGCATACCCACGGCCTTCGTCGCCAGCTATGGCTCCGGCAAGCCGGTGATCGCCATCCTGGGAGAATACGACGCCCTGCCTGGTATCTCACAAGCCGCTATGCCCGAGAAAAAAACCATCGACGGAAAAACATCCGGCCATGCCTGCGGCCATCATTTGTTCGGCACGGCTTCGGCAGCCGCTGCGATTGAAGTAAAGAACTGGCTGATCGCCAACAAAAAATCGGGCACCTTGCGATTCTATGGCACACCCGCCGAGGAAGGAGGCTCCGGCAAAGTATACATGGTCAGAGAAGGCCTCTTCAACGATGTTGACGTCGTGCTCCATTGGCACCCCGGCGACGGCAATACGGCATCTACCGGCGGCTCGTTGGCCAATAAAAACGGCAAGTTCAGATTCTATGGCATTGCCTCACACGCCGCAGCCTCTCCCGAACGCGGCCGCTCGTCGCTGGACGCCGTGGAAGCCATGGACGTTATGGTGAACATGATGCGCGAACACGTGCCCCAGGAAACCCGCATCCACTATGTGATCACCCGCGGCGGTGAAGCACCCAACGTGGTGCCTGCTTACGCCGAAGTATACTATTACGTACGCCATCCCAAACGCGAGGAAGTGAAAGCGATCTGGGAGCGTATTGTGAAAGCTGCTCAGGGCGCTGCGCTCGGCACCGAAACCCGCATGGAAGTGGACGTAACGGGCGGAGTATACAACATGCTTCCCAATGAGACGCTGGCGCACATTATGGACAAAAACCTGCACGCCACCGGGGGCTACATGTATACTCCAGAAGAAAAAGAATTCGGCACCAAGATCCAGCAAACGTTCACGAGTACTTTCCCGAAACTGGAGAGCTCCAATGAGATTGAACCCTTTAAAATTGTGGAAGGCCCGGCCTCCACCGATGTGGGCGATGTGAGCTGGGTGGTGCCAACGGTTGGTCTATCCACGGCAACCTGGGTTCCGGGCACGGCCGCACACAGTTGGCAGGCGGTTGCCGCCGGCGGCACCAGCATTGGATTCAAGGGCATGATGGTAGCGGCCAAGACGCTTGCTTTTACAGCGATGGACTTATTTGATTCTCCTACGGTGATTGAAGAATCCTGGAAAGAGTTAAGAAAAAGAAGGGGCGAAAATTTTAAATATGAAGCCTTGATAGGCGACCGTCAGCCGGCGTTGAATTACCGGGATTGATCTTCCAAATCTTAAGCGTTCATCAATCTTTCGATGAGGTCGTCCACGCTGATGCCTTCCGCTTCCGCCTTGAAATTGCGGACGATGCGATGGCGCAGCACGGGCTTGGCAATGGCCCGGACGTCTTCGATGTCGGGTGAGTATTTGCCGTTAAGGATGGCGTTGCATTTCGAGCCCAGCACCAGGTATTGAGAAGCACGCGGTCCGGCGCCCCATTCCAGGTAGTCGTTGGCAATGGCCGAGCTGCCGGTCACGCCAGCACGCGTTTTGTTGGCCAGGCCCACGGCGTATTCAATAACATTGTCGGCCACGGGCACGCGACGGATGAGGTGCTGGAAATAGGCGATCTCTTCGCCGGTGAGCACTTTGCTGATCTTTTTCGGTTCGTCCGATGTGGTGGCTTTCACTACCTCCACTTCATCTTTGAACGATGGATAGGTGAGCTTGATATTGAACATGAAACGGTCCAGCTGCGCTTCGGGTAGCGGGTACGTTCCTTCCTGCTCGATGGGGTTTTGCGTGGCCAACACAAAGAACGGCCGCGGCAGGTCGTAGCGTGTACCGGCGATGGTCACGGAATATTCCTGCATCGACTCCAGCAGGGCGGCTTGTGTTTTGGGTGGCGTTCGGTTGATCTCGTCGGCCAGCACGATGTTGGCAAACACGGGACCTCGCACAAATTTAAAATTGCGCTCGCGATCCATGGTCTCCGCGCCGATGATGTCGGAGGGCATGAGGTCGGGCGTGAATTGGATGCGCTTGAACTCCAGGTCCAGGGCCAACGCGATGGTTTGCACCAGCAACGTTTTGGCCAACCCGGGCACGCCTACAAGCAAAGAATGCCCCTGACAAAAAATGCCGGTCAGCACTTGCCGCACGACCTCATCCTGGCCAATGACGACGGTGGAAATTTCTGCTTTGAGTTTTTTATAGGCCGCGGCCAGGGCGTCGGCCGCTTCTACATCAGAAGAAAATTGTATCATCGTCGCTCGTCTAATAGTCCACAATTATCGTAGGTCGGGTCGATGTTGATAAACACATCGGTCCGTGCTTTTTGAAACCACTTTTGTAAAATCTTATCTTTTTTCTCAGCCAACGTGGCCCCTTGAATTTTTGTCCAGTCTTGCTCCAACGAGGCTTCGTGGGGGGCTACACGGCCTTTGTAGAACAAGATGCGTACGGCGTCTTTGCCGTCGTCGGTCCGGTAGGCAATGGGTTGCGAGATTTCTCCCACGGTCATGGAATCGAGCTTGAAGAAAATGATGGGGTCCAGTTCGTCTACCGTGAGGCGTGTGCCGCCTTCGCGATCGCTAAAGAAACCGCCGTTGCCTTTGGTGGGCACATCGTCTGAAAATTCTTTCGCTGCCTTTTGGAACTTGATACTGTCGTGTACGACCAGCAGCCGGATGCTGTCGAGATAGCGGGTAGCGTTTTGAAGATCTACCACGGAGGGCTTGGGCGAGATGAGGATGTGGCGCGAGTTGTATTCGCTTCCGCGGCGCTCGATCAATTGCATGATGTGTATGCCGAAAGGCGAGCTGAAAGGCATCGAGATCTCGTTGGGTTTTAGCTTGAAAGCCATGGCCTCATACTCCGGCACCATGCGCCCACGACCCGACCAGCCCATGTCGCCGCCATTCTGGATCACACTGGGGTCGTCGGAATATTTGCGGGCTAGCTCGGCGAAATCTTCGCCGGCCAGTATGCGCTTCCGGAGATCCATGAGTTCGCCCTTGGTAACATTTTTTTGCGCTTCGCTCACCTTGGCAATGCGCACGATTTGCGCCACCTCCACCGAGGCAGAGATGTAGGGCAAGCTGTCTTTCGGTATCTTGGAAAAAAAGCGTTTCACTTCCGACGGCGTAACGGCCACGCCCTTGGTCATCTCTTCTTCCATCTTGGAAACGATCATCTGCTCGCGCACCTGCTCGCGTAATTCCAACTTCACTTGTTCGAGGGTCTTACCATACAATTCCTCCAGGTCGTTTACCGAACGGCCCGATTGCGAAATGATCATGTCCATGCGGTTCTGGGTGTTCAAATCCACTTCGCCATCCAGCACCACCACCGAGTCGATCTCGGCCTTGGCCAACATGAGCTTGTTACGGACCAGCATCGCCAGGTATGAACACTTCGCTTGTGGCGAGGGGCTGCCTCCGTTGGTCACATAGTCCTGGTAGGCTTGCTCCAGTTCCGATTTGGTCACGATGTAGTTATCTACCTTGGCAATGATCTTGTCCACTACAAAGCTGTTGCTTTCGCCGGTGCTCTCACCTCCTGTGGTGCTTTCGCCTCCGGTCGGGGTCTCGCCGGTGGCTGGCTCCTGCGCAAAGGCAGCACTCATGGCCAAACACGCCATCACTACCAGCCCTGCGAATTTTATATTCCGTACGCTCTTCATATCAATTAAAAATCTCAAACTCATTGTGATCTTGTCCTTCCTTAAACACTTCGTCTTCCAGTTGTTTGGCCAGCTCCACCTTGCGCTTGTTGAGGATGATGTTTTGAATATCGTCCTTCACAAATTCCAGCGGCGACACGTTGTCGGAGATCCGGTACTGACCCACCTTCAGAAAATATAAAAACGTTTCGTCCGACATCTCATAATAGGGGTTCGATTTCAGGAACTGTATCTTGTTGGGGATCTCCGCCAGCGGAGAGTTCTTCACCAGGTCATCAAATACTACCCACGTCGAGTCCGATATGTGATAGGCCGACGAGAAGCTGAGGCAATACGACTTCAACTCCCGTTTGTCCTTATCCTTTTGGGAATAGATCAATTCCTTGATCTTCCCCGTGCGCGGTGCGTTCTTCGGTACTTTGATGAACACGCCTTGCACAATGTTTTGTTTCAAAATAAAATTATCAATGTTGGCCTTGTAATACGTGGCGATCTCACTTGGGGCAACGATAGTATCCAGGTGTTGCTTCACGTAGTAGGTCTGGTATTCGTATGCAATGATGCTATACTTATAGTCCAGGATCTTGCGTTCTACCTGGGCCTCATTGATGTCAATTTTTGTAGAGGCTTCCTGGATGAGCAGTTGTTTGCGGATCCAGGTGTTGATATAGGCCTCCACCAGTTTGGCGCTGTCGGCGGGGGGAGTGCCGGGGGCAGTGATGCCGGCCAGCTCGTCCTTGTACAAGTAAAAATCATTGGCCCGCGCCACGGGTGTCCGTCCTGCCTCGCCTTCGGCGTGGTTTCCCTTCATTTTGATGAGGTCACACCCGGACAAAAGCAGGCACAAAAATACAAAAACGGTTCCAAGACCGTTCATGCCTCCGCCCGTTGGCAGATTATTTTGCCTGAAGTTGTTCCGATATGAATTTTTTGCCTTTCTCATTCACCTTTACGGTATGCTTCTTTTTGAGCTGTTCCAGCCATTTTTTCTCTAAAAAGGTCTGATAATCCGAGATCACCTGAGGCCTCGCTTCTTCAAACGCCATAAAGCCAGGGGGCAGTATCTCTTTTAGCCACGCAAGGTAATATATTCCATTGTTTTCCGCGGGATAGACGCCCTTGGTCCAGGGCATCTTTTGAAGGACGGCTTTATCGTCTTTTTTATAGTAGCCGGTCTCCGTTTTTAGCTTCCGCAGGATCACCGTTTCCTGGACTTTCGCCTCGTCGCCTTTCAGGATCAGCTCGCGAAGCGGGGTCATAAAATCACCCGCGCTGCCGGAATAAAAAGCTGCTTTCACGCGGTCGCCGGCCGTATAATCGGCCTTGTGGGTCTCAAAATAGGCCTTTTGGCCAACCGAATCCTGCGATGCCTTGTTCCACACCTCTTTTTCCATGATCTCGAACAGCAGAATACCTTCATAATACTCCCTCAAAAGGAAACTGTAGTCCGGGTTCTGGGCCTTGATCTTTTCTTCCACCAACGGCATGATGCTGGCCTCGACATAATGGTTGTAAAGATCCTCGAAATATTTGCGGGGTGCCTGGATATTAGCGCGTTGATTCTTTTGGGCGTAGACCAGGAAGTCCTTTATGTTATGCGGCTTGCCCATGAGGCTGAACAGCATCTCCTTTTCTGTTTTCAGGACGGGAGCTTTCCAGGCACCCTTCATCAGCGACGAATCGGCCAGGCCCATAACGGCTGCCTTGGCGGCTGCGTTTTCCTTGAATTGGTAGCGCTGCTTCAGTTTTGCTTGCAGGGCTTGTTTCGACACCTCGCTGCGTTCGTCGCGGGCCACTTTGGCTTTCAGGGCAGGCGTTGCTTCCTCGAGGGAGGGCAAGGGGATCTTTTTCTCCAGGCGGATAATGTGCCAGCCATATTGGGTTTGAAAGGGATCCGACAATTCGCCGGGCTTCCTCAGGCTGAACGCCACCTTCTCAAATTCCGGCACCCCCGACATACCCCGCGGGCCAAACGGCCGGAGCCTGCCACCATTGTCCTTCGAACTGGGGTCATCCGAATATTGCTTGCAAAGTTCTTCCCACTTCACCCCTGCCTGCAATTGGTCGTAGAGGCCAAAGATGCTGTTCTTCACTTTCTCGTTGTCTTTCCCGTCGCCGGTGCGCAACATAATGTGCGACACCTCTACCTCGCCGGGCGATGGACGCCGGTCGGTCACCTTCACCAGGTGATAGCCAAACCGTGTTCTCACCGGCTGGCTCATCTCTCCCACTTTCAACTGGTAGGCAGCTGTTTCGAAGGGATACACCATTTGGAGGGCAGTGAAATACCCCAGGTCGCCACGGTTCAACTGGGCCGAAGGATCTTCTGAATACGTAGCGGCGGCCTCGGCAAAATCGATGCCTGACAACACCCTGTTCCGTACATCCGTGATCTTCTTGTAGGCTTTTAGCGTGTCTTCGGGCGAGGGATCGGGTGAAACGCTGATGAGGATGTGTGAGGCCCTGATCTCTTCCTTCATCCGGTCGTAGGTGAGGCGGACGAGGCTGTCGATCAATTTGGCGTCGGGCAGGTAGGGCTTCCGTAGTTCGTCTTTATAGGAATTGTATTCTTTCAGGAATGCGGCGGTGGTGTCCATGCCGCGACGCTTGGCTTCGTCGACCTTCACTTTGAAGTTGATGAAGAGCGCGAGGTATTCGTCGATCTTTTCGGGTGTGTAGTCCGTGGCTTTGTTGGGGTGGTTCTTTTTGTAGAGGTAGAGGAACTCATCGGAGTTAACGGGCTTTCCCCCTACTGAAAAAACGGTGATGGGTTTGGAGGGGGTTTGGGCTACACTTACCGAAAGAAGTGCACTGCAGAGTAGCATCGTTACTGCGCTTTTCAACATGGGCTTGGGCGGATGTTCAGGTGATTAAATGAAATGAACGGTCTTGACCAGGCGACAGATATTCCGGCCGCCGGTTTTTTGATATTCTATCTTGTCCATGATGGATTTCACCAGGCGGATGCCTAAGCCTCCCTTCCGTTTTTCGTGCACGATGTTATCCAGGGCGGGGGTGTTGAATTCGTTTATATCGAAAACCGTTCCGTCGTCGATGAGTTCGAAAACGAGGGGGTGGTTTTGTTCTACGTTGATCACTAACTCAAAAAGGTCATCGGGGTTGCATTGGTGCGCATGGATCATGAGATTGGAACACATCTCGTCCAGGGCGAGCACGATCTCGCTGATCTCCAGTTCGGAGATATTATGATTCTTCAGCGATCCCCTGATGAAATCTCTGACCCCCTTCAGGTTCTCTATGCTGCACCCAACTTTAAACTTATAGTTCATTGACGATTTGCTTAGCTTGAACTTTATCTTTCCCGATGTGCAGAAGCTCGTTAAGTCCCAGGATACTGAACGTATTGGCTACTTTATCGCTCATTCCGAATAAAACCATTTTTATGTTGCGGTCCTTGAACTCTTCGATGTAGGACATGAATACGCCGAGGCCCGCGGAAGAGATGTACTCCAAAGCACTGCAGTCGATCAGTATTTTGGAGAATCCTTCCCCCACACTTTTGGCTATTGCCAGGTCAAGCTCAATGGAAGAGCTGGCGTCTATTTCGCCCACGAGCGCGATCACGTCGGCGCCGTCTTCCTGTAGTCTTTTAATGTGGATCATAAGTTTTTAACGTGGTTTTAAATTTTATGTTGACTTCCTCAATGGTCTCTTTTTCAAGGGAAAAAGGAACTTTTTCAGGATTTAAATTTTACAATCATAGTCGTATAGTCGTCGTCGATATTTTCCGTACCCGAGAATTCATACAATTTGTGGATCATATGATCCTGGGCTTGGGCGGGCGTCAAGTCGCGTAAATCGCATACCATAGCCGCCAGGCGCTCGTAGCCAAACTCCTCGCCTTTGGCGTCCTTGGCCTCCGTTACGCCGTCGGTGTAGAGGATCATAATATCGCCTGGTTTATACGCAAACTCATTGGCTTGGATAAAATTGCTATAGCTCTTGTTGCGCACCATGCCCAGCGCCACCCCCTTGTCTTTGAAGTACTCGGTCAGTTCGCGGTCGGCATGATAATACAACACCGGGCAGTGTCCTGCACGGGCATAGCGTATCTTCTTGGTTTGGGTATTGATAATAAAATACGTGGCCGAAATAAACGAGCCACGCTCCAGGCAGTAGACCAGGGCCTGGTTCGCCTGCACCATAAAATCGTCGGGTTCGATATCGCGCTGAGCCAGGCTATGAAAGATCCCTTTCATCTGCGACATGTGAAACGCTGCCGTCGTACCCTTACCCGACACGTCGGCAATGATGATGGAGACCAGGTGATCGTTTATGCGCAACGTGTCATAATAGTCACCTCCCACTTCATCGGCAGATTCTGAAAATGCAGCAATATCGAAATCATGATCCTGCTCCAACAGGGTAGGAAGCAAGCTCTTTTGCACCATTTTGGCGATCTTCAGCTCTTCCTTATAGCGTTCGTTCTGCAAGGCCTCCTCCATCAACCGGAAGTTCTCGATGGAAATTCCCGCCTGGTTGGAGAAGGTGGAAACGATCTTGGTCATCTCCTTATTAAATCCTTCTGGTAACTCCTTTAACAGGGCTAAGGTTCCAATGTTATCGCCCTTTACATAGATGGGGAATGCCAGGATGGAACGAAAGCGCGAACCTTTCAGCGTGGCCAGGTGTTTGGATAAATTTTTGGTTTTCTCGCTTCCCTGATCGAACACGCCTTTGATGTTGTGCGCATTCAGGTGATTGATGATGTCGTACGACTCCTTATCGGTGATCTTATACGTGAAAAGTTTATGCTCGTGGGCGTTGCTGTTGATCTCCAACCACGCCGCGTCTGCGAACACGGAACTAACGGAAGTTTCCAGCAAAATATTGTAAACGCTTTCCTCGCTTTGCTCTGTCTGAATGGATTGACTGATGCGCTGAAAGTTCACCACCTCCTCCAGTTTCTGCTCGAAGACGGAAGTCGTGGGGAGGTTGAATAAAATAACCAGAAACGAAAAAATACTGTACACGGTCACAAAGACCATGAGCGAAAAAATAAAAATGTGACTGTGATAATCGGTAAAGTTTTCAGAAACCTTCACGATGCTGTCCGACAACGACTGGTTGGTAAAAAAGCTATAGAACAAGTAGAAAATCGTGAGCAGCAACAACAACAAGCTGGTCCACTTCTGACGGAAGTTCAAAAACGCGACCCACTTCATGTTGCCCGACAAGACCAACCCCACCACCACGAAGATGGTCAGCAACGTGACGTGGAGCCACTGCACCTGGGGGAACCGGAATGTATTATACAGCAGCGAGATCAACAGGCCCACCTCGAAAAATGCCCACAACCGCAGCAGCCATTTCGACTTTTGATAGAGAATGAGCCGCTTCCAGGCGCTGTAGCCCATCATGAGGAAGCCGATCATGAGCCCAAGGTTGATCAGGTAGATCAGGTCGTTAAAAACGATATTGAAAGCCGATCGCGACGTGATGGCCGGGCTGCCCAACAGGTGGTCGACCACGCGCAACCCCAGCGAAATCACGGTGGAGATCAAGCCCGTGGCAAACACGCGCCAGAGCAGGTCCACGAAGTTCAAAACCTCGTCGCGCTCGATCTTGAGCTTGTAGTAGTAGAACAGGGAAAGGATAAACAGGTTCAGGATGATCCCAGGCAACCAAACGGGCACTTCCGGCTTAATGCCGCTGGTGGTGCTGAACAGGATGGAAATATCCGTAAACACCAAGGCCAGCCAGGTGATGACACCCACGGTAAATAAGAGCCTGGTAATTGCTTTGGAACGCACTGAACAGCCGGATTTTAACCAAAAAAAACCAATCCTGAGATTGGCCTACAATTATAGGAATAAAGTGAGAAATTCAGGCTCCCAGAAAGGGGGCGGGCTCCATATTCTCAATTTAATCCCATTTTTCGCATAAGAAAACGGCTCAAGGAATGTTTTTCCCTGAGCCGATCCCTTTTCTGTGTGTTTCGCGGAATATTTCTATTTGCGGCTATAATTCGGTGCCTCCCGTGTGATGCTCACATCGTGGGGGTGACTTTCGGTTACGCCGGCGGCCGTGATCTTTACAAATTTGGCCAGCTTTAGCTTCTCTATGTTCTTCGCGCCGCAGTAGCCCATGCCGGCACGCAATCCGCCGGTGAGTTGGTAGAGCACTTCCGATACCAATCCTTTGAAGGGAACGCGGCCGGAAATGCCTTCGGGCACGAGTTTCTTCACGTCGTCTTCCACATCCTGGAAATAGCGGTCTTTGGAGCCGTCTTCCATGGCTTCGAGAGAGCCCATGCCACGGTAGGACTTGAATTTGCGGCCTTCGTAGATGATCACCTCGCCCGGAGCCTCTTCGGTGCCGGCCAGCAGCGAACCGATCATAACGCTGTCGGCGCCGGCGGCGATGGCTTTTACAATGTCGCCGGAGAAACGGATGCCCCCATCGGCAATAACGCAGACGTTAGAGCCTTTCAGAGCTTTAGACGCTTCGTATACGGCCGAGAGTTGGGGAAGGCCAACACCGGCAACGATGCGGGTGGTGCAAATGCTGCCGGGACCAACGCCCACTTTCACAGCATCGGCACCTACTTTGGCCAGCGCTTTGGCCGCCTCGCCGGTGGCGATGTTGCCCACGATAAGCTCGAGTTCGGGGTATTTTTTCTTTACACGCTTGGCGGCTTCCATCACGCCCTTGCTGTGGCCGTGGGCGGTGTCGATGCTGATCACGTCCACACCGGCAGCTTTCAGGGCATCGATGCGGTCGAGGATGTCGGGGGTTACACCCACCGCGGCACCCACCCGGAGCCGGCCAAACTGATCCTGGCAGGCGGTGGGTTTGTTCTTTTTCTTCTGGATGTCTTTGAAGGTGATGAGGCCGATGAGCTTGCCTTTTTTGCTGACGATGGGCAGCTTTTCGATCTTGTATTTCTTCAGCGTGCCTTCAGCCTGTTCGAGGGTGATGCCCTCGGCGGCGGTGATCAGGTTGTCTTTCGTCATGATCTTTTCCACAGGCACATTCATGTCCTTTTGGAAACGTAAATCGCGGTTGGTGATGATACCCACCAGCTTGCTGCCATCGTCCACGATGGGAATGCCGCCGATTTTGAATTCGCGCATGATGTTTTCCGCTTCACGAACCGTGGAATGGATGTTCAGCGTAACGGGATCGAGGATAAGGCCGCTTTGCGAGCGCTTCACTTTGCGCACCTGTTCGGCCTGCAGCTGGATCTTCATGTTCTTGTGAATAAAGCCCAGGCCGCCTTCCATCGCAATAGCAATGGCCAGTTCGGCTTCCGTCACCGTGTCCATAGCGGCGGAAACGAGGGGAATGTTCAGTGAAATGTTGGGAGTCAGCTTGCTGGATGTGCTGGTGTCGCGGGGCAGTACTTCAGAGTAGGCAGGGACCAGAAGCACGTCGTCATACGTAAGCGCTTCGAAGAGAAATTTGGATGTATCGAGTGGCATGGCAAATAATTTACGATTCATTATTTGCCGGGCAAAGGTACAGACTTTAGACCATTAATTTACTAATCGACTCCAATTGCAGGGAATATTTCTTTGGCGATGGTTTGGGCGCAAAAATTTATGTTCAAATTGGGTCGTCAGACTATCTTTGAGCGCTAAACCTTATCTTATGCTGAGATCTTTGTTCACGAGTGCAATCGTTCTTTTTGCAACCGTTTCCTTTGCGCAGATCCAAACCGGGAAAGCCTCTTTTTATGCCGACAAATTTGAGGGCGTCATGACCGCCAGCGGCGAGAAATACAAACGTCACAAATTCACCGGGGCGCACAAAACACTTCCTTTTGGCACCAAAGTGCGCGTGACCAACCTGGCCAACAAAAAAACGGTTGAAGTGACCATCAACGACCGCGGTCCCTACGTGGAAGGCCGCATCATCGACCTCTCCCGCGCCGCCGCCGAACAACTGGGCTACACAAACCTGGGCCTGGCCGACGTCTCCCTGGAAGTGATCGACCCCGGCGACGGCAAAACCAGCGACCCCGGCCGCCCCATCGACCAGGTGTCGGTCGACGAAAAGGAATTCTACGAGTTTGGGATCTCCCGGATCAATAATCCAAAAGGCTACGGCGTGCAGGTCGGCACCTATCAGGAACTGGTCAACCTCATGCGGCTGGCCGATAATCTCAAGAACTCTTATAAAAAAGATGTCACCGTGCAGGTGAAGGTCCTGAACGGCGTAAAATATTATGGCCTTATCCTGGGTCAGTTCTCGTCGCGCGAAAAAGCGGAACAGTTCCGCGAAGAGCTGCGCAACAAATTTCCCGACGTGTTCATCGTCGAGTACAACCGTCTTTGAGTCCGTTGACCGGCTCGCTTCAAACTCTATGGAAGTAGTCGGTTAATTTCATATTCCACTAAAAAGCATTCCCTTTGTGGCGAAAGGGAAGACATGTAACGATTGCGTTCGCACCTTCCCGTGTGGATTCATGGAAATTGTCGGCTATTTAGCATCGGTGTGTATCGGCCTCATCCTGGGCCTGCTGGGCGGGGGAGGCTCCATCCTATCGATACCCATATTGGTATACCTGTTTCACGTCGATGCGGTGTATGCTTCCGCGTATTCCCTTTTTATTGTGGGCACCACCAGCCTGGTGGGCACCATCCCGAAATACAAAGAGCAACTCGTCAACATCAAGACCGGCTTCCAGTTCGGCATTCCCTCCATCCTCACCATTTTCAGCACGCGCCGTTGGATCGTGCCGGCCATTCCGGATGTGATCTGGCAAACGGATTCTATTATGATCACAAAACGACTCCTGCTCCTGGGTCTCTTTGCCGTGCTGATGGTGTTGGCGTCGATCTCCATGATCCGGGGACGCCAGGAATTCAAGAGCGACGAACGGCCTTATGCGGCATTCTTCATTGTGCTGGAAGGCATACTCATTGGCTTGCTCACGGGACTGGTAGGGGCCGGCGGCGGCTTCCTCATCATACCTGCCCTGGTTTTACTGACCGGCCTAACCTTCAAAGCCGCAGTGGGCACTTCCCTTTTTATTATCGCGGTGAATTCATTGACCGGCTTTTTAGGGGATGTGATGAATTACCACATCGATTGGGAATTCTTGTTGCTGATCACGGCCCTCGCCATCGCAGGCGTTTTGATCGGCAGCCGGCTTTCGCATAAGATCCCCTCCGCGAAGCTGCGAAAAGCGTTTGGTTGGCTGGTGCTGGTCATGGGGTGCTGGATTTTGTTTCACGAAATTGTGCTGGTTTAGGCTGGTGTTCTTTTGGGTTTTGCTGGCGCCTTTGTCAAATTTGCCTACCTTGGTCAGTCTCTATCCGTATCGCCGTTGGATCCAAAACCTGTTTCATGACAAACCGTTTGGTCTCATTTTTTCAAAGATTCAACCCGCTGACACAGCGCAATGTGTTCATTTTATTGTCTATCCTCATCGTGGCCGCCGCTTCGCTGATCATCGTCAACTACCTCACCATTAAAACCCTTTCCGCCGTCCGGGCCTACACCAACGGCGAGTCGCAATATTCAAAAGGAGAGAAAGGTGCCGCCCGCCACCTGATCATGTACGTGAACACGCGCGATGAAACGCATTGGGAACAGTTCAAGCAGGAACTCAACGTCACGTTCGGCGACAGCATTGCTCGCGTCGCACTCTCGCAAGAAGACGGGAACCTGGAGGTGATCAAAAAAGGTTTCCTCCAGGGCCGCAATCATCCCGACGACCACGACGACATGATCTGGTTGTTCCGAAACTTCGGCCGCATTTCTTTCATGGCCAACGCCATCGCTATCTGGAAAGAGGCCGATGGCATCATTCACCGGGAATATTTACTCGCGGAAGAAATTCACACCAAGATCAAGGCGGGGCATTGGACTCGCGCGGACCAGGACGAGGTGATCAGTCGTATCAATTCGATCACCGGCTTGCTCACCGCAAAGGAACAAGCTTTCTCGAGTGTATTGGGCGACGCATCGCGCCGGATCAATGGTTATCTTTTTGTGGCTAATTTTTTCTTTACGCTCATCATCATCGGTAGCGCTATCGGCTACGGTGCATCCATGATCGGCAAGATCATGAAATCGCAACGGGAATTGGAGTCCAAAAATACGGACCTCACCATCACCAACCACGAGCTCGACAATTTTGTTTACAGCGCCTCACACGATCTGCGGGCGCCCATCACTTCGCTGAAGGGCCTTATCGAACTGGCCAACATGGAAGATAACGTCGCACAAATAAAAGTCTACCTGGCCCTGATGCAACAGAGCCTGGAAAAGCAAGATCAATTCATCAACGACATCATCGATTTCTCCAAAAACAAAAGAGTGTCGCTACAACTCCAGGAGGTCAGCCTGGTGGAACTTATCGAAAGCGCTTTGAACCAGCACCGGTTTATGCAGGGCGCGGAGAAGATCAAGATGCACACCGTGTTCGGGACAGACAAGGCCCACTCCGACCCGCTGCGTCTCAGTATTCTCTTCAATAACCTCATTTCCAACGCGATCAAGTACAGCGACGAGAAAAAAGAACAAAGCTTTCTGAACGTGGAGACCTTTGCCACAGACACGCACCACGTCATTATTGTCGAAGACAACGGTATCGGTATCAGGTCCGAAGACCAAAAATATATTTTCGACATGTTTTTCGTCACACAAAACACGAACAAAGGTTCCGGGCTGGGGCTGTACATTGTGAAAGAAGCGGTTGACAAATTGGGCGGCTCCATCGCCGTTGAATCGGAAAAAAATGCCGGATCAAAATTTATTGTTCAAATTCCTAAAAACCATGTTGTATCTTTGGAAGGTGTCGCGCCTATGGATCACGCGAAATAACATACCGTAAACACAACTATTTTTTTTTCATAGCCCCCATGAAACCAAAATGTAAATTCTTGATTGTGGACGACAACGAGGTGGACCAAATGGTTACCCGTACGCTCCTGAAAAAGAAACTTGCCGTGGAAGACGTGAGCCAGGCCCGCACCGGAAGCGAAGCGCTGGAATGGTTGAAGGTTTCCGGCGACACCATTGGCGATTGCCTGATCATTTTACTCGACATCCAGATGCCGGAAATGGATGGCTTCGAATTCCTGGAGGCCTACGATGAGGTGGATGAAAGTGTGAAACACAAAACCACGATCATCATGCTCTCCTCTACACTGGATCCCACCGACATTCGGCGCGCCACGGATCACAAATATGTGAAGAGCTTGTTCAGTAAGCCGGTCCCCACGGGTCTGCTCGATGAGCTGATGGGAGCCCAGGCCTAACCCAGACTCAGTCATCAACCTAATTTAGCGATCACTTCTGCCGCCGCACGCTGTGCCGAAAGCAGGGCGCCGCTGATGGTGCCAAACTCCCCGTTCACATCGGTGGCCTCGCCCGCAAAGAAAACGCGATCGCTCAGCGACTTGGCCAGCGCCACCCGATCTTGTTGTGTACCACTGGGTTTGAGATAGGCCGCGCCTCCCCGGATGTAAGGCTCCTTGGACCAATCCTGGATCACCGCGATAATGTTAGGATTCTTGTCGTCCAGATCTTTCCGGACGTTCAGGCTGGCCTTGCCTGCATAGATGGTGTCCAACTCGGCCAACAATGCTGGGATGGCATCCTTTCCCATACCCGATAACGTCACTGCTTGTGCACCGCCAACGGTGATGCTAAGCGTTTTGCTGAACTCACTGCGCAAGGCGCCACTGTTGAAATATTCGGGGCCTTTCGTGCCACCATAAAGAAACCCGGAAGTAGCACCCCAGAAGTTTATTTTAAAATCGATCAGTACCCTTATCGTTGCGTCCATAGCCATGTTCGCCAGGGCAGCTGTTTTTTCACTGGTCAGGCCTGGGGTGAACGCGATATCGCCTGCCTTCAAGACCGACACCGGCACGGTTACAACAACCTTGTCCACATCGGTAGTGAATGGCTCGCCGTTCAAGGTATTTTGTCCGTTGATCGTGATCTTATCGCTGCTATAGTTGATCGCCTTGATCACCGAGTTTAGCTGCACATTGTCGGCGACTTGGCTAAAGCGCGAGAGCAAGGCATCCTGCATGGGATTGTCGGTGATGGTTTGGATGATGTTGTTGCGCGATCGCAGGGCAAGACCTTCGGCCAATCCGGCGATGCCCAACCGGTCATTGGATGTTCCGTATTTGTTTCCGATCCACGCGTTCAATATGTTGTGGGTACGCGGTGAAAGACCCGCTGCCGTGATGGCATCCTGCACCGACCCGTGGGGGCCACTGTAGGTGGAGAGTGTATTGAAAAAGTTTTGCGCTGCAATGAAATCTGCGTCGGCAGCTGCCTGCGCCGCATCGGCCAGGGCGTTGTCGAGAAAGTAATTATCCGTCGTGCCGCTGGTGATGTTGCCGGTGACGAGCTTGAGATCGGTGACCATCTTTCCCCAGACCGAATCGGATCCCAGCACTTGTTCGGCGCCGAGCTCATTGGGGTAGTCGCTGCTCAGCTCGGTTTGCGAGTTGAGGTATAACGCGGCGGTTGGTTTGTCGCTGGTTTTCAATGAACGCACGCGGCCGCCCATGCGTTCGGCCGCTTCATAGATCACCACATTATAGCCTTGTGCTTTCAGGATGTCGGCGGTGTACAAGCCGGCGGCACCTGCACCAATAATCGCCACGGTGGGGCCGGTATTGGGTTGAGGGTCGTCGTCTTTTTTGCAGGAACTTAACCAGGAGGGTACGACCAATCCTGCGGTCAATCCCCATCCAAGACGTTGAATAGCTTTTCTACGCTTCACGCTACATTTTTTTTGGAAAGTTAAGGATCGCGCTAATTTTACAGAAATATAAACGATTTTCGGCCTATGAATTCAAATTCACTGCCAATGGTTAAAAAAGTCGCGGTGATTGGTCCGGAGTGCACCGGTAAATCCGAGTTATCACAATTTTTGGCTGGGTATTACAAGACCGAATGGGTGCCCGAATATGCGCGGGGATTCATAGACCACCTTATCCGTCCTTACGAAGAACACGACCTGGTCACCATCGCCCATGGCCAGCTTAGGCTGGAAGATGAATATGCCCGCGACAGTAACAAGGTCCTGTTTTGCGACACAAACCTGTACGTGATCAAAGTGTGGAGCGAAGTAAAATTCGGCTCCTGTGCTCCCGATATTCTCCGCGAAATCGAGACAAGGCCTTACGATCTCTATCTGCTCACCTACGTCGACGTGCCCTGGCAAGATGACCCCCAGCGCGAACACCCCACGCGGCGCGAAGAACTTTATCAGCGCTACCTGAACGAAATGAAAAACCAGGCTGTTCCCTTCGTGGAAATAAAAGGCGCGCGCGAACAGCGTCAGCAAACCGCCCTCGACGCGGTCAAAAAAATTCTCTAGCACCCATGAGTACTCCGACCGGCCCGTATGCGGCCCTTCAGATTCCGGACTTCCGTCTTTTTATCTCTACGCGTTTTTGCGTTACACTGGCCATCCAAATCCAGGCCGTTGTCGTGGCCTGGCAAGTGTATGAGATCACCAATGATCCATTGTCGCTTGGGCTGATCGGCTTGGCCGAAGCGGTTCCCTCCATCAGTGTTTCGTTATATGCCGGCCACCTGGCCGACATCATGAACCGAAAGAAGATCATCGTGATTTGCCTGGCAACATTACTGCTATGCTCGTTGTCGCTGCTCTTTTTTACGCTGGAGCCCGGCAAGTTTATTTTGAACTATGGCGCCCTTCCCATCTATGCCGTGATCTTTGTGAGCGGCATTGCCCGCGGCTTCATCACGCCGGCGCTTTTTTCGTTTATGCCCCAACTTGTTCCCCGCGAATTGTATAGCAACGCCATCACCTGGAACAGCACTCTTTGGGAAACCGCGGCCATCGGTGGTCCTGCGCTTGGAGGTCTTCTCTATGGCTGGCTTGGTGTTCAGGCGTCTTACGCCGCCGATGTGTTGCTCATGCTGACCGGATTCCTTCTGGCTATTGCCGTTGCTAATAAACCGGTGCCTCCCGAAAGTGAAGAACAAGGCATCTTCGAAAAAATCAAGGCGGGCTTGCGATTTGTCTTCCACCACCAAATTATACTCGGCGCGATTTCGCTCGACTTATTTGCCGTGCTCTTTGGCGGCGCCGTGGCTTTGTTGCCAATCTTCGCCAAGGAAATATTGATGGTGGGACCCGAGGGGCTTGGCCTCTTGCGAGCAGCGCCATCCATTGGGGCATTGATCATGGCGTTCTACATCACCCATCACCCGATCAAAAAGAACACTGGCAAAATTCTTCTATATTGTGTGGCCGGGTTTGGCGTGTGCATGATCCTCTTCGCCCTTTCGACCAACTTTTTGATTTCCTTGTTCCTGCTCATGATGAGCGGGATGTTCGATTGTGTTAGCGTGATCATCCGCGGCACACTGCTGCAAACGCTAACACCCGAAAATATGAAAGGACGCGTGTCGGCGGTGAATCACATTTTCATCGGCTCGTCGAACGAGATCGGGATGTTCGAGTCGGGTGTGGCAGCGCGACTGTTGAGAGTCGTGCCCTCGGTGATCTTCGGGGGATGCATGACGCTGGTTTCGGTTGGGACGATTGCCGTGTTCGCAAAATCGTTGCGCAGACTACAACGTGTTCAATAAAACGGATCTTGTTATGGACATCAACATCAATACACCGGCCCTGCTTTTTCCTGCCATCACGTTGTTGATGTTGGCGTATACCAACCGGTTCCTGGCGTTGGCCACATTGATCCGCAGCCTTCACACGAAATACAAGCAAGTTCAAGAGGAACATGAAATTATACGGGCACAGATCCGGAATCTCAAAAAAAGGTTAATGCTTATCAAGCACATGCAAGGCGCCAGGATCAGTAGCTTCTTTCTTTGTGTGCTCTCGATGCTTTTCTTTTACCTGGAAAATGAAGTGATGGCGTTTAGTTGCTTTGGGCTGAGCTTATTGTTTCTGTTGATCTCACTGGCACTTTCATTGAACGAGATTTATATCAGTACGCGGGCGTTGGAGATTGAGTTGAAGGACATGCTGGAGGAATGAGTAACCTACTGTCAATTCTCCATCCGAACCAATAACACAATCAAAAAAGCCCGACCATGCGCGGTCGGGCTTCGCTCTAACTACTAAATCAAATCGAACGTCTCGATCTGTTCTTTTTCGAAGCCGACGCGCCGCGTTCGTTGTATTGTTTTAACAACAGGTCAAGCTTCTTTCTATATTTTGCTTTTTTTATGTTGATGTACACACCATCGATCGTGACTTCATGCACCAGCGCATTGCCGGCGTCATAAAACCGTACGATGGAATAAGACGTGTTCTTGGAGTTGGTTTCCACTACCCAATAAAGGGGCGACGTCGGGGTTTGCTGAGCGAAGGCTGTGGTCATGACCAACAGCGTAAAGGCGGATAAAAGGACAAGACGTTTCATAACTTTTGATCTTTTGATGGAAATACGCAAAGTCTCCTGAGAAATATGGGTGCCTTAGCCCTACGCAAGACTTTGCTGGACATAGAGACGGAGCCCGGCGATGAAATGATTTTATCGACGATAACGGCACTTTTGTCTACAAATGACTTTTTCCCACAACCTTTAGCGTCAGAACGAGTAAGTTTAGCGATGGATAGTTTTTTTTCACGGCTCGTCCTGTCCGACATCCGCTCCTGCCGTTTTGCACGGCACTTTTTATTCTGGCTGGCGTGGTGGGTGTTTTTTGGACTGCTCTATGGTTTCTATTATATCGAAGACGCTTCCACGCTTTTCAAGATCTCGTTTATAGAGTCTCTGATTTTTTTACCCGCCCATATCTTTCTCAGCTATAGCATCATCTATGGCGTGCTTCCCCGGCTCATCCTGAAGGACCGTTACTGGCAAGCCTTGCTGGCCACGCTCTTCATGATTCTGCTGGCTGCGGGGATCTCAACGTTGCTGAACAAGTTCGTGATCTCCAGCTACCGCACATGGGTGGACTTTCCCTTGAGGCAAACGACCATCTTCTATTCGTTCATGGGCGGGTTGCGCGGGTCCATGACGGCGGCGGGATTTGCGGTGGCCATCAAGCTAGTGAAGAATTTCTATCGCAAGCGCATCGAGACCGAAAAGCTCGAAAAAGAAAAGCTTCGCGCCGAGCTGGAGGTGTTGCAAGGACAGCTGCATCCCCATTTCATGTTCAACACGCTCAACAGCATTTACTCACTCGCCCTGAAAAAATCCGATCGCACCCCCGAGGCCATCCTGAAACTTTCGCAGCTCATGCGCTATATGCTCACCGATTGCCGCGGAGCCACCATCGCACTGCAAAAGGAAATCCAGGTGCTGTATAGCTATATCGACCTGGAGAAAGAACGATTTGGCAATCGACTGGACATGACCGTGAACGTGCAAGGCGATCTGCAGCGGCCCTATATCGCGCCCTTGTTGCTGCTGCCCTTCCTGGAGAACAGTTTTAAACACGGTGCCAACGAAATGATCGAACAGGCATGGATCAGCCTTGACCTCAACGTGCAGCAATCGGTGCTGAAGTTCAAACTGGCCAACGGTAGGGTCGACGAAAACGGCTCCCCGGAAAATTCCGCCCACGTGGGCCTCCTCAATGTTAAGAAAAGACTGGAGCTGCTGTATCCCAACGGCCACGAACTCCGTATCACCGAAGACACGGACCTGTTTGTGGTCTCTTTGACCATCGAGCTGGACAAGATTAAAATACCCTACGCGTGATTCCCAAATTCCGCTGCCTGCTGATCGACGACGAACCCCCCGCACTGGAGGTGTTGCGGACGTATATCGCAACACTGCCAACACTGGAGGTTGTGGGGGAATGTCATCACGCCCTGGCGGCCTTCGAGTTTCTCCGACAGCATCCCGTGGACCTGCTCTTCCTCGACATCCAGATGCCCCGCTTGCTGGGCACGGAATTTCTAAAGGCCCTGCCCAATCCTCCCCGCGTCATCTTCACCACAGCCCACCGCGACTACGCCGTGGAAGGCTTTGAATTGGGTGCCGTTGATTATTTGTTGAAGCCATACTCATTGGAACGCTTCCTGCGCGCCGTGCACAAAGTGCTGGACCTCGAACAACGTCACACCCCAACGTCCGGCAGAAAAGAATCGCTGCACGCCGCCGACGAACGTTTCCTCTATGTCCGCGCCGACCGCAAAATGGTGAAGATCATGGTCGACGAGATCCAATACATCGAGAGCCTGAAAGATTATGTAAAGATTGTGACTTCCAAACAGGTCATCACCAAACAAACCATCACCGCGCTGGAGGAAATGTTGCCCGAAGAAGACTTCATGCGCATCCATCGTTCCTTCATTGTGGCGGTAAAAAAAATAGACTCGTATAGTCAACACGCCGTGTTCATGGGCAAGACGGAACTGCCCGTTGGTCCGTTGTATAAGCAGGAAATTATGAAACGGCTGAATAAGGTTGGCGTGAGTGACGCAACCGCCTAGGCAATCACCAGATCTTTCAAACAGTCGATCCAGGTGGGGTGATCATTCAAACTCTCCACCAGTTGTACTTTTTCTCCGCCGTGTTCTTTGAAGATCTCCTGGTATTCGTCACCGATCTCGATGATCGTTTCCAGGCAGTCGGCCGTAAAGGCCGGCGAAAATACGAGGATCCTTTTCATCCCCTTGCGTGCGCACTCCTCCACCACTTTATCGGAAAACGGCATCAGCCATTTCTTATCCAGGCGCGACTGAAAGCAGACCGTGTATTTTCCCTGCGGGATGTTCAGCTTTTCGACCAGCAGCCGGGTGGTGGCGTAGCACGTGGCTTTGTAGCAATATTTGTTTTCCTCTGTGATCTCGTTCTCGCAGTTGTGATCTGCACAATGACCATCATCATATACCTTATCCACCTGCCGTTCGGGCAAGCCGTGATAGGAGAACAGGATATGATCGTAGTCCGCTAAATTATATTTCCGGCCACGGGCTGCGAAAGCCTCGATGAATTGCGGATGGTCGTAATACTGGCTGATGAATTTCACTTCGGGCACCACCCACCAGCTGCGCATCACCCGCATCACCTCATCCAAGGCCGACCCTGTCGAGGCTGACGCATATTGTGGAAACATGGGCAGCACTACGATCTTCTCATAGTTCTTCTTACGCATCGCTTCCAACACATCGGGAATGGATGGATGCTTGTAGCGCATCGCCAGGTGCACTTCGTAGTCGCTACCCAGCGACGCCTGTAAAAGGTCTTTTGCCTTTTCGCTGTGATACAACAACGGTGACCCGTTGGCCGTCCAGAGTTTCTTATAAATCTTGGCCGACTTGGAGGCGCGGAACGGGACGATCAGAAAGTTCACGAGGAGCTTTCGCGGCAACCAGGGTATGTCGATTACCCGCGGATCGTTGAGAAATTGCGAAAGATACGAGCGCACATCGCCAACCGAAGGGCTATCGGGTGTGCCGAGATTTATAAGTAAAACGCCGGTTTTGCTTTTCATACTTTTCTAACCTAGGATGGGCGCCCGCTTGAAGGGTTTGGTCTCATCAAACAGCTTGCGATACGTGGCATGGCGCTTACAAACCGTTGCCCCCACCTGTTCTACGACAAGAATCATCTTCGGGTTGAAGTCGCCGATCCAATTCATTTCATATTCATCGTAACGGTTGTACTGGTCCTGGAGCACTTCCCGCGAATTCATGATCATGGCACCGTCCAGCCCCTTGCCTTGATGCTCGGGCACCACACCAAACAGAATTCCAAAGGCCTTGCGGTTGGTCTTCATGAGCGAGTGATACAGGAATTTCAATTTGCCGACCCAGTTCAGCTTCCCGTTCACGTATTTGAATATCTGATTGATTTCCGGCAGCGACAAAAAGAAACTTACCGGCTCGCCTTTATAAAATCCAAAATAAAGCAACCGGCGGTCCAGAATGGGTTTCATCTGTGCCACCAGCAAACGCGCCTGCTGCAAACTCAACTCCGGATTCTCCGAACGGTTTGCCCAGGCCTTGTTGTACACATGATGAAGGTACTCGGCCAGTTTAGGGAGTTCGCTCTTTTCAAGGCAATGAAAATCGTAGTCGGGATCCTTCGCCGTGATGGCCGCCTTCTCGCGCAGCCTTTCGATAACGGGCTCGTTGATAAGCCGGTAGAAGGTGAGCTGATAGAAGTATACCTTAAATCCGTATTCTTCAAAAAAATCCTTGTAGTACGGAAAGTTATAATTGCACTGATAGTTCGGCTCGCGATCAAAGCCTTCGATAAGCAACCCCCACCACCGGTCGCGGCTGCCAAAATTGACGGGGCCATCCATGGCTTCCATGCCCTTTCCCTGGAGCCAATGCTTGCTTTGATTGAAGAGCATGAAGGCTGCATCCTTGTTGTTGACGCACTCAAAGAATCCCATCCCGCCAGTAGGCTGGTCGTTGCCCTTCTTTACGGTTTTCTGATTCACAAAAGCCGCCACGCGGCCGATGGTCTCCTGCTTGTCGTTCACCAATATCCAACGGGCGCATTCGCCGTGACGGAAGGTCTTGTTCTTTTCTTTGTCGAAGACAGTTTCCACATCCTTGTCCAGCGGGCGGATCCAGTGGGGTTCGTTTTTATAGAGCTTCACCGGCAGCATGAGAAATTCATGGGCCAGCTTGGGCGTCGTTACTTCGTAGATCTTCATTATTGTTCAACGCCTATGGAAGGCATTTTGCCAATCATACTGTTTATGCGGTTGGGCAGCAAAATAGCAAAGCGGGTACCATGACCCAACCGGCTGGCGACCGTGATCTGCCCACCCAATTTGTCGATGGCATTTTTCACGATGTAAAGACCGATGCCCGATCCGTCGGACTGTTCTGTGGCGCGGTAAAACATTTCAAAAATTCTTTCCAGGTTCTCTTCACTGATGCCAATGCCATTGTCGGCAAAGACCATTTCAGCACGAAGGTGATCAATGTTTATTTTAATACCAATTTCGGGCGCGACTTGTTCTAACTGGCGGTATTTGATGGCATTGGAAATGAGATTTCGCAGGATTTCGGCAATGCGCCACGGGTCGCTGTAGAAATCGATGCCTTCCACTTTGATGATGCGCTTGATCTCCTTGGCCCCCTCCAGGTAGTTGAGATCATTGAACGTCTCCTCGATGATCTTGCTAAAATCGACTTTGCGCACGCTTACGTCCATTTTCAGGTTTTTGGAATGGCTCAGCACATCGCCGATAAAGTGATCGAGGTGCTCTACTTTGGTGCCGATGATGTCGATGTAGTCCATCGGATTGTCGGTGTTGCCCGGCAGCTTGGCCAGGTTCACCAGACCCAGGATGGACGACAGCGGGGCGCGCAGATCGTGCGAAACTTTATAGACGAAATTGTCGAGTTCGCCATTGCGTATCTTCAACTCTTCCTCCACGCGTTTGCGTTCCGTGATGTCTACATATACGCCATAAATCCCAATGGTCTCGTTGTCCAACATCACGGGCATGCCATAAAGGATCACGTTCACGATCCGGCCGTGACGGTGTCTCCTCACGGTTTCGATGCTCACAATGCGGTGGCTGGTGATCAGGTTGTTGAGGTCGACGCCCTCGTGGGTGAGCTCTTCGGGGACAATAAAATCGTTGATGCTGCGGCCTTTCAATTCCGGGAGGGTGTAGCCGAACATTTCTTCGAACCCCCGGTTCACCTGCTCCACTTTTCCGGAGTCCGTGAGCAGCACAACGGCCATGGGCACGTTCTGAAAAAGCTGAGCCAACAGGGTTTCATTCTTTTTAATGCGCGCCTCGACCTGCTTGCGCTCGGTGATGTCGCGGAAGATCACCTGCACGCAGGGTTCGCCGCGGAAGGTGAAGGGGTAGGCCATGGTCTCCACGTCGATGACCTGGCCGTCCTGGCGCACATATTTCTGTTCGATCATGGCCCCGGGCAACCCTACGGCCACTTCTTTCATTCTGCGGATGACACGCTGGTGATATTCGGGGTGCACGAAGTTCAATACGTCGGTGCCCACCAGGTTCTGGCTTCTTTCGCCCCCCAAAATGCCATGGGCAAAGGCGTTGGCAAAAACCAATTTGCCCTGTTTATGGATAACCACCCCAATGGGCAGTCGCTCGATCAACGATTGATACCGCTCCTCGCTTTCGCGGGCGGTTTCTATGCGTTCGGTAATGTCCTGGATGATGCCCCGGCGGATGATGACGCCGTCGTCTCGAAGCTCGTGGTTCGAGCGAATTTCGACCCACTTGATCTTGCCACGCACTTGCATGCGCCCTTGCCAATTCCATTCGCGCCCTGTCTGTTCGCTAACCAGTGAGCTGGCCTGCAATTGCCCGATGTCCTCCTGGTGTACAAGGGCATCCATCGCCCCGGCGTCGTTCATGACCGCTTCCGGCGATATGCCCAGCAGCGACTCGCACGCCTCACTGATGAAATCGAAACGACGGATTCCACCGGGCTGAATCGTGTATTCGTAAATAACAGCGGGTAAATGCTTTATAAGATCGCGCATAGGTTTCGTGACAAGCAAACGGCTTGAGAGCAAATAGCGGGCCTAGGAATGGTTGTCTAATCTTAAACTGCGCAAGATAATTTATATACCCTAAAGAAAACAAGGCAAAGCACCCCCTTTTCCAAAGTTTATTGCCTGTAAATAAAGGTGTTTCACCATTTTATTCTGTATTTTTTCGGAGAAGAAGTTAAAATTTTACCCTCCCTTTTGGCTTCTACCTTTAAATTTGAACGGGCTTCGGGGTCTCATGTCCCTCAATGGGAAGTAAGAAAATCATTCGGAAGCCGGGAAAATGTAACTGCTATGGACAAGATTCTTTCAGGCAAATTGAAGGTCAGAACCACTGACGAAGGCCTGGTACTAAACGCCCCTTCGGGCTTTGATCAAAAGCCTTACGACACCACCCCAAAAGCAAAGGTCTCTTACGGTTTTGTTTTGCTTTTCACCAAAGACAAAGCAGCACTCGATAAGCTCCTTCCCAAAGCCCTGAAGGCATTGAAAGAAGATGGCTTATTTTGGGTAGCCTATCCCAAGAAGAGCAGCGTTATCAAAACAGACGTCACCCGCGACAACGGCTGGGACGCAATTCAAGCTGCAGGATTCGAGGCCGTGAGCCTGGTGGCCATCGACGATACCTGGTCTGCATTACGGTTCCGTTCACGTACAAAAATTCCGGTGTTGAATCGTCAATCGAAGTCTACCGGAAAACACACCTTCCGCGCCACGTTGGAAAAACCTTCCGATGGAATTGATGGTGCCTTCATTACCGCACCGTTCGATGTGGAGAAAGAATATGGTAGCCGCGGCCAGGTGAAAGTGAAGGCCACTTTCGACGGCCACCCCTATCGTGGCATTCTGGCGCCTATGGGCACCGGGGGGCACGTTATCATTGTCCGGAAAGACATCCGCGAAGCGATTGGCAAAAAGGCCGGAGATAAAATCGACGTCACCCTCGAAAAAGACACGGAAGAAAGAGTATTGGAAATCCCTGACGACCTGCAGGCCTTGTTGAAAAAGAATGCCGCCGCCCGGAAATTCTTTGAGACCTTATCCTATACCAACCGCAAGGAATATGCCGTCTGGATCGCTTCCGCCAAAAAAGAAGAAACCCGTCTGAAAAGGCTTGATGACACGCTAACAAAATTTCTCGCTGGCAAAAAGAACCCGGCCGCCAAATAGCTTTTCTGTTGGACTGATTTTTGTTTTTTATGGGAATCCTAAAACAATCTGTCCCATGAAAACCACGCTTCTCTTTGCTCCTCTCCTTCTTGCCTGACGCATACCGCGCACAACGCCCAGTATTCGAGCGCCCTCCGGTCAGCGACGACAACCGAACCTGCGGCTGATAAAAACCGCGTGGTACTTTACAACGCCTCCATAACGCTGCTGCTAAAGGCGCCCGACAGCCTTAACAAAAAGCTTCCCGTGCTGACAAAAAAATACGATGGTTATGTGATGACCGTCGGCGACAACCTGTCAACCATACGCGTTCCTGCTGCACAGCTGAACAACGTGCTCCAGGAACTATCGGCCATGGGTAAAGTGACGGCCCGCTCCCTTTCCGGCCAGGATGTGACCGATGATTATACAGACTACACTATCCGGCTCGACAACGCAGAAAAAGCCAGGCAACGCTATTTGCAGTTGCTTGAGAAAGCGGAAAATGTGGAAGCGGCTGTGAAAGTTGAGAAGGAACTGGAACGGCTCAACAGCGAGATCGATTTGCTCAAGGGCAAGCTTGCGCGCTATGACCACCTCGCAGCTTTTTCTACCGTGATCATACACCTGGAGAAAAAGCATAAGATCGGCCTTTTGGGCTATCCGTTCGTGGGGTTGTACAAAGGGATAAAATGGCTCTTTGTTCGCGACTAAATGTAACCTGGATTATAACAGCGTCATCTTCCGGAGCCAGTGGCGGGCGTCGCGGATGGAATCGAAGAATTGCACTTTCATGATGGCCGTCTCTTCGATCATTTCACGGATCGTGAGTTGGGTGAATTTGCTGCTGGGCATGACAATAGCCAGGTAGCGAACACCGGCTTTTTCCATTTCCGGCATCACGTGCCCCTTGAAGTAGGCCACGTCCTCATCCAGCACCGGACCGGCCGTGCGGCTGTCGGTCAGCATGTGGAGTTTGGGGTAGTTGCGGATTTCCTGGCGCATAAGCTCCAGGCGCTTCATTTGCACAAAGTTATAATGCTCGCTGTAGCGGGGCACGCCGTTCAGGGTGAGCTTGATGCAGGGAATCGATTCGTCCAGCTCTATGGTGGCATATTCGTCCTTATAAAAAGCTTTTACCATGCTTTCTGAAGCGGTGAGAGGTGGGGCAAAACCTAGTGTCATGGCTTTGCATACGTAAGTTTACTGCTTAAAGGTGACACTGTAAAATAATTGGTTACAAAACCACCCCTGAAAAGGGCCAAACCGTAACCGCAAAATTTACGTAAATTAGATGTACAAAATCCATCACCATGGCAACCATAGAAATTGGCGAAAAAATCAAGGAAATCTTCGACCACCGTCACATGAAGCTTACCGATTTTGCCGACGAGCTGGGAACCGTACGGCAAAACGTTTACCGCATCTTCAAAAAACGCCACGTAGACACGGGCCTGCTCCTGAAAATATCACAGGTGCTGGACCATAATTTCTTCCAGTACTATGTCGCGTCACCCGTGCAGGAAGAGGGCGAAGCTATCAAGCAGCTCAAAACCGAAACCTCGGATTTTCAAAAACAACTGGACCTCTCCCGCAAAGAAATCGACTACCTGCGCCGGATCATCAAACTGATGGAAGAAAAAGCTGAACTGGTGCAGCAATTGGGTAAGGATTCGATGATGCTGCAGTAAAACAAGCATCTGTCCTCGCCTTATGCTTTAGCCATTGTTTCATTCCCGCGAAAGCGAATACCGCACGCTTTTTATAAACCCGTGAAAAAATAATTTCTCACCCTCTGCTCGCCACTTGCCCGCCACCATAGCTTGCTCCCACGGCGGAAGATGCCTTGCCTCAATGCCGCAGAACCGGCGAAAAAAAATGTACATGATCTTCAATAGTACCTTTTGCCACCAAACTTTGGGCGGTATAAAATCAGCCACTAGCCAAACGCTGACTGGCGTAAGCACAGCATTTATCTTATCGATGATGCGGCGTAATGTATCTGGCGAAAATAAGTCCAGATAAAAAGCTGTGATAACGGCATCGAAAGGCACAGTGACAGGAATGGAGTCCTCTGTTCCTAAGATAAATTGTACTTGATCTTTTTTCCCTGGAGAAAGTTGTTGTTGCGCCTGCGCCAACATTTTCGAAGAAGCTTCGATGTAACAGACCTTACACTCCGGATGTATTTCAAATAAATCGGCCAACAGCCAACCCGTCCCTCCGCCCAAGATCAACACATTTGCAGTAGGCGGTATAGCCTTCAAAAAAAACAATTGGGCTTCGCGTATAGCGGATCCGTACACCAGGTGTGCAAATCGATCGTACACGGGAGCCAGGCGGTCGAAGCCTTTTAATGATTGCTGCTCCATAGGAAATAGAACAACGGAAGAAGAAATACGGCATCGCCCAAGAGACGATAATGATCGTTTTGTTCAAAATTTTTCCGGAAGGCAAAGATAAAGGCCAGCACCAGACCCATAACTCCTACCGTCAGCACTGCTGGGCGCATTTCGGTATTATAAAAACAGAATATGGTCAATACAAAAAAGCTGCCGATCAAACACCAAATGCTCGCCCGCGTTATGGGTTCCCCCAACATCGTAACAAAAGAGGTCTGCTGATCTTTCTTGTCGCCTTCGCGATCGAACCAGGAGAAAATCAACAAGTTTAACCAGGCCACCATGCCGAATTGAATGATGAGTAAGTAATGCGCGGGAACAAGTTCAAGCTTGGTTAAGGTATAGGAGGGCAACAGCACACCGCACGTATAGAGAAACGCGATACAAATTTCTTTCAGGAATTTCAGATAACGCTGCACGATAAGGTAAATTCCTACACCCGACGCCAGCACCGTGCCCCTGACAAAGATCTGTTTCCGAAGAAAAAAGACAATGAACACATTCACTAGCACAGCCAGGCCGGCGGCTATGAGCAGCGTTCTGAAATGCTCCTGGTGGAAGCGGTGACGTTGTGTGGACGCGCTCTTTCCGATATCGCGCGCATCCTTTAAATGATCGGCCGTATAAATAACCCACACCGTTAAGCCCAGTGCCAAAAGCCCCACCGGGAGAAGGGTAACCTCCAGTACGCGGGCAAAAAAAAGCGCGCTCACCACGGCCCCCGCCACAATGTCGAGGCTCAGTAAGTTAACATAGCGATATACCCGTGAAAATCCGGTCATAAAAAAGTCTCTCCGGAGGCGGAGAGACTTCAAATGTATACCTTAAAACTATAATTCTTATGCCGACTTCAACGCTTCCGCGCCACCCACGATCTCGAGGATCTCTTTGGTGATGGCCGCCTGGCGTGAGCGGTTGTAGCTCAATTTCAATTCCTTCAAAAGCTCGCCCGCGTTTTCCGTGGCTTTGTCCATGGCCGTCATCCGCGCGCCGTTTTCGGCAGCGTTGGAATCCAGCAGGGCTTTGAAGATCTGTACTTTCAGCGAGTTGGGAATCAGGGCTTCCACGATCTCCTGCTGGCTGGGCTGGTAGATGTAGTCGATCTGGCTGGAGGCAGCACCGGCCTGAGGCTCGGGCGACACCACCGGCAGCAGTTGTTCTGCGCGCAGGATTTGTGTGGCCACGTTCTTGAATTCGTTGTAGACCAATTCTACCTTATCGAATTTGCCTTCGCGGAAAGCCTTCATGATGTACTCGCCTACTTCGGAAGCGTGCACGAACGTGAGGGAAGAAAACAGACCCGTGTATTGACCTAAGACCTCATACTTGCGCTTGCCAAAATACTCGGCCGATTTCTTACCGATAGGCAAAATAACAACATTGCCCTGGCGCGATTGCGCTTCGTATTTTTCCTGGATCAAGCGGGTCACGCCTTTCATCACGTTGGTGTTGAACGATCCGCAAAGACCACGGTCGGAGCTAACGGCCACGATGAGAATGCGTTTCTCTTCGCGCACCTGGCTGTACCAGTTGTCGCCGTCGCCGGAAAGCTGGGCTTCTGAAAGATTTTTCAGGATGGCACTCAGTTTCTGTGCGTAGGGACGCATTTGGGTGATCCTTTCTTGTGATTTGCGCAGCTTGGCCGCCGCCACCATTTTCATGGCTTTGGTGATCTGCTGTGTGCTCATCACAGAGGTGATCCGGTTCTTAACTTCTTTTAAATTAGGCATACCTGGTGATCAGTGTCTAACAGATTAAGCAGCGTATTTGGAAGCAAGGTCCTGAGCCGTTTTCTTGATGATGGCCACATCGGCATCTTCAAACTTGCCGGCGCGCAGGTTGTCCAGCAGGCCACGGTTCTGAGCGCGAAGCAGGTCGAGGAATTCTTTCTCAAACTGTTTCACTTTGTTCACCGGCACCTTGTCCATGAAACCACGGGTCGACGCCGTGATGATGGCCACCTGCTCTTCCACAGGCACGGGCGCATATTGATCTTGCTTCAGGATCTCTGTGTTTCTGCGACCGCGTTCGATCGTGAGTTTCGTAGCCGCATCCAGGTCGGAACCGAATTTCGCGAAAGCTTCAAGTTCGCGGAACTGGGCTTGATCCAGCTTCAACGTACCGGCTACCTTCTTCATCGACTTGATCTGTGCCGAACCACCCACGCGCGATACCGAAATACCTACGTTGATCGCCGGACGGATACCGGAGTTGAAAAGGTTTGTTTCCAAGAAGATCTGACCATCGGTGATGGAGATCACGTTCGTGGGAATATAAGCAGACACGTCGCCGGCCTGTGTTTCAATGATGGGAAGCGCGGTCAGCGATCCGCCGCCTTTCACCAATCCCTTGATGGAAGCAGGCAGGTCATTCATGGTCTTCGCGATGGCATCGTTGTTGATGATCTTTGCCGCACGCTCCAGCAAACGGGAGTGGAGATAGAACACGTCGCCAGGGTAGGCTTCACGTCCGGGAGGTCTTCTCAACAAGAGGGACACTTCGCGGTAGGCTACGGCTTGTTTCGACAAGTCGTCGTAGATCACCAGCGCGGGGCGGCCGGTGTCGCGGAAGAATTCTCCAATGGCTGCACCGGTGAAGGGAGCGAAGAACTGCATAGGTGCCGGATCGGCAGCCGATGCAGATACAATAACGGTATAAGGAAGTGCGCCTGCTTTCTCCAAAGCCGAAGCTACGGAGGCTACGGTAGAAGCCTTTTGTCCGATGGCCACGTAGATACAATATACAGGTTGACCCTTTTCGTAAAATTCTTTTTGGTTCACGATCGTATCGAGCGCCACAGCAGTCTTGCCTGTTTGACGGTCGCCGATGATCAACTCGCGCTGACCACGACCTACAGGGATCATGGAGTCGATCGCCTTGATACCGGTTTGCAGCGGTTCGTTCACGGGCTGACGGAAGATAACCCCGGGAGCTTTGCGCTCCAGTGGCATTTCATACAGCTGGCCGCTCAACGGGCCTTTGCCGTCGATGGGCTGACCGAGTGTATCCACCACGCGGCCGAGCATGCCATCGCCTACGTTCACGGAAGCGATCTTGCCGGTGCGTTTCACGGTGTCGCCTTCCTTGATGCCTTTGGATTCGCCCAGCAACACGGCGCCTACGTTGTCTTCTTCGAGGTTAAGCACCAGCGCTTTCAGGCCGGTCTCAAACTCCAGCAACTCGCCGGCTTGTGCCTGTGTGAGGCCGTAGATACGGGCCACGCCATCGCCTACCGTGAGTACGGTACCCACTTCTTCGAGTTCGGCTTCGGTGCGGGCTTGGGAAAGTTGCTCGCGCAATATTGCTGATACTTCTTCTGGTCTGATCTCTGCCATGATTCTTTAGAGATTAAAATTCTTTTATGTAGGGGTTATAACTAAACTTCACTTTCAGCGCCTTCAACTTGTTCTTGATGGAAGCGTCGATCTGGCGGTCGCCAACGTTGAGCACAAAGCCGCCGATCATGTCTTTGTCTACTTTCTCGGTGAGTTCGACTTGTTTCTTCTCCGTCAGTTCTTTCACCATGGTCTCAAACTCTCCGCGCAACTTGGCGTCCAGCGGAATGGCCGTAGTGATGCTGGCTTTGCCGATGCCTTTGTAGACATTGTAGGCCGTATGAAATTCACGGGCGATGGCGGGCAACAGCGGTTCGCGGTTCTTGCGGGTGAGGATGTCGAGGATGGAAAGTGTGAGGGCATTCATTTTGCCGGTAAACAACTTTTCCAGGATATCTCTTTTCTTGTCGTGTTTGATAATGGGATTGATGAGCATCAATTCAAACGCCCTGTTCTCCATACAAATCTTCGACAGCAACTGCATGTCGGCGTGCACCGCTTCCAGTGCATTCTTCTCCACGGCGAGGCCCAGCAGGGACTTTACGTAGCGGGAGGCTGCTCTTGAGTCTGCCATGCCTTAGTTGATCTTTAGATCTTTGAGATAGGTATCCACCAACGCCTTTTGCGACGAATCGTCGGAAAGGTTTTTCTTCAATAGTTTTTCGGCGATCTCCAACGAGAAATTGGAAACCTGGATCCGGATGTCTTTTAAGGCTGCCTGCTTTTCAATGTTGATGGCCGCACGGGCGTCTTCAATGATCTTGTCGGCCGATTTTTTTGCGGCTACCTGGGCTTCCTCTTTCAAACGGTTGCCGGCTTCGCGGGCATCGCGCAACATTTTGTCGCGTTCGTCGCGGGCTTCCTTCAGCAGGTTGGCGTTGTCGGCCTTGAGCTTGGCGATCTCGGCACGTGTGTTCTCGGCTGTGTCAAGAGCATCCTGGATGGATTTCTCTCTTTCTTTCAGCGATGACAGAATGGGTTTCCATGCCAGTTTCGACAGCAGTAAAAACAACAGCACGAAAATGATAAGTTGCCAAATGATGAGGCCAGTGCCGGGGGTTAGAAGTTCCATATTTTATAAAAAATATCTGGTGTAGTTTCAACGAAAAGAAACCTGCCCGGCCAAGTGCCTAAGACAGGTTCCTGATTTTTTTACGCTGCGCGCTGAGAGATCAGCAAGCAAATTACGAGCGCAAAGAGGGCAGCCACTTCAATAAGGGCGGCGATGATCAGCATGGCGCCCTGGATCTTTCCAGAAGCTTCCGGCTGACGTGCCATACCTTCCATGGCCGAGCCACCAATGCGGCCGATACCAATTCCAGCGCCAATTGCAGCCAGACCGGCACCGATACCTGCACCCATGATCGCATAGCTGATGTCCAATAAAAGAGCTAATAGCATAATTGTAAAATAGTTAAGTGAAACAAACCCCGACTCCGGGGAAATCTTATTTAAATCTTAATGATGTTCATGTTCTGCAGTGGACATGCCGATGTACAACGAAGAGAACAACGTGAACACATAAGCTTGTATACCTGCAACCAGCAATTCAATCAAACTAATAAACAATACCATCACAGTCGATCCCGCACCTACCCACACGCTCTTGAAAATGAACGCGAGGCAGATCAAGCTCAGCAACACAATGTGTCCTGCGGTGATGGCCACAAAAAGACGGATGGTCAGTGAAATGGGTTTTGTGAAGATGCCTACAATTTCAACCGGCAAAATGATGAGGCGAAGGGGCAGCGGCACACCAGGCGTCCAGAAAATGTGAGCCCAGTAGTCTTTGTTCCCTTTGATGTTCGTGATCAGGAAAGTGAGCACCGCCAATGTCAATGTGACAGCAATGTTACCCGTCAGGTTCCCGGCACCCGGCAGCAAGCCGAGGAAGTTACCGAACAGGATAAAGAAAAAAAGCGTCAGCATGTAGGGCAGGTACTTTTCGTAGTGGCGGCCGATGTTGGGCTTCACGATCTCGTCGCGCACAAAAACGATCACCGGCTCCATGAAGGATTGGATACCGCTGGGGGCTTTACCAAGGTTCTTTTTATAGCCCTTTGCAACCGCCATGAACACCAGCACCAGCAACGCCGCGTTGATGAGCAGCATGGCCACGTTCTTGGTTATGGAAAGGTCCAGCACAGACTTGCCGTTCAGCGCGATGTGACCCAGTTCGTCAAGTTTGTAGCCGTTGTATTCTACTTTGTTATGATGCTCGTCGTAAAGATGATGGGAGGAGAATGTTTCCACGCCTTTTTCGGAAGAATAGACGATCACTGGCAGGTAAATGGTGCCGCCATGATCCCATAAGTGCCAAATATGATCATCCAGCACGTGGTGGATAATAACCTCGCTGGCATTGAACCCGTGTTCGGAAGCGGTAGGCTCTTCCTGCAGCTCGTGTACCTGGGCTTCATCGGCCGCCGAAAGGGCCGGCGAAAAGGCGGCGAGCAGTACGATGAGGGCAACAGAAATTTTCTTGGAAAGACTCAAAAATACGCTCATTCAGGGCTAATTTCAAGGTTTTTGAATACGAGCGCAAAGGTATTAATTAATGCTCCAGAAAAAAATCTTTTATAAAGATTTTACCCCTCTTCAACGCTCCCCGCCGCTGGTAATCCGGCGGTACAAAAAAGCGATCTCCACGACCGTAAAAATGAAATAACCGAGCATAAAAAAGACGACGTTGGCCACGGCGCCGGGCTTGTCTTCCAGAATGACAAACAAATTGTAGGCACCGTAGGCAATGAATTTCACCACCATGGTGAGCAGGTACAGCTGCAGGAACAAACCCGTCTTGTTGCTTCTATAAAGATAGAGGTAGATGATTGCGGTGCTGAACACCAGAAAAATGAGCGTCTGATAAAAAAAGGAAGGCAGCACACCAATCCATCCGTGTGCGTGTGCGTACAGGCTGCCCAACGCGAGCAACACGGCACTTGCGAGCAGTGCTATTAAAAATCGAATCAAGGATTGTCGCGTTTTATGGACCGGTAGACCTGGAACATCATGCCCGCAAACGCCACAAATCCAAACAACAGCATGAAGGCAGGCGTTTTGAGTTGCAGCCGGAGGTCCAGCCAATGTCCCAGCCATCCAAACACACCCATGACGACCAGGAGTTGGATGGCCAGGCTGCTATATTTCAGATAGCTGTTATACGTTTTTAACTTCTTGTTGGGGGATGGCTCGGTTAAGCCCATTTTCGCCGATTTTGATGTCCTTGATCACGGCGCCCATCTTGCAGGAACCATTGAAAACAGCCCCGGGTTCAACCACCATTTTGCCGGTGATGATGTCGCCGTTAATGACGGCCGTGGCTTTCAACACCAGCAATTCGGTGACCTCGATCTTTCCCTTCACTTCGCCTTCGATGTCGGCATTCTGAGCAACGATGTTGCCCTGTACCTGCGAGGAGGTGCCCAGCGCCACTTTGGATTTGGACTTCACGTTGCCGGTAATCTTTCCTTCGATGCGGATGTTGCCGTACGTTTCGATGTTGCCCTCCAAAAAGGTGCCTTTGCCGATGTTGTTGCTGGAGTTGCTAATCTCTTCGGCTGCGCGTTTTTGTTCTTTAGAAGTTAGCATGACGTTCTGGTTTAAAAAGTTACAAATTCTTCCGGGTTCAGAGAATTGCCGTTATACCACAATTCGAAGTGAAGGTGTGGGCCATTGGTTAACTCTCCGCTATTGCCAACGATAGAGATAATTTCACCTCCGTTGACAAAAGTACCAACTTTTTTCAAGAGTTGGGCATTGTGCTTATAGGTGGAGATCAAATTACCGCGGTGTTGCACCATTATTACATAACCGGAATCCTGTGTCCACGATGAAAAAACGACCGTGCCATCGGCGATGCATTTAATAGGCTCGTTCGCCTTCGCCACAACGTCCACCCCAAGGTGACCCTTTTTCACGTCATACTGGTCGGAGATGAATCCGGTGATGGGCGAATAAAAAAACGTCTCCTGCAATTCCTTGTATTTCGAGTTGAGTGCGATCAGCGACATGTCCGATTGTTCGAAGTCTTTTCGGAAAACAGAATCGGTGGAAGTGGCTTTTAAGTCGGTAGGTTTCGCCAGGGGCTGTTGATCGCTCCCGAGCGTTTTGGCGGGATCTTCAAAGTTGCTGGTGTCGCCGCTCAGCACGCGCTGAAAATTGGCGATGAACTGGTCTTTGCGTTCCACTTCCAAGCCCAGCGAATCCACCTTCAGGGCCAGCTCGAGCAGCTGCCGGTTCAGCACCATCTGCTCGTGTTTGGGGTCAAACCATTTTGCCAGGATTGTCTTGGACATGAAAAGGCTCATGGTGAAAAGGCCCGTAAACAAAATCACTGAAAAAAGAATTACTTTCGAGTAGGTAAAACCCATGCTCGTTTTTTCGGCGAAGTTCTCTTCGTTGCGGATAACGAGTTGATAACGGGTGGTCAACCAATTCGATAATGTTTTTTTCGGCTTCAAAATATTCCGCTTTTTTGCACAAAATTAGATATTCCAGGCTATTATAATATGGAATTTAGGTTTTTTGCGTTTTTAACATCACAAATCACAGTCGCTTGAGAGGCCCCCTTTTTTATATACTGCTCGTCTTCCTTCTGGCTGTCATGACGGCCTGTTCGTCTGACCAAAAGACCCTAACGTCCCTTGCCTATCACAACACAACGGCACACTTCAACGGATATTACTATGCGCGCGAAGAGATCAAGAAAGTTGAAAAGACCGTTTGGAGCAGCATGGTCGATGACTACAACCGCATTCTGAGACTCTACCCGGCGCTCGACTCCGCTCAGGCCAAGGGTTATGACAAAGACATACAAGAGGCCATTAAGATGGCCTCGCTTGCCATCCAACGCCACCCCAACAGCCGATGGGTCGACGACTCCTACCTGCTGGTAGGCAAGGCCCGGTTCTACAGCATGGATTGGGGCAATGCCATCCAGACCTTCAAGTTTGTGAACACCAAGAGCCTGGACCTCGACACCAAACACGCCGCCATCATCGAGCTGGTGCGCACCTTCACCGAGCACAAGGAATACAACAATGCACAGGCCGCCATCGACTTTGTGCAGAAAGGAAAGTTGAGTAAGGAGAACAAAAAGAATCTCCTGTTGGCGAAAGCCTACTTCTACCAGGAACAAGGCGATCTTGATTACATGGTAAGAAATCTCACGGAGGTGACACCCCTGTTAAAAAAGAAAGACCGCCCCGGCCGGATCTTCTTTATCATCGGACAGATCTATCAAAAGCTCGGCTTCGAATCGGAGGCTTACAATTATTATAAACGATGCCTCTCGACCAATCCCGAATACGAAGTGGATTTTTATGCACGCCTCTATATGGCGCAGGTAACGGAGATATCGCGCAGCAAGAGTGTGAACGCCGCGCGCAAATCGTTCCGGAAACTTTTGAAGGATAGCAAGAACAGAGAATTCAAAGACAAGATCTTTTACGAGATGGGCGTTTTTGAATTGAAGCAGAAAAACCTTGCACAGGCCCTGGAAGACTTTAACCGCTCGATCCGCGAAGGCACCAACAAAAGAATCGACGGCGAAGCGTATCTGAGGTTGGGAGAAATTTACTACGACACGCTACGCAAATATGAACTCTCGCAGGCCTACTACGATAGCGCCATCAATGCTTTGCCCAAGGACTATGAGGGCTACGACAAAATAAAAGCACGCCAAAGCATTTTGGATGAGTTCGTAAAGAACCTCAACACCATCAAATGGCAGGACAGCCTTTTGGCCATGTCAGCCCTGGATTCATCTGCCCTGCGCGCACGCATCGACTCCGCCTTCCAGGCGAAGAAGCGTTTGGCCGACAGCAACGAGAGCAAGAAAAAGAAAAAGCGCAACCGCATAGAGATCGTCTCCAACACGAACAATGTTTTTTCCTCTGGAGAGGACGGACAGCAACAAGATGGCGACGATGCATCCGATTGGTATTTTGGCAATCCCTCCGCCATGTCGCTGGGACAAACCGAATTCAAACGCATTTGGGGTAACATCGCACTGGAAGACAACTGGCGACGGTCGCTGCGAACGTCCACCGCGCAGGCGGCCCGCAGCGCCTCCGATGGGGCCACGCCGGCCGCAACGGAGCAGGCTGCACCCGAGCCAGCGCCCAGCGATCCCGTTGCCGCCGAATATGCACGCGTAGACAAACAGATCCCCCGCACGGACGAGCAGAAAAAAGAGGCCCTCAAAAAAATCGAGGACGCCTACTTCAATCTCGGCGACATTTACTATTTCAAACTGTTGGAAAAAGACAACGCCGTCACGTCATACAATACGCTGCTTCGCCGTTTCCCGGAATCCGCGTATGAACCCGAAATATTATATAAGCTCTACCTGATCTTTAAAGACATCGACGCCGCCAAGTCCGAAAGCTATGCATCCCTGTTGAAGACAAAGTATCCAAATTCGGATTTCGCCAAGATCCTCATCAATCCCGACTATCTGAAGGAATCGAGTCAAACAGCCGAAAAGCAAAAAGAACTGTACAAAACGGGCTACGATCTTTATCAGAACGGCGAATACCGGCAGGCCCGGCAAGCCCTTGACCAGGCTGCGGAAATGGGAGAAACCTCGTTTTCCTCCAACATCGAACTGATGAAGGTGATTCTGTTGGGGAAAACAGAAGACATCAACCAATATCAATTCGCCCTCGATCAGTTTATAAAAACGCATCCCGACGATCCGCTGACCACCTATGCCAAGAAATTGCTGGATGCTTCACACACCTTCCAGGCCGACCAGGAAAAGGTGAAAGGCATCCAATATATCCGCTCGTTTGAAGAGCCTCACTATTTTGTATTGGTTCACCGCCGGGCCGACAACCTCAGCGCCGCGATATCCGGGATGTTGGAGCGATTTGACGAGGACAATTTCAAAGAGCTGAAATTGAAGACCAGTAACCTGGTTCTAAACGACGAATACATCCTCACGTTAGTGGACGAATTGCCCCGCATCAGTTGGGCCCTGGAGTACAAGAAAACATTCAACGAAAAGCTTTCCACACTCACCGAGTTAAGGAACCATAAATTCCATAGCTTTGTCATTACAAAAGACAATTTCGATATATTTTACCGAACAAAAGGTCTTGATGAATACCTCCAATTCTTTGAAAGAAACTACCCTGCAGAAAGTCAATAGGGTCCTGCTAACCCGAAGTCCTTGGTTTAAAAAAACTACAAAAGGCATCTGGATACTTTTCCTCTGTGTCATACTCGGTTTTCCGCTCTACGTGCTCTCTGTCAGCATCAACCTGTTCGGTCTGTTTGGCGACATGCCCAGCCTGAAGGCCATTGAAAACCCCAAGAACGACTTGTCGTCAGAACTGATCTCTGCCGACGGCGTTTCGTTGGGCCGTTATTTTCGGTTTAACCGCAGCCAGGTGAGCTACGAACAATTGTCGCCGGACCTGGTAAACACCTTGTTGCTTTCGGAAGATCATCGTTTCTATGACCATTCCGGCCTGGATTTTCGTGCCTATATGCGGGTGATCTTTGGGGTGCTCACGTTCAACTCTTCTTCCAAAGGCGGCGGAAGCACCATCACGCAACAGCTGGCGAAAAACCTTTTCAGCACCCGTGGGGAGGAATTGGATGGGCCTTTGATGGTGGGGCCGCTGCGCATTCTTATCAGTAAGACCAAAGAATGGATCATCTCCGTGAAGCTCGAAAAGAACTTCACCAAACAGGAAATCATCACCATGTATCTCAACACGAGCGATTTCAGCAGCAATGCCTACGGCATCAAAGTGGCCGCTGAAACCTATTTCAACAAGCAGCCCTCCGAACTGAACGTGCAGGAAGCGGCCGTGTTGGTGGGAATGTTGCAGGCGCCTTCTTTCTATAACCCCAAGCGAAATCCTAAGAATGCCCTATCCAAAAGGAACGAAGTATTATTTAAATTATACAACCACGGCTACATCGGTTCGCGCGAAACCTACGATTCGTTGCTGAAGCTTCCCATTCACCTGGAGTACGCCGTACAAAATCAAAACGAAGGGCTGGCCACCTACTTCCGGACGGTGATCCTGAACGACCTCATGACGTGGTGCAAAGAACATGGCTACGACCTTTGGGAGTCGGGATTAAAAATCCATACCACGATCGACAGCCGCATGCAACGCTATGCCGAAGAAGCCATGGCCGAAAGCATGAAGCCCCAGCAAAAGACATTCGACAACCATTGGAAAGGCAAGAACCCTTGGATCGACGAGGACTGGAACGAGATCAAAGGCTTTCTTGATTCGCGTATCAAACAAACGGAGACCTACCGAAACCTAGTGGCCCGCTATGGCGCAGGCAACGACTCAGTGAAGATTATGCTCCAAGTGAAGAAGCCCATGACCATCTTCACCTGGAACGGCGAGCGCGACACGTTGTTCAGCTCGATGGACTCGTTGAATTACTACAAGCGCTTTCTGAATGCTGGTTTTATGTCGATGGATGCCCGCACGGGTGCCATCAAAGCTTGGGTAGGTGGCATCAACCATAAATATTTTAAGTACGATCACGTTCGTCAAGGCACGAGACAACCCGGTTCGTCCTTCAAACCTTTTGTGTATGGCACGGCGATGGAGGCAGGTTATAATCCTTGTTTGAAATTGCAGGACGTATCGCCCACGTTCAAGGTTCCTGGCGGAACCTGGAGCCCGCCCAATGCCGAAGGGGATCGCGGAACCGGCGAATGGCTCACCATGCGGCAAGCCATGGCCAAATCAAAGAACTCCATCACCGCCCAAGTGCTGCAACGTGTGGGCGAGGTGAATGTGGTGAACTTTGCACACCGGGTTGGCATTACCAGTCCATTGGATGCCGTACCCTCCTTGTGCCTGGGGGTGAGCGACGTGTCGTTGTATGAGATCGTTGGCGCCTATAGCACCTTCGTAAACTCTGGCATTCACACGGAGCCTTTCTATATCACACAGATCGAAGACAAAAACGGCAACGTGATCGAGAACTTTGTGCCCAAAACCCGACAAGCCATCAGTGAGCAAACTGCCTACAAGATGATCTACATGCTGATGGGCGGTGTGCAGGAAGAAGGCGGAACCTCGAGGGGTCTGAACTTTAACCTCAAGGCCGAAAACGAAATTGGAGGCAAGACCGGTACCACCAACAACGCGTCCGACGGGTGGTATATGGGCATCACACGCGATTTGGTTTCGGGTGCCTGGGTGGGTGGTGATGAGCGCAGTATTCACTACAAGCAGTGGGATCTGGGACAGGGCTCAAAAACAGCACGCCCGATCTGGGAAAAGTATATGTTGAAAGTATATGCCGACGCTGCGCTGGAATATAAAAAGGGACAGTTCAGAAGGCCGGCCGCAAAAATGGACATCACCTTCGACTGCAGCTCGTATGAGCTGCCGCCCGACGAAGCCGGAACGCCCCAAGAAGACTGGAACCCCAATAACGAATAAAGTCTATGTACGACCGGCTCAAAGAAGTTGTTCAGCGACTGCCGGAATCTCCTGGTGTCTATCGTTTCTATAACGACGAAGATGTGCTGATCTATGTCGGCAAGGCAAAGAGCCTCAAGAAAAGGGTGAGCAGCTATTTCAGCAAGAGCACAGGCGTGAATCGCAAAACGCTCAAGCTGGTTTCGGAGATCGAACGCATCGACTTTACGGTATCCAATTCCGAGTTTGATGCGCTGTTGCTGGAAAACAATTTTATCAAACAGAACCAGCCCAAGTACAACATCCTGCTGAAGGACGACAAGACGTTCCCTTACTTGTGCATTCTCAAAGAGCGATTTCCCCGCATCATCTACACGCGCAAGTACCTGCCCAAGCAAGGCGAGTACTTTGGCCCTTTTTCCAGCGTGGTGGCCATGAAGAACGTATTGGAGCTGACCCGCAAGCTATACTCCATCCGGACCTGTAATCTTTTGCTTAGCGAGGCTAACATAGAGCAAAAGAAATTCAAAGTATGCCTCGAGTACCACCTTGGTAATTGCAAGGGTCCGTGCGAAGGCTACCAGGATGAAAAATCATACCTGGAGGAGATTGAGCAAGCCCGTAACATCCTGAAAGGAAATCTCAGCATCGTCTACAACCACTTTACCTCCCAAATGAAAACCGCGGCCGGCAATATGGAATTTGAGCGGGCACATTTTTATAAGGAGAAGCTGGAAACGCTGGAAAGATTCCAATCCAAATCACTTGTCGTCAATAAAGATCTTACTGACATCGACGTATGCACGATCACTAGTACAGAGTCTTATGCCTATGTAAACTACCTGATGATCCGTGAAGGGGCCATTATCTTCTCCAAGACCATGGAAGTGAAGAAAAAACTCGACGAACCCGACGACGAGATCCTGAGCTTCACCGTTTTCGAACTGCGTGAGCAAACCCACAGCGAAAACAAGTTGATCTTAAGCAACGTTGCCATCACGCTTCTGGAAGATAAGGTTGAAAATGTAATCCCGCAGATCGGCGACAAGAGGAAACTGCTCGCATTGTCGATCAAAAACGCTCTTGAGCTAAAACGTGAGCGCGAGATCTTCCGCGAAGGAAAGAAATCAAAACAAAAAGAAGTGTTGATTATCCTTCAAAAGGATCTGCAGCTCCAGCACTTGCCCAACATCATCGAATGCTTTGATAACTCCAACCTGCAGGGCACCACGCCGGTGGCATCCATGGTGCGCTTTGCCGACGGGAAGGCGGACAAAAAAGGCTACCGCCATTTCAACATCAAGACCGTGGAAGGCCCAGACGATTTTGCTTCCATGAAGGAAATTGTCGGCCGGCGTTATAAAAGGATTCTGGAGGAGGCCGGCAAGCTCCCGGACCTCATCATGGTCGACGGGGGCAAAGGACAACTGAGCAGCGCTTGTGAGGCGTTAAAGGAATTAAATCTTTATGGCCAGATCCCTATCGTCGGTATAGCCAAACGATTGGAAGAGATTTATTATCCGGAGGATCCGTTGCCGCTGCACATCAGTAAAAAATCGCCGGGGCTGTTGTTGATGCAGCAGATCCGTGACGAGGCTCACCGTTTTGCCATCACCTTCCACCGGCAAAAGAGAAGCAAGGGGCAGTTAAAAACCGAGATGGAAGGTCTTGAAGGCATCGGTCAGAAAACCTCGGTAAAATTATTACAGCATTTTAAATCGGTGAAGAAAATCAAGGAGGCGCCGTTTGAGGAAATTGAGAAACTGGTAGGGCGCAAAAAGGCGGAGATCATTTTGGGTATAAAAGAAAAGGAGGTCAAGTGACCTCCCTTCTCAATATCAAAAAGCAAATTCTTAGAATTCCCAAAGGTTGTGTTCCTTCTCCATGAGCATCATCTCCGTCCACTCGCGAGCCCAAACGCCTTCTCTGTAGGGACGTCCGTTGCCACGGTAGGTATCGTCGATGGTTTCATCGTCGGGGTTCTGAACTTTGTAGATCGAGCCCTGGAACAATCTCAACAGGATTGCATCGGCAAAGTTCTTGTTTTGCGCGGTGTTCTGTCGATTGAACCAAACAGCCTTCGGAATGTTGTTTCTGAATAATTTCTCCAGGTCCTTGTATTTGAACCATCCGAGCGAGTTGTCGATACCCGTGGTGGTTTTAGCACCGGGAACGATGATCTCGAAAGCCTGGATGTCGTAGTACAATCTGGATCTTCTTCTGTCGAAGATCATGTCTTCCATCATATGGATCGAGCTCATGTCGCCTACAGCATACTCAAGGCCGCTACCTTGGTTGGTACCTGCCCAATAGTCGGTGGCGTCTTCGCTGGGCGTGATGCCCTTGCTGTCTTGCACGGCGCGATAGTTCTTGCCGTTGAAGCTCACGATGTCATCCGTGTAGAAGTCGGTAGTCGGGGTCCAGGCCGGGAAGGTCTGGGCTTGCTCTTGTACCAACCGTCCCAGGAAATCTTCCTTCGATAATTTGGTGGTCAAAGAGTCACTGTTATAAATATCTGTTAGCTCTCCAGACTTTACGGCATCAACAATGAGCTTGCTGATCTCGCCGTTCTTGGCGAAGAAGCCTTTGTTTTGCTTTTCCCGGAGATCGATATTCCTCCACACGCGCACTTTGTAGTGCTGCTCATACACGGGAATTGGATTGAGTGAATTCGGATTGTACTGAATTTCCAAATCCTGCACTTCCTGCGCAAATGCGCCGGTCAGTCCAACTGAAAACAGTGTTATAAAAATGCTCTTTTTCATTAGTTTATCGGTATGATTATAATACCACTTGAACCTTTAACGGGAACCTTTTCTTCGCCATCCGTGAACGTTCTGCGGGAAACTTCTTTGATGTCGATAACCACACGGTCGCCGGGTCTTGCCTGGCTTGACCAGGAGCGGAGGTCCGGATTTTCGTTGGTTGCATTAAGACGTTGCACGCCGGCAGTTCCACGACCCAAAATCACTTCTGCGCGTTTGATCTTGTAGCGTGCATCCTTGGGAACTTCTTCTTTGAAGTTGTTCTCAGGCTCTGCTACAAAACGCAGGTTGGCGAGTTGGTTGGGCTTAATACCATTTCTCAAATCCACAGCTGTGCTTCCGATGTAGGCTACATAGCGAGGATCCGGAACGTTCTTCACATCGAATTGCTGATCACCGATCTTCGTGCCACCATTGGTCACACCTACGGTGATCTTGCGTGCTGAAGGTATAATTGTCACGCGGCCTGGTTTGTCGCCTTTTCTGATTTCAGCACTGGCGGCAGTAAAAGAAGGATTATAGTTTGTGCCCAACGCAGGTACTTCAATGTTTACGGTGTTACCGCAGTTCATATAAAGCGTTGGTGCGTTACCCGTTGTTACGCGGATAACGGGCTGCGCCACGAAATACTCGATGTTTTGACTAAAAGTCTGACCCTTTACTTTAATCTCGGCCTTGAACGATTTCTTGGCGATACCGGTAGGATCATAACCACCACCTTGAGCGGTAAATTCTATCCGTCCCATTTGTACACCAGCGTCGGAGATGATAGGAAGCTTCGCTCCATCCTTAAAAAACTCAGATGTAAGTGAAGTAGAGGAGCCCGAAAGAAACATATCTGCCTCATACTTTGCGCCAGCCGCTACCGTTGAGGATTTAGCTCTTACCATCGGAATAAATTGGTCTAAGTTGATGCGGTTCATACCTGCATCTTTAGCCAATTTGTCAAGGGCTGTTGCTTCGTACTCAAGAATTTCAGTTTGCGTCTGTGTTACAGATGCCAGGGCAGCGATTACGGGCGTGTTTTCGAAAGTAAATGTCAAATAGTCTTTACGAATGTGGTCTTCGTTGGTCGCAAAGATGGGGATATCTTTCGGCGGCTTTGCCAATTTAGCAAAGTCAAGTCCGGAAAGGCCCTTCAATTGAGTGACATAGTCATTCAAAACCTTTTCGTATTTCTTACCTTCTTGTTCTTTCGATTTTACGTCGATCATCATCGCTGCTACTTTCGAGCTGTGGTCGTTGATCAATTTCTCATCAATTTTATCGGTGCCTGAAGCAGCCATCATGCGTTTCTTCAGTTCATCAATATAGTTCAATGCATCCTTCGTGATTTTTCTCACTTGCTCTGCATTCGTTTTTGCCTTGATTACGTTGGCTTCCTGGCTTTGGCCGGCATCCGTAATAAGTTGCTGCAAAATTTGGTCGCTTTTCTTGTTCCCGTCGACAATTAGGCCGGTAAGGGTAACGTTGATGATGGCAAATTTCTCCAGTACCGCGTTACTTACTTGCAGCGCGAGGAGCGCTGTAAGCACGAGGTACATCATGCCTATCATCTTCTGACGCGGGGTTTCTTTTCCACCTGCCATGTTATAGTTCCTTTTAAGTTATTAACGTTAAAAACCCAATTTCATTATGCGTTCTGTCCGCCGCCTTTCATCGCGGTGAGCATGCTGCCATAAACCTTGTTCAAAGAAGTCAGGTTGTCTGTAAGCTTACCAAGTTCGTTGGTGAACTTCGCTGTGTTATCCCCAACTTTGGAAAGTCCGGTCATAGCGCCAGTGAGGCTTTCGTAGAACTTGTTCATGTTTTTAACGTGGCTATCGGCATCCTTCAACTCCATTTCATACACTGAATTGAGAGCAGCAAGGTTTTTAGTCACTTTCTGTACTTGTGAGTGGTATTCGCCAGCATCTTTGGATGCTTCAGACATGCTCGATACGGCCTTGATGGCAGTGTCGTAGGACTTGTTCATTTCCAAAAGTTGGGTAGAAGCCTTCTTCACGTTGGTAGCGTAGTCGTTGGTGGCTACGGCTGCATCGGAGAGGTTCGACATCTTCTTGGCGGAATCGGCCAGGTTGGTCAGACCTTTGCCTAAGCTATCCAAGAGTTCGGGGCCAATCTTGGCTTTCTCCAGGGAAACATCCAATTGTTGGGTCAACGATGCGCCTGCAGGCTTGTTAGAGATTCTGGTCTGGGTTGCAGGAGCTTCGTAGTCTTCGCCCAGTTCGGGGTATACTTTCGACCAATCGGGCTCTTGATGAGGCGGCTCAAAAGCGCTCAGAAAGAATATAACTGCTTCAGTGGTCAAGCCTATGAACAGCATTTGGTCAGCACCTTCGTAGTGGAGGATCTTGAATAACGCCCCAATAATTACGACTGCCGCACCAATACCATAGACTTTTGGCATTATAGTTTTGTAGAGTAGTTCAACAAATCCGCCTTTTTTCTTGCTCATTGTAGTAATGGTTTAAGTTTTGCCTTTTGATATTATAAAATATAGAAAATGGATTAGGGTCGATCTGAGTACTAAAATTCCTGACCTGACGAACGGCCCAAGTGCGTCATGGCGCAACGGAAGCCTATATACGCACGGGTGGAATCTTTGAATTCATAGGTCCGCGTACCGGTTTCCAGGTAGTAGGCCACGTCTTTCCACGAGCCGCCACGAACCACTTTCTTGGGCGGAACACGGGGGTTGTACTTGGCACTTTCCGGGTTGGTGCGGGGGTCGATGTATTGAGGGTTCAAGTCCCATACCGTGGGTACGGATGCGGGGTTGAAGTCGTCGAGACACCATTCGGATACGTTGCCCGACATGTCGTACAGACCATAGTCGTTGGGGAAATAGGACTGTACGGGTGAGGAGTAGGCGAAGCCGTCGTCGTAGAAGTTACCGCGGCCGGGTTTGAAGTTGGCCAGCATACAACCTTTCGAGTTACGGATATACGGGTTACCCCAAGGATATTTTGCCATATCGCGGCCACCGCGGGCTGCATATTCCCATTCCGCTTCGGAAGGGAGACGGAAGGCAGGCATCGGGAAGTCGCCCACGCTCTTGCGGTAGTCGTTCAGGTAAGCGGTTCTCCATTGGCCGAAGAACACGGCAGCGTCCCAGTTCACGCCCACGACCGGATAGTCGTCGTAGCCGGGGTGCCAGTAGTAGTAGTCCTGGATAGGATCGCCCATGTGGTGCGCGAAGTCGCGAACCCAGGAAGCGGTATCCGGATAGTATTTCTGACGGAACGTTTCTGCGTCTACGGTTTCGAAGCCTTCGATGCTTCCGTTATCGACCAGGAAAAAGTTAGTGAACTGGCGATACTCATTGTTCGTGATTTCTGTATCGTCCATGAAGAACGAACCGATCGTTACTTGCTTGTTGAAGTTGATCTGCGTAGAAGCAGGGTCTTCATCAGCTTGCCCCATGTGGAATGTTCCGGCAGGAATGGGCACCATACCATAGGGGATGGTCATCACCCAGCCTTCTCGCCCGGGAACACCAACGAGTTCACCCTGGTCGCCGCCTTTTTTGCCGCCAAGGCCAAGTAATCCACAAGCACTGGCAACAGCCCCTGCGAATACTAAAACTACTTTAGAAACAACCGATTTATTCATATACTTCTGCTCAGTTTGCTATGCTAAATTTTGAGGCTCGAAAGTTACCCTTTATTCGCCTTACTTTTTGGAGAAACTATTTACAAATTCCACAAATTCTTAAAAATACCAAAATCAAATGTCGGCTAGTGCCTATACCGGGGGGTCCGAACGACTTTTTTGCCGCTGGTGCCAACTACCGGTAGATCATAGCTTATCATAAATTCTAGTGAAAAAGTCTCTTTTGCTGCCCGATCCTTTATGATAAAGTCGATGCCCGTTCCCAACTTCAGTGACTTGTCTTTCAGCAGAGCATAACCCAGTAGTAAACTGGCCGCTTCCGACTGTCTAAACGCCAAGCCTCCCCACATCGTATCTTTGATGTAGGCAATTCCCGCCAGATCGACTTGGGTCTTGTTCAAATCGGTTCTAATGGCGGTAGAGAACTGTACTTTCAGGTCGAAGCTCACTTCGTAGAAGTATCCACCTGTGAAGTTGATGTGATTTTCCAAGGCTCCCCGCACGCTGTCCTGGCCGAAGTTGAACTTAGAGCGCAAGAGGTGGTTGAAGCCTAAGCCGAGGTAGTATTTTTCGGCTCTATAGAAGACGCCCAATCCGAGGTCGGGTCTTACTTGTGATTCTTTTCCTTCGACAATGAGCGGGTCACCTTCCTGCACGTAGCGATAGTATTTGCCGTTGACGGTTTGAGAGTAGATACCGGCTTTGATACCGAAGCTTAGTTTGGTGTCTTTGATGCCGAGGTGATAGGCATACATCACTTGCGCTTCGAGGTTGTTCTGAGGACCGAGTTTGTCGTTCATAATATACGCACCTGCGCCGCTGTTGAGCTTGTGAATAGGTGTGTTGAACGAAACCATTTGAGTGGTGGGAGCACCGCCGTCGCCAAAGCTCGACTGGTAGCCCAACCATTGACTTCTGTGGATGGCCGAGAAATGGGTAACACCGTCAACCCCTGCATACGCTGGTGTCATGTACAAGTTATTGAACATGTATTGCGTAAAGAGGGCGTCTTGCTGAGCAAAAGCCCCTGCGGTAATAAGCAGCAGCGAGAGGGTATAAAAAGTCCTTTTCAGCATTAAGTTTAAAAAGTAGAAGCTAAAGTAAACGCTTTTTTACGACACTGTCAACAAATGTAATTAAAGTGTAATAAAATATCTCACTTAGTAAAATTCAATGAATGAAGTAGTTACTTGATGCCATTAGCCTTCTTAATATAGAGTTCCAGGGCTCCGGTCATGGACGGGGCGTTGGGCAGCGGGGCCTCGATATCCAGGATCAATCCGGCATCGCGTACGGCTTTGGCCGTTGTAGGGCCGAAGACAGCGATGCGGGTGTTGTTCTGTTTAAATTCGGGGAAATTCACGAAAAGGGAGTTGATACCGGAGGGGCTGAAGAACGCCAGGATGTCGTAGAACACTTCCTTCAGGTCGGACAGGTCGGCCGCAACGGTATGGTAGATGATGGCTTCCGTGTAGTGGTATCCGCCGTCTTTGAGGAAGTCGGGGATGTCGTTCTTACGGATGTCGGAGCACGGGAAGAGGTACTTCTCGTTTTTGTGCTTCTTCAGGATCTCCAGCAGGTCTTGCGCGGTTTTGAGGCCGGTGAAGATCTTGCGCTTGCGAATGACGATGTATTTCTGAAGGTAGTTCGACGTTTGTTCGGAGATACAGAAGTATTTCATCTCCGGGGGCATTTCCACTTTCAATTCCTGGCAGATGTGAAAGAAGTGATCCACGGCGTTACGGCTCGTAAAGATGATGGCCGTGTGGTTGAGGATGTCGATCTTCTGTTTACGGAATTCTTTGACGGGTACGGGCTCGACCTGTATGAACGGCCTGAAGTCAATTTTCAGGTTAAACTTTTCAGCAAGTTTTAAATAGGGAGAATTAGCATCTGCTGGAGCTTCTTGGGTTACGAGGATGCTCTTCACTTTGCGCATCCTTTCAGTAGCAATTTCACTCATCACGTAAACGAATCGGGCTAATTATAAAGAACCTTAATTGTTATCAGAAAGGGTATTAATTCCGTCGCACAAATGTACGAAAATAAATGGAACATTGAGTGACCCATCGCGCGCTGCAACTTTAAAAGAATGAGGATGGTCCATCCTGCGAGCAACCACGACATCATGCTCAGCAGAAATACGTAGAAGCCTTCACGCTGTCCGTGGGTGATGAAGTACAAGAAAAGAATAATCGTTAGAACACCGAAAACGCCCAGCAGCAACCGCACCCAGTTGAAAAAATGGATGCCACTCACTTCGCGCATGCCAAACACATACGAGAGGCCATAGACCAGCACAATCTTTAGGAAAAACAGCGCCAGCACGATAAAACTCAACCTTGTCCACTCGCGCATCGCCTCCCAAAAGGTGGTAGCCTGGAAGGCCAGCGCGGCCGAATAGTGGGCCGGCAGAAAATGAAAAATAATGATCAGATAATAGCCGAGCATCAAGCTGCTGTAGGCGTAGAACAAAACATTGGTGCTGCTGGTGATGCGCGAATAGACCTGACTTTCCTCGCCTTCACGCATGGAAAATATTTTCGTAATGGAGAAATAATCTGACGTAAGTTTGGGGTTCAGCTTGATGATGATCACCAGCATGGTGAGCAAAATCATCATCCCCACGATGGCAAAATCACGGAAAGAGGAGAATTGCAGCGGCACGATTGCCGTCGAAGCGGCGTCGGATACCGTCTCCAGGGTGGTTTGAAGGCCACCTTCCTTGATGCGTGTTTGATGCACACCGATCTGGAGAACCGGGGCGTGAAATACTTTGCGGAGACTGTCAATTTTCAGATACAGACCGGTGCTGTGCTGGGCTGACAACTGTCCATTCACGAAAAGGGAAACGGGTTCAGTGCTGCTCACATGGAGCACTACACCGGGATATTTTGCTGCTTCTATCCAGAAATACACCGTGCTCACCTCTCCGGTTTTCTTTTGAAACGGCTCGAAGCGGTCTTCCTGGCTCACTTGCCATTCAGGTTTCAAATCTTTCAACACGGTATACTCCTGGCCGAGCAGCGCGGTGGCGCTCAGGAGGGTCAGGAGCGCGGCGATCAAAAAATGTGAGGTTGCCTTCATATAACTTTCAAAAGTATCAGAATATCGCCTTATATCCGAAATGCAAGTAAGTTTGTATCGCTTATGGCAGGTATTTACATCCATATTCCTTTTTGCAAACAAGCGTGTCACTATTGTGACTTCCACTTTTCGACCAATCTTGAAAACCGGGGGGCTATTGTACAGGCGCTTTCGGAGGAATTGGTTTTACAGCGCGATTATCTGGGCGGCGAGGAGGTGAATACGCTTTATTTTGGGGGAGGAACGCCGTCGGTGCTCACGCAGCGGGAATTGGACCAGATCCTGGATACCGTTCACAAAACCTTTTCGGTCAATCCCCACGCCGAGGTGACCCTGGAGGCCAATCCGGATGACCTTTCCCGTGAAAAGCTAAAGGCTCTGCACCTGGCAGGCATTAACCGGCTTAGTGTCGGCATTCAGTCCTTCGACGATGTGGTATTAAAATTCCTCCACCGCGCGCACGATGCAGCCCTGGCCAAGCGATGCATTTCCGATGCTTACGAGGTCGGATTCCAGAATATCAGTCTGGATTTGATTTATGCCATTCCCGACCAGGACGAGGTCGTTTGGGAACGGAACATCGAGGAGGCGTTGGGTCTCAAGCCCCAACATATTTCATCGTATTCGCTGACGATCGAGGAGAAAACCACGTTCGGGCGGTGGGCCGCCAGGGGAAAGCTCACGCCCGTGGGGGACGATACGGCGGGGCATCAATTATTGGTTTTGATTGACCGGCTGGAGCGCGCGGGATTCGAGCAGTATGAGGTTTCGAATTTTTCGCTTCCTGGGTTTCAGTCCAGACACAACAGCAGCTATTGGCGGTCGGAGAAATATCTCGGCGTGGGTCCCAGCGCCCACTCCTACAATGGGGTGAGCCGGCAATTCAATTTGAGCAACAACGCGTTTTACCTGAAAGCGCTTCAGGAACGCCGGATTCCCGCTACACTAGAGGTTCTCACGCGCGAGGACCAGATCAATGACTATTTGCTCACCACCCTGCGCACATCGTGGGGCACCGACCTGGCGCGGATCCTGAACCTGTGGGGCTATGACCTGCTGGCGGCCCACGAGGGGTATATTGGCGCGCTGGTGGAAAACGGGCATGCGCTCCTGGAAAGCCGGGTGCTGCGCCTTACGAAAAACGGCAAACTTCTGGCCGACAAAATTGCTTCCGATCTATTTTTGCTAACGCCCTGATCGCGTTGCGGCGCCACGAAGAACTTTTGTATTTTTCGATGTTGTTTCATCCCCTAACACCATCATTGTGAGATCAACGGAAGAAAAAAAGGTATACATGCTCCTGAAATCGGTCATTTTCCACTATCACGGACTGGACGAGCAGGAAAAGCAAGACCTTGACAAAACCGCCGACGAACTGGACGCCCATGTGGAATACAAGTGGGCATTGGATTTTGTGGGCCAGGATCACCTTACTTCCTTTGAACGAGCCCGCCTTTACCTGAACGACATCATTGCCGACTATCCGAAGGAAAAAAGAATCGAATTGATCAACATGGTGTGGCAGGCGAACAACCTGAAAGGCTATGTTACGGAGATGGAAGCTACTGCTATGCTGAAACTCGCCAAAGATTGGAATGTGCAGCGAGAGTTGATTGAGTTGGTATTGAAATAACCCCTTCCGGGCCTCCACGGCCTCTTCCCCGAATTTGTTACCACTTTTTTAGCGGTGTTTGCCGACGGGCAGCGGACATCGTTGTCCGTGAACCTACTCTACTCACCTGCTTTTGACTCTGTCCCATCAAACCGAAGTGGGAGCACAGATATGACTAATTTGGTGAAGCGAGGTTATCCTATCGGCCTCGGCTTCCGGAATAAAAAAAGCGGCTGCCTTTTCGGGCAGCCGCTTTTTAGTTAAAGGTTTCTTATGTTTTATCCATTCATGGAGATGAGGAATTCGTCGTTGTTGCGGGTTCCCTTCATTTTGTTTTGGAGGAATTCCATGGCTTCTACCGAGTTCATGTCGGCCATGAACTTGCGGAGGATCCATACGCGCTGCAGTTCTTCTTCTCTCAACAGCAGGTCCTCGCGACGGGTGCCGGATGCCGGTACGTCGATGGCGGGGTATACTCTTCTGTTGGAGAGCTTGCGGTCGAGTTGGAGTTCCATGTTACCGGTTCCCTTGAATTCTTCGAAAATCACTTCGTCCATTTTCGAACCGGTGTCGATGAGGGCGGTGGCGATGATGGTGAGCGAGCCGCCGTTCTCGATTTTGCGGGCGGCACCGAAGAAGCGCTTGGGTTTGTGGAGTGCGTTGGCGTCCACACCACCGGAAAGAATCTTTCCAGAGGAAGGCACCACGGTGTTATAGGCACGCGCCAGACGCGTGAGGGAGTCGAGGAGGATCACTACGTCGTGACCGCACTCTACCATGCGTTTTGCTTTTTCCAACACGATGCTGGCCACTTTCACGTGGCGCTCGGCTTGTTCGTCGAAGGTGGAGGCTACCACTTCTGCTTTTACGCTGCGGGCCATATCCGTTACTTCTTCCGGGCGCTCGTCGATGAGCAGGACGATGAGGTATACTTCGGGGTGATTTTCGGCGATGGCGTTGGCGATGTTTTTCAGCAATACGGTCTTACCCGTTTTGGGCTGGGCCACGATCATACCACGCTGTCCTTTACCAATGGGCGAAAACAGATCGAGGATACGGGTCGACAGGTTGTCGGGGGCCGTGCTCAGCCTCAGTTTTTCGTTGGGGAACAGGGGTGTGAGGTATTCGAAGGCCACGCGGTCGCGGATCTCTTCGGTGGTTTTTCCGTTTACGGATTCCACTTTCAGCAGCGCGAAATATTTCTCGCCCTCCTTGGGGGGGCGGATCGATCCTTTTACGGTATCGCCGGTTTTGAGACCGAATAATTTGATCTGTGACGGTGAAACGTAAATATCGTCGGGGCTGGCCAGGTAGTTATAGTCGGAAGAGCGGAGGAAGCCGTAGCCGTCCTGCATGATTTCCAACACGCCTTCGTTAGCAATGGCACCGTCGAATTCGCGAATGGCGACGCGGTATTGGATGGGACGTTCTTCGCGTACATCGGCACGGCCGGCGCGGATGAGGTCTTCCTGTGTGTTGATCTCCGGTTCGTTGTCGAGGTTTTCGGGCTCGGGTTCGGCGAAGGTTTGTGGTGTGCTGTCAAAATTTATGTCGATAGAATCCAGGATCTCGTCACTGGAAAAATCGGATTCTGTTTTGGGGGCCGGCGGCGCGGGAGTGGGGGCTACATTTTCGCGGCGACGGGGACGCATTTTGCGTTCGGGTTCTGCGGCGGCAGAGGCGGTGGCGGGTGAGGAGGAAGCAGCGGGTGCTACGGGAGGTTTTCTGGCGGGAGCTGCTTCGCCCGCGACGGCTTGCTGATCGAGGATTTTGTAGATGAGGTCTTGTTTGGAAAGCTTCTTTGCGTTCTTCACGCCCATCTCCTCTGCAATTTCTTTCAATTCTGAAAGAAGCCTGACATTCAGGTCGTCAATAGTGTACATGTTAATTTAAAAATGAGGTTGTTGAAAAAAGTGTTTTTGTTGAATTGATTGTTGTGTGATCAGCCAAGCTGAAGTTAGGATCATGGAAACAACTAACTAGAGAACTAAGTTTTGGGTAAATAAAGTTCGGAATTTTTGTTCAGAAGGCTTGAGATGAAGCCGTATGATGATGCAAGTATAGGCGAAATTTGACTATTATCAAATTGTGAAAATATTTTATTCGCCCCAAAAAGCCGTCCGCTGTGCAAAAAAACTAATTTTGAATCCTTAAAAAAAACTAAAATTCTCATGCTACAGGCAGTTGTCATCCGCGAACACACAGCGAAAATATTGGAAGGCCTCCGGAAACGAAATCTGAAGGACGCCGACGTCCTCATACAAGCTATCCTGGACAATGATCTGCTGCGTCGCGATACGCAAAGGATATTGGATGACCTGAAAGCAAAGTCAAACCTGGATTCCAAAAAGATCGGCGAGCTTATGAAATCCGGCCAGGCCAATGAGGCCACAGCCTTGCGCGCTTCTGTTGCTGCCGATAAAGAAAAGATCAAAAATCTGGAAGCCGACCTGGACGTGTATGAGAAAAAGCAAACCGAAATTCTCTACAAGATCCCCAACGTGCCCCACGAAAAGGTGCCCGCCGGTAAAAGCGCTGAAGATAATATCACCGTGCACCAACATGGCACCCTTCCTACGCTCGGCGCACAGGCTTTGCCGCATTGGGATCTCATCAAGAAATACGACATCATCGACTTTGATCTCGGCAACAAGATCAGCGGCGCAGGCTTCCCGGTCTACAAGGGAAAAGGCGCCAAACTGCAACGAGCACTTATCAATTTCTTCCTCGACGAAGCGGAGAAACAAAACTACAAGGAAGTGCAACCTCCCATCGTCGTGAACGAAGCGTCCGGTTATGGCACCGGCCAGTTGCCTGACAAGGAAGGCCAAATGTATTTTATCACCGAGGACGGCCTCTACCTCATCCCTACAGCCGAGGTGCCCATCACCAATCTCTATCGCGACGTGATTGTGGCGGAAGAGGAATTGCCGGTGAAGAACGTGGGCTATACGCCGTGCTTCCGTCGCGAGGCAGGCAGCTGGGGAGCACACGTACGTGGACTGAATCGCCTTCACCAATTCGATAAGGTGGAGATTGTTCAGATCGCGAAGGCAGAAGATTCTTACGGCATCCTGGACGAAATGTGTGCCCACGTGCAGGGCCTGCTGGAGAAGCTGGAACTCCCCTACCGCAAGCTGTTGCTTTGTGGCGGCGACATGGGATTTAGTTCTGCCTTGACGTATGACATGGAAGTGTACGCAGCAGGACAACAGCGTTGGCTGGAAGTAAGTTCCGTCAGCAACTTTGAAACGTATCAAGCCAACCGGTTGAAGCTTCGCTACAAAAGCAAAGAAGGCAAAACGCAATTGCTCCACACGTTGAACGGCAGCGCGCTGGCCTTGCCTCGCATAGTGGCGGCATTGCTGGAAAACAATCAGACGCCGGAAGGCATTCGCATTCCGAAGGCGCTGGTGCCCTATACCAAATTTGAATTCATCAACTAATTTCGTCAACGATCCCACGGGATTAAGACGGATCATTTCCTACCGCGCTTATGATCGAACGCAGTCAAAGTAGTATTCTCCAGGTGTCGGTGCATGTGGTGGGCAACCGTGGTGCGCAAGAGTTGCTGCGGATTTCCGAAGAACCCCTGGATGTCGAGGACGACGCCTTGCAAGACCTGCTCCTCACCTATTTTCTATCGAACTTCACGACACCGGAATATTATGCGTTCACGTTTTCGAACGAGGATTTCTCCCTGAACCCTTTGTTTCAATTTGCGCGTAACATCTTTGAAGAGGCCGAATCGTTTCATGAAAACTCGGTCAACATCGCGAAGCATTTATACGAGGCAACGCAGCATCCCAATATCAAATCGGGTGACTTGTATGTGGCCCGTTTATCGGGGGTGGTGATCGACAACCAGGCGGTGGATGCCATTGGCATATTCAAATCAGAGAACAAGGAGACGTATCTGAAGCTGAAGGCCAATTCCGGCGACTTCAACCTCCACGCCGATGAGGGTGTGAACATCCGCAAGCTCGACAAGGGGTGCCTCATCCTGAACCGGGGTGTGGAAGAGGGGTATTCGATCCTGATCGTGGACAATGCCAACAAGTCGGACGCGCAGTTTTGGAAAAGTGATTTTCTCAATGTGAAGCCGGTGTCGGATGCTTTTCATCATACGCATAACTTCATGAACCTTACGCGTCAGTATGTAGGGGATCAGTTGGACGAGGAGTTCAGCGTTTCGAAGGCCGACAAGATCGACTTGCTGAACCGGTCTATGGAGTTCTTCAAATCGAAGGAGCAGTTCAACCAAAGCGAGTTCGAGGTGGAGGTGCTGGCGGATGCGTCGGTAATCGAGTCTTTTCGAAAATATGAGAAGACGTTTATGTCGGACGCACAGATTGCCGACAATTTCGAGATCTCCGCGCAGGCGGTGAAGCGGCAGGCCCGCGTCTTCAAGAGCGTGCTGAAGCTCGACAAGAATTTTCACATCTACATTCATGGCAGCCGCGAGCTCATCGAAAAAGGGTACGACGAGGCGATGAACAAGCACTATTACAAGATTTATTTCGACGAGGAGAGCTAGCGGCTTTTTTTATCACCAGGTCCTTTAGTAACTTTAGTGACCTCTAAAAAAAAGACCTATGGAACGTCAGACCCTCGGCGAAAGGATTAAGCGCACGTCAAAAAAAGTTCTCCGCATTGTTATCGCGCTGGTTGTTATCACGCTCATTTCGTTTTTCAGTTTTTATTACTGGGGCGTGTATGAAGACGGTGTGATGGCGGGAAAAATATTACGCATCAGCATCAAGGGCGTAGCCTTCAAAACCTATGAAGGCAAGATCAACCTTGAAGCTTTCGGCGCCATGAAAGGCACCAGCCCCATTGCAGAATCGTTCGATTTCTCGGTCGAGAAAAGTGACGAAGACCTCATTAAGGAATTGGAAGAAGTTGCCCTCAGCGGCGAGCGTGTGAATCTCTATTTCATTAAGCGCTACGCCATCTTCCCCTGGCGAGGGGAAACAAAATACTTTGCCACGCGCATTGAGCGACTTGGGAAGTAGCTGTAAATCATTTTGAACCGCCCCGCTTTCGCTAAAGCTTCAGCGGGCACGGAAAGGCTCAACGGACGCAAAGAATGCCTTTGCTCTCTTTGAGCCTTTGTTTCAGACGCAGTCACTCAAATTAATATGCTCATCTCTAACCTTTAGGTCGGGGAACGGAATCTGTCATCCCACGAAAGTGGAGCAAGGAAATTGAATGCCTTAACCTGAATCTTGTAGCGAGCTTTCGCAAACAAAAAGGCTGCCCTCTTTAGAAGGCAGCCTTTTTATATTTTGTTAAAGTGCAATCTTAAGCTGTAGCAGCAGAAGACTCTTCGAATTTCTGGGAGATTCTCAGTGTTACGGTCTTCTTGGCTTTGTAGCCGCAATAGCCGCACTGGAAATGTTTCAGCAGCTGGCCTTCTTCGCCAACGGAAGGGGCCTTCAGGATCTCTTCGCGCACTACCTTGAAAGTTTGGTAGTTGCACTCAGGGCACTGCAGGGCATGCAGGTGACCAGAATAGCGCTCGATCTTTACGTAGCCGGTTTCTTCGTCTTTCCACACGTCGTAGTCGACGGAGAAAACATTTTCTTCGGCTTGCATACCTTCATCGAGGTAAGCATCTTCTTCTTCTTCGCCCAGGAGCTTCATGGCTTTGCCTGTTTTCGGAGAAACGCGCGGCTTGTAGCGCAGTGCTTTCAACCGTTTTTCGATGAAGAAGGGGTAATAGAATTTGAGCATGTTTTGAATGATCAACGCCACGATCATACCCATAGCAAACGTGGTGAATCCGCGTACGAAAATCCACAGCGGTGACAGTTCGCCGATGTTGGCGTTAGCGTAGAAGCAGCATCCGATGATGAGGATAATAGCAGCTATCCAGAGCGTTCTGATCTCGCTTTTGTTGATGAAATCGTACTTCACCTTGGCGTCACTCATGGTCGCCAGACGGATCACGTGGTAGATTACGATCACGATTGAGATTATCCACGCGACAATAGCAATGTTTTTGGCCATTGCGTTCCATGCGTCAAAATTTCCTTCCATAGAATCGGATTGGTTATTAGTATTCTTAATAGCAAATATAATTTCCTCTTTTCTTTAAACCTAGCAAGTAGATGTAGTTAATGTCGCCAAAACGCCGTTTTCAATCTTTGAAATGTGATATTTTACCCAAAAAGTCCCTGATAATGGCGGCCGTCTGTTCGGGCTTCTCAAACATGCCCATGTGCGCCACGTCCTGAAGCATGTGATTTTCAGGATGTTGACACAACTTTGACTGCGTCAGGATGGTCTGCACCGGGATGCCGCCGTCCTTTTCGCCGCTAATAAATAAAGTAGGGTTTTTGAAATTTTTTAACGTTTTGAGTTGTTCCTGGCGATCGCGCATGGCGATGGTGTAGCCCTTCACCGCGTCGGCCGTGGCCTGGACGGAGATCTTCCTCACCTGAGGGATGGCGGGGTGATCGGGACGTGCAAAAAGCGGCGGAATAAAATTGGACGTGAAGGCTTCTGCGCCGTGCTGGTTGACGAATTCCACGACCTTCGTGCGCGAAAATTTTTTCTCTTCCGAATCGGCATACGCCGTAGAATGAAAAAGCCCCAAGCCCGCAAAGCGCACAGGATTTTTTTCGACCATGGCCAACGCCACGTAGCCGCCCAGCGAATGGCCAATGACCACGCTGTTATGAATTTCTTTTTCCGCGCAAAAATTCAGGACCTCCAGGGCCACATCGGCGATGGAAAAGCCTTGCGGCAGTATAGGGCTCTTGCCTAAGCCGGGAAGATCGGGTGTGATGACGCGGCAGGTGTCGGCCAGGCGGGGTGCAAAATCGTTCCACACCTCCTGGTGCATGGGGAAACCATGCAGGAGTATCACTGGTCGGCCTTGTCCACGTTCCTGGAAAAAAAATCTGCCCATGAAATGTCGTGTTGCTATGCGTGTTCCAACATGCCGATCACGGCTTTTTCGATGCCATCGGGATCGAAGCCAGACTCGTGGTGAAGTTCGTATTGTTCGCCGTGTTCCACGATGCGATCGGGGATGCCGAGGCGTTTCACGTCTGCGTGGTACTGGTGGTCGGCCATGAATTCGAGTACGGCGCTTCCAAATCCACCCTGTACGCAGCCGTCTTCCACGGTGAGCACTTTTTTGTAGGTCGAAAATATTTCGTGGAGCATGGCTTCGTCGAGCGGTTTCACAAAGCGCATGTCGTAGTGCGCCACCTCGATGTTTTGGGCGGCAAGGCGTTCGCACACTTCGACGGCATAGTTGCCGATGTGACCAATGGTGAGGATGGCGAGTTCTTCGCCGTCGCGAATCTTGCGGCCGGTGCCGATCTTGATCTCCTCCATGGGTGTGCGCCAATTGGGCATGACGCCCTGGCCGCGGGGATAGCGTATGGAAAATGCTTTTTCGGTGCGCGGTAGCTGCGCCGTGAACATGAGGTTTCGCAGCTCAGCTTCGTTCATTGGTGCGGCCACGATCATGTTGGGCAAGCACCGGAAGTAGGCCAGGTCATAGGCGCCGTGGTGTGTGGGACCATCGGCTCCTGAAAATCCGGCGCGATCCAGGAAGAAATTCACCGGAAGGTTCTGGATGCAGACGTCGTGGATCACCTGATCGTAGGCGCGCTGCATGAACGTGCTGTAGATGTTACAGAACGGGATGAGGCCTTGTGTGGCCAGACCCGCCGAGAAGGTGACGGCGTGTTGCTCGGCAATGCCCACGTCGAAGGCGCGCTCGGGCATTTCCTTCATCATGATGTTGAGGGAAGAGCCAGAGGGCATGGCGGGCGTGATGCCCATGATCTTGTCGTTGGCCTTGGCCAACTCTACGATGGTGTGACCAAAAACGTCCTGGTATTTGGGGGCCTGGGGGACGTTGTATATTTTTTTGTGGATCTCTCCGGTGATCTTATCGAATGTGCCCGGGGCATGCCAGGTGGTGGCGTTGCCTTTTTCTGCGGGGGCATAGCCCTTTCCTTTTGTGGTGATGCAATGCAGAATTTTCGGGCCCTTGATGTTTTTCAGGTCGTTGAGCACCGCCACGAGGTGGTTCACGTCGTGACCATCTACGGGACCAAAATATCTGAGGTTGAGGGATTCGAAGAGGTTGCTTTGGCTGAGCAGGGTGCCTTTGATGCCGTTCTCCACCTTTGAAACGATCTCCTGGGCGCTTTTACCAAACATGGAGAGTTTGCCCAGCAGGTTCCATACTTCGTCCTTCAGTTTGTTGTAGGTACGGCTGGTGGTGATGTCGGTGAGATAATCTTTCAGGGCGCCCACGTTGGGGTCGATCGCCATGCAGTTGTCGTTGAGGATAATCAGGACGTTGGTGTCGGACACGCCGGCGTGGTTGAGGCCTTCGAAGGCCATTCCGCCGGTCATGGCGCCGTCGCCGATGACGGCTACGTGCTGTTTATCTTCAATTTTGAGGTATTGGGATGCGGCGGCCATGCCCAGGGCTGCGGAAATGGAAGTGGACGAGTGGCCTACGCCAAAGGTGTCGTATTCGCTTTCTTTTCTTTTGGGGAAACCGGAAAGGCCGTTGTGGAGGCGGTTGGTGTGGAATTGGTCGCGGCGGCCGGTCAGGATTTTGTGGCCGTAGGCCTGGTGGCCCACATCCCAGACCAACTGATCGTAGGGGGTGTTGAGCACGTAGTGGAGGGCCACCGTGAGTTCGACCACGCCCAGGCTGGCGCCAAAATGGCCGCCATACACGGAAACGTTGTCGATGATGAATTGGCGAAGGTCTTCGCAAAGTTGCACCAATTGCGCCTGATCCAGTTTTTTGATGTCTTCCGGGCTATTTATACCGGCTAATAATTTTCCGGGGGTTATCAGCATAGTATTTGTTCAAAGTACCCTAACAGTAGTACAAGCTAAGTGTTCTATCGAGCTTTTCAACGCCAAACAGGCCACAAAGTTAGTTATTTCTACCCTATCCGTTTTTATTGTCGGATTTAAATAAATTTGTGGCCATTCTTATGACAACACAGGAAAACTTTGAAGTAAAACTTCCCCTTTTTGAAGGTCCTTTTGACCTTTTGTTGTTCTTTATCGAGCGCGACGAGTTGGATATCTACGATATTCCCATCGCCAAGATCACAAACGATTTCCTGGACTATATCCGCACAATGGAGGCGCTCAACATCGAGGTAGCGAGCGAATTTATTTTGGTGGCCGCTACGCTGATGCGTATCAAATCGAAAATGTTGCTGCCCCGTCCGCAACTGGATGAAGCCGGCAACGAGATCGACCCGCGCGAAGAATTGGTGAAGCACCTGTTGGAGTATAAGAAATACAAATCGGTGATCGATACTTTCCACAAGATGGAAGAGACCGAACTGATGAAAGAACGCCGCGGCAACCTGATGAAGGAATTGAAAGTGTTGGCCGAGAGCACCAACGTGGAGGCCGAGTTGCAGGATGTTACGGTTTTCAAACTGATGAGCATCTTCGAAAAAGTGCTGAAGCGTTTTGATGCGGAGAAGAACAAGCCTGTTCACCAGGTTATTCAATATCCTTATACCGTTGAAGGACAAAAGAAACTCATTGTAGATGAGCTTTCGCGTCGTCCGCGCATGTCGTTTACGGAGCTGTTGGAACAATTTCCTACGCGCATCGGCGTGATCTTTAATTTCCTGGCTATCCTGGAGATGCTGGCGTTGCAGATTCTCACCATTCAGATCGGTGAAGGCTTTGGCAACTTCTGGATCTCTAAGGCGGAGTCGTCGGAAGCGGTTCTTTAATTTTTCTTTGTTAACATTCTTATCGCACGTAGACCATCCGGCCTTGTGCATTTTCTTTAGTTTTTAAGTCGCCGCATTGCAGCGTGCTCTCGCGAGGTAAAAGCATTCCATACCCGGCCAGGGATAGGAGTGGAAAGCCCGAAGTGCGTGGGCGTGGGGCGTGGACGGACTTGGAACGGATAGCCCGACCCTGAGGCCTCCGAGGGGGGCCGCCAAATTTGTTTTACTCGAAAGACTTAATGCAATTGAATCGCCTCACCTTCGCTAAAGTTTCGGCGAGCAGAGAAAGGCGCAGAGGCCCTCCTTCGCTGAAGCTTCGGCGGGCAAGCGCAAAGTCAACGCAAAGAAATACAGAGGGTGGAAGTACGCAAAGAAGTCGAAACGCTTCGCGTCGCTTGTTCCATTTCAGCGTCCACTAGGCATAGAGGTCGGTGCGGTCTGCTTTGGCTACCTCGATAAAAAATCCGGCTACTTTCTCCGTGACGGCTTTGAAATAGGCAGCTCCTTTTTCCGGTGTGGCCTTGCGGGGATCGCCCACGCCAGTGTCTTTGGTCACCTGGAGCCACTTGCGTTCGGCCCATGCCCAGCCTTCACGCATTGCCGAGATCCGGAATTTTTTTGCTGCGCCGTCGCCGGCGGTGGAGAGGGGCGCCACCAATTCGGGGCGGAGGTGCATGACGACGCTGGTTTCCATTTCGCCGGCGTGGTCGTCTTTGTTTTCGAAGAATTCTTTTTGGTCCAATGCCTGGTACCAATTGCAGGAGCACAAGAACATGTCGGGAAAGACCAGACCCAATTCGCGGATCATGGTCTTGAAGTCGTTGCCGCCGTGACTGTTCAGGATGACCAGCTTGAAGATGCCCTGGCGATTCAGCACAGTGATGATATCGCGCAGCACGGCGAACTGAGTGCTGGGGTTCATGTTGATGTCGAGTTTCACGTCGAACTGGCCTGTGTTCACACCAAAGGGAATGGTGGGGAGCACGATCACGCGCGACCCGCTTTCCCAGGCAATGCGCGCTGCTTCGGCCGATACCTGATCGGCTTCGATGATATCGGTGCCATAGGGCAGATGATAGTTGTGTGCCTCACATGCGCCCCAGGGCAGCACGGCTACTTCGAAACCTGTTTCGTTAATTGTTTTCCAATTGTTCTCGGCGAGGATATATGGACGCATAGCCATTTCTTTTTTTTACGACAGCGAAGGTAAAGAAAAGCATGGGTTCGCCCATCTCAATCCCAAACCGCAGGTGTAAAAAAAGCAATGCGTCCAAATGCTATGAACAGGAAAAGTTGCCGGCGCGATCCGTTATGCGGGGAGGGCTATCCGGTAATGCTCGCCGCGCTTCACTGTGAGGCGATCTTCGCGCAGCCAGGGATTGTGGCGCTTCAACAATTTATAGTTTGTGCCCTGTGCTTTGGCAAAGGAGACGAGATCTCTTATGGATTCTGTCACTTCAATGTATTTCAATGGTTCTTCCTGGTACAGGTGGGCGGGATCGATCTTGAAGCCGTAGTGCAGTGGATGTTCGGCAATTTCTTTGATGGCCAGGATGCGGAACACATAGCGCGAGGTTTCATCGTTGAGATACAGATCGTAGTACGATTTTTCTTGTTGATCATCCAAAGCCCGCTCTATGCCACCCATGCCACGGTTGTAGGAAGCGGCCACCATGGTCCAGCTTCCGAACTTTTGATAAGCTTTCTTTAAATATTTGCAGGCTGCTTCGGTGGCTTTCAGTGGATCGTAGCGCTCGTCCACTTCGTCGGTTATTTCCAGGTTCAGTTCTTTGCCGGAAGTTTTCAGGATCTGCCAATAGCCCACGGCATCGCGGGGCGACACCACGTTTAATAAATTGCTTTCGATGAGGGGAAGATATTTGAAATCCTGCGGGATGCCATGTTTCTCCAGGATCTCCTGCATTTGCGGGAGCCAGCGGTTGGCGCGCTTGATGAGGAAGATGGTGTTGCTGTGCAGGTAGCAATTGATCTGCAGCTCTTTGTCGAGCCGCTCATGAACATCGGGAATGTTGAGCGGTACGGACTCGCCGGCAAAGGTCATTTCGGTGGGCACATCGAACGACACGGCCGGGAGACGCTGCTGATCTGATTCTTCGTAGGGAACTTCGTACACACCCTCGTCGGAGATGGCGTGCTCGGTGGTTCGTGTGGACACTTCGTTATAGGTGATGTATCCAAAAAGAATAATCAAACAACCGATAGACAGAAAGTTGGAGAGGTTCATTTTCAACGCTGCACGTTACGGGATCCCAGAATTGGAGACCAAGATACTGATCAAAGCAATACCCCCCATATAATGTTCGACCGAAACCATCACGCACATGCCTTTCACCCTATTTTTCGACGAATCTCTTTACTGATCCGAGAATGAAACCATGAAATTAGAGGTGATGCCAATCCGGATTCCATAATCCAGGTATTTTCCATCTTGAAACGCGGCCGCCGCTTCCAAACGAAAAATGCGCAAAATGCCATCGATCGAATAGCCCACCTCGGTGTAGTTCTTCGATGTGGGGGTGGCCAGGTAGTTGACAAACACGTTTTCACGAATGCCGGCCAGGCGCACCAGCGGAATGTTGGTCACGAGAAATTTCCGGAATTGATAATGCAAGTTGCCCGCAAAATATTTGTCGGCTGTGCTGAAGCGATAGTAATCGAGCAACCGGAAGCTGCCCACAGGGTCGTTGGTGATGAACGGTGTTTGGTTACCAAGGAAATGTTTGTAGTCCATGAAATACATCTTGTCGGTACTCAGGAACGAGCCGGCGCGCAACGCGATATCGGTGGTGCCGCGCACCCCGACTTTAAACCGGTGTTTGAATCCCAATTCGATCTGATCATAGCTCACGTCGCTGCCCAGCACGTTATCGAACGCGCGGCGATAGTCCAGCATAAAGGAAGGCGACGAGAAGGGGATCTCCGATTTGTGTCCGTTCCGGATGTTGTATTTTATCCAGGGGCGGGCCACCAGTCCGATGGAACCGATGAAGGCCTGGTGTTCGGGGAAAGAGGTATCGGTCAATTCATCATTCACGGGTTGGTTTGGGGTGTAGCCTTCAATCTTCTTGCGATCGACCCATTTATAATCGGTGTTGTTGAAAAGTTCGCGCCGGTTCATCCATGACCAAGTGGTGTTGACGGTGAAATATTCATTGAGGTGACGGGTATAATTGACATCTACATATTCGCGTTCATAGATCTTCATGAGATTTTTTTCCAGCAGCAACGTGGTGAAATCGTTGACGATGGGAAGGATTGGCTCGTCGCGATTGTATTGTTGTATGTAACGGCCACCCTGCACGTCGAATTTGTATTTTTTATTTCGCAGCGCAAACGTGAGGTTGCCGGAAGCTACTTTGCGCGAAAAGGCGTAGCGGAAGGCAGGCGTTATGGTGAGGCGCGTTTTGTTTGTGTCCTGTAGCACCGTGCCATAGGAAACCTTGTAGACCAGGTTCCATCCCTCCACGGTGTTGAATCCCGGCATCGGGAAATGAATCTTTACATTCGAGTGTTTGGAGACCTTATAACTATCGCCAATCAAAAGATCCCAGGGCTGGAAGCCTTTGTGTTTTGATTGTTTCAGCGTATCGCCTTCGGCCTTCTTGCGGTCCTCGACGGCCATGCTATCCATCTTGTGGTAGCCTTTCACTTCCTGTTCGGTCAGGGGCACCGGTCTGATCTCCGACCAATAGGTGGAGTCTTTTTTATAGGCCATGCTGTCCACCTTGAAGGTGACGTCCGACATCACTTCGGGTTGTTTCTCTTGTTTGGCTTCGGCTTTCTCGTAGTCTTTGAGCATGCCGTTCAGCTCCTTGCGGGTGATCTCTTTGCCGGACGCGAGCCGCTCTTGCAATTGTTTGGATTGTTCCTCGGCAGCCTGGGCCTTTTTGGCACTCTTGCTCAGCTTCTGGTTGGCAGCCTGGTTGGCAGCGGCCTTGCTTTTTTGCGCGGCCAGTGCTTTTTGCTGTACCTTCTTTGCCTCTTCTTTGTCCACCTTTTCGTCTACCACCTCCATCTTGTCGGTCTCCACATACAGTTCGGGGTTCATTTTGATCTTGTAGTTGCTTACGGTAGCCAGGTAGTTGTATTCAAATTCAAAACCAAAGATCTTTCCCCCCACCATAAAACGGTGCGATACGGGGAGCCATGCCTTGTCTTCGATGGGGGCGTATACGGCTTTGATGTTTATGTCGATGCCCAGCTTCATCGTGTGGATGTCCATGCTGTGGATGCTCCACCAGTTTTCCACGATGTTCAGTGTGCCGTCGATCACGTTGTCGCCTTTGGAGCGGGGGATGACCTTGATTATGCTCACTTCATAGTCGCGGTCCTTGAAGGTGCCCATGTATTCGAAGCGATAGTATGAAAAGGCTTTTGGCGAGAGGGGGCTGATGGTCTCGGCGATTTCCGGCTCGTAGAAGCTTCCAAAAATATATTGGTTCGGAGAAGTGTTGTTGCTGTTGCCGTCGCTGCGGATGGAGATGACTTTTTCTTCGAATTTCTTTGGGCGGGTATATTTTATGTCGCTCACCGATTCGGTCACATACGCGTCGCCTTTCTTGATGCCTTCCTTCGCCAGGGCGCGCTTTGCCAGCCAGGGATAATCCTTGAGTACGCCCGTACCCTTGATGTATACGCGTGCTGAGTAGGTGTCGATCTCCTGTGTATGATACCTTGCTTTTGCGATGGCCTTGCGCATGATGGTGTAGGCCGGGTCTTCATCGCCGCCCTTCACGATGACGGATTCCAGCAAGGTGGCCTGGTCTTTCAACGTCACGTTCACCTCGATGAAGTCGTCGCTGATCTCGACTTGCTTCACGACCGACTCGTGGCTCAGGTATTGAAAGCTCACGTCATATTTCCCTGGCGAGAGCGTGATCTCGTAGAGGCCCTTCACGTTGGTGGTGGTGCCGCTTCCGGTTTGCTTTATGAAAATAGTTGCGTAGGGCAGCGGTTCGCCTTTGTCGTCTTTTACTTGGCCGCGGATACCTCCGAGCCCAAAGGCGTTGGCGATGCAGAATAGAAATAAACAGAAAAATAAAAGAATTCCCTGGATGGAGAACCTGTAGGGTAACGTTGGAACACGCATAGCACCGGTTTCGTGATGTGATTAGTCTTGATAAAATCCCTTTACCCTGATCATCTCCTCCACCGCATCGGGAACAAGGTAACGCACAGATTGTTTTTTTCTGATGCAATTCCGGATAAAAGTTGCCGAAATGTCGAGGGTCGGGGCATCTATCATGGTAACGTTAGGATGCGTCCGGAGTTCTGAAAGTTGCGTGTGGGGTCGCGGATAAACGTATAAACCGTAATAATCCAGGATCTGTTGATAATTTTTCCACCGCGTGAAGCTCTCCAGGTTGTCCTCGCCCAGGATGATGCGGAACTCTTTGTCCGGATGCTTCTCTTTCAGGTGCACCAGCGTGTGGATGGTGTAGCTGGGTTTTGGCAAGTGAAACTCCACGTCGGAAGCTTCCAGTTTGTAGTTGTCGAAAATGGCAGCCCGGACCATATCAAAGCGGTCGAACTCGTGGAGCAATCCCTTGGCGGGCTTGAGGGGATTTTGGGGTGAAACCACGAACCACACTTTTTTGAGGTCGCTGGTTTCTGCCATCAGGTTGGCAATGATGAGGTGGCCCATATGGATAGGGTTGAAGGAGCCGAAGAAAAGTCCAATCTTCTGGGTGGCGCTCATATGGGGTCGACCTTCCGGTTAAGGGAAAAATTTTGTAAGGGAAGGATGTCTGTAAAATTAGTGCCTTTTGCAGGATGTGCAAACTAGCGGAAGCTGTCATACAGCCGCTGGGCTTCGGCAAGAGAGGTGTCCAGGTGCTCGTTGACGAGCGCGACATCGAACTGATCCTGAAACGACATTTCGAAGTTGGCTTTGAACAACCGGCGCGAGAGGCTTTCTTCGGTTTCGGTGCCGCGGTCGTTCAACCGGGCCTTGAGCACTTCGATGGAGGGAACTTTGACAAAGATGGCGAGCGCTTTGTCGCCGAAGTATTTTTTGAGATTCAATCCGCCTTTCACGTCCACGTCGAAGATCACGTCTTTGCCCTCGGCCCAGATGCGGTCGATCTCGGATTTGAGGGTGCCATAGAAATTGCCGGCATAGACTTCTTCCCACTCGATAAATTCGTCGGCGTCGATCTTGTGTTTGAATTCTTCGGGCGAGAGAAAATAATAATCCTTGCCGTGCGATTCGGTTCGTCCCCGTCTGTCGCGTGTGGATGCGGAGATGGAGAAGCCGAGGCTGGGATTACTTTCAAGAAGATGTTTGACGATCGTCGTTTTTCCGGAACCGGAGGGTGCTGAAAAAATGAGTGCTTTGCCTGCCATCCGGAGTTATGCTGCGCCGATTTTACTTTTGATTTGCTCTACCAGGTCTGAAGGGGCCTGGCCGCCACAGCATTTTGTTTTGAGCAATTCCTTGATCTTTAATTCGAGGTGATAGTTTTTATAGCAGGGCAGGCATTCGTCGAGGTGATGCTTGAGAAATTGCTCTTTTTGTTCGTGGGTGGCTTCGCCATCCAGGATGAGTTGCAGCATCTCCAAACACTCGCGTTTGTTCGAACAGTCTTGCTTCATATGACTCTGATCGGAATTACTCATGGTTTAGGTAGTTTTATAACCCATTTGTTTAGCGTACTCGCTTAATTTTTCTTTCAGTAAGTTTCTCGCCCGGTGTAACCGGCTTCGAACGGTTCCAATAGGGATGTCCAATATTTTGGCCATCTCATCATATTTAAAACCTTCCAGATCACATAGTATGATCACGGTCCTGAAATCTACGTCCAGCGCGTTGAGGGCATTTGAGATCTCATCGCCGATCATATCTTTCAGCGCCTCCACACGCAGATCGGGCGTTATTTGCCGGTCAACCTCTTCGGAGTTATAATACGTTTCAACCTCCTGGTAATCTACCTTCGACGGCTCCTTGCTCTTCTTCCGGTAGTCATTAATGAAGCTGTTTTTTAAAATTCGAAACAGCCATGCCTTCGCGTTAGTTCCTTTCTGAAAAGATTCGATGAATCGATAGGCTTTCAGATACGTGTCCTGCACCAGGTCTTTTGAATCGTCCTGGTCCAGCGTGAGCCGATAGCCAAAGTTGTACATTGAGTGTATGTGGGGCATAAACTCGTTGTTGAAGATGTTTTGTTTCTCCTCCTCTGAGTAATGCTGTTTCGGGGCCTCTTCTAGTTCCATGTGGGCCTAAAAATAGTAAAAAGATAGTGCTAAAAAATACGATTCTGCAATCCAGTGCCCGAAACCCTCCCTTTACCCTCCCTTTTTCCGGTCTACATCCCCTCCCGGTTGCTTGACGTAAACGACCCCTTTGGGTGGATAAAGACCATCTAACATCCTAACCCAGCGGGCATGTGCGCTGCTTCGTCGTGTGCGCAGCGGCTCACTGAAAAGGTCAAATGCACGCAGGGCTTCGAGCTCTTTTTCAAAGGAAGAATTGCGTAAATAATTTTCTAAAAAGAATTTCGTGATCACTTCGTTCCATCCCGCCTTGTTTCCCCAATAGTGTCCTATGAAATCCGCACCCGCATGCAAGGGGTAACTTTCGGCGAGCGCCACCGCAAGTGCAAACTGTTCTACCAACCGGCGTTCCACATCGGCGGCGCACATGTCATCGCAAATCGAAAGCGCCAGTTGGATCGCCTTCAAATTATTTGCGCCGGGCACGGCCACCACGCCGGCGTTCCACATGGCGTGATCGCCGCGAATCGTTACGCCGCCAAACGCTTTACCCACGATTTGGGCGGACATGCGTCGTTCTGTTTTTGTTTTGAGTGTTGCCAGAGCGCCTTCGTTCTCGTGCATGAAAGCTTCGGTGGTCAGGCGCCTGGCCATGGCGGCGCCATCGCCAAATAAAAATGTATCGGTGTCCAGGTAAACGATGGGCTTCTCGCCCAATTTCAAGGCGAGGTGTTCCAGGGCTTTGATCTTGATGCGCCAGAAAAAATCATGCGGGCCACGCCATTCTTTCAAGGTGTCGGGCGTGACCGCGATCAGTTCGATGTGGTCGCGGACGTGCCCGTAGAATTCGGGCGCGTCGGTGATGAGTGTTATGGAATGGATGTGCTCTTTTTGCGTGAGGAAGCTCAGCATGGAGAACGCTGCCTGGTGGTGGATCTCGAGTCGGGGGCCGAACGTGATGTAGAGTAAATTCATTGCTCTCGCTTGCTCAATTTATATCCGGTGCGGAAGTACGGTTGACGCCGTGTCCCAACATACCTTTTTTTAATCCATAGAAGGAAACAGAACCCTGTTTCAAATGTTCGATCCAGGCCTTCGACTGGTCCGGAGCTCCGGCACCTGCGTCGTCCCTCCAAAAAGAGATCATGGTTCCTCTTTTCAAACGGCCGTCGACGAGGGCTTTGTCTTTCCGGGCGTATTGTTTATGCAAGGCGATGGTATCCTCGGGGAAATCTGCTTGCCCTTCAATCCATAGAATGTATTCCTCCGCAGCCGCGGTCAGGATATTATCACCATCTGATTGCACAAAAGGGATCTCTAAACTTTCTTGATACGCCTTAACGATGCCGCGCTGTTCTTCGGTCAATTTCTGTGTAATCACTTCGTCGGGTAAAACGGTTTGGGCTTTAAGGCTTTCAAGAATTTTCTGAAGTTCTGCTGTTTCCTTCGCGGTGACGATGAGCGATAATTTAAGCGAGCGGTTGCGCTCGAGCAGCTTAGCATATTTATAGAATGCTCCGTTGGCGTTTGAACCGGAGATGAGCAGCCCTTCGTAGCCGTCGAACATCCCTCCGTTCAAAACATAGCTCTTGAAGAAGGCTGCGATGGTTTTATAGAAGATCTTGAAAGGCGTTACGGTTTTGCGAAAGGCGTGTTCCTCGGCATACAGGTCGGCATACTGAAGTTGCATTTTGCGGATCAACTGTGAAGCGTTTTGATACGCCTCATGCAGCAGATCTCCTTTTAGCGTTGCCGTCTTTGCACCCTCCTGCATCACTACGGTTTCGTGGACTTTGCCCCCTGCCCAGTTGCCTTTGCGCCTGTCCCACAACCGGATCTTGCGGTCGGGATACCAGCCGCTGGACTTTATCCATTTGCCTGCATAACTATTCAGCCGATTGAAGTCGTAGGCGTCGGCTGTCCAGTTCGATTTTGCATGGAGGATGGACTGCTCAAGTTCTGGTGACAGGTATTCGTCCGCATCCAGCGCCAAAATATAATGGTGAGCAGCCTGCGTGACGGAGAACTTCTTTTGCGCTGTGAATCCCGTGAAGGGATGTTCGATGAACGTGACGCCTTTGGCCAGGCATATTTCTCGCGTGCGGTCTTTGGAAAATGAGTCGACCACCACCACTTCGTCGGCCACTTTGCGCACGGAGTCGATGCACCGGCCGATCCTTTTTTCTTCGTTGAACGTGATGATGACCGCGCTGATGTTGACCATGGGTATAGTAATGCCTGCAAAGGTCCGCGTTGACGGCAATTAAAACAAGCGTCATAAAAAAAGCCTGTCCAAAAAACTCGCGCTTTTTGAGACAGGCCCGGGTGTTGCAGGCAACGATAGGCTACGGTAACGGTAAGGTTATTTGATCAACCTGGCACCTTCTAATGCCGGCCAGAGCTTGCCGTTGATCCGAAGGCTTTCACCAGGTTGATAAACTCGATACGGTACCCTTCCGTGTCCTCGCCCTTGGCACCCTGTGCCATTTGTACCACTTGGTCGTATGTGAAATGGTTTGCATATTCCGACTCGCGCAGCAGCATGCCGAGGGAAGCCACCGAAGCCGACCAGCGGAAATTGTCGGTGGTCTTTGCCAGGGGCGTGTTGTCGTCTACCAAGGGGTGTACGATGAGCTTGCTCACATCTTCGTCGGGTTTTTTATAGCGCAGTTTGATCGTCAGCAATTCTTTGGAGCTATTGGCCGACGGGTTTACCTGCGTGGTCTGGTATTTCAGGTTGTCTATTTTGTAGAACTCGCTCTCCACGCCCACCGGGATGATCTCATACAAGGCGGTCACGGTGTGGCCCGATCCCAATTCGCCGGCGTCTTTTTTATCGTTGTTGAAGTCTTCGCTTTTCAGCATCCGGTTTTCGTAGCCGATGAGGCGATAGGCTTTCACTTTTGCGGGGTTGAACTCGAGTTGCAGCTTCACATCTTTGGCGATGGTGAACAACGTGCCGCCGAATTCATTTACCAGCACCTTGCGCGCTTCGGTGATGTTGTCGATGTAGGCATAGTTGCCATTGCCTTTGTCGGACAGGGTCTCCATTTTGGAATCTTTGTAGTTGCCCATGCCAAAGCCCAGCACGGTGAGGAACACGCCGTCTTTTCTTTTGTCTTCGATCAAACGTTCCATGGAGGCATTGCTGGATTCGCCGATGTTAAAGTCGCCGTCGGTGGCGAGGATCACGCGGTTATTGCCGCCAGCTTTGAAATGTTTTTTGGCGGTGGCATAGGCCAATTGGATGCCGGCACCACCAGCCGTTGAGCCTCCGGCCTGGAGATTGTCGAGGGCTTCGATGATTGTTTTCTTGTCGGCGCCCGAGGTGGGTTCCAGTACCAGTCCGGCTGCGCCGGCATATACCACGATGGCCACGTGATCTTGTTCCCGTAATTGTTCCACCAACATTTTGAAAGATGTCTTCAATAAAGGAAGCTTGTTAGGTTCGTCCATCGAGCCCGACACGTCGATAAGAAACACGAGATTGGAAGGCGGCAGATTGTCTGTCGCGATTTTCTTTCCTTGCAATCCGACGTGTACCAGTTTGTGTTTGGCGTTCCAGGGTGCGGTCGATATTTCGGTGATCACGGCAAAGGGGTCGTCGCCTTTTGGCTGCGCATAGTCGTAGTCAAAATAGTTGATCATCTCTTCGATGCGCACGGCGTCTTTCGGAGGGCGTTGACCATTGTTGATGAAGCGGCGCACGTTGCTGTAGGAAGCTGCATCTACGTCGATGGAAAATGTGGACAGGGGATTCTTCAACGCATCGTGAAAAATATTTTCGTTTATAGCGTCGTATTCTTCGGTGTTCCATTGGGGTTGTTGTTCGTCGTCCGCAGACCGCACATAGCCTGCCGATGGTGCCGCCATCACGTTGCCGTACGTATCCGTGATCTGTATGCCTGCGACCCTGCCTTGCAGCATACGCTCAACCTCCATTGTCGGCAGCGCCTTTTTGTCTTTGATTACCACGATCTCTTGCAGTTCGGTAATATCTTCGTCGAGCTTTATATCCATGACATTTTCTGAGCCAATCTTCACTTCTTTGGGCTTGTATCCCAAAAATGAAAACACCAACGTTCCGCCATTTACCGGTACGCCTATACTATACTTTCCTTCCACATCGGTCGTGGTCGCAGTAGCCGAACCTTTCAATATGACGGTGGCGCCCATGATGGGAGTGCCCCCGGTAGCGGCCGTAACCTTGCCGGTGACGGTGCGGGTTTGGGGTGGGGCCATAAAGCCGGCCGAGACCATGAACAGCGCGACGAGCATCCAGATTGACTTTTTCATAGCAAAATGATTTTGTTTGTTGGTGAGATGATGCCATCCCTCCGATTCCATAAAGCATCCAATTATTTTTTTACTATTTTTCAAAAATGCTTTCTCCCAAAGAATATAAGGCATCGACCGACGCCGAGCTGATCCAACACTATAAGGTGTCGGGCGCGCTGGATATTTTGGGGGAATTGTATAAACGCTATATGTCGCTCACCTACGGGGTGTGTCTGAAGTACCTGAAAGACAGGGAGGAAAGCCGCGATGCTGTAATGCAGATCTTCGAAAAGCTAGTAAACAGTTTAAAGGAGCACGACGTTGCTCATTTTAAGAGCTGGCTCTATGTTACAGCCCGAAACCACTGCCTGATGCAGCTCAGGGCCCGAAAAGGCAAGAATTTCGAAGAAATTTCGCCTTTTCTTATGGAAGACAGCCCCGCGGTGCATCTGGAGGATGAACCAGACCTGGAAGCCAACCTTTCGCAGCTGGAAAAGTGCATCGGCACGCTGGCCGCTGAACAGAAACAATGCGTGGAGTTGTTTTATCTCCAGCAAAAGTGTTATAAAGACATTGGCGACCTGACCGGTTACGACGCAAACAAAGTGAAGAGTTATATTCAAAACGGAAAACGCAACCTGAAGCTCTGCATGGAGCAACATGGCTGACTTGAAAAACGATATCGACAAATACCTGAAGGGTGAACTTAGCCCGGCAGAAATGCACGCGCTCGAAAAAAAGGCGCTGAGCGATCCTTTTTTGGCCGATGCCCTGGAGGGTGCCGGTGAAATCCAGCCTCCCCAATTCGAGGCCGACCTGCGCAATCTGGAGCACGCTCTCCAACAACGCATCGGCAGAAAAGAAGAAAAGAAAGTCGTTTCGCTTTGGGTTTGGAGCGCGCGCATTGCCGCGGGGCTCGCTGTTGTTGCTGTGGCTTCCGTTATCATTTTTCAACTTTCCGATCGGAATAAAAGGGAAGACTTGTCGATGATCCAGGACATCGAAACGACGCCTGCTCTTCCGAAAGAGGAACCGGCCCCTACACCGACGGAGGAAAAACCTGTGAACTCGCAGGCGCCCATAACCGAGGAAAAGCCAAATCTCACCATGTACAGAGATGAGGAACCAGCACCCGTAGTTGCAGAAACGCCGGCGGCCGGCAATGCCAGCGGTGGTGTTGATGCCCTGGCCAATGAACTTGAGGAACCGGCACAAGTGGCAACAACTGAACCGGCAACACAGCCTGAAATCGCCGCGACACCTGAGAAAGCAGACCAATACATTCTGAAGGAGCAAGCCGAAGATGCGGTAGTCCAATCCGAACGAAAAAAGGCGCGAGCCACGCAAAGTGCAGGAGACCCATCACCAACAAGTGGATTCTATAGTAACAACGGAAACAATAACTATAGCATCCGCAAACAATCCGTCGCTGATTCAACGGCCTTCCTATTCAAACCGACGCCAGGCATTGTGGCCGGAGTGGGTGTCAGCAAACCAAAAGTGGTGACCGGAAGAGTGACCGGCGATGATGGTGAGGGATTGCCCGGTGTGAATGTGATGATCAAAGGGTCCAGTATCGGAACGGTTACCGACGCCACGGGAGACTACCAGATCACGCTGCAAGAAAACGACAAACTCGTCTTCTCCTACATCGGCTACACCGGCCAGGAAGCCGACACTAAAAAAGACAAAGTAGACGTACAAATGAACGTGGACGCCGCCCAACTCAGTGAAGTGGTGGTGGTGGGCTATGAACCCGCCTTCGACAGAGACGAGGAGCGTGCCGAAGCCCTGGAACTCGCCAGCCCCGAGGGCGGCCGGCGCGCATACAAACAATACCTTGAAAAAAATCTGCTCTACCCGCAGCAAGCCATCGAAAACAAAGTGGAAGGACGGGTGACCATCCAGTTCACGGTAGAGTCAACCGGGCTGCTCTCTGACTTCTCTGTTGTAAAAGGAATCGGCTTTGGATGTGACGAGGAAGTGATGCGCCTGGTGCGCCAAGGTCCCAAATGGTTTCCCACCAAACGCAGCAACGAGGCCGTGCGCGACCGGGTGAAAGTGAGAATGAAATTTGTGTTACCAAAAAAATAAATCCTCCACCAACCCACGCGCATGTTCTCCAACCGAAAGATCATATTGCTCATCGTGTTGTTGATCACGTTGGCTATCACCGCCTATGTGATCGTGGTGGTTATCCCCTCGCGGCTCGCCGAGAAAAGCTACGCCGGCGCAAAACAAATCGGTCGTGACATTGCCGCCGCCTTTCATGTGACGCCGGAAGTCACCGTGAACAACACCGTGGTGCTGCAGCAGCAAACACCCATCCTGGAGATGGCCACCCTCTCACAGAAATTTCAGCATCACTATGCGTGGACGAATACGTTGCTGGGCAGCACCAAAAAGATCGACATCACCGGCACCTTCGAAGCCAAGGCCGGCTTCGATCTGAACAAGCGGTTCAGCATAACCATCAACGACACTAAGGCCATTGTCACCCTCCCCCACGCGCAACTGCTGTCGCTGGAGCCGATGCATGACGTGAAGTTTGAAGACGAACACGGCTTGTGGAACTGGGTACACCCAGATGACCGCTCGCAAGCCATGAATGCCTTTACGCGCGACGCCCGCGCCTATGCCGAGCAAGGCGCCTTTGTGAGCAAAGCCCAAACGGAAATGGAGACAAAGTTGCGGGCCATTCTAAAAGGGCACGGCAAAGACGTTGAGATACATTACGTGGAAAGCGCCCGGATCGAGAAATTATAAAGCATAAAAAAAGGACCGCACCTTTCGGCACAGCCCTTTCCAATCTGGGTTGAATAAAAAATCTTATACTACTTTCTTCCGTATCAATTTCGCATACGTCCGGCTCACCGGGAAACTCTTGCCATTCAGCATTTTTACCACCATGCCGCCATTGAAATGCTTTTCAATTTCTTTCAAGCTGTTGATGTTGATGATGGTGCTTCGGTGCACGCGGATAAACGTTTCGGGATTTAGAATTTCCTCCAGTTTACCAATACCGGAAGAACTTACGAACTGGTCGTTCTTTGTCGTGAGGATGGTATAGTCGCCGGAAGCTTCCAGGTAGACGATTTCCTCCACGGGAAGATTGAGCAGCTTCTCCGATTTTTGCACGAAGATGTGCGAATCGTAGCTCGTCTTGTTTTCGGTCTTGAGGTTGCGCAGCAGTTCGCCCACGTTGTTCTGTTCCACCTTCATGCGGTTGATGGCCCGCTCCACGCCGAGCTTGAAGCGCTCCTGGTCCAGGGGCTTCAGGATATAGTCGACCGCATTTTTTTCGAAGGCCTTGATGGCATACTGGTCGTAGGCCGTACAAAAAATAACGTATGGGTCGTGCGTGATCTCGTCCAGCACGTCGAAGCCGGTCATGCCGGGCATTTGCACGTCGAGGAACACGAGGTCGGGTTTCAACTTGTCGATGGTTTCCACGGCGTCCTTTCCCTTGCTGGCTTCGGCCAACACCTGGATGTTGGGCATCTGTTGCAAATACTCTTGGAGAAGATCACGTGCTAACTTTTCGTCGTCTACTATAACACAGGTTATGTTCATACTGCTTTGCTATTTAATTCGTCTATGGTTGATGATACTTGGTTTTGCTGTTCGGCATCTTCAAACGGAATGAAGAAGCTCACGGAATATCCCCACTCGTTAGACCGTATGCGGAGCCCGGAACCTGGTCCGAATATACTCTTTAATCGCAGATCGGTGTTGCTCAGGCCCACGCCGCTGGAGCTGCCGTCCATCACCTTCTTGGCGTTGGAGCCCAGGCCATCGTCTTTAACCTCAAAAAAGATCATATTGTTAAAGCGCTTCACGGTGAGAATGATGGTGCCGCCGTCGTCTTTGGGGGCGATGCCGTATTTTACGGAGTTCTCTACCAGCGGCTGGAGGATCATGGGTGGGATTTCCACCCCCAGGCAGGTGAAATCCACCTGCTTCACAAACTTCATGCGGTCGCCGAAGCGGACCTGCTGGATGCGGATATAGTTATCGATAAAATCCAATTCGTGGATGAGCTTTACCATCTGGTCGCCATGTGAATCCAGCGCATAGCGGAAGATGTCGGAAAGCTGGGTGATCACTTTGCGGGCCTGTTCCTTGCTGGAGCCGATCAGGGTGTTGATGGAATTGAGGGTGTTGAACAAAAAATGGGGGTTGATTTGCGACTTCAGCAGCGAGATCTGCATTTCGCGGTTCCTCAGCGACAGCTCGCTTTTTTCGGCCTCCCGCTTTTGCAGGCCCTTGAAGTAGCTGATCACATAATACACCCCCACGGTAATGATATATTGATCGTGAAAATGCAATCCTTCCCAGCGCAACAACCCTTGCAAGTGTGCCAGCCACACGTCCCACCCGATATAGCCCTCCACATAATTCTCCAGGTAGTACGACAGCGACCCCATGATCAAAAAGTGCAGGGTCGCCCCAATGGCGTGGCCGGCCACCTGGACGTAGATGCTAAACTGGAACAGCCAGTTGGAATAGAAAAAGATGCCGATGATGAGGATGCAAAGGGCCTCAAAGAGATAGAGGGCGTTCCAGAAAATATAGGTGTGTGGTGTGTTCAGCTCCCATTCAATAAAGGTTCCAACACCATAATTTATGGCATACCAAAAACACAGCCACAGGTAGGCTTTCTTCCAAATGCGCGGTATGTCCTCTAAAAATTTCAAGGGGTACAAATTGTACATTAAAGTTACGGAATGAAACGTAAACCCGTTCAAAGAAAGATTAACGGGGGTAAATCTTCATTTTCGGGGAATATCCTACAGGGAGTTTGAAAGACGGGGGCAAATAGCCATCTTTCGTCTTTCAGGACTTTTCATGAGGGTACTACTCCTTTTCGCGGCAAGTCTCCTGTTTTTTGGCGCCTACGGGCAAAAATTGACCCTCTCCGCCCGGGTGCTTGACAACGAAACACAGGAGCCTCTAACCTATGCCTCCATTGGCATCAAGGGCAAACCTATCGGGACCATTTCCAACCTGAATGGGGAATTCGATTTTCACTTTCCATCAGAATACCGCAACGAGCTGCTCATCATCAGCATGATCGGCTACGAGAATTTTGAGGCCCCCATCTGGTCGTTGCTGGAAAACAATACCAAGGTGATCCTCATGTCGAAGTCCACCACCGTGCTGCCGGAAATCGTGGTGACCGACTCCCTCACCGGCGGCGAGATCCTGCAGGTCGCTTTGAGCCGCGTGGAACAAAATTTTCCCATGCAACCCTTCATGCTGGATGGCTTCTACCGCGACGTGAAAAAAGTGGGCGGCACCTACATCAGCCTGCTGGAAGCGGCAGTGAAAATATTTGACGAGAACTATGCAGAGCCACGCAACAAATCCAAACTGCGCGAACGCGTGAAGCTGGTGGAGGTGCGCAAGAGCCTGGGATATGACAATAAGTTTACCACCTATTTCGGGCAGCGCAACCTGTTGGAAGATTTGTTGCTGCACAACAACATCCGGTACCGCCAGATTGACGCCGACGATGAATTTCTGAGCAACATTGTGCGGGAAAAAGATTCGTTCTACAACGACCAGGAAATATATGTGGTGTCGAACACGAAGGATTTTTTCCTGCAGGTGTATATCAATAAGGCGGACTATTCCATCCTTCACCTGGAGTTTGAGATCAGCGGCGACAGCCAGGAGAAGCGAAAGAACCTGGTGAGCAAGTTTGTTTCGTTTAAGAAGTCCATCGATTTTAAGCGGTATGATGGGAAGATGTATCTCAACTACATTACGGTGACATCGAAGGAGCGTTGGTATGAGGCGTCTACGGATCAATTCAAGTTTGAGACGGAGCTTGTGCAGCATTTGCTGATCAACCATGTGCTGCCAAACCCCCTTTCACGGGTTGGGACGACGGAGAAGATGCGGAATTACGGGTTGCAGTATCAGGACTATCCGTATAATAAAAAGTTTTGGGATGAGTATAACGTGATCAAGGAGACGCCGATCGACCGGAAAGTGTTGGATGATTTGGAGAAGATCGCGCCGTTGGAGAAACAGTTTGAGAATAATTGATGCTGGCAGTGATGTGGAAGTTGGCTTAACTTATCAGGAAGTTTTTTTTAATGTCCCCCGGTTATTAACCATTATACCGGAGAGGAATTGAAGCATTTTTAAAATCCTTTGACCATAGTCCGGAAAATAAGTATCTAATATTTCCACAACGATCGTATGCGCAGGAAAATCCTTAAATGGATCATTGTTTCTGGTTTAATTGTCGGGCTCGTTTTCTTTATACTCATCTTCCAGGAATACAGGCTGGTTGATGACAGGGGGTTAACCATCGAACATGTTAGACAGGAAACGCTGATCGGAGATTTTTTTTATCCTTCTGGAAAGACGGGGCTTCCCGTGATCATTTTTTTGGGTGGTTCTGGCGGCGGCCTTGGTTATGAAGAGGAATTAAAGGCATTGGCATTAAATGGTTATTCTGTCTTTTCATTAGCCTATTTTAAGGAAGCCGGCCTACCGGATAAACTGGAGAACATCCCGCTGGAGTATTTTGAGAATGCGTTCAATTATTTGACGACAAAAACGCAAGTCGATACTAGTAAACTTATTTTGTTAGGGGTCTCCAGAGGAGCTGAATTTGCCTTGTTACTTGGCAGTACCTACCCACAAGTCAAAGGTGTGATTGCATATGCTCCGAGTTGCTTTGTTTTACCAAATGCCACGGACATCGAAGACGACAACCTCATTGCCTCATGGACATTTCGAGGTGAAGCCATCCCATTTGCTCACATTCGGAAATTTAAGGCGAGTACTGATGTTAGCGTTAACTACAAAGTATATATAGAGCCGTTGCTGCATGAAACCTATGCTACCGAAGGATACACCATCAAAGTTGAGAAAATCCGGGGGCCAGTTCTGCTAATTTCGGGTGACGAAGACTTCGTTTGGCCGGCTGATAGGATGGCAACACGAATTGAACGGAGGCTGCAGGAGCACGGGTTCCAATATGAGTTCACTAATACTGTTTTCAACGGGGGTGGACATGATTTGCTGATGTTTAAAAACTGTTATCCTATTCTATCAAGTATCGCTTTTAGAAAGTTTAAACTAACTATCAGAGGACAGCAATATCAATTTAATTTAGGTGGAACAGCCTTTGAAGTGATCAAATCGAAAGTTCAATCACGGGAAATAACCCTTCAATTTTTAGATACCTTTAGAAAGGTTCCAAGGAAATAGTCACCTACTTATGCAATGCCTCCGATTTCTGCTTTTCTTCTGATCAGATAATCTACTCCTATCTCGGGTCTTTGGGGTTGGCGGGTGTAGTCGCTGGGGGAACTGTGGTGGTGTTCCTTGAAGCATCGGGCAAAGTAGGACAGGCTGGTGAAGCCTACGCGGTAGGCGACTTCGCTGACGTTGCCTACTTTTTTGTGGAGCATTTCGGCAGCGCGCTGCAGGCGGAGACGGCGCATGAAGTCGTTGGCGGAATAGCCGGTCACGGCAATGAGGCGGCGGTAGAGTTGCGCGCGGCTCAGACCCATTTCGCGGGCGAAGGCGGCAATGTTGAAGCTGCTGTTCTCTATATTTTTTTCTGCGACGGCCATCACCTGTTGCAGGAAGCGCTCGTCTTCCGAGGGCATGTTGGCCACGGCGGTCGTCTGCGCAGCGGTCTTGTTGTATTTTTGCTGGAGCATTTTGCGCGACTGGATGAGGTTTTGAATACGCATCTGCAGCTCCAGGAAATGGAAAGGGCGGACCACAAAATCGTCGGCGCCGAGGTAGAGACCTTTCATCTTGCTGTAGTGGTCGGTTTGTTCCGATAAAAGGATGACCGGAATATGACACGTGCTGTTTTGTTGTTTGAGCTGGGCACAGAGCGGCATGCCTTCTTGGGTGAGCATCATCAGCTCGGTGAGGATGAGGTCGGGCGCGACCCGCTGTGCGAGGGCGAGGCCGTGTTCGCTGGTGGTGGCCACGTGCACGTTGTAGTTGTTTTGGAAAGCGATGGCCAGCGAAGCGGCGAGGGACTCATCGGCATCGATGATGAGCAGTGTGCAGCGGTTGTAGGAACGCGGCTCGGCGGATAGCGACAGGAAGATCTCCGGTTCGCTGAAGGTGGGAAAGATATAAGGTTTCATAAGGGTGTTTGTTCGTGCTTGGTGAAAACCCGCGGCTGGCGATCCCAAACATTTCCCCACACTTCTCCCCTGCTCTCCTCCTCATCCCTTTATCGCTGCTTCTATGTTTCAAGATGTACCCTGCTTGATGCAGGTGGCGGCCGCTCCAAAAGGCCGCCAGAAAACTTCGATTCGAAAGTAATGGGTGGATTGGGCTGGGCGGTGGCATATTCCCCTAGCGCCGAAATAATATTATGGAAACTAACCCGACGATCGTCGGGCAGCAGACTGAAACGCCCCGCGAGTTGCATTTTTTGCAAATGGCCGCAAACTTTAGTAGTATTATTTGCAAATGACCCTCACAGACAACATCCAATCGGCCTTTTTAGACCAGGTTAAGAAACGCATTCCACCCAATCTTTCCATGGCCGATGAACTTTCCGAGATCCTGAATATTAGCCGCGACAGTGCCTACCGCCGGATCCGGGGTGAAACCATCCTTTCGCTGGACGAAGTGAAAGCGCTTTGCAACCGCTTTGGGGTGTCGGTGGATGCGCTGCTGTCGCCATCCAATGAAATGGTGTCGTTCCATTATCGCGTGGTGGACTCGCAGCATTTTACGTTCGACAAATGGCTGAAGTCGGTGTTGAACAATCTGGAAATGCTGGCGCCCTTTGCCGACAAACAGCTTATCTATTTTGCGAAAGACATTCCGGTGTTCTATTATTTCAATTCGCCGCTGATGGGGCCTTTCAAAATGTTCTTTTGGATGAACTCGGTGTTGAAAGAAGAGGGCTATCAGAACGTGCGCTTCTCGCCGGACCTGATCCCGAAGGAATTGATCGCGCTGGGGGAAAAGATTTGGAAGCGCTATTCTGAAACGCCCCGCATTGAAATATGGAGCGAGGAAACGTTGAACGTGACGTTGCGGCAAATCGAGTTTTATCATGAGTGTGGTTTCTTTGCCGATCCGAAATATGGGGTACAGCTTTGCGATGAATACGTTGCGCTGGTGCAGGAAATTCGTTCGTGGGCGAGTGTGGGGTTTAAGGCGAGTGTTGAAAATAAATTTCACCTCTATAAAAACGATCTGCTGATTGCGGACAATACGATTTTGTTTCGCATGGGAGATAAGCGGGTGACGTTTATTCCTTATAATACGATGAACATCCTTACTACGACACAGGAGCCGTTCTGTCAACAGACGGAGGATTATCTGATCAATCTAATTAATAAGTCGGTGTTGATCAGTACGACGGGGGAAAAGGAACGCGCGAAGTTTTTTAATCAGATGGAGCAGAAGATTTTGCAGGTGAAGAGCCGGGTGAGTTGAGTGTGGAAGGTGTGTAGGGTGTGGGTGTGAGATTGAACCGCCTCTCCTTCGCTAAAGCTTCGGCGAGCAAAGAAAGGCGCTAAGGGGCGCAAAGTCAACGCAAAGAAATCCCTTGCGCTTTTTTTAATCGCGTGTCCTGGGGATGTGATGGTGCCGCGTTGAAGTTGGTGTGACTATAAAATTATTAAGCCAACTGAATGCTCCAGATTTCCTGGGGATTCAGTTGGCTTATTTTTTTGTTGATGACTATTCCTTTTCGCGCCGCTCAATTATTTAGAGCGGCTGCCTGTTTTACTTCAGGGTGGCCAGGGTTTCTTTCATGCGCTTGAGGGCTTCTTTCAGATCTTTTTCGGAGGCGGCGTAGGAGAGGCGGACGCAGTTGTCGTCGCCGAAGGCGCCGCCGGGGACGAGGGCTACGTGGCCTTTTTCGAGCATCCACATGCAGAAGTCATCGCCATTTTTGATGGTGGTGGTGCCGTCGGATTTGCCGAAGTAGGAACTCACGTCCGGGAAGAAGTAGAAGGCTCCTTCGGGGAAGTTGGTTTTTACGCCGGGGAGCTCTTTCAATAATTTATAGACGAGCTCGCGACGGTTGCGGTATTCGGCTACCATCTTGTTGGTGGGCTCGATGTCGCCGGTGATGGCCGCGAGGGCGGCGCGTTGGGCGATGGAGCAGTTGGCGGACGTTACCTGGCCCTGCACTTTGTTGCAGCCGTCGGCGATCCATTTGGGAGCAGCGATGTAGCCTACTCTCCAGCCGGTCATGGCATAGCCTTTGGCAAAGCCGTTGACGGTGATGGTGCGGTCGAACATGCCAGGGAACGAGGCAATGCTCACCTGCTCGCCGGTGAAGTTGATGTGCTCGTAGATCTCGTCGGCAATGATGATGATGTTTTCGTGTTTCAGCACCACGTTGGCGATGTCTTGCAACTCCTGGCGCGAGAACACCGAGCCGGTAGGGTTGCAGGGCGACGAGAAGATGATGAGCTTGGTCTTGGGGGTGATGGCGGCGTCCAGTTGGGCGGCCGTTACCTTGAAGTCATTTTCGAGTTTGCCGTTGACGATGACGGGCGTGCCTTCCGACAAACGCACGAGGGCGTCGTAGCTTACCCAGTAGGGTGAGAACACCACGCATTCGTCGCCAGGGTTGAGCAATGCCAGCATGGCGTTGGCAATGGATTGCTTGGCGCCGTTGGAAACGACGATGTTTTCGGCTTTATAGGGTACGTTGTTTTCTTTCTGATACTTGGCCGCAATGGCTTCGCGCAAATCCTGGTAGCCGGGCACGGGGGGATAGGCGAAATACTTTCCGTCGTCGATCGCTTTCTTCGCGGCATCGCAAATGTGTTGAGGCGTTTTGAAATCGGGCTCGCCCAGGCTGAGGCCGATCACGTCGATGCCCTTGGTTTTGAATTCACGAGTCTTTGCCGCCATGGCCAGCGTGGCTGACTCCTGGATGGCTTCGATGCGGTTGGAAAGTTTTGTTGTCATAGTTGTTCAAATGAAAGCGGGCAAAGAAAATAATTAAAATCGGAAGTTGGAAAGATACGCCGGTGTTAACGGAGAATTTTTCGAAGAGGTTTCTACTAACGAAAGGTAGTTAATGCGGGGAGAAATTCTGTGCGGCGCTTTTCAGCCGAAGAGCGTGCGGCCGATGATGCTGCGGCCCAGCGTGATCTCGTCGGCATATTCGAGGTCGCCCCCCACGGGCACGCCACGAGCAATGACGCTGATCTTGAGGGAAAGGTCTTTGATGCGCCGGTTGATGTAGAAAGCGGTGGTGTCGCCTTCCATGGTGGGACTGAGGGCGAGGATCACTTCCTTGATCTCGGTCTGGCCCTGGTGCAGCCGCTGCACCAGACTCTCGATGTTGAGGTCGGCTGGGCCGATGCCGTTCATAGGCGAGATGACGCCACCAAGCACATGGTAGGTGCCGTTGAATTGAGCGGTATTTTCAATGGCCATCACATCCTTAGAATCCTCCACCACGCACAGCAAGGCGCGGTCGCGGCGGTGGCTTTGGCAGATGGAGCAGATGTCGTGGTCGGAGATGTTGTGGCAGGTGGTGCAGAACTTGATCTGCGTGCGCAGCGTGGTGAGGGCCTCGGCAAGGGCCAGGGTGTTTTCTTCCGTGTCCTTTATGAGGTGAAGCACCAGCCGCAGGGCTGTCTTTTTGCCGATGCCCGGAAGTTTTGCGATCTGGTTGACGGCGTTCTCAATGAGTTTTGAAGGATATTCCACCCGGGTTGTTTGCGTTTACAAAAATTACAAGATCCTGGCGTCGATGCCGGCTTCACAAATGGCCTCGCGCATGGGCTTGAGGAAATCGAAAGTGCCCATTTTGACAGCACACTTGCCCTTATGGTGGATGAGCAGCGTGCACTGCTCGGCCTGTTCGGGCGTGTGCTCGCATACGCGGATGAGCGTGGCGATAACGTGTTCGAATGTGTTTACGTCGTCGTTGAAGACCACGAGGTCCATCTGGTCGATGGTTTCGGTGGCCTCCATTACCTCTACAAGTACTTCTTCCTGGTAAGCGGGCTTCATGGCTTTCTGGAAATTTTCAAGGATACAAAGGTAACCATTTTTCGGGTTTTTGGCCAGGGTGGGTTGGTCGGGAAAGTGGGCTTTTTCGGGGTGGGGAACGGCCAGGGATAGGAGTGGAAAGCCCGAAGTGCGTGGGGATGCGGAATGTGATTTGTTGGTGGGACACCGACGAATGTGATCGGGGTCTTGGAATGGTGGGAACAAGGGGGTGGCGGACTTGGAACGGATAGCCCGACCCGAGGTACGAGGGGGCCGCATGAGTGTCTTTCTGTACAGCCGCTTTTTTTAAAATGTCGGGCGTTGTTTGTTATGGAGTTGCTGAGTTTTCGGGCAGCAGGTCTTGCCGGCGGGCATTGTTCGGGAAACCCGGACCTGGGTTGGTGTGGATTTGAGTTTCGGGTGCGGGCTTTGTGCGGGTTTGGGTTGGCGGGCCCGCCCGAACGTACCGTGGGTACACCTAATATTGAGAGCTTAGCCATACGTTCGGTACGGGCGGGCCCGCGGTGGCAGCGTTGCCCTGATACGCGCTGGGAGAAGGGGATTTGGATTTTAGGGGATTTACTGATTGCTTGGCATCGGAAAAAACGCTTTACAGTATGACTCCTGGGCTGGTGGTTACGATCATGATCGTGTATTTCGGGGTGCTTATTTTGATCTCGGTGATCACGTCGCGAGGGGCGGACACGACTACTTTTTTTACGGCTAACCGGCAATCGCCTTGGTACCTGGTGGCGTTTGGGATGATCGGCTCGTCGCTGTCGGGGGTGACCTTTATTTCGGTGCCGGGGAATGTGGGGAAGATCGGGTTTGGATATTTTCAGGTGGTGTTGGGATACCTGGTGGGCTATTGGGTGATCATCGGGGTTTTGATGCCGTTGTATTACCGGTTGAACCTGATCTCTATTTATACTTACCTGGAACAGCGGTTTAGTTTTTGGTCGTATAAGACGGGCGCTTTCTTTTTTCTGATCTCGCGCACGATAGGCTCGTCGTTGCGCCTGTATCTGGCGGCTACCGTACTGCAATTGTTTTTGTTCGATGCGTGGCATGTGCCCTTCGTGGTGACGGTTGCCACCACCATCATGCTCATTTGGGTCTACACGTTTAAAGGTGGGGTGAAGACCATTGTGTGGACCGATTCGTTTCAAACAATTTTTCTGATCACAGCCGTGTGCATCGCCGTGTGGCAGATCACCCAGCGCATGGGCTGGTCGCTGCCGGAAATGGTGACAACGTTGAAGAACGGGCCCTACACGCGCGTGTTTTATTTTGACGATGTTAATTCCACGATGTTTTTTTGGAAACAATTTCTTGGCGGCGCCTTCATTGCCATCACCATGACGGGGATGGACCAGGAGATCATGCAAAAAAATCTGACGTGTAAAAACCTGGGGGAGGCGCAGAAAAATATGTTCTGGTTTAGCCTGACGCTGGTGATCGTGAATGTTTTGTTTTTGGCGTTGGGCGCGCTGCTCTACCTGTATAGCTCGGCGAACAACCTGGCTATTCCGGGTGCTACCGATGAGTTGTTCCCTTCACTGGCCGTGCACGAGTTGGGATTGGCGGTGGGTATTTTCTTTTTGTTGGGGATAACGGCATCGTCATACGCCAGCGCGGATTCGGCGTTGACGGGGTTGACGACTTCTTTTTGTATCGATTTTTTGGACTTCAAACACAAGGATGAGAAGACGAAGAAGCGGCAGAAGTTTTTGGTTCATTTGGGATTTTCGTTGTTGTTCTTGTTGATCATTGTGGTGTTTAAGGAAATCAATAGGCGCTCGGTGATCGATGCGGTGTTGAATGTGGCGGGATATACGTATGGGCCATTGTTGGGGCTTTTTACGTTTGGGATTTTTACGAAGCGGGTGGTGCGCGATCGGTTGGTGCCGGTGGTTTGTGTGTTGTCGCCGGTGTTGTCGTATGTGGTGAGTTCGAATTCGGAGGCTTGGTTTGGGGGGTATAAGTTTGGGCTGGAGATCTTGGTGTTGAACGGGTTGATTACGTTTGGGGGGCTTTGGATGGTTTCGCGTGAGGGAGAGAAGGCTTTGTAGAATGTGGTTATGGGAAGGGGTAACTCCTACGGAGTTGGTTTGTGTTATGGTGCTGCCCCCAGTTTCACTGGGGGGTTATGATGGGGAAGCCCTATGGGCTTGAATGGCATTTCTTCATCTTTAAAATAATGAGACAATTTTGTTGCGGGCGATTTCCATTTGTGCATTCACGGTTGCTCGTGGGATGGAGCGTTGGCTTTGTGGACGTGTGGTTGGTTGCTGATGTGCGGAAGGGTAACTCCTGCGGAGTTGGTTCGCTTTGTCTTTGCTATGGTAGGGAAAGCCCTGCGGGCTTAGAGGCATTCTTATCTTATAAATATTGGGACATTTGTTGGGGTGATCTCCATTGTGCGTTCGCGGTTGCTTCGTGAGGTGGAGAGAACACTCGTAGAATTGTGTTGTGGGCATCCGTGATGGGGAAGGGTAACTCCTACGGAGTTGTTTTGTGTTATGGTGCATCCCCCAGTTTCACTGGGGGTTATGATGGGGAAGCCCTACGGGCTTAAAGGCATTTTTAATCTTCTAAAATATTAGAACAATTGTTGCGGGTGGTCTCCGTTGTGTGTTCGCGATTGCTCGTGGGATGGAGCGTTGGCTTTGTGAGCGTGTGGTTGGTTGCTGATGTGCGGAAGGGTAACTCTTGCGGAGTTGGTTCGCTTGTCTTTGCTACCCCCAGTTTCACTGGGGGCTATTGTAGGGAAGCCCTGCGGGCTTAGGGGCATTCTTATCTTATAAATATTGGGACAATTTGCTGTGACTGATCTCCATTGTGCGTTCGCGGTTGCTCATGGGATGGGGCTTCTGTCGTCACAGATTTTTTTTAAAGGGTCATGGTTGTGGTGAGACGGCCATCGTGGCTGCTGTATGATTTTGTTATGCGTCATCACAAGATTTGCATGGGAGCAAAATGGGATGGGCTGAAAAAGGAAAAGGCCAATCCTCTGTTGAGAAGACGGCCCGATCCCGATTAAAAAACCAACCCCACTATCTTGGTAAACTTTGCGGGCCTAGACAGGGCCGGCGGAAGTTTAGTGTTTTATGTATTGATACTCGCGTCGCGCGCCACCTTTGGTGATGCGGATGGTGTATGTGTCGGTGGTTGCGCCGCCGAAGTCGATGATCATTTTGCGACGCTCGAGGTTCTGCGTGGTGAGCAGGTTGCCGTTGGAAGCGTAGATCTCTACGGTGGCGCCCACAAATTTTTTCTGCGCCTTGAATACAAAGAATGTCCTATGCTTGGTGCTGCCGACCGTGATGATCTCGTCGGCGCGGTTGCCAGACGCGAAGGTGGTGGCAGCGGTGAACACGAAGGCCACCACGAATATTGTGTGGAGAAGCTTCATAGGGGTCGTTCTTTGGCGGAGACAAGCCAAACCCTATGCCATGGGCAGAAAGGCCCAAATTGGGCTGGATTGGGGTGATCGTTTATGAAAAAGTCCTGATACGGGACAAAATTTTCTTGATTTGGCAAACGGCCCTATAAGGCAAGCTCTTTGGAGGGATCCCAAAAAACGGTTTTGAAATCCTTGACTTTATCGTTGACAACCTTGATCCCCTCTTTTTCCAGCCGTTTTTGCATGCTATTGGGGTCCTTGAAGTGATGTTTGCCCGACAACAGGCCGGCACTGTTCACCACCCGGTGAGCAGGCACATCCCGGGGACAGCCGTGCATGGCCCACCCCACCATGCGCGCACTCGATTTCGCTCCCAAATAGTGGCCTATAGCCCCATAGCTGGTGACGCGGCCCTTTGGGATCAGACGGGCGACTTCATACACATCTGCGAAAAAGTCGTTGGTTGTACCTTTCTTTTTGACCGTTGGCATATCAGAGAATTTTGATCTTGCTAAATTTACCCCTCCAAAATCTTAAACATCTATTGTGAAGCGGTTCCATCTCATTGCTCTCCTCCTCATCACCACCCTCTCCGTAAATGCTCAAGTTCAACTAGTCTTCCCCGACTCAGTAGGGTGGAATGTGCTGAACGAAAATGAAGAATTAAACTTCCAGGTCAAAACACACCCGGACGTAAAAAAACATTTTTCGATCGAAGGTGTGGAAGGCTTGGGCATCAGCTTTGACTCGCTGGGAAATTTTAGCTGGAAGCCTTCGTTCGAACTGGTGGACCGCGTGGCGAAGTCGAGAGACTTCTCTGTTATTTTTCAGGCGGCCCTACCCGATGGCAAACGCGAACGCAAGACCATAACGTTCACCGTGAAGCACGTGAACCGCCCACCCGTGGTGGAAGAACTTCCCGTTTTCTATGTGCGACAATCCAAAGAAAATACCTACCAGATCAGCAGCGACTTTGTGTATGATCAGGATGGCGACCCCATCTCATTCCGCTCTTCACAAACCCAATTGCCCGAAGGCGCCACCCTCTCTTCGCAAGGACAGTTTACGTGGACACCTTCGCGTATGCAATTTGCCAACCTGAAAACCAACCCGCTGACCATCGAATTCATTGTGCAGGATCAGCCCGACAAAGCGGAAACGAAAGGCAAGCTTCACCTGGCCCAGACCCAACTGGACCTGCCCTCGGAAATTCAAATTCTTCCGATCGATACACTCTTTACGATAAAAGAAGATGAGACGCTGAACCTGAGGATCTCCATCAGCGACCCCAACGGCGATGACAATGTGCGCAGCGTGGGATTTATTGCGTCTGACAAACGCATACCTTCCAACAGCTTCAAAGAGAATACCCAACTGCTGTATGAATTTACCTGGAGCCCCGGCTACGACTTTGTAGACGACGCCCAAACCGCACTGACCCCGGAGCTCACTTTTTTTGTGCTGGACAAATCGAACAACCGCACCCAAAAGAAGGTGAGAATAAAAGTGCTGGACGCCGAGAACATGATCAAAAAGGATGGCCTCCTGTTTGCGAAATACCGCAGCAACCTGGTGGATTGCATGGTGCTGATCCAGCAGCTGGACGTCAACCAGAAGCAGCTGAACCAGGACTTCAAAAAGGCAAAGAAAGGCAAGAAGAACCGCAGCATCGTCAACGCCAGCCTAGGCGCCGTAACGGGGTTCACGCCCATTATCGTGGACGACCCCACCAGCGCCAAGGCTGTTAGCGGCGTGGGGGGCACGACCGTGCTCACGCTGGGTACCCTGGAAGCCACCGAAGTGATTGGCCGCAGCAAGGAGAACATCATGGACAAAATCAAAATAAACATCGACCTGCGGAACAAGATCCAGGCAAACGGCGACGAATTTGCCCGCAAATACGCCCTGAAAATGAACCGCCGCGGCGCCGAATTTGACAAAGACATCGAAAAGCTGCGCGCCAATCTGAACGACCAGCGCATCGTGCTGCTGGAGCTGGACGCCTATAACAAAAACCTGGGCCGCATCGACGACAAGGACATCAAGAAGGTGTTTTTAGACTACGGCGACGAAAGCAAGTAGAAAAGTTGCGGGGCGCAGTTTGGCAAAAAGGTAGAAACGGCTACATTTGCACTCC
>DATDAV010000131.1:0-1015 GCA_036525235.1 Chryseolinea sp. | reverse complement strand
TCGCCTCGTGGATCAAGTCATGGAGCAATCGCCTTACCGCCAAGCGCAAAGAGTTTTCTGGATCGTCGATAACGGCTCCTCGCATCGAGGGCAAAAAAGCGTGGCGCGCCTTTGCGCCCGCCACCGGCAATTGGTGCTGGTCCACGGCCCTGTCCACGCCAGTTGGCTCAATCAGATCGAAATCTATTTTTCCATTCTCCAACGCAAGGTTTTAACTCCAAACGACTTTCCTTCCCTGTCCGCACTTTCACAACGGCTTGCGGCTTTCGAGCGTCACTACGAAAAAGTCGCCAAACCTTTTCGTTGGGAGTTCACCCGCCGCGACCTGGCCTTGCTCCTCAACAATCTTTCGACTCCACTCATGCTCGCCGCCTGATAATACGTGTGTGTATTTATGGAATCGTGTACTAAGCCAAAAGTTCCTGCTCGAATCCACCGAAGGTCCCGTCCGCCGCGACCCGAAAAATCGTCCCAAACCTGCCTTATCTTAGCGCCATTCTAGTCTGTCACCGTTTTGTAGTACCCTTGTTTGATCGCAGCAAGTGTGGCCGAACCGCCACACTGATCGAATGCCGAAAAGCTGCCATCATCATCGGTCGGTTTATTGTGGGTCAGGTCACGCGTTCCCCAGCCATCCTCTTGTCCTACCAGAAAATTGATAAAAGCATCCGCCCCCACAATCGGACGGCCACTTTCATCCGTCACTTTTGCCGTGATTTTTGCTATCGGTTGTCGAAATGACCTCAACAGTTGCATAGCCGCAGCTGGGGGTGGTTTTTGCTGGGCACGCACCAAAATCGTCTCGGAAAAGCAAAGAGCAAAGATAAGCAAACGCCTAAGAAATGGAGATATATGATATATGCATAATTTTTAGTTCTCCTTCGGGTTCTCCTTCCTCTACCAAAGTCGAGTTGCCACCAACGGTTCTTGTGTGTTTATGCTTCCTGACCTGGAGCGCGGTCAAATGGTCAAATGTCTGACCCGAACCGGCGGCTCGCCTTGGCCTAAGGAGCGA
>DATDAV010000130.1:0-5958 GCA_036525235.1 Chryseolinea sp. | reverse complement strand
AACCCCCAAACAAAAACGACGGCACCACCCGAAATGAACGTGAGCGGAGCGCCGATGTAGTCGATGATGTCGACGATGACCGGTTCAACAGCATAAATGAGGTTGGCCACGATGGTGAGGATAGCCATGGCGCGGGGCAGTTTGTCGACGGGCGAGAAAAGCTCCATGGTCGACAAAGCCGGGCTGGTAAAAATGCTCATGGCAATAAGCCAGAAAACGATGAGCACGGGCAATATCCACCGGAAGATCTCGCCGGGGTTGGTGAACAGGGTGAACGCCACGGCCATAAAGACCATGGAGGCAAAGCTGATCCCTGCGGTGATCACGGGAATGCGGTGCCCCTGTTCGAATCGGTAGCGGTCGCCTATTTTGCCCGCCAAGGGTGGCGTGACCACCAGGATCACGGCTTGGGCGAGGGTGAGCAGGAATGTAAAATCATCGAAATGGAACTGCACCAGCAGTTTGGGCTGGTAGTTCTGGTAGGCAATCCAACCGATGACGATCGAGCCATATAGCGCGGCCAGACTCCACATTTGTTTCCATTGTATGGTTTCCCTTTCGGGGGCCAGCAGTGCAGCTTCCATGAGCTTGGGTTCGTTAGACATGCGATATACGAGGTATTGTAGTGGCCGGGATTTCGGAGGGCGGGAATTCCGTATTCAGGCCAATTTCTTTATTTTTACGCCCATTTTGAATCATTTTCAACCAACTGTACCTCCGTCGCCCCATGCTATCAACCAAATACAACCCTTCTGAAGTAGAAAATAAGTGGTACAGCTATTGGATGGAGCACGGTTTCTTCCATTCCGAGCCCGATCCCTCCAAGGAACCGTATTGTATCGTCATACCCCCCCCAAATGTAACCGGTGTGCTCCACATGGGCCACATGCTGAACAATACCATCCAGGATATTCTGGTGCGAAAAGCCCGCATGCAGGGCAAGGAAGCCTGTTGGGTGCCGGGCACGGACCATGCCTCCATTGCCACGGAGGCCAAAGTAGTGGCCATGCTGCGGGAACGGGGCATTAAAAAATCGGATCTCACCCGCGAGGAGTTCCTGAAGTATGCCTGGGAGTGGAAAGAAAAATATGGCGGCATCATCCTGGAGCAGCTCAAAAAACTGGGCGCCTCCTGCGACTGGGAGCGCACCAAGTTCACCATGGACCCCGACTACTACGACGCGGTGATCGATGTGTTTATCGACCTCTACAACAAGGGCAACATCTACCGCGGACTGCGCATGGTGAACTGGGACCCCGCCGGAAAGACTGCTTTGTCAGACGATGAGGTGATCCATCGCGACGTGCCTTCCAAACTATACTACATCAATTATCCCATCGAAGGCAACCCCGGCGAATTTGTAACCATCGCCACGGTTCGCCCCGAAACGATCATGGCCGACGCGGCGATCTGTGTGAACCCCAACGATGAACGATACAAACATCTCAAAGGGAAAAAAGCCCTTATCCCGCTCATCAACCGCGCCATCCCCATCATCGAAGACGATTATGTGGCCATGGACTTCGGTACTGGTTGTTTGAAGGTGACGCCGGCGCACGACATGAACGACAACATGCTGGGGCTAAAGCATAATCTCGAAGTGATCGATATCCTCAACGAAGACGGCACCTTGAACGACAAGGCACAGATCTTTGTAGGCGAAGACCGTTTCGTTGCCCGCAAAAAGATCGCCAAGGCGCTAGAGGAAAAAAGCTACCTGCAAAAGACGGAAGACTATACCAGCCACGTAGGCTTCTCCGAGCGCACAGACGCCGTGATCGAACCACGCCTTTCGCTGCAATGGTTCCTAAAAATGCAGGACATCACCAAGCCCGCATTGGAGCACGTGATGAACGACGATATTCAACTCATTCCCTCCAAGTTCAAGAACACGTATCACCACTGGATGGCCAACGTGCGCGACTGGTGTATCTCGCGTCAGCTTTGGTGGGGCCATCGCATACCGGCGTGGTATGACCAGGAAGGCTTTTATGTTGTAGCCAAGACAGAAGAAGAAGCTCACAAAGTATATCAAACCCAGAAACCCGGAGCGCCCAAACCCAAGCTGACCCAGGAAAGCGATGTGCTCGACACCTGGTTCTCCAGTTGGTTATGGCCGATTGCCGTGTTTGACACTTCGGTATTCAAAGGCGACGGCAACAAGGGCAACAAAGATTTAAATTATTACTATCCCACAAACGATCTGGTAACGGCTCCCGAAATTCTTTTCTTCTGGGTGGCCCGCATGATCATTGCCGGGTATGAATACCGCGACAACCTGCCCTTCCGCAATGTTTACCTCACGGGAATCGTGCGTGATAAGCAAGGGAGAAAAATGTCGAAGTCCTTGGGGAACTCACCCGATCCGCTGGACCTGATCAGTAACTTCGGAGCTGACGCGGTGCGTACAGGCATGCTCTTCAGTTCGCCAGCGGGTAATGATTTACTGTATGATGAGAGACTGATCGAACAAGGTCGCAATTTTTCCAACAAGATTTGGAATGCCTTCCGCCTGGTGAAGGGTTGGACCACCGACAGCCTCGCACAACCGGAAGAAAACAAAGTAGCCATCGCCTGGTTCGAATCGAAATTCAATGCTTCACTGGCGGAGTTGAATGATCACTTCAGCAAGTTCCGTATGTCGGACGCGTTGATGACGGTGTATAAATTGATTTGGGATGATTTCTGTGCGTGGTACCTGGAGATGATCAAACCGGAGTTTGGCAAGCCCATCGACGAAGCGACTTACCTGAAGACCGTCGATTTCTTCGAGCGTCTTATGAAGGTGCTTCACCCGTTCATGCCTTTCATCACCGAAGAGCTATGGCACGAGTTAAAAGAACGCGTTCAAAGTGAGTGCATCATCGTGGCCCCCTGGCCCACGCCGAACGACCAGAACGATAGTTTGTTGACGGACGGTGTCTTCGCCTTCGAGATCGTTACAGAGATCCGAAACTTCCGGAATGGCAAAGGTCTTTCCCCGAAGGAAGCCCTGAAGCTGATCGTGAGAGCTCCCGAGGGAACGCTCGTGAAATCTTTCTGGCCCGTCATTAAAAAACTTTCCAACCTCAGCGAAGTGTCGTTCACGGCCGATAAGGTGGCGAACGCCTCGGGCTTCCTCCTGAAATCGACGGAATTCTTTATTCCTGTCGATGGCAAAATCGACGTAGCCAAGGAGCGCGAGGCGCTTTTGAAAGATTTGGAGTATCAACGCGGATTCATGGTATCGGTGGACAAGAAACTCTCCAACGAAAAATTTGTGAACAGCGCACCTCCACAGGTCATTGAAATGGAGCGCAAAAAGAAGGCTGACGCTGAAGCCAAGATCCGGTCGCTGGAAGAAAGCCTGGCAAGACTTTAATTCGCTGCGACCAAACTATTGTAATGATTGAAGATCGTGATCAGGTCTGCTTCACGTGAGGATGTGAGGTTTTGATCTTGTATGAACTTCCCGAGCGCATCGGCTTTGTCGCCAAAGAGCGGCAGCAGTTTCTTTTTGGACGATGGCAGCTCCATGACTTGACCATCCTTTGAAAAATATAATTCTGTCTTTTTCAGAATCTTATCGTCGCGACTTCCCACGTCGAATTGGACGCTGTAGTCCGCTTTTTTGAGGAACACCGTGGTTTGTTTCAGCAATGGCAATGGCCCATCCACAACCACCTGGAGAAATCCAGATAGTTTTGTCTGGTCCTTGTCTTTGAAATCTTTTGCGTTCACAAAATAGCTGGGCACGCGGGTAGCGGAATCGATCCAGATAAAGCTCTTCACCTTATCGCCGCCCAGGACTTTTACACCACTTTGCGTCTTTACTTCTATTTCATTGGCGTGGATGTCGTAACGAATGGGAAAACCCTCGATCATTTTCTCATCCTTGTACAAAAGAATGGTTGATGCTTTCCATTGCGTGGAAAAGTAGGTATCACCCAACACTTTCCCCTCCGGCTGGGGAATGCCATACAACATGTCGGTGCGACCCAAGCCATCGGGGTCATAGAGTTTTTCCAGTGTATTTACGGAGCGGATGTTGTTCGGAACAACATTAGGTTGGGCCAAGGCATGCAGGCCGAGTGAGAGACCTAGAAAAATGAAGACTTGCTTTTTCATAACCGGCAGCCATAGGGGATAACCAAACTTACAGGTTAAAAAAAAGAGATCAATACCCCGTATTACGGGTTATTCGCCAGCCACAAAAATCATCGAACGGTGTGAGAATAAAAAAAGTCAGAACCGGGCAGCCAAAAGCAATTCTATATTCTTGTGCTTCAATCCGAATTTTCGCGCCACATGCTCGTTGGTCAATCCACCCTTGTATGTGTAGACGCCCTTCATAAACCACTTGTGCGAAAAGATCATCGCTTCCACGCCACCTTCTTCAGCAGCGCGCAAAATGGTAGGGGTGAAAATATTGCTCAGCGCATTGGCAGCCGTATGGGCCACCCGTGATGCTACGTTTGGTACACAATAGTGAATCACACCATGCTTGCGGAACACCGGCTTGCTCAGCGTGGTGATCTCCGATGTCTCGACACATCCACCCTGGTCGATGCTGAGGTCGATGATAAGGGAATCCACTTTCATCTGCGTGACCATCTCTTCCGTGATCACATGGCGCGGTCTTCCTTTTTCGGCGCGTAAGGCGCCAACGACAACATCGGCGGTCTTTAAGGTGTCGCTTAATGTGATCGTATCAATGGTGGAGGTATAGATCTGCTGGCCCAACAAATGTTTGATGCGGCGCAACTTATACAAATGATTGTCGAATACCTGGACATCAGCGCCCAACCCCAGGGCCGCACGCACGGCATATTCCGCCACGGTGCCCGCGCCAATGATCACTACCTTTGTCGGGGGCACGCCGGTGATCCCGCCCAGAATAACACCTTTCCCGTTGTTGGCGGTGCTCAGGTATTCGGAGGCAATCAAAAGCACGCTGCTGCCGGCAATCTCGCTCATGGCCCGGATGATGGGCATGCCGCCTACTTTATCTTCAATGAATTCGTACGCCAGCGCGGTGATTTTCTTTTTCAACAGGGCCTGCAGGCTCTCCACTTTCAGATGGCCCAGTTGCAATGCCGATATCAGCGTCTGCCCGGCATGCATCAGTTCGATCTCTTCGAGGGTGGGCGGCTCGATCTTGAGAATGACGTCGGCCTGGTATACTTCCTGGGGCGAGTACACGATCTTCGCGCCCGCGTCGCTATACTGTTTGTCGGAAAATTTAGAGCCGATGCCGGCCTTGGCTTCCACCCACACTTCGTGGCCGTTGTTCACCAGCAGCGCGACCGCGTCGGGTGTGAGGCTGATGCGGTTTTCCTGCAGCGATATTTCTTTGGGCAAGCCAATAAAAAACGTGTGCCGTCTCTTTCGTACTTCAAGCAATTGCTCTTGCGTTTGCATGCTGGCTTTGGCTAGCGCCTCAAAGCCCGTTTTCTTCTTCTCGGTCATGGACTGAAATCACTATGGTTCGTTCTGTATTACTGTCTACCTGGATGGACACTTCCGCATATCGCGGGGGGATCAGGGAAGGGATCTTTTCCGGCCATTCTACAAAGCAGGGATAACCCGAATAAAAATACTCCTCCGTTCCAATATCATATGCCTCCGCTTCGTGCTTTATCCTGTAAAAGTCAAAATGAAAGATCTTGGTATGCGCCTGGGTTTCGTATTCGTTCACAATCGAAAAGGTGGGGCTGCTCATGGCATCCTGTACGCCGGCCAGCCTGCCGATCGCTTTGATCAGCGTCGTTTTGCCGGAGCCCATCTCTCCATGAAATAACCATACCGGGAACGCGTCCAGGCGCCCGATAACGCTATATGCCACTTCTTCTAAACCCGATTGTGTTACCGAACGGAACACGGCCTCCTCTACGATCATGACGCATTCTTCGAAGTTAAGAAAATTATGGGTATGATGATCTCCTCCATACTCACCCCGCCGTGCTGGAAGGTGTCCTT
>DATDAV010000129.1:0-1097 GCA_036525235.1 Chryseolinea sp. | reverse complement strand
CGGAAAACTGGTGGACATGATCCTGATCGACGGCGACCCGGCAAAGAACATTCGCGACACCCGCAACATCACGACCGTAATCAAGGGCGGAAAGGTTTACGATCCGGCCGCGATCGAAAAAGCCCTGGGCATTGCCCCTCGCCCGGCGGGACGATAGCCCGCAAACCCTGTCGCGCCGCTCCGATCACGCCGGAAAATGTTCCAAAAAGTTGAAGATTTGGCGTTGACGAGTTGAGCGGACGCAATATGTTGTCGTCCCGCTGAAATGCGGATCCGGCAGTTTGCCGGATGTTCTTCTCTTCGGCTCACGGGCGAGCCCGGTTTTTTCAGTTCGCTGATCGGATCGGATTTTGTCGTGTACCGAACGCGGAAGAGCGTTGATCTTTGATAGTCTGATTTTGGATTTCGTCATCACGACGGAATTTATCGAAATCCAAAACGTGAAGTAAGTCAGCGAAAATTGAATTGTGCGTTATTCGTTAAGATTCTTTGATTAAAACATTTTTCCGACGGTCTTCGGACCTGAGGAAATCTTATTTATAAGATCGGACGAACCTGCTGATTCTCGGAACCGGGGTTTAACGACCTCGGTACAGAAGGATGCAGGTAAGAATGGTCAGAATTTCGGGCACTTTAGCGAGTGTCTCGACAAACTTTGTCCGGTGGCAGCAATGACACCGGCTCCAAATTTTTACGGAGAGTTTGATTCTGGCTCAGAACGAACGCTGGCGGCGTGGATAAGACATGCAAGTCGAACGGGATTATTTTTGTAGCAATACAGAAATAATTCAGTGGCGAACGGGTGCGTAACACGTGGGCAATCTGCCGAAAAGTGGGGGATAGCTCGCCGAAAGGCGAATTAATACCGCATGTGGTGAGGGACGACATCTTCCTGAATCCAAAGCCGGGGTAACCTGGCGCTTTTTGAGGAGCCCGCGGCCTATCAGCTAGTTGGCGGGGTAACGGCCCACCAAGGCTATGACGGGTAGCTGGTCTGAGAGGACGACCAGTCACACTGGAACTGAGACACGGTCCAGACACCTACGGGTGGCAGCAGTCGAGAATTTTTCTCAATGGGGGAAACCCTGAAGGAGCGA
>DATDAV010000128.1:0-29721 GCA_036525235.1 Chryseolinea sp. | reverse complement strand
GATTCATCACGTCGAAGAAGGTACTGCGATGTTGCGCCATGAACGTGCGAGCTTACAGATAGCGCACCTGTGGCGCAATGAAACGATGGGAGCGCATACCCCAGGCTAAAGCCTGGGGTTACTAAGATGCATCATTCTCAAACTTATCCTAGGCCTGCAGCGGTAGAATAACCCATATCCTGCGTATGCTGAACTCATAGCATCTCAGCCGACTTTCATGAATAGGCAAAGCCCATGATTGAAGGTATCCAACGCGGGTTAGATACCTTCAGGGTTGTCAATGATTTCAGGCAAGCGCCTTGCGCGCTTCCCGATCGGGATCGTTCTTCACGGCACACGTATCGTCGAGTATCATCGTCTCTCCATTGGCGGCGGTGTAGGCTGGCCAGCGCGGCAACGATCCTCCATTCGGATTGCCGGTGCGCATAAAGTTTACCAGCGCATCCGACATCTTGGTGGAAAGTTTGCGTGGCCGTGCGCCACCCCCGGTGTGCGTGAGCATGACGTCGGTGTTATAAAACCAAAAACAAATATCCGAACAATGAAAGGCGCGCATGCGATTGTCGAACAGCGGCGGCTGCCAGCCAAACCAGGCAACGTACACGCCGGCCGACTGCTTGGATTTTGCATCGGCGAGAGCGATGGCATTTTGACGGTTGCTGGCAATCATGGACCAGATCTCAATCGGCCGTTTATCCGGGAATGCTTTGGTATAAGCATCCACAATGCTTCCGGTCTTATCGCCAAAGCGATCCTTGAGTTTTTCCTTGACACCGTTGATGTCTATTTTTTCAAGAGAGGAATCTGTTCTGCTCGGCGATTGCTCGTTGAACGTGGAACAGATGAGCATGGGAACATCCGCCGCGGTGGGAGCGGGCTCGAGGTTGTAGGGATGTTGTGGGAGATAGGTTCCGTCAACGACTGGAGCAAAGCCACCACCACCGCCGAACATCGGCAGCTTCATATCTTCTCTATACTTGGTGAACGCGCGCGTAGCAAACTCCAGGTATTGCTTCCAAGGCATTTGCTGGAGCTTATCCATATCGTTGTAGGTGAGACCTGCTTCCTTCAGAATGTAGGACGCCAGCTTTTCTGCATTGCCCTTCTCTACGGCTTTCAACGAAGACCCACTCAACGCCACGGCCTTGTGGAACAATCCCTTTGCTGCTGGCATGGCCGTGAGCACACACACTTTTGCTCCGCCACCCGATTGCCCCATGATGGTGACATTGCCTGGGTCGCCGCCAAAATTGGTGATGTTGTCGCGTACCCATTCCAGGGCCGCCACACAGTCCAGCATGCCCACGTTTCCGGATGCGCCAAACTTCTCGCCTGCCGCACCAAAGTGTGCATACCCGAAAGGGCCCAGCCGGTGGTTGATAGAGACAAACACGACATCGTTTTTGCGGGAAAGGTTTTCGCCGTGGTATCCGTCTTGTTCAATAGCGTTCCCGTTGGCGTATCCGCCGCCGTGCAGCCAAACCATCACGGGCCGTTTCTTTCCGTCGTTGATGACCGGTGTCCACACGTTTAGCTTCAGACAGTCTTCGCCGACGTCGTCGTAGTTCCAGTGATCCACAAAAGAAGCATAGACATTCGCATATCTTTTTTCCATGTTCTGGGGCGCGGTGTTGCCCCACCACACGGTGGGCAGCACGTCGGTCCACGGTTTTGGTTTCTGCGGGGGCATGAACCGGTTTGCTCCGGATGTGTCGGCCCCATAGGGTATTCCCAGGAACGTGTTGATGCCGCGCAACATGAATCCTTTGACTTTGCCGTGGGCCGTATTGGCTACGGCAATATCGTCCCCGATGAATAATACCTGACCGTCTTTGTCGGCATCGTTCCGGGTGCTGGAGGCGATGGCCTGTGGCGCAAAGCCAAGCGCTGCGGCGCTAAGCCCGGCGTTCTGAATAAATTTCCTGCGATTGGTCTTCATGGCTGAAATGAGTTTTAGGTATTGCGTTTAATCAAAATCTGGGAGGTGTTCCGGCCGCTACCGTCAGGATTTCCTTATCGGGCTGGTTGCGGACAGCGGGCACGTTGTCAAACATCATCGTGGCGCCAACGGCCTCGGTATACTTCGGCCACGGGGGTAAGCCCTTGTGATTCGGGTCGCCGGTCCGCGCGAAGTTTATCCAGGCCTGGCTCATTTTGTCGGCCAGCGCATACGCCTCTTTTCCGCCACCGGTCATTTCCTCGCAGCGCGCAATATTGTTCATGACAAAGGGTATTTCCATACAATGAAAAGCTTTGTAGTCGCCATTGAACACGGGCGACTGCCACGTGAATAAGTACATGTATACCGGGGCCGAACCGTTGGCCGATTTGGCGTTGGCTTCGGCGACCATGCCCGGGCGGAAGAAACCGTCAATATCCACTAAGTCACTGGCGCGGGTGTCGTTTGGATAGGTCTTCTTCACAGCGGCGAGGTAGGCTTCCGTTTTGTCGCCCCACTGTTTTTGTAAATGGGCTTTGGCTTGTTCGGGAGTTGCCTTCCTGAGATCCGGGTTGCGAATCGATGTGATGAACTCATTTTTTGTGGAGCCGATCACCAGGGGAATATTTGCCGAGAGGGCAAGGGCCTTGGGGTCGCTCATTTGATAGGGCAGAAAATCGCCATCAAGCGTAGGGCCCCAGCCAAAGCGCAGTCCTGCACCAACCGGTTTGCCTTCGGCGGCGAGTTGTTCGCGCACTTTTTGAAGAGCCTTGTTTCCGGCCGCCACAAGTTTCTCGTAGGGCACTTTCGCGATCGAGTCAACGCGCGAGGGAATGATGCCCAGCTCGTTCAGCACCGCGGCGCCGATCCGTTTTGAGATCACGTTGTCCTGGAAGTCGGACCACACGCCGCTTTGCACGATCGCTTTGTGAAACAGTCCTTTCGCTTTGGGCGAACTCATGAGCGTGGTAACTTTTCCGCCGCCACCCGATTGTCCAAAGATGGTGACGTTGTTGGGATCGCCGCCAAAATTCGAAATATTGTCCTTCACCCACTCCAGGGCAGCCACCAGGTCTAGAAAGCTTGCGTTGGCAGACCCTTTGTATTTGTCTCCGTATTCAGAGAGATCGAGAAACCCGAGGATGTTGAGACGGTGATTGATCGAAACCAGGATAACATCTCCTTTCCGGCTGATCGATTCACCGTCGTAGGAGGGCAGTTCCTGCGACGATCCTGCCGTGTACCCGCCGCCGTGGATCCAGAACATGACGGGCCGTTTCTTTCCATCGTTGAGCGCCGGGGTCCAGACATTTAAACGGAGACAGTCCTCGTTGGTATATCCCCAATCGTGATGAAAAAGGAATTCGCTTTCGTCGTTGACCTGGGTGGTGGGATTTAGCAGCGGAGACACGGGACCATAGGTCATCGAACTGCGAACGCCTTCCCAGGGCGTGGGCTTTTGCGGAGCCTGAAATCGCTTGGCCTGGGCATAGGGAATTCCTTTATAGGCATAGATGCCGTTGTGAATATACCCGCGCACTTTCCCTGAATTGGTTTGTGCAACGGCAATATCTTGTCCGTTCTGAATAGGGAGCGGTGCGCTTTTTTGTCCGCTGGCATGCAAAGCTGCGAGGACACCCCATAGTACGATGGCTGTAATGACTCTTTTCATAGGCTGGATTCAATGTGTTACGTGTACACAATAATATCTAAAATCGTCTTATTTCTTTCGTCAGGCGATGTGTTTTCCATAGACGGCAACGCACTTTTCCGGAGACAAACGGTGCGTGCCTGCTATCGATGATGTGACCCTGTGAGCGCAACACGAGACGTTGATCGCCGTGTTAAACTCCTTTTCGCGGTAATATTCGATAAACGCTGGGTATCGGTCGAAGTTTTTCAACAATCCATCTAACGGTTAGTCCTGATCATTCCATCGCAGTGGCACTACATGCCTGGGGGCATGGTCTTGCGATAGAACTTTTTCATCACGTTGGGTGCTGTAAACCTGTAGCCGAAGTCAAGACCGATGTAGCGATTGGAGGTAGATAGTGCAATGGATTGGAGGGCAGCGTTGCTCCAGTCGTATTCGAAGCGCAAACCGCCATAAATGCGCCGGGATTGATAGCCGATGCTGGCCTTTCCTTCAGGCCGGAAGACAAACGCCTGGCGCCCGCTTGTTTTTTGGTTAGAGGTCTCCAAGTATTTGTAGAAGTACAAGTTGACCGAGGAGAAGACCACGAACGAAACAAAAAAACGCCGGCGAAAAACGAGGTTGCCACCCACGCCGGGTCCGGCTTCCACCATCACTCTCCGCAGCGTGGTGACGTTGGCAAACGACGGATCATAGTAAGGCTGTTGCTTACGGGTGATTAGCGCGGAGTCGCCCGACAACTGGTTGTAGAAGGCGCCCGCCTTAAGCAACAAACCCACCTGGCTCCGTACCTGGCGCTGCGCGAAGGTGATGGGCGCGGCGTAGGAATACCGTTTCCAATTGACATTGTAAATCCCCTCGAACTGAAATTCTTTGCTCAGCATGTCGGGCCGGAGACGATACGAACCGTCGGCGCCGCGATTGAAGTCGCCAATGTCGGTGAAGCCTTTGATGCGGATGTATTTGAATTGGAAGGAGTAAGCGCTGCCCAGGAATTTTATGGTGGCCGTGCGGTAGGCGCTTGGGGCGTAGGTATCATATTTTTGAAGCCCCGACTTGAGCAGAAAGGCAAAGCCTGCGGCCACGAAGCGATAGCTCGCCGAAAATCCCAGGATGTCGGCCATGCTCGTGCGAAGGTTCGACGCCGCCGGCACCTCCGAGGCGCGCGGGCTTAGGTTGAGCCGGACGCTGGGGGAAAGCACATGCATCCCCACGGACAACGCGTTGGGATATGTTTTTATATAGGCCGTGTCGAGCTGCGGCCGTCGGATGCGCAGGTGCGGGAAAAACTTCCGGTAGAATTTGTCGGGATGCAGCAACACATTTTCCTGTGCTGCAGCGGCGGTCGAGACTACGAGCAGAGCGGAAAGCAATAGCCAGCGGGCACTGCAGGATTTCATAGGCGATGTGTGTACGGAGATAAAGAGATAACAGGAAAGGAACGGCTTTGTTGGACGGACGGAGAGAAAGTTGGACCGGTGGTCAACCCCTCGAGACGAGGTTTGCAGCCGGGAGGCGTCTGTCGAAATTTTTCAACGATCCGTCTAATGTTCAATCCTGACCTGTTCAGGGTAATCTTATCCTATTGATATTGCCGGCGGAAAGCTTCTTCAACTTAAGCTACCGGGTTGGAACAATTATCAAAAGCATGGGAAGTTGCTGATGGAAAAGAACAACGAGTTGATTGAAACCAAACATCCGCACAAAAGCAAAGGTGTAAAAATCGAAAGAGAGGCCTATGCTGCCGCAGCAGATTTAATACTGCGTCAAATCAAGCATGACGAAGACGCCACGCTGGCAACCCTCATTGCCGAGGCCGAAAAGACGATGAAGACCTATCCCAACGTGGCCTGGCTGGTGTTTCATGTCAAGCTCGACCTGGAAGCCAAAGGATTTATCCGCTTGATGCCTTCGCGGCTAAAACGAAATGCATTTGTGTTGCGGCTAACGTCGAAAGCCAACCGTCAAAAGGGAAAACCTTTTGACTACTATCAATAATATCTCTCACCGACGTTGTTGGTGTTCTTCTCGCCGTTGTTGGTGTTCTTCTCGCTGTTGTTGGTGTTCTTCACCAACAACTTCCCGCGCCCGGCTAACGACCTCACCTTCCTAAAATGTAATTCAGTTTTGCTCTTTACCCTGCCCTTGCTATATTCCTAAAATAGCATCGCGGGCATGAAAGCATGGCTCCTTTCCAAGATCACAAACCTCGACGAGGAAACGGCACCCCTCCAATGGAGCGATGTGCCCGTGCCTCACGCCGCGGAGCAAGAGGTCGTCATCAAGGTTTCATGCTGTGGCATTTGTCATACCGAGCTCGACGAAATAGAAGGCCGCACACCACCGCCTGCCTTTCCGGTCATACCCGGTCACCAGGTGATTGGTGTGGTGCAGGAGGCCGGAGCGCGCGCCAGCCGTTTTCGCCAGGGTGACCGGGTGGGCGTGGCCTGGATCTATTCGGCGTGTGGAAAGTGCGCGTATTGCCTGGCGGGAACGGAAAATCTCTGTCCTGATTTCAGGGCCACCGGAAGAGATCATCACGGCGGCTATGCAGAATATTTAGCGGTCAATGAAAAATTTGCTTATCCCATCCCCGCGATTTTCACCGATGCTGAGGCCGCACCACTTTTGTGTGCCGGCGCCATCGGCTACCGTTCGCTGAAACTTGCCGGGCTTTCGGATGGCGAGACGCTTGGGCTCACGGGGTTTGGCGCATCGGGTCACCTCGTGTTAAAGTTGGCGCGCCACTTGTACCCGCAGAGTGCTATTGATGTCTTTGCGCGGAGTGCTGAGGAGCAAGCATTTGCCCGGGGGCTCGGTGCGCGTTGGGCCGGCGCTGCAGGCGACATGCCACCATCCCAGGCTAACGCCATCATCGATACTACGCCGGTTTGGTCGACGATCGCGCAAGCTTTGCTGCAATTGAAGCCTGGGGGTAGGCTGGTTATTAATGCCATTCGCAAGGAGTCGGCAGACCAGAGTGCACTGCTCACGCTTCGCTACCAGGATCATTTGTGGATGGAAAAGGAGATAAAGTCGGTGGCCAACATCACTCGTGCTGATGTGGAGGAGTTCTTGGGGATTGCGGCGTCTATTCCGATAAAACCGGAGATAGAAGCTTATCCGTTTGAGAGGGCAAATGAGGCGCTAACCGATTTGAAGCATAAGCATGTTCGGGGGGCGAAGGTGTTGATGCTGTAGAAATACATTTCACCGCAGAGGCGCAAAGGAAATGCAAATCTTGTCGTGATTCGGTCGGTGAGAGCAAAATTTAGATTTACTTGTATTGGTATAGTTTCAATTTTTGAATTCCAAAATTGCCCGTCTCGAATCGCAAGTGCCGCCCTTGGTGACTTTGGTCGCCGTTCATAACGCGTGCGGGGATCCACTGGTCATGGTCAAATATTCCTTCTTCTATGGTTAGAATTCCCGCCTCACCTTGATCGGGATGAGTAGATGAAAAACTTATGACGACGCCCGTTCCGGCGACTATAAATTCACCGGGAGCCGTCTCGATGACGAGGCAACCGGTTTGAGGCCACAGATCTTCTTTTGCTTTGGGTGACCATCCAAGTGTGTAGTCATGTTTGATGGTGAACGTGTACGCGCCAAACGCGATCGTGTCGGCAGCGGAGTTTTTGTCCAGCAGCGCACCGTCCATCGTGTTCTTGCCGGTATGGGCACTGATCAACGAAGTTAGTTGAGACAATACGCGATAACTTTTACCCAACGACTCGTCTAGCGGTGTGGCCGTTGATTCGATCGAGAAAGGGGAGAAGCCAAGGGCGTGATAGTGGCCGATGGCGTAAAATGCCTTGGCGGCCACGGAAGGCTCAAAGCGTATTTCAGGAATAAACAATGGATTGTCTTCTCTTGTATAACGATCATTCCAGAGTTTAAAATCGGGATTGTAAAAATCCGGCGAAAAAAAGTCGATGGCCGTGGCGCCGGCTTTCCAGATGTCGATGATGTGGGGTAAGGGGCCACCGCTGGGATAGTCGCCGGGGATTGCGTTCGGCCTGTTCAAGGCGGCATTGACAAACATGGGCAGCGGATAGATTTTCTTACCGGCTTCGGCAACCTGGTTTGTGAAGACGGCGAAATGCCAGGCGATAAAGATCTCATCGGTGGCCAATCCTTTGCCGAAGAGCTGTTCCCATGTTCCCTGCGTTTTAAACCCTTCTTTTTCCCAGGCATCCGACACATTTTTAGACAGGACGTTTTTTTGTTGTTTCAAATACTGAACGAGTTGCTGTGGTACCGCCTGTTGAAAAGCTTTTGTAGCATCGGGGTGATAATCCCGCGCGCTGGGCAGCATGCCGATTTCGTTCTCTACCTGGATCATGATCACGGTTTGATACGATTCATCTTTCTCCTTGATATGCTGGAGCAATGCACGAAAAGCATTTATATCCGCTTGAAGATTGTTGTTGCTGAACGGCGTAAGGATTTCCTGGGGCTTGCCATTCTTGTCGCGAGCGCGTGGGAACGTTTTGTAGTCTTTTTTTAACCACGCCGGCACATAACATGACATGCTGTTTTTCCAGCTTCCAAACCACAACAGGATAAGTTTTAGATCATGTTCCCGGGCGTCGTCAATGAGACTGTCGAGTAAGGTGAAGCTGTAGCGGCCTTTCTCCGGCTCGATCAATTCCCAATAGACCGGCGTCAGCACCGTATTGCAGTGCATGTCTTTCAATTTTTTCCAGACAGGCCGCATATAACTCAAGTCAGAGGCACTCGAATTTCCCAGCTCGCCACCCAACACCAGGAAGGGTTTGTCTTCGACGATCAGCTGTGTGGCTTTACCTTGCTTTCGAAGTGCGGGGATGGAATTGAATTTCTTTTGCGCCACGGCATGGCTGACGGTTGCAATAAACACGAAGAAGATGAAGTGTCGAAGTTTCATAGATGCTTTGACGCAGACTTTAGTGAGAATGATTGCCAATGTTGAGAAGGCTAATGTAACAAATGTCCGTTTAACCGAAGCACGGCAATCGGTGATAGTGGCGTAAAATCTATTCGGAAGGGGAGAGGGCGGACAATGTACTACGAGGACGATGCTAGCGGTTTCTCTCCATCCTTAACGCCAACGGCGAATCCTGGATATGGAAATAGTAAAATCCGTTTGCACTTTTTATGTTAATGATCATCAGGTCGTCGTCGAGCGATCCCACAAAGACCATCCGTTCTTTGGCTTTGATATGCCACATCTTGTTGTTCATGGATTCGAGCTCTTTGAATTCGGTTGGCGCGCTAACCGGCAAATGGACCATGAAAAGGCCGTTGGGCTGGAAGACAAACTGCGAGCCGATGAGCCCGCGTTTTGTTTTTTCAACCGTCGCCATCTCGTCCGGCGTTTGTTCGATCGGCTCTGTGAAAGCGACTTCCCGGCAGGTCCAGGTGCCTATGATTTGTTCGCGGTTAAACGTTTGCCCGCTCACGAGCGAACGGCAGACAAAGCAAAGCAGAAGGATTAGAATTCTTTTCATGATAGGAGGAACCTTTGACAGGCATAGGTGCGGATAACGACTGAATTTGTCAAAAATTATTCGATGAACCGCCTCGACTGGAAAAGGGATGTTGCTCGTATCAGAAACCTGTGCGACAAACCGGAGCGATCTTGACCTCGCCTGACCCGCTGGTATTGTTCAGATCGCCTGTCGAACCCGGGATACAGGAGATAATGTAAACGGTGACAGGCGGGGAAATTTGTTGGTGAAGAACATCAATTAAGCCGATAGGTGATCTTATGTCGAGTGATCGCTGCGTGAGTGATAGGTGTCGTGATACGATTGTCCTTCATTCGCTGAAGGACAAGGCATCAGGGGGCTTTTTGAATTAGCGTTTGTTTTTGAGATCCGAGGTTTTCAATTCCGAGCTCGACAACATCTCCCGGTTTGAGGTACTGTGGTGGCTTTTGCCCCAAACCCACGCCGGCCGGGGTTCCGGTAGCGATAACGTCTCCCGGCAACAAGGTCATATACTTGCTGACTTCACTCAACAGCCTCTCGACGCTGAAGATCATGTCGGCGGTGTTTGCCTCTTGCATTTTCTTGCCGTTGACCGATAGCCACAGGGAAAGATGATTCGGATCGCCGGATTGCGCAGGCGTGACAAGATAGGGTCCCAAAGGGGCAAAGGTGTCCGCACTCTTTCCCTTATCCCATTGGCCGCCGGGACGTTCAAGCTGCCACGCTCTCTCGCTATAGTCATTGATGATGGTGAAGCCCGCGATATAATGCATCGCACTGTCCGGGGACACATCGGAAGCTCTCCTTCCGACGATAATGGCCAGCTCGACCTCATAGTCCAACTTTGCCGAATTCCTGGGGATGATCACATGATCATTCGGCCCCGTCATGGCTGTCGACGCCTTCATGAAAATGACGGGCTCGGTCGGAGCCGTTCCGCCTCCTTCCCGAACGTGCTCGCGATAGTTGAGCCCGATCGCCACTATTTTAGAAGGGCGTGCGATGCAGGAGGCGATTCGTGTTTTGGTGGATACGGTCGCACACTTCGATCGGTTGGCCTTGAACCACTTTTCAAGACGGGCTATTCCATGGGTGGCAAAGAAGGTTTCGGTGTAGTCTTCTCCGAATGCAGATACATCAAAATGAGTTCCATCGGTTGTCACAACTCCCGGCTTTTCGTTGCCGGCGTCTCCGAACCTGAAGAGTTTGAGGGTGGAGGTTTGCTGGGCCGTCGACGGGAAACACGACAAGGCAAAAGCAAAAAGCAAACTCGTTTTATAATGAAGGAACATAGGCGTTTTTTTTATCAAATGTCACTCTTGGACGATTCACAACGAATATACACTTTTCCTTGTAGAGTGATCCTCCACTCTTGTTGGTATCCTCACCAACAAGAGTAGGGCACATGCCCTTAAAGTTTCCAGCCCATCTACGTTCCCACCCATTCCATCCCAAATCGTTACACTACCGCCTTGTTGGTGTTCTTTACCAACAAGAATAGGACACAAGCCCTTAAAGTTTCCAATCGATTTTACGTCCGCACTCATCCCAGCCCAAGTCATTAAACACTCAAGTCATTCACATTTCCCCTTCACTTTCTTTCCAGCTCTCAAAAAAAACAACATCCACCACGCGACGCACACAGGTGGATGTTGCAGGAATACGATCAGGCGTTATCAAAAATGCCTAATAATCCGTCTTTGCATAATCATAGATCTTCAACTCATCGACATAGAATGTACGGGCAATGTTTTGGTCGTTGCCACTGGCGATATCGGCTTGCGTGCCAAATGTGGTTCCCCATCCGGTATCCTGACCAGCGGCAGCTTTTTTGCCATTGATATAGATGCGCATGGTTTCGTTTGTGCCGTTAATACCCGCCCGGTCCCACACCGCGGCCACGTGTAACCACCGGCCGTTGTAGGCGTTGAAGTTTGTACTGCTGATGATAGCCGTGGTACCACCCAGCGTGAGTTCAAACCACAGCGCGTTGGACAGTCCATCTCCAACATAGTCATAGCTCACAAATCCCAGGCCGCTGTCCAATCCATAGGGGCCGTCGAAGATGCGATACGGGTTGTTTGAATAGGCGATGGGCGCTATGTTTTGACGGAAGTAACAGACAATAGCACCCCGTTCGGGGTTGATCACCGTGCCTGGATCGGTCATGACAGCATTGTGCACCCGTTGAGTCACAGAATAATTGCCCGGAGCGATCGTGATGCCCTTGCCCACTTTGGCTGGTGCATATTCGTGGTTTGCCGGGATATTGAGGCCGTCACCGCCGGTGTAGAACGACAAGTCCGGACCCACGCGACTGTGCAGCACTTCGAAGTCAGAGCCCAACGAATTCCAGAAGACAAGGTGGCCCTTGCGCAATTTCACCTGGAGCGGTCCTTTTTCGGTGTCCTTAAGATATTGCTTCAACTCGGTCGTACTAAACGTTTCCTGGTAGGCGGAGTATCCCTTCTTTTCCACGAGAATGGTAAAATTTTCTTCATAATCGGGCAGGGTCAGACGCGTGATCACGGGGCGAATGAATCGTTGGAGGATGGGCGCGTGCGACTTGGCGAAGATCGTTACCTTGGCGTCAGTGAGTTTGTTGTCCATCGTGTCGCAGGCCGACACGGCGATGTGAAAACTGAACGTCTTGATGTGCGGGAAGTTGAAAGATACATACCCAAAATCTTCCGCCCGATGATCACCGACCGACAACACTTCGGGAACAAATTCAAAAACTTTGCCTTTGCCGACGGGCAACGAAAAGTCGAGGGGGTCGACCACGAGGCTCGCCATGCCGGAGTGTTTGTGCGGTGTGGCAAAGAGCACGGCTCCCCACTTGTCGAGGACGAGGAAGTCGGATAAGAGATAGTTGCCCGGCAAGAGGGGTAGGGGCTCACTGACGAACTTTCCATTGGAATTGATCAGCGCCAACTTCTTTCCAGTCTGTACAGGCTGGTGTGCAGCATCGTTCACGGTAACAATGACAAAAGCGGCTTCCGCCAGGTCGTCTTCGGTTCGATCACCCGTAACGGAAGGGGCCGTATAATGGAAGCTAAACTGAACCGTTTGTTCAACGGGTACACCTTCGTCCTGTTTCTGACAGGATAGAAGTAACAACGCACATGCCCAGCCTGCGGCACGTACCAGACTTTGAGGTAATCTTTTCATAGGAGGGTTGTTTAGTATTCGAATAATTCAGTCGCGTTCAGACAATACGTAAATCACCTGGAAAGAAGAGTGTGAACATTGAGTGGTCTTGCGTGCCTGGCTCCGCGCAAGAGAGCTCAGTGGGAAGAAAGAGAATGCCTGCTACACATGCTACACGGTGCTTTATAAAACCGTTTCTAACATCGATCGTTTATGAACTTGAGTTCATTTCGAAATCTCCACAAACGAAAACGGTTTGTCAATAGGGAAAAAAATATACCGTATGCTGCGTTGGAACAATGGCCGACAGGAGGAGTTGAATCAAGTTCTCCTTCACGCGCGTGGATGTCATCGTGCATTTCGGCCACCACAAAAAATGAACCAGTCTATGCATAACACTCCCTGTTTAAATGGATGCTCGGTTGAAAAAAATAGTTACACCATAAGGTTGATGATGGAAACGATTTGAGGCGCGTGAAATGTTTGCGTTGCTTTTAGTATTATTAAGTGTTCTCACGCATAGTTCTGTGACAGAGGCATCGATCCACTATCGCTCACAGATTTTTTTCACTGGCAGACAAAGTTTTTTATAAGCGTCGACGTTTCCCTGCAATCTGTAATCAAAGTCCTGATAAGCGTTAGAGAAATTGCCACCCTATGGGTACCCGCATCAGCCAGTTAGCGCCCGGTTTTCTGCCACGACCGTGTGGCAGATCATAATATTTTTAGCTTTGATCATATCAAACTAAAACTTATGAGTTTCCTAGCCCGACTGTTTGTTGACGACCAGGCGAGAGACATCCTCAACGCCGACTATCTTTTCCACAAGACCAAAGATCTGCTGGGCCAGCCGCAATCACAGGCCCTCGGCGGACAGCTAGACATTACCCTGGAGAGTACCGGCCAGGACGCGCTGTGGTACGACTGGATGCTCTCGGCCTACCACATGAAAAAGGGCTACATCCGCTTCTACAACCGCGACGGCCTAAGCAAACTCTTCGACTTCGAATTTTGGGATTGCTTCTGCACCGGCCTGCATGAAACCTTCCGAAGCACTGGGGCCACGCCGATGACGCTCCAGCTCTCGCTTTCTCCAGGTATTTTCCGCATCCGCGACTTGGTGTACGAAAAGCCATGGAAGGTTTCGGACCCGTTCAGCGAGGGGAAACCTGTGGTGTTGAACAGTGACGAAGAGATGGAAGCTGTTGAGCCGAGGATAACGGGGGCGTTTGTAAATACGCAAGTCTTGTCAGTAGATAACCAATGTGAGAATTGTGTTTATCTAAGAAGTGGTCTTGGAAGGAATTGTCGGCCGGACATTGGCTACTACAATGGTGTTGAAATTCAGTTTTATATCGCGGGCCGACTAGAAGGTTATAAGGTTGAGGTAACGCGAACGTTGAGCTTTTGTGATTATGTGAACGGGAAAATTGTAACGAAAAGTGATGTATCAGATGGTCCAGATAAAAAGAACATGGCGATAACGGACAAGATTTATTCAATAGATATGCCCGGATACAACACCTCAGCTGTCAATGTTACGTCCGGCGTTTTGAGTCTCGCGATGATTGGAAACTTTGTAGAGATGGCTATTATAAACGGGAAAAACGGTGCAATAATTAGTGAGCATTCAGTGAAGTGGCACACCAAGATTGAGATTAGACGAAGCTCGCCGGACGGAATTTTTAAATACACGGAAGGATCAATTGGAAAAGGTCATGTGGAATTTATTTAAAGTGATCGCAATTTTTTGTCTGGCTTGGCCAAATAATTTAGCATATGGTCAATCTGAGGTTTCTGAAATGCTGTGGCGAAAATCCGATGAAATACTACTAGTGAAGGTTGTGATGGAGGAGCGAAGTTTGTTCAGCTCCCTTGGCACGTGTTTTTCGAATGTTAACGCCGAAGTGCTAAGGTCGTATAAACTCACACGGATTGATAGCGCCCTTAAGGAATTAAGGTTTTCACGTACTTGTTCATGCGATGACTTTTTTTTTCCTGAAGCAAGGATGCTAACGAACGGTAAGCAATATTTCATCTTTCTATCTAGTGATCACCCCGGTATGTATCGGGATAAGAAAAATTATTCATTAGTAGACAATCTGCTCGGGATACAAGAGTATAGTGACGATTGGGAAGGGTTTTTATTTGTGAGGATAATTCGAAAATGACGTAGACTATCTTTTTGTGAGTTTACAATGTAGAGACAGGAAAATTGGAGCGACTGGTAATGGTTAACAATCGGGCTTGGATGGTTCGCCTTTTGGTTTTTAGGGTACAACATAAACGCACACGCACAGAAGAGTGAGGTGATGGATTTTTTGCTATCAGTATCCAACGAGGTTGTTCTAGTTTATGACGATATAAAACTGAAGAAATAAAGCTCATGTTAACACCACTTAGACTACTGGCATTTTTTTGTTTAGCTTGGTCAAACAATTCTGCATACGGCCAATACATTGTCGCTGAAAGACTATGGGACAAGTCCGATGAGATACTTTTGGTGAGAATTCTGAGCGAAGAAGATGATTCGATTAGCCCGGTCATCAACTGTACTTACGACGTCCAGATAGCAATATTGATGGTATACAAACTTACAAGACTTGATAACGATGTCAAGGAATTGAGGTTTGCACGTTTGCATAAGTGCCCGGAACCGAATGTTGCCCACGATGATAGGTTAAGGCAGGATCGACAGTACATTGTTTTCCTGATGAGTCAACAATCGGGTGCAGCTATGAACGGAACAATTTATGCGTTATCCGACTACGTGCTGGGGATACAGGAGTATAGTGAAAATTTGGAACAATTCTTACTAGGTAAGCGGGACTAACTAGGTAAGCAGGACTAAAAGCCGAACACTTAAACAGCAATCCGACCTATGAATACTTCCATACAAGTAAAAGCATCACCCCGACTTCTTCACAAACTGCGTAAGGATCACGATCTGTTGCCCATTCACTTTTCCCTCAATTTGCCCGGCGTTGTCTTCTACCAGGGTAATGCCACGCACCGCAGTGCCTCTCTTGGCCGTGAAGCCACCACCTTTCACATCGAGGTCCTTGATGAGCACTACCGTGTCGCCAGCCTGCAACACCGTTCCGTTGCTGTCTTTGTGAATCACCTTTTCATCGGCAACCGCGTCAGCGTCTGCGACGCCGGCTTTTGCCCAGGCCAGGGTTTCGTCGTCCAGGTAGAGCATGTCGAGTAGGTCTTGGGGCCAGCCTTCGTGGCGTAAGGCTTGCAGTAAGCGCCAGGCTGTTACTTGTACGACCGGTACGGTGCTCCACATGCTGGTGTTCAGGCATCGCCAATGGTTCACGTCGCCCTGGGCAGGGTCGTTGATTTGGCTGAGGCAGGTTTCGCAGAGGAGAATGTTTTTGTCGGCGTCGGTGGAGGCCGGGGTAACGGCATAAGCTTGTAAGGCGTTTGTGCTACCGCACAATTCACAAACGGATCCGCTCCGGTCGTGTAGGTTCTGTTCTAGCGTCATGATTTATGATAACGGCGCGAAAATAAGTATAAAAATGTTGGATTCCTGGCTAAATATTTTCCGGTTGAACTAGGATGATCCAGCTCATCTTCTGGTCGACACAAAATCTTTTGATATTTCGACACCACGCTCTGGTTCGCGAATGGGAATATGAAGAGAAGGCCAGGGGTCAATCCTCATACCGCTCAAGACGATTTTTTAATTGCGTGATTTGTACCTGCTGGTCCTCGATGCGTTGCAGCAGATGGATGATGGTGTCGATTCCTTCGAGGTTAATAGCCAGATCAGCATGCAGCCTTACGATCTTTTCGAGTCTTTCGAGTTGCACATTGGGAACGAACAGCGTTTCTTCTATCGTCAGCGTTTCGATCATGCCGTGCTCTTCCAGGGTGCGGATGAAGGATAGCTCGATGTTGTGATGAATACAGAAATCGCGGGCGGGTATCATTTCGGTGGCTTGCATGGTGTCCTATTTAAGTTGTGATAGTTCTGTAAAGAGTTCGCGTTGCTTTTCGGTGAGGTTTGTGGGGAGCTTCACGTCGAAGGTGACATAAAGGTCGCCGGTTTGGCCCTCTTGTTTGTAGACCGGGACACCTTTCCCTTTCAGTCTCACCTTGGCGCCGGGTTGAGTCTCGGGACTTACTTTCAATTTCACTTTGCCGCTCAGTGTGTCGATGGTGGTTTCGCCTCCAAGCACAGCCGTGTAGAGATCGATGGTGGCGGTGGCGAAAAGATCGTTGCCCGATCGCTTGAAGGTTGGGTGGGGAGCGATCAGGAAGGTGATGTACAGGTCACCGGCCGGGCCGCCGTTGGCTCCGGGCGCGCCATAGCCTTTCAGTTTAATGACTTGACCGTTCTCTATACCGGCGGGAATGGTGATGCGGATATTTTTGCCGTTCACCGTCAGGGTTTGCTGGTGGGTGACCATGATGTCTTCCAGTGTCTGGTGGAGTTCTGCGTGGAAATCCTGTCCACGGAATCGGGCCTGTTGTTGCTGGCGCGCGGCGTCACCGAACATCGATTCGAAGAAGCTGGAGAAGTCGCCGCCCTCGTCTGAGAAGTCATAGCCGGCGGTGGTCTGGTGTTCCTGGCGGGGCCGGCTTTGGCGTTGTTGTTCGAAGTGTTCGGCGTGTTGCCAGTCTTTGCCGTATTGGTCATACTTCTTTCGCTTCTCGGGGTCGCTGAGCACCTCGTTGGCTTCGTTGATCTCTTGAAATTTCTTGTGGGCCTCTTTGTCGTTCGGGTTCAGGTCGGGGTGGAGCTTGCGGGCCAGTTTGCGATAGGCCTTCTTGATGTCGTCGGCGGAAGCGTTTTTATCGATCCCCAGAATTTTGTAGTAGTCAATAAATTCCATAGGTGGGCAGTTATGCTATCTCTAAAATAACGCATTCGCTGTGCGAATGTTAAGGGAAGTGTGAATTATTGGCGGGGAATGATTTTCTGGTAGATTTTGCTTGGCCTGGCCAGGGGTGTCGATATACTTTGTTTCAAATGAACCCAGGTTATCCTATTTTTAATAGCTTCATGAAAAACTATGTAAATGATCTTCAAGAAAAAAAATAGCCGGTATGTGCTAACACTGCTGTGTTTTCTGGCGAGCGTTGTTGGTTTTGGTCAGGCAAACACTGCTGGAAAAAAGTCCACACCATTGTTTCCGGATGATCTTGTAAAGCCGCGCATGCGCGTCATCATCGACAATGATTTTAGCGGTGATCCGGATGGCTTATTTCAATTGGTACACCACCTTTTGTCGCCCTCCGTGGAGATTCGTGCCATCATTGGCTCTCATTTAAAGGCCGGCGATCCTTTCGACCCGTCGAATGTGACGGCGGCCAATGCTAAAAAGAAAGTCGATGAAGTGTTGGCCCTGATGAACTTGGGCAAATCCTACCCGGTGTACCAAGGGTCGAATACAGCCCTGGAAAACGACAGCGTTCCCCAACCGTCGGAGGCCGCCAATGCCATTATTCAGGAGGCGATGCGCAACGATACAAAGCTGCCTTTGTATGTCGTTTGTGGTGCCGGGCTCACCGACCTGGCCAGCGCCCTGCTTTTGAAACCTGAAATAGCAAGCCGGCTAATACTGATCTGGATCGGCGGACCAGAATATGTGGAGCTCGCGTCGCCACCCCCGGGATATACGAGCCTGGAGTATAATTTAGGGATCGACATCAAGGCAGGGCAGGTCGTGTTTAACAAATCGCGTATTCCCGTTTGGCAAGTTCCACGAAGCAGCTATCGGCAAGTACTGATCCCCTATTCGTCGCTCATGCTCAAAGTGAAGGGGCAAGGAAAAATCGGAGGGTATCTGGCCGGGAGCCTGGAGCGTATTATGAAACTTGCGATACAGTATGATTTTAACATCGGCGAAACCTATGTCATTGGCGACAGTCCTTTGGTATTGTTGACGGCCCTTCAGTCGTCCTTTGAAGCCGATCCATCTTCAAGCCGCTATGTGCTTCGCCCGGCTCCTTTGATCAATAGCCAGGGATTGTATGAAGTAAATACGTCGGGAAGAAATATTCGGGTCTATACGGAACTGGATTGTCACTTGCTGCTGGAAGATTTCTTTTCGAAGCTTTCCCTATTTAGTCAAAGCAAGTGAGTTGGCGTCCGCGGAACGGCCATACTATTTCTGAAAACAAAGGAGGAATCAAGCGTGATTCCTCCTTTGATAAAATCAATAACAAATTAACTTTCTTTCCATCAGCGTGTCCTGCTTGAAAAGTATACCGCTTTCAAAGCTGGACCGTCACCCTTAGGAATGTTGCTGGAATTGAGGTACTGCTTTCTTTGCCACTCTTATTTTGACTGCTGAACAACGCCTCCAACTCATGTTGCAGTTCGACCGCCTTGCCGTTCTTTTCGGCGGCATCAAAAGCGTTCATGGTCGGTCCATAGTAGGTTTTGAATTTGCTCACAAACTGAGCTGGGGCGAAGGGCGCGATAAAGTTATAGGTATCCTTCACGCAGGAGATTTTTTCCTTTGGCACGCCGGCATTGCCAAAACGTTCGATCACATTGCCTTCCACACCCCACAACATCGGACTCACAAATCCTTCCGGGGGTGGGGGAGTGTAGGCAGAACTGATTTTCAATATCTGCGCCACCAGCGTAGGGTCTCCCGGGATCCAGTTGCCCATGACAATGCGTCCCCCGGGACGTGTAACGCGAACCATTTCCTTGGCCACGTCAAGCGGCTTGGGTGCGAACATGGCGCCAAAGATGCTCACGGTGAGATCGAACGTATGGTCGCTCAGTTCATGCAGGTTGGTGGCGTCGCCTTCCTGGAAGGCACAGTTGGTGAGTCCTTCGGCTTTTGCACGTGCGTTCCCGGCCTTCACCAGGTTGTCTGCAATGTCGACACCCAGTACATTGGCGCCGAGTCGCGCTGCTGGTATGGCCGTGGTGCCATCGCCGCAACCGAGGTCAAGAACCTTTAGACCTTTGGTGATACCCAGTTTGGCGACCAGGTCTGTACCACTTTCCCGCATGCTCTCAGCGATGCGGGTGAAGTCGCCTTTTTCCCATAATTGTTTGTTTGGATTCATCTTTTTTTATTTAAGCTAAGTTTAATTTTATGTCATGCTATTTTTATCGATAAAAATCAAAGAACGTTCACCGACTCCAGGTGAATTTTTCGTCCTTCTTTCACGATGATGTCTATGATCTCTTCGATGTCTTTTTCTGAAGTTCTGAAGTTAACAATGCATCCCCGGAGACAGTATTTTCCCTGGATCACGGCATTGGATAGGAATACGTCTCCTTTTCGTTGCAGGCTGTTCAACAAGGCTTCGTTGAGTGTATTTAAATGGGCTTCCTTTCTCTTCGCGTCGTCAGGTCCTTCGGCGGGAACGTATCGCAACGTGGTGATGCTAAGATTTTGTGTGATGGCCTCCAGTTCGGGATGGTGTTGGGCGAGACGGAAGAACAAACGTGACAATTCAATGTCCTTGCCGATCATTTTGATATAACCCTCTCGTCCCACGTGTTGCAAAGTCGCCCATACTTTTAGTGCCCTGAACCCGCGGGAGTTTTGAAAGCCGTATTCGTAGTAGTTGTGGTGGGATTCGGAACTGTTAAAGTTGTAATACACCGGGTGCGTGCTGTAGGTATCGATCAAGGTCTGGGGATCTTTCACCAACGTGCAACCGGCTTCCAATGGACTGTATAGCCACTTATGGGGATCGAGCGCAATGGAATCGGCATCTTCAATTCCTGCGAATGCATTTTTGAGTTGGGGGATAACAGCAGCCGGTATCCCATAGGCGCCGTCAACATGAAACCACAAGTTGTGGTTCCGGCAAAGGGCACCGATGGATTTGAGGTCATCTACAACACCTGTGCTTACATCTCCGGCGTTGCCGATCACCATGATCGGGGTGTAGCCGTTTTTGAGATCCTGGTTGATCGCCTGCTCCAGCAAGTCGATTTGCATTTTGCCGGAATCGTCCTGTTCAATCCAGCGAATGCCGTTGGCCCCGATGCCAAAGAAGAAGGCCGCTTTTTCAATCCATGCGTGTGTGGCCTTTGAGCAGTAGACCGCCAGCCGTCCGTTGTTTGTTGAGATACCTTCTTCCCGAATGCTTTTCGGTGCCTTGGCCGTTCTCGCGGCAAGAAAGGCCGTGAAGTTGGCCATGTTCCCACCGCTCACCAGGATGCCGCCATACGCCGGAGAAACGCCAATGAATTCGGCCAGCCACCGGATGGTTTGCTTTTCGATCTCCGTGGCCATCGGACTTAATATATTGGCGCCAACATTCGGATTGACGGCCGCACTCAAAAGATCGGCCAACGCCCCCAGGGGAGCGGCCGAAGAGGTGATGTATCCCAGGAACTTGGGGTGCCCATTAAAAAGCGAATGATTGAACAACAAGTTTACCGCACGCTTCATGATGACGTCGGCTGCAACGCCCGTCTCCGGTAGCGACGCTGTCCCAAGCAATGCCTGGAGTTGGCTGGCCGTTTCGCCGGTCGTGACGGGGCCTTCTCCGATGTGGTCCAGGAAATCAGAGATGCTGTCGACCAGGTAATACCCAACCTTTCTAAATTCTTCTTTGCTCATTCTGGCAGGGGAGATTCTATCGGGCAGCATGGCATGTTTTTGTGATACACCAAAACTAGCCACTTCCCCCTGGCCGGGCTTTACTTAAAGGCTCAAAGATATGCCTGAAAGGTTCATTTGATCGGAATTTATGGGTATTTTCAAGGTGTGTTTGGCCCGGTCGTTCAAAACTATTTTGACGATTTCCCGTAATGCAACTGCAAACGTCATGGTAAATTTTTACGAAAGAGTTCTTCTGCACCCGAATTATTATCGCCAATTCAATTGCAGCGATTCGCTCATCACTGTTTTCAACTGCCCCCTGGAAGCACGTCTCATGAAGACGCGGTTTGCCGATCTTTGGAGTCAGTATAACTACCTGTTTTATGTGATCGATGGAAGAAAGATCTGGCACACGGCCCATAAGTCGTATGATATCGGAAAGGAAACGTGTGTGTTTGTCAGAAAGGGCGCCTGGATCTTCGAGAACTTTCTTGACAATGGATTTTGTGTCGTCCTGTTTTTTATTCCGGATGAATTCATTTGCAATACTTTAAAAACGAGATCAACCCCACTGAACAATGAAATCGGAAAATTTGAACCGGTGATGATCCTGGATAAAAGCGATGCATTGTCGGCATTCTTCTTATCGATCTCGTCTTATTTTAGTGACACGCATGAGCCCGACCGCTCTCTGTTAGAGCTGAAGTTTAAGGAACTGATCCTGACCATCGCAGACAATCCGCACAACGCCGAATTGCTATCCTATTTCTGTTCGTTGCTCCACGAACCGCAGCATGTGTCGTTACAGCGCGTGATGGATGAAAACTACTGCTTCAATCTGAAGATGGAACAGTACGCCGAGTTAAGCAACCGGAGTCTCTCGACATTTAAAAGAGATTTTGAAAAAATATACAAAACCGCCCCCGGCAAATGGCTGCTGGAACAGAGATTGAATCACGCCCTGCGGCTTTTGCGCGATAATCATAAAACCATCAGCGAAGCCACCTTCGAGAGCGGTTTCGAAAGCGTCTCCCACTTCAGCCGCTCGTTCAAAAAACGTTTTGGTGTTACCCCATCCGCATTTAAACAGGAAAAATCTTTGAATTTTATCCAATAACAAAGTCCCCCGTTTTGCTTGTCAGCAGGCACATTCGATTTTTAGCCCTTTCGCCGCTTTGTCTCCTTCCGTTTCATAGCCATCGAACTTCCACCATTCGATTCCGCCCATCAATTCCTTTACTTTGAAGCCAAGCCTTGCCATGTTCAGTGCTCCTTTGGTGGATGCATTGCATCCGATTCCGTCACAGTACGTTACATACAACACCGTTTTGTCGAGGTGCTTTGTGGTCTGCTCGTTCATTTCGCGGTGAGGAATATTCAATGCGCCAGGAATGTGCTCGGCTTCGTATCCAAAGGGCTTGCGAGCATCGAGGGCTATGATTTTTTCGCCATTGTTCAGGGCGGCGAACAAGTCGGAGGGATCCATTTCGTAGGCCAGCTTGTCTTCGTAATGTTTGATTTGTGCGTTCATAATGTGATGCATTTTTATTTTACAAGATTATAAAAACGGCGACTCCCGGAAAAACAAAAAGATTTCATGCATACCATGTATAAAATTCATAGATGAAATTTAGCGGCACTTCGGGCGGGATGATACCTTTGTGTTTATTGAAATACCTTCTCCACCATGGAATATGACATCCGGTTATGTGAACAAAACGACTTGCCAACCCTGATAAGCTTATGCGAAAAGCATGCGGCCCACGAGCGGGCATCCTATTCACCGGATGGAAAACTTGAAGCGCTCAGAAGAGCCATCCTCGCCAAACCGCCTTCTTTGTATTGCTACGTGGTAGAATCCGCGGAATGCATAGTGGGCTACTTCACCTTTACGTTCGATTTTTCGACTTGGGATGCTCAGCGATTTTTGTATCTCGATTGTTTGTATCTGAATCCTGAATACAGGAACTTGGGAATAGGAAAGAAAGTATTTGAGCTCCTGGTGGATATCGCTATTCAAAACCAGTGCGTAAACATGCAGTGGCAGACTCCCATCTTTAACGAGAGCGCTATAGCATTTTACAAGCGGGTGGGAGCGAAGGCAAAGGAAAAGATGCGATTCTCGCTTGAACTAATGCGCGCAGAAAATTGTGTAGGATGAAATATTGTCTTTCTTGCTAAATCATTTTTAGATTTTCCCTATGGAAATACGCCACTTAAAATTAATCAAAGCCATTGCCGAAGAGGGAAGTTTGACCAAAGCCATCGACAAACTTCATCTCACCCAGTCCGCGCTCAGCTACCAGCTTAAGGAAGCGGAGCAACATATAGGCACCAAACTATTTTCCCGCATCAATAAAAAAATGGTCCTCACAAAAGCTGGTGAGAAACTGTTCGAAACGGCAAAAGAAATTTTGGACAAACTGGCTCAGACCGAGCAACAAATAAGAACAAGCGTATTCGGCGCGTTTGGGGAAATAAAGATCAGTACGGAATGCTTCTCCAGCTATCATTGGCTCCCGTCGGTAATGAAGCAGTTTCAGCTGGTATACCCCAACGTCGATCTAAAGATTGTCACCGAGGCTACCCATTACCCACTGCAAAAATTACTGACCGGTATTTTGGATGTGGCCATCACCAGCGATCCGGTGAAGGATGAGCGGATAAAATATCTTGAGCTGTTCCAGGACGAAATGGTGGTGATCGTTCCCAGCAACCACGCGTGGGTCGATAAAAAGTTTGTCCTTCCCAAAGACTTTGCAAACGAACACCTTCTTATCCACTCCTTTCCACTGGAGACGGTTACCGTCCACCAATTCTTCCTGGCGCCGTCCAAAGTAGCGCCCAAAAAGATCACGGCCATTCCGCTGACGGAGGCATCCATTGAAATGGTAAAGGCAGACATGGGAATTATGGTCATGGCAAAATGGGCGGCACAGCCCTACCTCCGGAACAGCTCGTTGAAGGCAGTGAAGATTGGAAAAGCAGGACTAAAACGAAAGCACTACGTAGCGATCATGGCCAACAAAACATACCCCGAATACTTCACACGTTTCGTTGAATTCCTGCAACACGAAATCAGCATGCAGTTCGATGTGTAAGATGGGCTGGCGCAAGTGTTCCCACTTGTGCCTACTATATCGGCAGTCTTCAGACTGCCTCTAAATCTACTATTTATGCAAGCTCAATAATCGTCTTAAACACAGGCACTGCCTCCCCCAAAATCTCCACCTTCAACGGAAGCCTGTTTTGAACATCCACAAACACCTCCATCGTCCCCGGTCTCCCCATAGCCTCCCCCTGTTTGGCAACAAAAGAAAACCGATCGCCATCAAAATTCGTCAACCTATTCTTTACAATATACGCACCCAGAGGCCCATTGGCATTACCCGTCACCGGATCTTCATCAATACCAATGGCCGGAGCAAACATTCTGCCATGCGTCAAAATTTCCGGACTATCCGAATCAAACGTGAACACAAAATACCCATTACAACGGATCGCAGCGCTAATCTTTTTCAATTCCCCCAGGTCGGGCGATAATCGATTAAGCTTCTCCCTCGAGTTTATGCCAATCATCACTTTGGAATGCCCCGTAGACGCAATTTCAATCGGACAATCCTTGCTAAGCTCACTTTCGTCAATCCCCAACGCTTTTAGCAAGTTGGATTTGTTGAGCTCGCTGACAGGCTCAAATGCGATGTTGCCCTGCGTCATTTTGATCTTCAAATTGCCGTCAGAATCCAGGATCTCGATGGGAAGAATTCCAGCCTTCGTTTTTTGCAACACCGTTTGCCCCGGGTGAGCCTGTCGTTCCAATGCTCTCACGAAATGCGCTGCTATGGTCGCATGGCCACAAATGGGCACCTCGGTGGTAGGGGTAAAGAATCTGACCTCCACATCGTACCCGCTATGCTTTTCACCGGGAGAAAAGATGAAAGCCGTTTCAGAGTTTTTCAGCTCACGCGCAATCAAGAGCATTTCCGGGTCACTTAATCCCTCTGCATTCACCACCACACCCGCCGGGTTGCCCGTAAATTTTTTGGTTGTAAAGGAATTGATTTGGTAAACGGTATAGCTTCTACTCATAGTTCAATCAAAGTATTCCCACAAATAAAGAGAATTTTAACGTATTGGAGCAAGTGTTTCCACAAAGTGACTGGCGCAAGTGTTCCCACTTGTGCCAAGCCTATTGGCAGTCTTCAGACTGCCGAACCTAATTCCCCCCAGCATCACGCAACACCTCTTTATTCAACCGTATGTACTCCGCATTATTCTCCTCCAACGCCAACTTCAACCCCTCATTCGCCGAAACAACCGCCGACTTCTTATCCCCCGTCTTCAACTGCAACCGCGCCAACCAATATTTCACATTATAAGCCTGCGGCTGAGCCTTATTCGCTTCCTGCATCCACTGAAGCGCCTGGTCGAGATTCCGGTTATGATTATAACACCAGATAGCCGACATATAATAAGGCTTCTTCTCACCCTTCATCGCCTCTTGAATATTGGCCATGATCCGGTTATCCACATCGGTTGTCAAATGGAGGTTTATGCTTGTATTTTCCCAAAGGATCTGAAGCAGACAATCTTCCTCATGAACATCGGCAAATTGAATGGTTAACGTTTCAACCTTCGTGTTCAATTTGGTTGGTTTTACTTTCACACGAAGCACATCTTGTTTTTCATCGTATGAGTAGGCACCCCACTGATCAATATTTTTATTAAATATAACAGTCCACTCATTGGCATCGGGAATACTAAAAAGTGAGTAGGCGCCGGGTTGCAAGGTATGACCTTCTACCTGGATCGTGTCCGTGAGTTGTATGACGGTAGCGTTATTGGCCCCGGTCCGCCAGACAATCCCATAAGGCTCCATGCCGTTAAAGATCTTTCTGCCCTTCGTATTGGGCCGGTAATACTTCACCGATATCGTCCCCAGCCCAAAATCCTGTTCGATACGCTGACCCGGACTTGACGCGGGGATTTTCGTGCGTAGCTCTTGTGCCCCGGCATGGGGGAGAGCGAAGCATATAAAAGCAAAGAGACAAAAGAAGGATGTTTTCATAGTTTGGTATTTGAGGGTTGCGGAAGGAAACCAGGGCGTTTGCCGGACAGGTTGAACAAGGCAAGTAAATTTAATGGACAGAGCGATCTTTTCGTGACCATCGTGTCGCGGATGAAGAGACACGATGGTCACGGTTGCTAATAGACAAATTGCTCCAGCACGATCTGGCCATCTTTCACTTCATAGAACATGATCTCGTTGATGACGACTTTTCCAAAACCCTCCACCGTAAAATCCATTTCCCGGCCTACGGCAAAATGATCGCCGGCCACAATAGGGTGAGTGGTATGCGCTCGGTGAACGGTCTGCACCTTTGCCACGAAAGCTTCGGCTTTTTTGCGAACGAGACTTTTACCTTCGGCGTCCTTCATATAGACCGAGTGGGGAGGCTCTATGCTTCTCACGTTGTCGGCAAAAAGCTCGTCCTGGATCTCAAACCAGCGTTCTTGTTGGGCTAGGGTGTCAAAACGGGCTGCCACTTCTTCCGTGGTCAGCGCTTTTTTTGTTTCTGTTATCATAAAATTTGGAGTTATTTTTTGTTCAGTGATTTGTTGTTCAATAGGGTTTCCAGCGTTTTTAATTTAGATACCCAAAACTTGTCAAAGTAATCGATCCACCCCTGCAGCTGGTGGAAGCCATCTTGCTTCAGGGTGCAATGCCGCTCCCGGCCAATATCCTGGATCGAAATGAATCCCGCAGCATGCAATATTTTGACGTGCTTCGAGACCGCGGGACGGCTCATGTCAAAATGTTCCCCCAGGTTGTTGATGGTAAGGGTGTCCTTTGAAAGCAGCCTTAGCATCTTCCGCCTGCTCGGGTCGGCGATGGCCTGGAAGGCATCAAATCTTGGTTGTACCATATTTGGCGCTTAAACGTTCTGCCATCTTTTGTAAATTTTTCAGCCAGCCATCGGTCATCCCGTTGTAGAAGCTCAGGTTTTCGATCTCTGAAAAACCGCTGTGCTCCAGCAAAAGGTCCGTGCCTTTCTCTTTGGGTTGCAATTTCCAGACAACGACCGTATCCAGCGTGATCTTGCCCCCGCCGGGCCCGCCCTTCCAGGAATAAGAGAGCTTTTTGAAGGGAATGATCTCGAGTACCGTGCAATGGCAAATGCCATCAAAGTCGAGACTGGGTATGGGGTTTGTTCTGAATTGAAAGTCATGGCCTACGATGGGTTGAAAATCGTTTTTCATCAGCCATTGGGCCATCAGTTCAGCGTTGGTCAGATATTCCCACACCATTTCAGGGGGGTGGGGAAAGAAGAATTGGTGATTTATGGTTTTTGTCATAATACGTAACTTTTAAGTTACTCAAACGTACAGGTAACTTTTTAGTTACCCAAATAATTAAGAAAAAAAGAAACAAAAATGTTTATTGTCTCCCGTTGAAAATCTCTTTCGTTTAAGCGGCTACGACCTCAAGTGCGTCTCCGTCAGTGGCTGGGCGTCATTTTTTTGCCGTCACTGTTTCGACTTCCTTGGGGGTGGGGTGGCCTTTACCGGTGTTGACCAGGCTCGATAAGCTCTGCTGTATATATTGTCCCCACGCATTCGAACAGGCGTCGAAGCATTCCACGGTTGGCGCTAAGCCCAGGTGTGTGAAGCGGATTTGAGTTTTTTTATCCTGCTCAAAGATTTCGAAACTGATCTTTGTGCCGGTCCATTCGTGTTTGTCTCCAATGAAATTGAGGTTGCTGTCGGTGACGAGCCATACCACTTTTTTGTCGGGAATGACTTCCACCAGTTTTTGCGTTGAAACATGAACGTCGCCAAACCGGACGGTGAATTCGTCATTTAATTTCTCCGAACGGCCTTCGAGATTTTCCGTCCACCATTTTGTAACACGGTTAATGCCCTGGAAGGCGGCCTGTGCGGTGGCATTGACCGCTATCGTTGTCGTGTAATCTTGTGCTTTCATTTTTTGGTTGTTAGAAGTATTGCTCAAATCTGTAAACGCCTGCTCCGGATTTCAAATCATGTCTCCGGGGCAAGCGGATCCAAGAATGTTCCATCCGGCTAGGCAGTCCGGAATTTCTCTTCGTGTTTTGTTCTGGCGGGTTTGCTCTTGCCGTTGGGCATGCCTTTGCCGGTGGTGATCAGGGCGGGTAAGCTTTTCTGTATGTAATGTGTCCAGCCATCGGAGCACATGTCAAAGCACTCGTATTCCGGAGTCAAACCCAGGTGCGTAAAGCGGACCGCTGTTTTGTTACCTTGCTTTGAGATATCAAAAATGACTTTTGTACCCGTCCATTCGGTGGTGTCTTTTGTGAAATTGAAGTAGTTGTTCATGACCAACCAAACGACTTTTTCGTTAGGAACAACTTCTACGAGCTTCATCCTGCAGCTGTGGGCGTCTTCGTAGCGATAGTCAAACTCATCGTGGAGCTTGCTCGTGCCGCCATCAATGTCTTCCGACCACCAGCCGCGAACGTTGTTGATGGCGTGGAAAGCTTCTTTCGGGGTCTGGTCTACCAATAGGGTAGTGGTGAAATCTTTTGTCGTTGTCATTTTTTTTAGTTTTTGTTTTTGAAAATCTATACGCTGACCATCAGCTTAGCATGACTTGCATGCCAAATGCCGTCAGGAAATTGTCGTACTGCTCTTTTACATGTTTATTGGCGAGCTCAGCGAAGTCTCCGGTGGCAGGATCCACCACCGTCCGCAAAGGCCTTTTGCCCTTGGGGGTTTGAATCAGTTTCACAATGGCATCGGCAACCCATTGAGGGTCAGGTTTCATGGCTTCAAACATTTGCCCTACACCGGCGCCGATTTGTTCCGGAACTTTTGCCAGGTCGCCATAGCCGGCAATAACGGTGGTGTCTGAACCGGTTACGATCTTCCCGAAGATATCCGTAGGAAATGCACCGGGCTGTATCATCACCACGTCCACGCCCAAGGGCCTTACTTCATAGTGCAAGCCTTCTGTCAGACCTTCTACGGCAAACTTGGCGCTATTGTAGACCGTCATGAAAGGTGAAGAGAAGCGACCCGATACACTGGAAATATTTATAATTAATCCCTCTCCCTGTTTGCGCATGTGCGGCAGGGCAGCCCGAATGATTCTCCAGGGGCCTCTCACGTCTACGTCCATTACCTTGTCTAAATCGTCTTCGGTAAACGTCTCGGCAATTCCCGTGGCGTAGATCCCGGCGTTGTTGACCACCACATCTATTCTACCTTCTTTCTTTATGATAGTCGCCACCGCATCGGTGACAGACTTTCCATGGGTGACATCCACATCCAATACTTCTATGTTTGCCTGCTGCACCAAAGCCTTTGCCTTCTCCGCATTGCGACCTTTTGTGTCGCGCATGGTGGCATATACTTTATGTCCCAATGCGGCGCAACTGCCGGCCGCAAGCCAACCAAACCCGCTATTCGTTCCGGTTATTAAAATGATCTTTTGTTTCATGTTTTTTTTATTCGTTATCCGTAGTTGACTTCAAAGAATGAGACCCTCTGTGCACATGGTCTTCTTCTTTCGAGACTTGATTTTTTCATATGAACACGACAAAACTACCGTCTGAATTTGGTATCATTGGAGTGTGAAATAGACATTGTGTCGGGTTGATTTGGACAAAATAATCACCCATCTTTGGTTAAAGCTTTTTGATATGAAACAAGTAACCATAGTTGTCCCCAAAGGGGATGTGAACCTGAGCAGCATCACGGGTTCATATGAAATTCTGACCCGGGCCAACGAGTATTGGCGGGCGATGGGCAACAAGTCGATGATCGAAGTCCGTATCGCTGGCTTTGTGAAGGAGCTGAAAATGGATGTCGGTTTCTTTTCTGTCAATCCGGTAAACATCCGGGAAATAAAAAAGAACGACCTGGTGATCATACCTTCGCTGTCTTATGATGAGCATGTGATGGAAGACAACAAAGAGCTCGTCA
>DATDAV010000127.1:0-1485 GCA_036525235.1 Chryseolinea sp. | reverse complement strand
AACTCCACCGCCACCCCCAGCCACCGGGAGCAATTGCATAGGGGGAAAAAACCATGGAATCACAGCCCTTCTTCCTCCATGCCTCCAGAAGCCCCGTAATTGCCGGTAGAATGCGTCGGATGCTTTTCGGCTACCACACCTCCAAAAAGTTGTGGATGCCTCTCTACGGTCATTCCTGGCGCTCAAGAGGGCATATCTGGAAGGTTGCTTGCCCCCCTGGTTACTTTCCCTCTGAAGAAAGATATGACGCGGCAAAAAACCACGTAACAATTTGCCCACTCCATGGATTATCTCTCATGAGGGGCTTTTACACCCCGTATCCGTCACCCTTTCGTATGACATCCCAGTGTTTTCATCCGTAGCCTTGAGTGAGGAGGCTTGTTTTGGACAATGCCGTTTTTTTCTTCTTTTCCTTCCTTCAAAAAAAACGACGACGACAGACGGCTCGCGCGCGCGCGTGTCGTCGTTTTAAGAGTTTTAAAAGTTTTAAGAGTTTTGCGGAGCCAAAACGCCTTATATATCAATGTGTTGAAGGCCTTCCGGTGAAGAGATTTGTGCTGTTCGGTGAAGAGATTTGTGCGTTCCGGTGAAGAGATTTGTGCAAGGCTAAAAAAATGGAGAAATCCCTTTTATATCAACTTATTGCACAAAACCGGTGAAGAGATTTGTGCACTTCCGGTGAAGAGATTTGTGCAAAAAAATCTATCCCTTTATTTTCAAGGGTTTAGGCAAACTCCCCCTTTGGAGCGGAGCCGCTTCCGGTGAAGAGATTTGTGCAGCCTGTTGCAAAGGAGTCCGTATTTTCAGTGAAGATTTTTCATTGAAAGTCTTCACCGATTCCACTACGTTTTGCTGGAAGTCTTCTCAAGGAGAAGGGATGCGATGTTGAATACCAAGAAGGAAGTCATCAAACACAGCGCCGCCATCCAGGTAGAGAACCGTATCGGACAGCTGGAGCGCCGGATCTGGAACTGGCTCCTGGCCAACGCCTACGATGAGCTGCCGACCGCCGAGACGCACAGCATCCTGGTCGCGGATCTCATGAAGGGGCTGGGCTACGCCAGCAGGAACCTCGCGCATCTGAAAGAGACGCTCAAGGGGCTGACCGGCTCGGTGCTCGAATGGAACGTGATCCGCAAGGACAAGGAAGTCTGGGGAGCCACCACGCTGCTGGCGGAAGTGGAGATCGAGGACGGCGTCTGCACCTACGCGTTCGGCCCGATGCTGCGCAAGCGCCTGTATAACCCCAAGATGTACGCGCGCATCAGCCTGAGCCTGCAAAACCAGTTCCAGAGCAAGCACGCCCTGGCCCTGTACGAGCTGTTCGTCGATTACCTGCACGAGGACACCCGCCATGGCGAGACGCCCTTCATCTCCATTCCGGATTTCCGCAAGCTGATGGGCATTCCCGATGGCATGTACCCGGAGTTCAAGAAGCTCAGCAAATGGGTCATCAAGGACCCGCTGGCCGAGATCAACAAGATC
>DATDAV010000126.1:0-8199 GCA_036525235.1 Chryseolinea sp. | reverse complement strand
CGAAGCGCAAAATTCAGAGATCCACGCGCAAAGCGAAAGCCTGCAAGTGAACCAGGAAATGCTCATCGAAGCCAACCGGCTCATCGAAGAACAACGCGGCAGGCTGTTCAATAAGAACCAGGAACTGGAGTCGGAACTGATCCGGAAGAACAAAGACCTGATGGAAACCAACACGGAGTTGGTGAAGCACAACAACGAGTTGCGCCAGTTTTCCTATACCGTCTCACACAACCTTCGCGGTCCGGTGGCCAGCCTGTTGGGTCTGTTGAAATTCATAAAACCCGAAAACATTCCCAGCGATGTTGCCGAGGTCTTCGCCCACATCAAGTCCTCCACTCTGCGACTGGATGAGATCATCCGGGAACTCAGCAAGATCATCGACATCCGCCAGGACATTTTTCAGATTCGTCAAAAGATCAACTTGTCTGCCGAATTAAATCACATACACAAAACCTTGGAGAAAGAGATCACGGCCCATAGCGTCCACCTCAAGATCGACGTGGAACACTGCCCGGTTTTGTATTCGGTGAAGCCCATGGTGCACAGCATTCTGTACAACCTCATCAGCAACGCCATCAAGTACCGTTCGCCGGACCGCGCGCCGGTCGTGGAGGTGAGCAGTTCGGAAGAGCCGCGCTATTTTGTGATCCGCGTCAAAGACAACGGCCTGGGTATAGACCTGAACACGCATCGCGAAAACATGTTCAAGCTCTACCGCCGCTTCCACCACCACACCGAAGGCAAAGGCCTGGGGCTCTACCTGGTGAAATTGCAATGCGAAGCGCTCGGGGGGGGCGTTGACGTGCAAAGCGAACTGAACAAGTTCACGGAGTTCACCGTGCACCTGCGCAAACCCGAGAATGTGAAACGGCAAATGCTGCTGGACGAACCCTATGCCAAGATCTTTTTCGACGCCACCGTAAATTCCACCGGCGTGATCTGGCGCGGCCCCATCAGCAGCGAACAATACCGGATGGTATTTTCCAAAGCGCTGGAATTTCTGCAAGTCTACAACACGCCCAACTGGATGTCGGACGTGGTCCACCAGGGACCGATCGCGTCGGAAGACCAGGCATGGTTGTTCCAGAACATCATCCCCGAAGCCTCCCGCAACGGCCTCCGCCGGATCGCCTTCATCCGCCCCGACGCCCACGACGAGCGCGTGATCGCTTATCTTCAGAACATACAATTGCAAGTCGAGCATTTCCACATTTCTTTCCAGCCCTTTCCCTCTATGGACGAAGCATTTGACTGGATGATGCAGGAAAATGAAAAAGCTACCTTATATTCGTAGCTATGCTTGATCGTTTACTCGAATGGGATAAGGAGCTTCTCCTCTTCTTCAATGGTTTGCACACACCGTGGCTCGATCCCCTCATGTTGTTTTTCACCGAGACCTTTGTGTGGCTCCCCCTCTATCTTTTCCTGCTTTACCTCGTGATCCGCGACTATAAAAAAGATTGCTGGGTACCGTTGCTGGGCATTACCATCACCATCCTGCTCTGCGATCAGATCACCTCCGGTTTTATGAAACCTTTCTTTGCGCGCCTTCGGCCATCGCAGGAGCCTTCGCTTACCGGACTGATCCATTTGGTGAACGGATACAAAGGGGGCATGTACGGATTTGCCTCCAGCCACGCGGCCAACACCTTGGGAACGGCCACCTTCTTCTCCCTGCTGTTCCGTCCAACCAAACCCTGGATCACCTGGTTATACCTCTGGGCTTTTGCCATGACCTATACCCGCCTCTATCTTGGCGTTCATTATCCGGGCGATATTTTGGTGGGGGGTGTGATCGGGATTGCCAGCGGATGGATTGGCTACACCCTGCAAAGCGCCGTCATGGTGCGTGTAGAAAAGAAAAGAACTCCGCCACTGTTGTGAGGAGTTCTTCCCAAGTGAATCCGGCCTGTTTTTCTCAATTGAATATTTTTCCCAGCATCCCGCCCAGGTCACCCGAACCCTGCGATGAAGAGCCACCCGTGACCTTTCCCAGCAGGTCGCCAATGTCCACTCCGCTGTTGCCGCTAAATGAGCGCATCATGTTTTGCAGGTCGAAGTCCGAGTCGTTCGGGTCGTTGGTTTTGTTGATGAACTGGTTCATCACTTGCGGAATCAAATTTCCCGCAATGCTTTGGGCCGCCTGTGGCGACACGCCGAATTTAGAGGCCAGGCTGCCGGCAATGTTGGTGATCATTTGCGCCGCCATCGGGTTGCCCGCCAGCGAACCGGACGAGCCATTGAACATCGCGGTCACATCCTGAAAGTTACCCTGGCCCACCTGGTTTTGCAGGCCGCCAAAGATCTGCTGCGCCACCTCCTGGATGGCGGAGTTGTTGAACTGGTCGGGCACGGCCTTGTTCTGCACAATCGCTTCCCCGGCGTGTTGCTCCACGAGTTTGATGAGTTGATCGATCATAACGTTGAGGGTTTGTTTTCTATGAAGGTAGAGAAACCCCGCCGATACCCGGCACCAAAATCAATTCTTTAACAAACGCTTGACATACTTCCCGATGATGTCGAATTCCAGGTTCACGGTGTCGCCCACTTTGAGCTGGTGAAAGTTGGTGTGTTCGTGGGTATAGGGAATGATGGCCACCCTAAACCTGCCCGCTTCGCTGTTATAGCAGGTCAGGCTCACACCGTTCACGGCGATGGAACCCTTCTCGACCGTGACATTCCCTTGCGATGCATCATATTCAAAATCGAAAAGCCAGCTTCCACTGTCTTCGGCGATGGCTTTTACGGTGCCAACCTGGTCCACATGACCCTGCACGATATGGCCGTCGAAGCGGCCGTTGTTGAGCATGCAACGTTCGATGTTCACCTTATCGCCGGCTTTCAGACGGCCTAGGTTGGACTTTTGGAGGGTTTCATGGATGGCGGTCACCCAATAGGCGCCGTCGTCTATTTTTACCACGGTGAGGCAGACGCCGTTGTGGGAAACACTTTGGTCCACCCTCAACTCGTGGCTCAGGGTGCTGGCGATCCTAAAATGGGTGTTGGCATTTTCCTGTTCCCGGGCGGCTACCTGGCCCAGGGTCTCGATAATTCCAGTGAACATAGATTGTCGTTAACGCGCCAAAAGTAGAAAGAAGCGCTTTATGGTGAAAACCCAGGCACTTTTAAGATGGTTCAAGCGGGTATGACGGTCTAACAGAAAATATTTTGGTTTATAATATAAACTAGTTTACGATATAGCTGTATATTTACTCAACAACCTAAATACAAGCATTTCTGCCTGAACCTGGCGCTGATTCAAACCAGAAGCCCGGCTGGAATGCCTGTCCACCAAAAAACAACCCTTATGAAACCCGACAACGAAGCTCTCACCACGCAAAAAAGCCTGGCCATCATCACGGAAATGATCAGCCTCACCAAGGGCAACATCCGGAACAACAGTGTGTACTTCCTGCTTTGGGGAAGTGTGATCGCCTTGGCCAACCTGGGCATGTTTGCTTTGCTTATGGCGCGCTATTCCCGCCCCTACATCGTTTGGGTAATCATCATCCCCGCGTGGCTCATATCGCTTTATATCGGCTACAGGCAGAGCAAAAAACAACGCATGGCCACACACCTGGACCGCATCAACATGTGGATGTGGCTCTGCTTCGGTGTGGTCATTTTCACGCTGGTGGGCTTTGGCAGGGCCGTCAACTACCAGCTCAACCCGATCATTCTGGTCATTAGCGCACTGCCCACCCTGCTTTCGGGTGTGATGATAAAATTCCGGCCGCTCATCGTGGGGGGCATCTGCTTCTGGATCTGTGGGGCACTCTCGTTTGTTTTAGGAAATCCCTGGCAGCCCTTACTGGGCGCCCTGGCCGTGACGGTGGGCTATATCATTCCCGGCATCATGCTGCGAATAAAAGAGGCCTGATCCATGTTCAAAGAACTCGATCCGCTTTTGCATGCCCAGTTGCGGCTGGCGGTCATGTCGTTGCTCATGAGTGTGGCCTCGGCTGAATTTACCTACATCCGGGAAAAGACCAACAGCACGGCCGGCAACCTCAGCGTGCAGCTCGACAAGCTTTCGGCGGCGGGCTACATTGCCGTAGAGAAATCTTTCAAAGGAAAGAAGCCGCTGACCACCTGCAGCATCACCAAAAAAGGGATCAAGGCTTTCGAAGACTACGTGAACACGCTGAAGCAATACATTCACACCCGTTGACCGGCCTGCCCCGGATTCAACACTAATCCAAAATCAAACTATCGTCATTTCCAAGATCATCGTTATGACCAATGCCACCGAACGAAAAATATTGCGCTGGGTCCACATCATCGCCAGCATTCCCATCATTGGCTACATCTATGGCCCCGTGGCCGAGCGGCCCGAAGCCGTGATCGTGGTTCGTTTCATTCTCTTCCCGGGCGTGGTGCTCACCGGTTTGTGGATGTGGAAAGGGTTGTGGTTGAAAAATTGGTGGAAGAAGAAAATGGCGACGGCCTCACGCTGATTTTTTCTATGTGAAGTTTTTTTGATGGATACTTCACATTCGAACACCGGCCGCGAACATTTTCATTCCCCGTTCATTTTGTACCTTTATTCCCATGGACTTTGGAAAAGTTGAGAACGAAGACATCAGCCAGGTGGACTTCCGCCTGCCTCCCGATGCAGAAGGTACAGGCACGATCCTGAAAAAAAATAAAGCATTGGGTCACACACCCCAGATCTTTGTGGGCTGCGCCAAGTGGGGCCGCAAAGATTGGGTGGGAAAGATTTATCCCCTCAAAACCAAAGAAGCGGATTTTCTGAACCACTACGCAAAACATTTCAACTGCATCGAACTGAACGCCACCTTCTATCGCATGCCCACATTTTCACAAACCCAAGGTTGGGCCGCCAAGGTGGGCGACGACTTCAAGTTCTGCCCCAAGTTCACCGACCAGATCACGCACATCAAAAGATTGAAAGATGTAAAGGAAAAAACCGACCAGTTCCTGGAAGGCGTTAGCGGTTTTGGAAAAAAACTGGGCCCGCTTTTTCTCATGCCCCACCCCGGCATGGCTCCCAAAACACTGGACACGATGGAAGCCTTCATCCAATCGCTGCCCAAAGATCTCGATCTTTTCGTAGAACTGCGTCACCCGCAGTGGTTCAGCGAAGCCGAGGCCAACACGGCCGTATTCAACATGCTGGAACGAAACCACGCAGGCTCCATCATAACCGACGCATCCGGGAGAAGAGATTGCGTCCATATGCATCTATCGACTCCCGAAGCCTTCATCCGCTTCGTGGGCAACGGCCTCCATCCCACCGACTACACGCGCATCGATGACTGGGTGCAACGAATCAAGGCCTGGATGGAACAAGGCGTTGAGAAAGTGTATTTCTTTATGCACCAGCACGAAGAGCTGCACTCGCCCGAGCTCAGCAAATACCTGATCCAGCAACTCAACAAACACTGCGGCACGCAAATCCCGGAGCCCGTTTTTGTAGAGGACCTCGCGCCGGCAGCGAGCCTGTTTGGCGATGCGCCACCGGTAAAGAAACCGGCAGCAAAGAAAGCCCCGGAAAAAAAGGCAACCCCGAAATCATAGTCCCTCCTCCTTCAAATAAAAACGCCTTTCCGCATGTCTTCACACGGAAAGGCGTTTCATTTTTATTTTAAAACTAAATCGCGGCCCGCGACACTTTTCGGGATTTCCCCGATGCATCGTAGATCACCACCTCTTTTACTTTGGGTGACACCGACAACTTGCGTGAAGATTGCGACAAGTAGCCCACGCCATAATAAAATTCTACGCGTTGTTTCCGTCCATCCTCCAGGGTCAGCTCTGCCCAACGGTCGCCGGATTCAACCGCTACCATGTGCATCGGCACTGTGGTTTTGCGTGTGAACGCGGCCAGGCTATCCCGGTTTTGTGAGGCCAGGAAGATCTCGTTGTCTTTTGCACCATAGAGTTTCACCAGCGCCTTGGCGTCGCCGTGGGTGTAGAAGCCGCTCTGTGCAGAAGGCAAGGTATGAAATCCGCCTTTGCCATCGCCCAGCAACACGAGGCCAGTGAAGGCATCGTAGCGACCGATGAACACTTCGTTGCCATAGTCATTGCCGACCATCACCACGTCGGTGTTGCCGTCGCCGTTCACATCGTCGGCTACGAGGCCGTTAACGGGAGCCACCTGCACGAGCGTGGGCAGGGCGCGTAACGCGAAGGTGCTGTTGCCCTTGTTTTCGATATAGCTGGAGGCCATGTCGTTTGCGTCCAGGATCATGGCGTCTTTCAGGTCGTCGGCGGTCAACACCTGGTCGGCGGTGGCTTTGCTGTATTGTTTATAGCGGGAGTATTTGTTTCGGAACTTGGGACTTTGCGAGTTCAATTCATCCCAGAAATGTACGGGATACAATTTCTTCTCTTCGCTGTCCATCGACACACGCATGTAGCACGCGAGCACGGGATCTACGCTGCCGTTGCCATCGAAGTCTTTGGCAAAAAGTTTCAGCGGTGTTTCAGCGGTTACATCAAAGGCATTGTTGTTACCCAGGTTACCCACCACATAGTCCGTGTCACCATCGTTGTCGAAATCGGCGGCGGCAATGCTGTTCCACCAGCCTTTGTGTTGTTCAACACCGGAAGCGTCTACTTTCACCAGTGTTTTTCCATTGTTCTTGAAGAAGGTTGGCGCCATAAATTCACCGACCACCAGCAAGTCTACTTTTCCATCTTTGTCGAAATCGGTCCACACAGCATCGGTGATCATGCCGGCGAACTGTAAGGCCTCACTCACCTCTTTGGTCACATCGGTGAACTTACCTTTGTCGTTACGCAGCAAATAGCTTTGGGGTGGTGTCGGGTATTGCGAGGGCACTACCCTGCCGCCGACAAAAAGATCGAGGTCGCCGTCGCCGTCAAAATCGGCTGCGCGTACGCAGGAACCACTGGCTTTCGTTTCAGGAAGTGCATCGGCGCTTTGGGTGAAGGCTCCTTTTCCGTTGTTGAGATATAATCGATCCTGATAAGCACTGGCGTCGGCCTGACCTTCCCAACTGCCACTCACAATGTAGAGGTCCAGGTCGCGATCGTTGTCAGCGTCGAACAGCAATAAGCCCTCGTCCTCTTCCAGCTTGCTGGGGTTCATTTCATTCTTCACCGTTGATGCAAACGTACCATCCGGTTTTTGAAGGTATACTTGTGCGTTGACATGAGTGGATCCTCCAACAATAAAATCTTCCCGGCCGTCGCCGTTCACATCGCCCACAGACAAACCGGGACCGGCTTGCGAAAACTTGTGCGGGATAGTGCGCTGCAGATTGAAGTCGATAAAATCTTCTTCGGGGTGTTTGAACAAAATGTTCAGCTTCTTATCGCTCTTTTGGAACAGCGTTTCCGCCAAGGCGGGGGCAGCCGTCTTCATTTCTTCTTTTTTATCCGGCGCATAGGCAACGGTCAACACCTGATTGATCTTCACATCACGCAAGAGTTGACTGCCTCCATCGGGCCATTCTACGACTACGGAATCCACCGAAGCCGTCGAGTCGAGTCCAAAGTGCAGGGTCTCTTCCACCGACGACAGGAAGCCGCGATAAATCGACTCCTCGCTGTATTGCATTTTACCACCATAGTGAAGCGTCACTTTCGCGCCGATGCCGGCAGGGTTCTTTTCGGTTCCCTTCAACTTGATGCGAAGGAAGTTCATTTTGCTTTTCTTTTCCTTTCCTGCATACAGGGTGTTTTCGTACAACATCGCTTTATCGTTGATGCTGTTCACGACGTAGTCCAGGTCGCCGTCATTGTCAAAATCCGCAAACGCGGCGCCGTTGGAGAACGAAGGTTTGTCGAGGCCCCACGTTTTGGTGACGTCGCTAAAGGTGAGGTCGCCATTGTTTTTAAAGGCATAGTTGGGAATGCGCACGATGGGAATGGAATCGATCAGGCTGCGGTTGCTGGCGATGTTGCCCACGTCGGCGCGGTAGTTGGCAAAGTCCTTGTCGGTGATGTCTTTCGGGAAACCGTTTGTGATAATGAGGTCCTTGTTGCCGTCGTTGTCGAAATCGGCAAACAAAGGCGACCAGCTCCACTCGGTTTGATAGATGCCCGAAAGCTCACCAATCTCGCTAAACTTGATGTGCTTATCGGCACCGTTGTTCAGCTGCAGCATGTTCCGCACGTACTGGTATTCGTATTTAAACTTTTCGTTGTTGATATAATTCGAATAGCTTTTGTTGCCGATCGACGTTTTTTTCCGGTCGCTGGTCT
>DATDAV010000125.1:0-2358 GCA_036525235.1 Chryseolinea sp. | reverse complement strand
GGTGTCGGCTCGATCAACAGCGGTAACAGTCCGCTATACATTGTCGATGGTGTTCCGACACTGGACATCACGTCCGTATCCATGCAGGATGTTGAGAACATCAGCGTACTGAAAGATGCCAGCGCTACGGCGGTTTACGGTGCCCGTGCTGCCAACGGCGTGGTGATTGTCACGACAAAATCCGGAACCACCAGCGCTCCGAAAATCCAGTTCAACAGCCAGGTAGGTGTCCAGCGACCGAGCCGTCTGATCAAGATGGCCAACACTGCGCAGTATGCCGAAATCTACAACGAAGCGGCCAATACCGACAACGCCACGAAAACCAATCCACTCTTCTACCGCAAGCTGATCACCGACGACATGCTCGCGACACTTCCCGATGTGAACTACGTCGACGAGATCATGCGGCAAGACGCCATCCTGCAAACGCATAGCATCTCCCTATCGGGTGGCGACAGCAAGACGAGATACTTTGTTTCCGGCAACTACTTCGGGCAGCAGGGCATCATCAAGAGCAGCGACTATAGCCGTGTGACGGGCCGCGTGAACGTTGATTCGCAAATTAAAAAATGGTTAAAGGCGGGCGTCAACCTGAACATCTCTAAAGCAACAACCGACCTTGTCGGCAGCTCGGGCGACGGCGCCGGTGGCAACGGCGGCAGTGTTGTACGCTATGCTTTCTTCCGCACACCCGCCATTCCTGTATACGATGCCCAGGGAAATTTTGCCGACCTGCCGCAGCGGTATGATCTGTTTGGAGATGGCTACAATCCCGTGGGCATGCTGGCCTACAACAATAACAAACTGTTGAGTAACCGGTTGTTCGGAAAATTCTTCGTCGCCATTGAACCGGTTGAGGGGCTTAAGCTCACCTCCAATGTCGGTATCGACTTCAACAGCCAGAACCAGCGGCGGTTCGACCGGACGTGGGGAACCAATAACCGGATCAACAACATCAACCGTCTCGACGTTACCGACGGAAGATTCCAAACCATCACGTTCAGTAATTTTCTAACCTATACTAAAAACTTTACCGATCATCATTTCACATTCCTGCTCGGCACGGAGTCCATTAAAGTAGACAACTATTCGCTCAACACCAGTCAGAAGAATTTTCCGGACCAGGAATCAAACCTCGTCTACCTCGGCAAAGGATTGGGGCTCGTGGAAACAGCCGAGTCCAAAACAGGCAATGCGTTGTTGTCATTTTTCGGAAAAGTGGATTATGACTTCAATGATAAATACCTGGCCTCGGTCACCCTTCGCAGGGATGGCTCTTCCCGGTTTGGGCCGGACAATCGTTGGGGAAATTTTTATGCCGGATCTGTGGGATGGCGTCTTGACAAAGAATCATTTCTCGTCGACAATGAACTGATCGACCTGCTGAAACTGCGCGCCGGCTACGGTTCGATCGGCAATCAGGAGATCGGTAACTATGCCTTCACCGATCAGATCAATACCGGCTATAATTATCCATTCGGCGCCGTGAAAGGCGTAGGCTATGCGGTCTCTGATCTTGGCAACAGCCGGGTACATTGGGAAACCAGCAACCAGCTCAACGTCGGTGCCGACATCGCGATCCTCAACGGCAAGTTCACCGCCTCGCTCGATTACTTTCACAAAATAACAACTGACTTGCTGGTGAGACGGCCCTTGCCATCCTCTTCCGGCACAGCAAGCGCACCGTGGGTAAACGATGGCAAAGTATTGAACCAGGGTTTGGAACTGGCGATCAGCTACTCTAATACGATCGGAGATTTCCGGTACACCATCAGTGGCAATGCGGCTTCTTTACATAACGAAGTATTGGAGGTTAGCGCCCCGTTCAGAGGTGGAGCATACGGCGCCGATTATCTAACGCTCACCGAAAAAGGTCATCCCATCGGGTCGTTCTATCTCTATGAAACGGAAGGTATCTTCCAGGACGAGACCGATGTCTTCACACACGCATTACCCGTAAGCGGTGTGAAGCCGGGAGATGTCAAATACAAAGACCAGGACCAGAACGGCGTCATCGATGCTGACCACGACCGGAAACATTTGGGCAGCGCCATTCCCAAAGTAACGGGAGGACTCACGATCAATCTGGGATATAAGAGCTGGGATCTTTCTGTTTTCTTCCAGGGAGCTTATGGCCAAAAGATATTCTCGGTCCTGAATCGTGATATCGAAGGATTCTACCGGCCGTTCAATGTTACCGAACGGTACTATCAAAATCGTTGGACAGGTCCAGGCACCTCAAACGAATTCCCACGCGCATCCTGGGATGCATCGGGTAACAACAACATCGTCTACTCCGACAGGTTCCTGGAAAGCGGATCCTATACACGCCTCAAAAATCTGCAAATCGGATATACG
>DATDAV010000124.1:0-32011 GCA_036525235.1 Chryseolinea sp. | reverse complement strand
AACGAAGCCTACGACGAACTTTCGGAAGAACAAAAACATATTTGCGAGGTACTGTTCAAAGCCGTCACCGAAAAACGCGGCGAGAACTTTGGCATACGCCGCCCGACGCGCCTCACCGAAATTGCTGCCATTGCCAACGTGCCGGAAGATGCCGTGACCGAGGTGATCGATAAATTCCGGGAACCGGGAAGATCTTTGCTCACGCCTGCGCACGGTACACACATCACGCCCAAATCCATGGTCGATATTTCGCACGAAAGTCTCATGCGGATTTGGGTGCGTCTTAAAAATTGGGTGGACGATGAAGCGGAGGCCGTGCAGATGTATACGCGCCTTGCCGACGCCGCCACCATGTACCAGGTAGGTAAAGCCGGTTTGTGGCGGCCACCGGATTTGCAGCTTGCCTTGAACTGGCAAGCCAAGCACAAGCCCACGCTCGTTTGGGGTCAACGCTATAACCCCGCCTTTGAACGCACGCTTATCTTCCTGGAATATTCCCGGAAAGAATGGGAAACCGAGCAGCGCATCAAGGAGATGGAGCAGAAGGCCAAGCTGAGACGGGCCAGGGTGTTTGGGATCATCATGGGTATCGCTACGGTAGTATGCTTATCGTTTTTGGTGTTTGCACTTTTCCAAAAAGCGCAGGCTGACAACGCCCGGAAACTGGCCGTTGCCTATGCCGATCGGGCCGATAGCCTTCGCATTGTTTCTGATAACGACAGGCTTTTGGCTATCAAGGCCAAGGAAGAAGCCGAGGAGGCCCAAAAAGCCGAAGCCGCGCAAAAGCTGTTGGCACAAGAAGCCGAAAAACGCGCGGTTCAAAACGCCGAGCTGGCAAAGAAAAATGCCATCCAGGCACAAAAGAACGCAGAAGAAGCAAAACTCAACGCTCAGCGCGCCCTGAAGAACGAGGCCATTGCCAAGGAGCAGGAACAGATTGCCAAGCAGCAAGAACAGATCGCCAAAGACAACGCCGCCGAGGCCTTGCGTCAACGCTACATCGCCCAGGCGAAAGCCATGGCTGTGAAGTCGAAGGAGTTGAACGATCCGGAGCAGGAAGCCCTCATTGCGCAGCATGCGTATAAGTTTAATACCGACCACCGCGGGTACGAGTACGACAACGACATCTACAACGGCCTGTATGCAGCGTTGAAAAAATACGATCATCCCCTCACCCAAAGCTTGCAAGCCCACGACCGCGGCGCCGCCCGTACGTTGGTGACCCGCCCTACCGGCAACGAGATCTATTCCGGTGGCAGCGACGGCAAAGTTTTCCGCTGGACGGAAGTGAACAACAACTGGAAATCGGAGATGCTCGTGAACCGTCCCGACTATCAATACTACACCATCGACGTGAGCGCCGACGGGAAATTGCTGATCGCGGCAGGGTTGAACTCCATCAGCGAAACCAAGAACTATGTGGAGGTCTACACGCTCGACAACATGTCGGACGCGCCAAAGAAGGTGACCGGCTTTACGTATGCCATCGAGAACCTGAACTTCACCCCGGATGGCAAAGGCTTTTATGCCCGCGACAATTCCGGTAAGAGCATCAAGTATTCGGACCTGAGCACGAGCCGCGAGGTGATTGTTCCGCCGGTGAAGATCAATGCCATTGACCTGAGCCCCGATGGAAACTTCCTGGCGGGTGCAGGCGAGAACGGAAGCCTGTATGTTTGGGACATTCGCAACAACTACACCGTAGCAGAACACAAAAATCTGGGACAACACCTCACCGCCGTTTGCTTCGCTCCCGAAGGACGACGCATCGTGGTGGGTGACAACACCGGGGTGGTAACCCTCTTCGACAACCAGAGCAACCTCGTGCTGCGCGTGTTGTCGGGACACACGTCGGTGATTGAGCAAATCCAGTTCAACCATGCCGGCAAGTTCATGGCCACGGCCAGCAAGGACAAGACCGTGCGCCTTTGGAATGTGGATCGCTTAAAAGAACAACCCATCGTATTCAGTGATCACAAAGACTGGGTATGGGGTGCGGCCTTCACACCGGACGATGAACAATTGCTGGCTTGCGTGCACAGCTCCATCGAAACTGTGAAGGGGGTCGAACATACGATCCACGCCTGGCCTACAAAAATTCCGACCATGGCCAACATTCTTTGTGGCAACGTAAAACGCAACATCAACAAAGACGAGTGGGAGATTTTCGTTGGCGACGACCTCAAGTACGAAAAGACGTGTGCTGATTTACCGGATAACAATAATTGATTTGCATGAAAAGAGTTTTATACGTTCTTCCCTTTGCTTTTTTTGCCTTTACCGCCCACGCCCAACTGACCTCCTGTGCGCAAACCCTGCGCCTGGCCCGGTCCACCTATGAGCAAGGCCGGCTGCACGAGATACCCGAGTTGCTGACGCGATGTCTGGAGGATGGGTTTTCACAACAAGAGAAAGTAGAAGCCTACAAGCTGCTTTGTCTCGCCTACATTTACCTGGAGGAGCCGGCCAAAGCCGACGAGGCGATGCTGAACCTGCTGCGCACCGATCACTACTTCGAGATCAACCAAACGACCGACCCGGCAGAATTCATCGCCCTGTATCGCACATTCCGCACGCATCCGATCTATCGACTCGGTGTGAAACTGGGCGCCAATGCAAGCCAGCCCAACGTGGTGAGCTATGTGGCCGCCAATGAAGGCACCAGCAAATATTCGCCGGGCATCACCTTCCAGGGTGGCGTGGCCGTGGAAGTGCCGCTGACCAAGAAACTGACGCTCGACACAGAACTGAATTTCATATTGAAGACCTTCAAATATGAAAACAAAGTAACCTACGACGAGATCGCTACCGGCGACCCCCGTAATTTCACCATACTCGGCAAAGAAAATCAGACGTGGGTCACGCTTCCCGTGATCCTGCAGTATCGTTTTTTGGAAAGCAAGTTCAACCCTTATGTGGGCATCGGGGCTTCGCTGGATTACCTGTTGGGCGCCACCAATAAATTTTCGCGCACCAAGGAACAGGCCGCATCGCTGGATGAGCAATCCCTGTCGCTGAACGACTACCGGAACCGTGTCAACGCCAGCGCCATCGTGGCCCTGGGTGCGAAAATGAAAGTGACCGGTGGGTTCGCCTTTCTCGAAGTGCGGGGCTCCTATGGCCTCACCAAATTGAACGACGCGGCCGACATTTACGCCCTCTATGCAAAAACCCTCCCGACCGGTGGTTACGTTGACGGCATTTTCAAAATGAACACACTCAGCGTAACCTTGGGATACGTATACAACCGATTCAATCCTAAAAAACTGAACAAGTAAGTCCCTCCTCCAATGAAGAAGCTCTCTTTTATTTCGCTTTCCCTGTTGCTGCTGTCGGGCTGTAAGAACCTGGAGGACGCCAGCGTTACCGAACGCAATACGTTCATGCATTTTTATGAAGGCGCCAACAGCTACGTGGCCACCAGCGCCGAAATTGCCGGCGACGGCTATGTGATCACCGGCACCATCACCATTGCCGGCGATCAGCCCACCTCCAAGATCATTGTAATCAAAACCGACGCCCTGGGCAAACCCGAGTGGCAAAAGATCATCGACGGCGGGTCGGCCAATGGAATTACCGTATCGGCGAACGGTTACATCGTAGTGGGTGACAGTATTCAATTGAACCCTAATTCAGGCAGCATCCCAGACCTGGAAAACTCCTGGTCACGCCTCATTCGTATGGATAACAGCGGATCTATTGTGTCGGACGTATCCTTTGCCAGAACCGTGACAACGGCCGGCCAGGACGATATGCACGTGGACTTTCACGCCGATGCCCTCACGCAAGACGACCAGGGCAACCTGGTGACCCTGGGGACCTATAAATTCCCCGGCTCCAACGAATTCGCTTATATCGCCACGCTGAATGCCACGTCCTTGGATACGGTTTGGAAAAAGCAATACAACTACCTGGAACGTGACTACATCAATACAAAATCGGTATTCTACAATAGCGGCCGCGTGATGTGGGGTGCTACAGTGTCGGGGACTGCCAGCAACTTCACCACCTCGTATGTGGCCATGCCGGTGGTGGAGAACAACTCCGTGTTTGTGAATTGCGACTATTTCGGACAGATGACCGAGCAATCGCTGGTGATCAATGATCTGAAGTCCGCGCCCATCGGATATGGCGCGGTCGGAACGTATACTGGCACCGATGGCAAGAAGGGCAACATCTTTTTTGTCCGTACCGACAAGCTGGGCAATTTCCAAAAGGAATCGGCCCACTATTATGATGGCGCTACAGCGAGCATTGCCGTATCCGATCCCACGTCGTCGTCCAGTGAAGACACGGGTGAGTCGTTGACGGCTACGCGCGACGGCGGATATGTTTTGGCCGGCACATTAGAGACCACTCCCACCCGTGGCAACGGTGGCAAAGATATTTGGCTGATCAAGGTCGATGCCTATGGCGCACCGATCTGGGATAAGATCATTGGCGGACCCACGAATGAAATTGTGTCGTCTATCCGCGAAGCAGCCGACGGCAGCCTTGTGATCTGCGGAACCATCCGCGACGCCTCGGACGAAACGGGTGGCCTATCCTCGATCTTTTTGATCCGCACCGACAGCCAGGGAGAATTGAAGAATTAATTTTTAGCATACGAATTAACGATACTTGTCTATGGACTTTTCTTTACAACGGAGACGCCTGCTCACGTTTTTGCTTTTCCTTTTAACGGGAGCGGCCTGGGCGAACAATACGGTTACGATCGAGAAAGCCGGCAGCCAGGCCGATCCTGTAAACGTCGGCCCGATCCTCTTTGTGGTCACCTTCAACGAGGCCGTGACCGGCTTCGACGACACCGATGTGAACCTGGGGGCTTCCACCACGAGTGGGACACTGGTTGCCACCGTAACGCAAATTGCGCCGAATGATGGAACCACCTACCAGGTGAGCGTGGCCGGCATGACCGGAACGGGCAACGTAATTGCCTCCATACCCGCTAACGCCGCCAAGTTGGTTTCGGATGGAACAACAAATACGGCGGCCAGCACCAGCTCGGACAACACCGTGCGCTATGATATTTCCCCGCCCACGGTAACGACGCTCACTCCCGACGATGACGAAACGGGTGTCGCCGTGAACTCCAATTTGCAAATCCTGTTCAGCAGCAATATAAACTTGGGCACAGGCACCATTGAACTGCGCCAATATTCGAACGACGCCATCATCGAAAGCTATGCCTTACCGGGATCTCCCCGGTTATCGATCACAGGCGGCAACACGCTCGTCATCAATCCCAGCTCCAACCTGACCTCTAACACCCACTATTATCTCATCGTACCGGCCGGGGCAGTCAACGACAATGCCACCAACGATTTTGCCGGGCTCACCACCAAAGGCGATTGGGATTTTACAACGGTCAATCCGCCGCCGGACGTGCAGACGGAAGTTCCGGCCAACGATCCCAACCCCATCGTGCCTGTTAACCTCACCCAGGTGGTCATCACGTTTACCGAGCCTGTTGTGAACGTGGGCGACAATTCGGACGGCGACAATCGAATTATTATTAAGAACCGGGATACAAACGCCACACACGAAACGATCGATCCCACAGCTGCGGGAAGGGTGACGTTGTCGGGCGGCGGCGCTACGGCCACCATTACGCTTACCGTACCGTTAGGTTCCAACACGCGCTATGCTGTGCTCATTGGAAATTCGGTCTTTGAAGATCTCGACGGGGCCGCTTTTGCGGGAACACCCAACGATACGGACTGGCGTTTCAGGACGATTGCTGCGCCTGCCATCACCGATCTTTTTTCACCCTTTACAGCGGGCTCGGCCGGAACTAACTCTTGCGTTGGGGAAAAGGTAAAAATAGAAGGTACCGGCTTCAGCACTACCGCTGCCAATAATGAGGTCAGGGTCAATGGCCTCCTCGCTACCGTCATTGGCGCGACGACTGATACAGACATCGTCTTCCAACTCCCTGCCGGCCTTACCTCGGGATCTTACACGATTACCGTAAAAAACAATGACGCCGGCAATGGCTTGACGGGTACTTCGGCGAGCATCAATTTCAAACCTGCCCTCGTCACCAACCTCAACGTGTTTGCCAATCCGGCGAGCGCGGCAGTGGGTGGTGCGTCGTCTATCAAGATCGATGGCACGCAAAACAATGTGAACTATCAACTGGTGCTGGTGAATACGAACTCGAATATCGGCGGAGGTCAAGCCGGTAATGGTTCGCAACTTTCATTTGCCACAGACGCCACGCCCGGCGGTGCGGTATACCCTGCTCCCGGACCGACCAGCTATTCGTATAAGTTCATCATATCTTCCGCAGGTTGTGAGCCGACCGAGACCACCAATCACGCCACAGTCAGCGTATCGGCGGTCACGGCCGACGCGGGCGGTGATAAAAATCTTTGTATCGGCGATGGCGTTACCATCGGCGGCAGCCCCACAGCTGGCGGGGGCACGGGCTACCTGAGTGTTTCGTGGAGTGGTCCCAGCAGTTACTCCAGCAACAGTCCCAATCCTACGGTGACCCTGCCCGGTACCTATACCGTTACGGTAAAAGACAATACCGGCGCTACCGACGTCGACGATGTGCTGGTGACCGGACTTGCAAAACCTACGATCGCTTTCGTGGACACCCTCCGCACTCAGTTCAACTATGATGAAGCCAAGTATCAGCTCAGCAACAAGACCATCGTCACGCCGAATGACGGCGCTGGCGTGTTCAGCGGACAGGGCGTGAGCTTGAACTCCGACGGCAAGTATTATTTCAATCCCCAGGCCTTTACTACGCAGGCACCCAGCGTACCCATTACCTATACACACACGTCGGCCAACGGATGCTCCAATTCCAAGACTTTTAACGCGACGGTAAATATACCCGGCACGGCCATCACCAACCTGAAGACGTTGTACTGTTCCAACGAGAACCCTACCAGCGGCCTGACCTTTAATACTTCGCTATATCCCATGCCGGCGGGAAAAGCATTCAGCTCTTTTAAGGTTTATCAGGGTTATGATTACATAAACGGGGTTTACCTCACCTATCCTACCTCCGATCCCAACTATCCACTAACACAGAATACCGCCACGAGCTATACCTTCAATCCCACGAAGGCTTACAACATGGTCGGTCAAACCACGGTGTTCATATTGATCTACCTGAAGGACGCGACCACCCACATTGAGGATGTCACATGGTATACGTATGGTTCCACCTACGTCGTCGCGCCCGGGGCGGTGCCTGACATTCTTCCTTTGAAAGACATGGTGATCGTTTGTGAAAAAGATCCGCCGGTGACGCTCTCCAACACACTGGAGTCCCCCATCTTCGGATACACGACTTTGAACTACCAGGAAACGACTTATAATTCTGTTAACGGATCGGGAACAGGCCCCTATGCGTTCAACCCTGACGTTGTAAACTTCGGCCCCGACGATTTCAAAAATGTCCTCCTCAAGTACAACTACAAGGATGCCAATGGTTGTGTCGGCCAGGCTCAAAGGACGGTGATTGTGATCCGTAAAGTGAGTGGCCCGGCTGCACCCGATCAGCAGTATTGCCAGTTCTTTGACGGCACACGCGTGTTAAACGCCAGCTCGCCGTATGACAAGGTCACCTATGCCTGGTATACCTCCTCTTCCTTGTCGGATCTCGAGCCGGGTACGGGTTCCGTTTTCGATACGCAGATCAGCACACAAAACCCGGTCACTAAAACCTATTATGTGACCCAGAACTTCCGGGGCTGCGAGAGCAACTACTCGACGGTGACCATCTCGATCACACCCGCCCCGGTAATCAACCTGAATTTTGACTCCCCTTGCGAGAACCGTCCGTCCACCTACGTCGGCCCCGTGCCACCGGGTTCGAGTCCCTCCTATAGCTGGAGCTTTTCAGGCGACTCGCAGAGCTACAACACCAAGGATGTCGAACATACCTTTTCAAACGCCGGCCCCGCCAGCATATCGCTCGTCGTAAAATCAACCAGCAATGGCCAGGAGTGTTCCACTTCCGCCACGCAGACCATCGTGGTGGGACAAAACCCGAAAGCGGCCGTCACCTTCGATCAACTTTGCAACGGTGACAATACCAACTTCCAGGCTTCGTCGAATCTGACCATCGATGAGGTCTACTGGGATTTCGGCGACGGCGATGTGTTGCCCCAAAGTTCGAAAGCCACGGTGATCAACGATCCCAGCGGACATACCACGGGCACGTATCAGGCTCCACACCACAAATTCACAAACGGAGAGGGCGAATACACGGTGGAGCTCCGCGTCTACACCAACCTGCATTGCAGCGACACGCTCAAGAAAACCCTGCGCATCCTGCCCCTGCTTTCGCAATACAATTCGCTCAATCCTTATCACATGGAAGAGATCAACGGAGGCGATGGTTTCTGGGCGGTCGACAGCAGCAGTGTCAACTCCAGCTGGCAGTTCACGGCGCCTAACGATACCGTTATCCACAGCATACAAAAGGCCTGGGTGACCAATGGTGATAAGAACGTGAGTTTCGGTGACTATAAACCAAACGACCACTCCGCGGTGAACAGCCCTTGTTTTGACATCACCGGGTTTGAACGGCCGGTGTTTGCCATGAACATGATCAGCAACAGTGGGGAGAGATCGGATGGAGCCGTATTGCAGGTGTCCACCGATGGTGGCCTTACCTGGAAAGTCATCGGCGTGCAAAACTCGGGGTTGAATTGGTACAATGTCCTGGGTATATCGGGAAGCGCTCCCGGCGAGCAAGGCCTCCTCGCCTGGTCGGGTGACTTGTGGACTACCAACCCTGGTGAAACCGACCCGGTCTGGCTGCAGGCCAAGCATTCGCTGAACCTCCCGGAAAATATTTTGCCCTCCGCCAAAAAGAATAAAGTGCGCTTCCGGATTGCATTCGCCAGCAACGGCGACACCCAGTCCGAAGGCTTTGCCTTCAACAACGTGCACATCGAAGATCGCAACCGTATCATGCTGGTGGAGAACTTCACCAACGTGAGCGCTGAGGGGGCGACCGTGAACAACACCCGTTTTAATATTCCCCAAAACGACGTGGTGAAGATCCAATACAATGTGAGCTTCCCCGGCGAAGATGAGATCAACCTGCAAAATCCTACAGACCCCAGTGCCCGTGGAGCTTTCTATGGGATTGCGAATACCAGCCAGGTGGTGCCCCGCGTCTATATCGACGGCACGAGCGGCGGTAAACTTACCGGCTCCGATGACTGGTTCGACCAGAGTAAATCCCTTCGCTCGCTGGTGACGTCGCCTTTGGACATCAGCATTTCCACGGTACCGGCCAGTGCCAGTCAATTGACGGTGGTGACACAGATCACCCCGAATCAAACCCTCACCGAGGGCAAGCTGGTGGCCCACGTCGCCATTGTTGAAAACCCCGTGGACGGCAACGAATTTGTTTTACGCAAAATGCTGCCCAATGCATCGGGCACCGTGCTGGCCCTGCCGTTGACCACGGGTGTACCCATTACGCTGCCGGCGTTGACCTGGCAAGTGGACAACACCCATGTGGACCCAGCCAACCTCGCCGTAGTCGTGTTTGTGCAGAACGAAGACACAAAAGAAGTGCTGCAGGCCTCGATGCTCGAACACCCGGCCGATCTGCCCACCGCGATCGTGACCGGAACAGAGCCTTCGTTCAGCCAGCAGACGTCACTCTATCCCAATCCAGCCGATCATCAACTCGTCATCCACATGCCGCAAGCTGCGCGGAAGGACATACCGTTGTCGGTCTTCGATACGTTTGGTCATGAAGTGTTGCAACGCACGATCGTTACGGGCGAACAACAGGTTTTGGTGAACACATCAACCTTTGCGGCGGGGGTTTACCTGATCCAATTCGAGCCTTCACCCGGGGTGCAGGTGCGCAAGAAAGTAGTGGTCACCCACCGCTAATCCCATATCCTTTTTCTCCCTTTTGTCTTTATGGCCATTTCGTGGCCATAAAGACGTTTTGAGGGTTGGAAAATGGACTTTTTATAATTTATAACCCCTTTGGAGGAGATGGTTAGTTGTCCTATTTTTAACGCGTAAACTTCATAACCCCCGTACATGGAAATTTTCCTGAAAGCGGAAACCTGGCTCGCTTTATTAACGCTAACATTTTTTGAGGTCGTGCTGGGCATTGATAACATCATATTCATTTCCATTGTCTCCAACCGTCTTCCTGTAGAGATCCGCGCAAAGACCCGTAACCTGGGGTTGGTGCTGGCCATGTTTGTGCGCATCCTGTTGTTGCTCACCATCACGTGGGTGATGCGATTCAAAGAACCCCTCTTCACCATACCCGGCAATCTCATCTTTCAAGAAGACCTCGCCGTCAGCGGTCGCGACCTCATCCTCATCCTGGGTGGATTGTTCCTCATCGCCAAAAGCACGCGCGAGATCAACCACGAGATGGAAGGCGAAGAGGAGACCATGGAAGCCGGCGGCAGCGGCAAAGTGAACGTGACAGGCATCATTGTACAGATCATCTTACTGGATATCATTTTTTCGTTCGACTCGATCCTGACGGCCGTGGGGCTCACCAACCAGGTGATCATCATGATCATTGCCGTGGTTCTTTCCATCGGCATCATGATCATCTTCTCGGGAGCGATCAGCGATTTCATACACCGGCATCCCTCCATGGAAGTGCTGGCCCTGGGCTTTTTGATCCTCATCGGTTTCATGCTGTTCCTGGAAGGATTGCACAAGGAAGTGCCGAAAGGATACATCTATTTCGCCATTGTCTTTTCCATGATCATCGAGATGGTGAACATCCGTGTGCGAAACCGACGAAAGAAAGCCAAAGAAGAATTCCATGACGAATAACGACGACCCACTCCGCTACCCCATCGGCAAATTCGCGCCGCAAGAATCCTACACCACGCACGACATGCTGGCCAACCTTGCACAGATCGAAAAGCTTCCCGAAGAAGTGGAGAAGGTCGTGAACAGCCTCACCGGCGAGCAACTGGACATGCCTTACCGCGAAGGCGGATGGACCGCCCGCCAGGTAGTACACCACCTGGCCGACAGCCACATGAACGCCTACATTCGCTTCAAGTGGACGCTGACCGAAGAAACACCGCTGATCAAGGTCTATGAGGAAAAGCAATGGGCATTAACGCCCGAGACAACCCTGGACCCTGTCATCTCCATCAGCCTGTTGAAAGCGCTGCACACAAAATGGACAGCGTTGATAAGACTTATCCCGGTGACGGACCTGAAGCGATCGTTCATTCACCCGGACACGAAGAAGAACGTGCCGCTGGACCGGCTCACCGCCCTCTATGCCTGGCACGGAAACCACCACCTGGGGCACCTGAAGATTGTGGCCGGCCTCCGGCCCTGACATCGAAAAAAGAATTTTGCGGGCTGTGGACTATCAACGACCATTCTTTCTTTTTACCCCGCACCTGGAAACCATATACCCGGCCACACTCCGTCAAGTGCACGGGGTGGCCTACACGCGCGAACGGATCGCCACCCCCGACGATGATTTTCTGGACCTGGACTGGCTCCAACACGGCAGCAGCAACCTGGTGATTATCTCGCACGGCCTGGAAGGAAATTCCACCCGCGCCTACGTGAAGGGCATGGCACGGGCCGCCTACGGGCAGGGCGTTGACGTGCTGGCCTGGAATTTTCGCGGTTGCAGCGAGGAGATGAACCGCCGACTGCGCTTCTATCACAGCGGCGCTTCCGACGACCTGGAGATCATCGTTCAGCATGCCCTTGCCAAAGGCTACAAACAACTTTACCTGGTGGGTTTTAGCCTGGGTGGAAACCTGATGCTGAAATATTTGGGAGAACGCCCTTCCTATCCCCAGATCAAACGCGCCGTGGCTTTCTCGGTACCGCTGCACCTGCACAGCAGTTGCCTGAAGATTTCGGAGCCCGCCAACTGGATCTACAACCAGCGCTTTTTGAACAACCTGAAAGAAAAGGTGATCCGCAAGGCAGCACAAATGCCCGGGCTGGATGTGACGGGCATCGGAAGCCTTAAAACACTGATGGCGTTCGACGACCGGTACACGGCGCCGCTACACGGATTTGCCAGTGCCCTGGACTATTATACGCGTTGCAGCGCGCTGAATTTTCTGCATGCCATACAAATCCCCACGCTCATCGTGAACGCGCAGAACGATCCCTTCCTAAGCGCAGCGTGTTATCCCGCAGCAGCATTGAAAGATCACCCGGTGGTGAAATTTGAAAGCCCCCAGTTCGGAGGCCACGTGGGCTTCGCGCAATTCCGCAAAAATGGATTATATTGGTCTGAAGAGCGTGCGTTATCTTTTTTGTTTCCCGAATAAATCACAGTACTTCGCACCAAAACCAACCCCAACCCTCTTCCCCATGATCGAACGTTATAGCCTTACCGCATCTGCCGAACACATCAAAGAGCGCTTTCTGGCAGAAGCATTGGGCGCGATCGATCCGCGCTACAACGCAGCGCCCACGCAGCTGCTGCCCGTCATCACCCACACCGCGCCGCAAGGCATTTCCACATTCTACTGGGGAACATCGCCCGAATGGGCCAAGAACAAAACACCCGGCGAAAAGATCATTAACCTCCGCGCCGAAAACATCACCGAAAAGCCTGCGCAAAAAAAGGCCATGATGAAGACCCGATGCCTCATCCCGGCCGACAGCTTTTACGCGTGGAAAAAAGTGGGCAAGAAAACGGCCATCCCCTATCGCTTCACCACCCTCGACCAGGAACTGTTCGCCTTTGCCGGCGTCTGGGAAGAATTTGAAGACACCGACGGTCATGAGTTCCACACCTTTTCCATGATCACGACAAGTGCCAACGAAATGGTGGCCACCGTACAAGATCGCATGCCCGCGCTACTCACCGTGGCGGGAGAAAAAATATGGCTGAATCCTGAAAGCACGGAAGAAGAACTCCTCGCTGTGCTCGTGCCTTATCCGGCGGATAAAACAAATTATTATCCGGTGTCGCCTCGTATCAATGATATCCATACCAACGTACCCTCGCTGATTTTGCCCACGCCTCCTTCGGATCAGTTTGGAAATTTGACGTTGTTTGATTGATGGTGGGGCCAGAATGAAGGCGTGACGAGGCTGAATGAAGTTGTTGGTGGGACACCAACAACGGTGGCCATAAATCCAATGAGGGTGATTGGCAATTTTCCAGCTCCTGAATTCTAACTCCTGAATTCTAACTCCTGGCCCTAGATAGTGACTGGTGACTACTGAATACTGGGCTCTCGCTACTGGACAGACTGCAACGACTGGCTGGCTCCGAGATTCTGACTTCTGAATTTCCGACTCCCGGACAACAGATTACAAAGACTGGCTCCTGGCTCCTGGATTCTGGCTCCTGATTACCGCTAATCAGAATCCATCATCCTTATCCTCTTCCTCCTTATCCGCTTGGGGCTTGGCCTCTTCTTGCTTCTTCGCCTTCTTGTCTTTCTTTTTCTTCTTGGGCTTTTCTTCTGCGGGTTGGCCCGTGGCTTCGGTTTTATCTTTTTTCTTGAAGAGACCTTTCTTCTTTTTTGGTGCCTCCGCGGGTTGTGCCTGTGCCTTTGCCTGGGCGGCTTGGGCTTGCTGCTCGTCTTCGTCTACGTAGTCGAAATCGCCGTCCGATTCTTTGGGAGGGGCGGTGATGGCGGTGGAGTCGACAGCGTCTTTGTTCTTTTTCTTGAAGAGGTTTTTAAAGAAGCCTCCTTTTTTCTTTTCTTTTTTGCCGCCGCCTTTGGCTTCTGATTTGGAGCCTTGTTGCGCTTGCTGGGCCAGGCGTACGTCGGGGAGAATGAGGTTATGGCGCAGGTACCACATGTAGTTGTCCTGCTCTACGTTGTAGCGAACTTCGGTGATATAGTATTTGGGCACCTTGGCTACGTACTTGCCGGACGTCTCGTCATAGATGAGGCTGTCTTGTGTGCTGAAGCGTAGCATGCGCACTTCCTTGTCTTTGGTGATCATGTAGACGCTGTCGGTTGCTGCTTCGGCCGTGTCTTTCGGGACGTCGACGATGTAGGTGCTGTCGATCACGGAGCGCGCCGCGAGGTCAAGTTCGGCGCCCTCTACAAGGCCATTTTCACCCAGCATGCCCTCTTCTTCTGTGATGGTGAGTGAATCGGGTACGTACACTTTCACGGGCTTCATGGCCACGGTTTGCAGGCTGCGCACTTTTTTGCGATAGGAAACCGGTTCGGCCACCAAATAGCGGTTCTTGCTGGCCGTGAATACCTTGGGGGTGGAGTCTTCCTGGAAATAGCTAAACTTCTTGCGCAGCTCATTCTTGTCGTAAATGAACGCGCTTTGGTAAGCAGGGCATATCAATCGTTGCGTGCAGGCGCCCAGAACCAGGCTAAGACTTAATAAAACGAAAAAATGCCTCGCCATGAAATAGGTAAATCAAACAAAAATAGGGATTTTAGACACAACTCTGTTTAAAATCGGCGGATTTGTAACCGCTTGATCCTCAAAATCTACTCGTTTAAACGCTCATTTCCGGCTTTTCGTGAGTCACGGCCGATATTTAATTCAACCGGCGTCCCCACCGGATAAAAATTGCAGGTGCCCCTTCATGCGTTTGTTCGTTTGCGGTTTCGTTTAAAATCTTAGACTCGTCTAAGTTGTTGTCGGGCTGATTGTACTTTAATGTGATCTCCCGGCAAATTTTTTGTGTTGGTGAAGAACACCAACCGGGGCGGAGGCTTTGTCGCATCCCAAAACAAAAGGCCGCCTTTGTAAAGGCGGCCTTAGGCTAAAACCACTAAAACCAAATTTAACCTTACGCTTCAAGCTAGTGTTGCTGCCCTACTTACGAAGCGGACGGAGGAACCGGATCCCGGATTTTGAAAATATTTTATTTGCTTACCAGCAGGGCCTGATCGAGGATGAAATTGACGTGATCCATGTTGTCGGTGTTCAACCGGAGTTTTCCTTTGATGGTGATGAGGTCGTCGACCTGGAATTTGGAGGGTGGCTTTGCGAAATTCACTTCCGCGATAGACTCGGGGCCGCCGCCGCCGCAGAAAAAGCATTGGCTCATGGGGTATTTCGAGATGATGATATAGGTTTCTCCTTCGGGGCTAAAGGGCACGTAAAATCCCTCCATCGTGATCTCTTTGCCCTCCAACGCTTTCAACTCAGCGGGAAAGGTGGGATAGAACAGGTATTCTCCCAATTTTTCGTAGTACTTAGGCTCGAACTTGGTTTTGGCAAACTCGGTCCAGAAATCTTTTTTCGTCTGCGCAAACGAAACGCTGCACGCGACCACGCAGGCCCATACGATCATCCACTTTTTCATCCGCTGTGTCATTAATGCTGTTGACTAATATATTCTTTTAATGATTCTCCCTCCCCTATCCGTCGGGTAATGCTGTTTCCAGGTTTAGTTAGACGCCAGCACCTTCGAGATATCGGTGCGGTAGGCCTGTATAGCCGGGATCAGGGCACACACTAAACCCAGCAACAAACTTCCGCCCAAAATTATCCATTCCTGCGAATAGAACACCATGCCCCCGATGCCCGCCTTTTGGGTTTCTTCTACCAGGGCGTTCAAAAGCATTAAAACGCCGTGGCCCAAGAGCAAGCCGATGGCACTGCCCATAAAAGTGAGCAGCCCGCCCTCCAACAGCACCGACACGAACAACTTGGTGCGGGTGGCTCCCATGGAGCGCATGATGGCCATGTCGTAGCGTCTTTCTTTCAGGGAATTGTAGAGGGCAATAAAAATGCTGAGGCCCGAGATCACGATGAGCACATAGGCAAAGGCCATGATGATATCGGCACCTACGCCCAGGATGGAAAACAAGCGCGCTGTTTCAAACGCAGGCGATGCGGCCTGCAGACTGCTTTGTGCGTTGACGATGCGCGGCAATTGAATGGCGCCCATGGGCGAGCGGTATTGCAGGAGCAGCGACGTGACTTCTTTCACCGAGTCATTGGCCGCCACCGAAGGCACGAGGCGCGAAGGCATAGCCAGGGAGTCGCGGGTTTCGTGTGCATGGGCGGTGGTGTCGGCATGCTCGTGCACTTCCCAAATACTTTCTACGGCGGTGAGGATGATGTTGTCCAGCACCGTGTTATTTTTTTTGAGCACCCCTTTCACTTTATAGAGGTGGTCCTTGTGGTCGTCGCCGGTGGTGGTGAGGCCGTGGCTGCTGGCGAAGGTGTCGCCGATCTTGAGTTGGGTGAGGCTTTGCACGTTGGCGCCGAGGGTCACGTCCAGGGGCTGATCCCACCAATCGCCTTGTGCCAGTTCGCCCTTGTAGAGATCGGCATAGTCGCGGCTGGTGCCCACGATGCGATAGGTCTGGTAGCTGTCGCCCAGGGCCATGGGGATCGCACGCTTCACCAGGCGGTTGCGCGCAATTTTTTCGGCTTCTTTTAGGTTGATGTTGCCCGTGGGAAAATCGACATGGAAGATATTGCAAAGAATGAGTTGCAGCGGGCTGCCTTTGGCACCTACTACCAAGTCGATTCCGCGGGCGTTGTCGGTGATCTTTTGTTCGAGTTGTGTATTGAAGAGCAGCAGTATGGTGACGACGGCGATGCCGAGCGAAAGCAGGATGATGTTGATGGCCGTGTTGAGCGGGCGCGCTTTGAGATAATTCCAAACGAGCGTGAAGAGTGTCATGCGGCGTGGGGTGTAGTGTTCGGCCGCAGCGGCGCTGAGGCACAAGGTTGGCGCAGCGTTCTCATGAGGCGTTGAGTTGGATTTGCTGGGTGAGGTGTGACTTGAGACGTTGGTCGTGGGTGGCGATGATGAGGGTGGACTCGTGCTGGCTGGCGGCTTCCAGCAGCAGCGAGATCACCCGGTCGCAGTTCTTGTCGTCCAGGGCCGACGTGGGTTCGTCGGCGAAGATGATGGCCGGTTTGTTGAGCACGGCGCGGGCGATGGCGACGCGCTGGGCCTGGCCCTGGCTTAGGGTGGTGACCCGGCTATGGCGCTTGTCGGCCAGCCCCAGCGTGACCAGCACGTCCGTGATCCGCCCGCTGTCGATGGGCAGGCCGGCGAGGTAGGGCGACATCATCAGGTTTTGTTCAACGGACAGGGCCGAAAGCAAATGATTGCGTTGAAAGACAAAGCCAATCTTCTGACCGCGAAAGCGATCCAATGCTGTTTCCGAAAGCGTGGCCAGCTCCGTTTTGTCTACCGAAACCGAACCTTCATAATTTCGCAACAGGCCGCCCACCAGGTGCAGCAATGTTGTTTTTCCACTGCCGGAATCGCCCAGCAACAAAAAATGCTGGCCCCGCGCCACCGAAAAGTCGGGGAACCGGAGGACGACCGAGGGCGAATAGCGAAACGCAAGGTTAGAAACCTGTATCATAGATCAAATTATCACCTTCCCGGTGGAATAAATCGAAAAATAAAAAACCTTGCTCACAAACCATCAACAATTTCAACCAACGGGTTCTTTCTGTTTTACGGCAACGTTGGTTCTCGCCCTTTGCCTGTTAAAAACTTCACATTGCTAAATTACCCCCCACCCTATATCTTGTCGGTTCACAATCTTCATAACCCATGTATACGCAACAACGCATCAGTTCCGAAGAAGCCCTGAAAATGATCCAGCATGTCATTCATGAGGCGCATCAAATAAAGAAGGAAATCGCCGTGGCTGTGAGTGGCCCGGAAGGTGAACCGCTGGCCTTTCTGCGCATGGATGGCGCCAGTCCTGCGGCCTCGCGGATTGCCCGCAATAAAGCCTATACGGCAGCGATCGATCGCAAAGACACAAAGCTCATGGGTGAGTTCATGAACGACAACGATCGGCCCCCGGCGTTCTGGGGAGACGATGGCGTTACGGGTTTCGGTGGTGGTGTTACGGTTCGCAGCAAAGGTGTGGTAGTGGGCGGCATCGGCGTGAGCGGATTGTCAGAGGCGGAAGATGAGCGGATTGCGTATGCGGCAATCGCAGCCGTGTATGGTAAGGATCATAAGAATGATTGACGTGTTTTCATCGGCCGGGCGATGATGACGTCTTCGATTCATAACATGCGTTAACAGGACGGTCCGGAGCTGAATAACCCTGGCCTAAAGGCCAGGGACAAAGACATCTGCTATAATCTTCTTCTGTGTACTACAATTCCGTTTTGTGCACACGGCTTTTCTTGTGGGCTCCTGTTTGTTTAGCGCAGGGCTTGGTATACTCCAATTCTAAATTTGTGTATGAAGTCGTCGGAGTGCGCATAGGGCTCGACGTTGGTGAATACCAGGAGGATCAGGTTCTCTTTGGGGTCGATCATGTATTCGGAGCAATACATGCCGCCCCACGTGAGCGAGCCGATGCTGGCGTTGTCGCCGTAGTGGGTGTTCTCGGTGACGACCTGGAGGCCGAGGCCGAACTTGTCTTTGCGGTCCCATACTTCGAGGGCACCGATCTGGTTGCGAACCATCATCTCGATGGTTTTGCGGCCGAGGATCTGGTGGTTGTTGAAGCGGCCGTAGTTGAGCAGCATCTGGCAGAAGCGGGCATAGTCTTCGGTGGAACTGATGAGGCCTGCGCCGGCAGAGAAGTAGGTCTTGGCACCGGTGGTGGCGAAAGTACGGTAGTCTTGGTTGGGGTTTAATTGCAGGGGTTTGTCGGCGGAGGGTTTGGAATATAATTCCACCAGGCGCGAAGCTTTCTCGGCCGGCAGATAGAAATACGTGTCGTTCATGCCGAGCGGACCGGTGACGGACTCTTTCAGATACACATCCAGTTTTTTGCCACTCAGCACTTCAATGAGGTAGCCGATGACGTCGGTGTTGAGGCCATAGACAAATTTTTCGCCGGGGTCGGTGATCAGCGGACGGGCGGCGATCTTCTTCACCACGTCGGCCAGCACGTCGGGTTGGGTGGAGTTGAAGTACGGCACCTGGAATTCGGGCAACTTTTCAAGGGGATGTTGGTATGGGATGCCGGCCGTGTGGGTCAGCAGGTGGCGGATGGTGATCTCGCTTTTGGCGGGGCGCGTTTCGTATTTCAAGGTGGCGGCATCGAAGCTTTCCAGGACGCGTGGTGATTTGAACTCGGGTATGTATTTGCTAATGGGATCGTCCAGCAGAAATTTGCCTTGCTCGAAGAGGGTCATCAAGGCCACCGTGGCGATGGCTTTGGATTGGGATGCTATGCGGAAGAGGTCGTCCTTCTTTAGCGGGGTTTTGGTTTCCAGGTTGCTGTAGCCATAGGCCTTGTAGGAAACCACTTTGCCATGGCGGGCCACGAACACGGTGGCGTTAGGCGCCAGGCCGTCGGTGATAAAGCTTTGCATGATGGCATCGAGGCGTTGCAGGCGGTCGGTGGAAAAGCCTGCGTCCTCAGCGGATTTTGCGGGTGTGAAGGTTTGTGGGGTTTGCTGGGCCTGTGCCGTGGCGATCGCGATCAGAAAGAGCGCGAGTCCTATTCTTATTTTCATGAACATGAGGTTTGCGGTGACTATCAAAGATAAAAGAAATGGGAAAGGATGAATACTTTATTCTTTCCTATGGAGTCACCACCACCCAAAACCTCATCGCTTGAAGGGCATGATGACCATCTCCTATTCCTTTGCCTTGGCGCCCGGGCCAAACAACCCTCCAAATTTGGAAAGCAGCGCCAGTGCACCACTCAGTGCCAGCAGGAAGGTGTTCAGGTTGTCGAACAATTCTTTTTGGGCGAGGGCCACAAACACTACGATGCCCAGCAGCACCATGACCAGCACCAGGCGGATGCTGTGCCAGGTGCCATTGCGCGAAACCTCTTTTTCCATGTCGAGTTCCTCGTCTTCTTTGAATACGTTGAGGATAAAGTTATTGAAGCTTTGGTTCATCAACCGCAGGGAGTCTTTCATTTCGATCACACCCTTTTGCATCAGGGCCCGGATTAGTCTCTGATTTTTCAGGTTCACGAAACCGTCTTTGGCCAGGTCGAAGAGAAAATATTTTTCGATTTTGGACAGCGAGTTCCAAATGGCGTGATAGTAGGGCTCCGCCGTTTCTTCCACGCGCAAAATAAAATCTTCCTCGTCGTGACCACCGTGGGTGATGTATTTTCTTTTTTCCAGGGTCCGCAGGTAGTAGCAGGCTTTCAATTCGCGTTCGACCAGGGTTGGGGTGGGCGATAGTTTTTGCGACGGCCGGATGGATTTGTAGCACACCTCAAACTCGCTCAACATATTTTTCCAGTTCCGGAGGGCTGCTTTGTATTCGGATTTTTTGTCTTCGTCCTGCTTGTCGGCGGTGACTTTTTGAAAGTCCTTGATCTTGTGGCGGTATACTTCCAGGATCACCGTGGGCTGGATGGTGGAGGTGATGATGATCTGGGTCGATTTCCCGGACAAAAGTTTTTGCAACAGGTCGAGTTTTTTCTGGTTGAAGGCATGGTCGTTGACGGCAAATTCAAAGTGGCGGATCACCTTCACGGGTTTGTCATCGGATGGCACCCGGGAATCGGGCCACTGCTGACAATCGAACACATCGGCGTTGGCGATGACGCGGCTGATAAATTCGTGCTTGGACGATTGTGGCAATCCCACCACGAACAAGCGGGGCACGTTACGGATCTTGAAGGGCAACTCGCCCAACCGTTGCTTGCGGGGGATCCATCCTAATCCAAAAATATATTTCACAGAAAAACTAATGATCCTACCCACCAGAAAAAACGACAGCACGACCAACAGGAAAATAAAAACTCCGTACTCGCCACAAACGGGATTAAATTCCTTGATCGTCGTCGAAAGATATTGCTCTTCGTATTGACCTTTGCGCGGATCGTTCCGGAATTCGATGCCCACTTCTTTTTTGTCGGACATGCTCCACTCCCACTTTTCGTCGTTGGCCTGTTTGAACGCGCCGGTGCTCGACATGCCCAGGGCGCTCGTGAGCCGTGGCCAATATTGAAAAAGCAATTTCTGAAAAGCCGAATTCGAGTCGTGCTCGTCGTTCACGGGCGTGGACGAATAGGGCAGGTAATTGCCCAGCGAGTCGATCTTCTGGCGCACTTTGGGATCGCTGAACGGGGCCAGCACAACGTCGAAGGCTTTTGTTCGCTTGAAGTTTGCCTCGGCGGCGATAAGTTGCTGATAGCGCGTCCAGATCACCGCTTCCTCGAAGTGTGCCGTTCGGTAGAAATAGGTCACGGGAATGATGCTGACCAGCACCACCCACATCATCAGTTGGGTACTGTAGTTGCCGGGATACGTCATGACGTCGCGCAAAAAATGATGCGCCGGCCCAGTCCCATAGGATTCGCGCATATCGGCATAGAACCACCGTTGCACGATGAACTCCGACACAAAGTGAGAACCAGTCAACACCAAGGCGAAGACCACTTGCAGCAAGAAGGTTTCCCAGGAATTGTCCCAATACGAAAACGAGCTCCAGTCCAACAGCAGGATGAGGATGACGCTGCAGGCGGGAAAGACATAGCGTTTCCAGCCGCTTCGTTCGTGAAACACAAACCAGTAGTACACGAGCAGCATCATCGGCAGTGACACGAAGGTGACCCCCACCGCCAGGTCACCCGCCCACCAGAGCAGGACCAGCGAGAAAATCATGACCACACCTTGGACGACGATGACGCGTTTGTATTTTTCAGACCGTTCGCGCACCGGCAGCAGCCAACGCAAAAAGAATCGTCGCTTACTCAGTCTCGACGTTTTATAGTCACAAAGGAACAACACCACCAACTGCAAGCCCAGTGAAAAGAAGAGCACGCACAAAAAAGAGAACGCAAAAAATATGGTGAGCACCACCGGCGAGCGCTGGTCGTCTTTGTTGTGAAACACGACAAGGTGTAGCGGAATGTCGTCGATGGGTTGGGTGTACATGCGCTGCTGATGGCCTTCGTAGTCGGTGGAAAAGTGTATCGTACTCCGGCCTTGTATGGCGGCGGTCAGCTTGTCGCGGCGGTCTACTTCCAGCAAGAGATTTTCCTGGTGGTTCTTGAGCGTGTTGGCATGGAACCATACTTCGCCCGTTTCATCGATGATGCAGAAACCATAGCCCGGGGGAAGTATGGGGTCCATCACGGAATGAAGGCGTGTGGACATGGCCAGCACGCTGGTCGGCGCCAGGGTGCTGTGGGCGATGCCAATTCCGGCCTCGGGTGAATGGTCGGTCCAGGACTGGATCGATTGCAGCGTGAATAATTTCGGCTCCACTCCCTTTTTAATTTTTCCGGTTCCGGGCAGATACCAAAGGCTGTCTTCCAGTACACGGCTGAAATATTTGCGCGAGCGCAAGTTCGGCATGGGATAGTTGCTCTCCTGGTCTTGGGTGGTCAGTGTGATGATGGGTTTGCCCGCGGCGTTGATGTAGAGGATGTAGTTGAAATAGGGATACTTCCCCACCGTCTTTTTCAGGGATGCCTGCCCCACGCCGAGGTCCCGGACGCCCTGGCGTTTCTGTTCGTGGAGCACATCGCCAAACACGAAACGATTCTTTTCGGCAGAATCGGCCTCCATGTAATCGTGCGCCAACTTGCCCGACAAGTTGTCTTTCACGGAATTGAGCACGCCGTAGATGGAATCCAACTCGTTCTGAAAACGTTGTTTGATGGTGTTCGAAAGGCTTGTCAGATCGCGGTCCACCGCCTCGTTGGATTGCAGGTTATCGCTTCCCGTCCAGATCATCAGGAAGAGCACGGCGCTGCCAAACACGATGCTGAACCCGGCAAACCATACGTTCAGGATGTTGAGGCGCTCGATGGCGTTCATGATCAGCAATTTCAAAATGGGCATGGACATCAACAGGAACAACATGAACAGGACGGCACTCGTAATGATGAGCGGGTCCACCTCCCGGGTTTGTTCGTTGAACGTGTCGGCTTTTATCAGACCGCACAGCATCCAGTTTTCTCCCTCCTGGAATTCGATGGTGTGAACAAACAGCTTGTATTTGGTGTCGGCCAGTTCGATGTCGCCAAACCGGCTGGTGAAAATTCCTTTGCGCGTCACCATCAGCGAGTCTACATTCCGGAGGTCGATGCGGTTCTCCAGGGTTTGGAAGGCTTCGTTGGCGAGTGGTGGACCAGCCTTTTCGTCCTGGTGCAAGGCATGATCGTATCGCTTGATGATAAAGAACTCGTCAAACTGATCGGGGCGGTAGGCGAAATGGGCCATCGGAAGACTGAAGACGCCATGGTGGTCGGGATGCGCGTTGGGGTAGATGAAATAGATCCGCTCAAAATGGTTGTGCATACGCACATCGATCTCGGCATCTTTCAGATATCCCTCGTAAGTAACCTTGTCGAGATCTCTCCGGACGATTTTGGTGACGCTGTCGTCGGGGATGTTTTTCTTTCCCACCAGGTATTCTTTTGCGCGCGACCACGACCGCACGATGGTCTTCGCATAGTCCGACCGCATCGCGACCATGTTCTCTCCATACCGCGCCAGGGCCCGGTATTTTTCTTCCCGCAGTTTTTCTTCGCGACCGTGAACATATACCAGCAGGTAGTAGGCAAAGAGTCCACCGATAACCATTAACGTGGTGATGGCTACCCAAAATTTTCGTGAGAGGCTAGGAAATTTCATGGTACACAAAAATTAATCGACAAACACCCTCAGGTATTTTTATTCATGACGAGAACCGGATCCGGTAACCCAGGGACACTTACCTGAATTCCGGTAACGTCTCTTTATTTTTTCGCAAGACCTGTCTTACCCACCAACGTGATCCAAAAGCAAAAGCCCACCGCCGTTGCCTTCATGGTGCAGGGCTGGGATGGGCTCTTGGTCTAAGTTAGGGATTTTCGTGCGACTTCAAACTATACCGGCAGGTTCCAAAGCACCAAGGGGGAGTAAAACCACTCAGGGTATGCCGGTATTTTTCAGGTCCCTGCTTTCCGTTGTTGCCGTATATTTTTACCTTGAGACCTTCAACCCCGAATCCGTCTGCCTATGAACGGTTATCGTCATGCTCACGCCGTTTCTCTCCATCGAACTCCAAACCTAAACCATACTTATTGATATGAAATGTATCCGTCTTTTCGTGCCCGTACTGGGATTGCTCCTCTTTTTCAGCGCCTGTAAACCCAAAAAAGAAACGGCCGCCGGCCCCACACCCGACTCCACCTTCGCCAAGGTTGCCGACGAGTTCCTGGATGGGTACTTCACCTTTCGCCCCGGTGTGGCCACCTATGTGGGCCTGCACCAATACGACCGGGCCAAAAGAGACTATACCAAAGCCGGTCTCGCGGCCGAGCTTGACCGCCTGAAAGCCTTCGAACAGAAGCTGGCCCCGCTGGCCGACTCCCTTAGCCCGAAGGCACGCTTTGATCACAAACTGTTGTTGGCAGCCATTCACCAGGAGATCTTTGCGATGGAAGACCTGGGCATCTACACGAAAAACCCCATGACCTATGCAGGCTCCATCAGCCTCAACATCTTTGCGCAACGCGACTTCGCCCCGTTGAATGAACGGGTCAAATCGATCATTGCCATCGAAGACCAAACCCCGGCCATCTTCGCCGCAGCCCGTGAAAACCTGGCCGACTCGCTGGCCAAGCCTTATGTGGAAACGGCCATCCTCATTGCCCGCGGCGGCGCCGACTTTATGGAGAAGGAATTGGTCGAGGCTTTGGCGCAGGGTGTTGACGACTCGCTGAAAACGGCCTTCACCGCATCCAACAAAAAAGCCATCGACGAACTCCGTGGGTTTGCCACCTGGCTGGAAAAAGAAAAGCTCTCCAAGGTGCATAACCGCTACGCGATCGGCAAAGCGAACTACAAGAAGATGCTGCTCTATAACGAGATGCTCGATGCAAACCCGGAGGACATCCTCGCGCAAGGCTTGGCCGAGTTGAAAAAAGAGCAGGAACTCTTTGCCGAGGTGGCCAAGGTGATCAACCCCAACAAAAAAGCCATCGACGTTTTCGAAGACCTGAAGAAAGACCATCCCAAAGCGGAAAACCTGATTCCCGATGCCCGCAAAAACCTGGAGAGCATCCGCCAGTTTCTCCTTGACAAAAAGATCACCACCGTGCCTTCGGAAGTGCGCGTTGAGGTAAAAGAAACACCGCAGTTTGCCCGCTCCACCAGCACGGCTTCCATGGATACACCTGGACCGTTTGAAAAAGCTACACAAGCATTTTACTATATCACTCCCACCGAGAAAACCTGGTCGGCCAAACAGAAAGAAGAGTGGCTTTCACAGTTCAGCTATTATGTGACCGACATCATCTCGGTACATGAGGCTTATCCCGGCCATTACGTGCAGTTCCTCCACCTCAATGCATCGCCTACATCGAAGATCCAGAAGACTTTTGGCAGCTATGCATTTATTGAAGGATGGGCGCACTACACGGAGAAGATGATGATCGAAGAAGGCTTCGGCGCCAAAGATCCCGTGACACAAGCCAAGTACCATCTGGCCCAACTGGACGAATCGCTGTTGCGCCTGTGCCGTCTCTGCGTATCGATCAAAACCCACACCGAAGGCATGAGCCTGGCCGACGCCACGAAATTTATCCAGGACAATGCGTATTACTCTTACAAGCCCGCATACCAGGAAGCCCTGCGTGGTACGTTCGACCCAGGTTATCTCTCGTATACGCTTGGCAAACTCCAGATCCTGAAATTGCGCGAAGAGTATAAAGCACAGGAAGGCGCAAACTTCTCGCTGCAAAAATTCCATGATCAACTGCTGGACAACGGCATGCCTCCTATCGAGATGTTGCGTGAAGTTCTTTTGAAAGATCCTAAGACAGGCGCATCGCTCTGATCTTGAAGAAATATTCATGAGAGGTTTATGGATTTGTCAGATCTATAAACCTCTCTTCTTTTTTATTGCGTTACTCGTCACCAGGTTTTATAACCCACGCCAACGCGATCCAGGCGGATCACGGCCGTCCACGCAAGATTGTCGCTACTCGTTCCAACTCTTTTGTACTACCTCGTGTCTATACGTGAACAGAAACATTCCCCCATGAAAGCCTCCCTTTTGTCCCTGTTCCTTCTCGCGATCGCCGTTGCATGCCACTGCGACAAAAATGAGCCCGAACCCGCGATAGTTTGCGGCGTTGTGAATCCCACCGAGAACCTGCCGTGGTTGAAGGCCATCATTGACGACTATAAAAAGGATTTGAGCGGATTTACGAAGTACCAGTATGTTCTGCAGTCGACCTACGAGGGCAACACCGTGTTTGTCTTTGGGGACTGCTGTCCTTTTTGTAATTCGATGATCCTGGTGAAGGATTGCGAGGGCAACCCGGTAGAAGCTGCGGCCGGGGACGAAACCGGACCCACCACCGTGATCTGGAAGCCGGAAAATTCCACTTGCGAATTCACCAAATAGTTCAACACCGTGCGTCTCGTTGTGCGTAAACGAGGGTTTGCGTTGGCGATGCTTTTATGGCGCGGAAATTAGCAAGAATTGTCATCTGGCTTTCGCACAGCTTCGCGTTGATTAGCGTAAATTGACTTTGCGCTATGAAAACATCCTATCTTTTTACACAACTCGGCTTTGCCGCCGTAACCTTCGTCACCTGGTACTTCTTTTTTAAGATCTTTCGTAAAAGCCTCGACGCCGCTCCGTTCGCGGAGGAGAGACGAAAGCGCCTTTTTCGCAACACGCTGCTGACCGTTGTAGGATGGATGGTGGTGGTGAGCGGTCTTTCGTTGAGCGGGATACTGAGCGACTTCTCGGCTTTTCCGCCCCGGTTCGCGATCGTGCTACTCGCACCGCTGGTCACCGTGATCTTCGTGGTGCGGACCGAAACGGTGAAGATCATTCTTCAGCATACCGATCCAGCCGCTATCGTTGTGTTACAATCTTTTCGCATCGCCGTCGAGGTTCTCCTGTGGCTGCTGTTCGTCCAAAACCTGGCGCCGGTGCAGATGACGTTTGAGGGAAGGAACCTCGATGTGCTCTCCGGGCTTACGGCCTTGCCCATGGCGTGGCTGGCATCGCGCAAACAACTTCCGTCCTTCTGGCTGGCCGTCTGGAACCTGGCTTGTCTGGGGTTGCTCATCAACATTGTGGCTACGGCCCTGCTTTCGATGCCCACGCCTCTCCGGTTTTTTATGAACGAACCGAGCAGCGTCATCGTGACTCGTTTCCCCGTGGTGTGGCTCCCTGCACTGTTGGTTCCGATGGCCTATGGACTTCAATTCCTTTCCTTACGGCAGGTGCTGGTAGTCAAGAAACGCGGAGCCACATTGGGTATTTGAGGTGTTGGCTCGTGGGGAGAGGTGGACCGTTGCTCGATTCAGCCCATCTTTTGCCCTTTGTGGATTTTATGCGGGTGTATGTTAATTTTTTGAGTTAATTTTTGGCTCTACTAACTACGCCTATGAAATACCTGATCGCCTCTATGCTCGCCGTTGCCTTGTTTGCCTGCGGCAAGAAGGAAAAACTAACCGGCACGATCGAACGCATCGACCCTGCTTTTGATGCCCTCGTGGACAGCGACGCCAAAGTGGAAGTGATTGCCGAAGGATTCGACTGGAGCGAAGGCCCGCTGTGGTTGCCCTCGGCCAACATGCTCATCTTCTCGGACGTGCCCACCAACACCATCTACAAATGGACGCCCGAGAAGGGGAAGGAGATCTATCTCATCCCGTCGGGCTACACCGGCAACATCCCTCGCGGTGGCGAGATGGGCTCCAATGGTCTAACACTAAACAACGAAGGCAAACTGGCGATGGCCCAGCACGGCGACCGACGCGTGGCCTTCATGAACGCACCGCTCGATGCCCCCGCACCCAATTTCGTGTCGCTGGGCGACAACTATGAAGGCAAGAAATTAAACAGTCCCAACGACCTCGTGTTCAACGACAAGGGCGATGTGTTCTTTACCGACCCGCCTTACGGCCTGCCCAACCAGGAGAATGACACCACACGCGAGACCCCGTTCCAGGGTGTATACAAAGCTTCACAAGGAAAAGTGACACTCATTACGGATTCACTCACGCGACCAAACGGCATTGGGTTTCTTCCCGGATACAAAACGCTTATTGTGGCCAACTCCGATCCGGACAAGGCTATCTGGTATGCTTACGACATTTTGGAGAACGACTCTGTGGCCAACGCCCGTATCTTCTATGATGCCACGGCAGATGCGAAAAAAGAAAGAGGCGTGCCCGACGGGTTCAAGGTGGATAGTCAGGGAAATATCTTTTCTTCAGGACCCGGTGGGTTGTGGATCATGAACAAGGACGGCAAGGTGCTCGGAAAAATAAAACTATCGGAGTCCACGTCAAACTGTGCGTTGTCGCCGGATGAGAAGACGTTGTATGTGACGTGCGATATGTATGTGGCGCGGATCAAGCTGCGGAAATAGGATCGTGCGCTGTGCGTTTTTCGCGGCGTGAGGTTTCACCGCGGAGGCGCAAAGACGCCCTCCTTCGCTAAAGCTTCGGCGGGCAGGCAAGCAAAGTCAACACAAAGAAGTTTTTAATGATGACATACTTGATCGATATATTGGGTTGGGTTGGGTCGGTGCTGGTGGTGGCGGCGTATGGGTTGAATACGTACAAGAAAATCACGGCCGATTCGCTGGCGTTTTATGGAATGAATATTGTCGGGGGTGTTTTCCTGGTGATCTATTCGTTGGAGAAGGGAGCCTATGCCAACACGTTCATCAATGTGATCTGGGTGCTCATTGCCATTCCGGCCATTCTGCGGTATTGGCGCACGGCGAAGGGAGTGAATCGCTCCGGGCAAAAGTGACGAGTTTAAAATAAATACTACACCGCCTTGTGGTGCAGCCCTTCGGAGTGTTATTTGCGTCCCCATTTCCAAAAAAAATTATGGACCAGCAGCGAAAAAACATACGCATACAACGAGGAGTGGCCATCCTGTCGGTGGCCTTGCTGCTGATCAAGCTGGTGGCCTATTACCTCACGCAGTCCGTGGCCGTGCTCACCGATGCGTTGGAAAGCATTGTGAATGTTGTTGCCGGCTTTGTGGGGCTCTACAGCCTCATCGTGAGCGCCAAGCCGCGGGATGCCGACCATCCCTATGGCCATGGCAAAGTCGAATACCTTTCGGCGGCGTTGGAAGGGAGCATGATCGCTATTGCCGGGGTGCTCATTTTTTATAAGTCCATCACCAACCTGATCCATCCCGAGGCGATCCACCAACTCGATGTCGGTATTGTGCTCATCGCGGCGACGGCGTTGGTGAATTATTTCGCGGGAAGCATTTGTGTCCGCGAAGGCAAAAAAAGTCATTCCGTAGCGCTGGTGGCGAGCGGCAAGCATTTGCAGTCCGATACGTATTCAACGCTTGGCATATTGGTCGGCCTGGTGGCCATTTACTTTACCCATCTCTATTGGCTCGATAGCGTTGTGGCAATGCTTTTTAGCGGGGTGATCCTGTACACCAGTTATAAGATCATCCGCACGTCCATTGCCGGCATCATGGACGAGAGTGACACCGAACTGCTGGCCGAATTGGTGACCACGCTGAACAACAACCGGCGCGAAAACTGGATCGACCTGCACAACCTGCGCATCATCAAATACGGCAGCATCCTCCACCTTGATTGTCACCAAACCGTGCCGTGGTATCTCAATGTGAACGAAGCCCATGCGGAGATTGACGCGCTGGCTGAGCCCGTGCGCAAGGCGTTTGGCGAGTCCCTGGAACTCTTTGTTCATTCAGACGGCTGCCTGGAGTTCTCCTGTCGCATTTGTAGCAAGTCGGATTGCCCGGTGCGGAAACACGCCTTTGAGAAGCGCGTGCAATGGACGGTGGAAAACGTATCGATCAATAAAAAGCACTCCGTCGAAACTGCTGAAGGCCGGGTTGGCGGATCGTAGCGGAAAGTGAGACAGCTGCGTTTCGGGAAAGAAAGAGAATTGCTTATTTTGAGTCCGTGTGAATCCCAAAGGCTTGTGGAATCCTGGTGACGCCAGGGGTTCATATAAACCAGAAACAACCTTAACCATGGCTTATATTTTATGAAAAGATGTTTACCTCTCCTGCTGGCTGTAATTGCCCTGGCCTGCACGGCGCCGCCGCCCCACCCCGACCGTTCGCTGTATACCGTCATCGATGAAGAATGGTCCTTCCGTCTAAAAGAATTTCCACTCTTCGCCACCTACAACGACGACACGACGCAGAACGACAAGCTCGGTTCGTATGCCCCGGAAGACCTCGCTCGCCGGGAAAAATTCTATACAACGCTTTTAAGCAACCTCCATCAACTCGACCGCAAATCGCTTTCGCGCGAAGACCTGGTGAATTATGATTTGTTCACCTTCTATGCGCAAGAGGAACTGGATTATTACACCAACAAAGAATACCGCATCCCCATCCTGGCCGACGATGGTTTTCACATCTCCTTTGCGCACATGCCTTCGTCGTTACCTTTCTTCACGGAGAAAGATTATCGCAACTACATCGAACGGTTGAAGGCTTATCCGACCTATGTCGACCAGAATATCCATTGGATGAAACAAGGTTTGAAAGATGGGTTCACCATGCCGAAGGTGGTGCTGAACGGCTATGAAGTGACCATCACCTCGCACATTGTGACCGACGCAGAGCGGAGCCTGTTCTTCAAACCTTTCCAGAATATGCCCGCAACCTTTCCGGCCGCCACCAAAGAAAAGCTGATCGCCGCCGGCAAAGAAGCCATCCTGAAAAGCGTCGTGCCCGGCTACCAGACCTTCCTGGATTTTATGACAAAGGAATACATCCCCGGCTGTCGCGAGACCCTTGGCACATCGGCCTTGCCGGGCGGTGAAAAATATTACCAGAACCGCATCCATTACTACACCACCACCAACATGACGGCCGACGAGGTGCACGCCCTCGGCCTGAAAGAAGTGGAGCGTATCAAAGGCGAAATGCTGGACGTGCTAAAGCAAGTGGGCTTTAAAGGCGACCTGGCCGCGTTTATAAAATTCCTGCGCACCGACCCGCGCTTCTATCCCAAAACCGCAGAAGAGTTGTTGAAAGACGCATCCTTCATCGCCAAGAAAATGGATGGCAAGTTGCCTTCCCTCTTCGGAAAACTGCCACGCCAACCCTATGGCGTTACCCCTGTGCCGGATCACCTGGCACCCAAATACACGGCAGGACGTTATTCGGGTTCGCCCATAAAAAGCAGCGAAGCCGGTCACTATTGGGTGAACACCTACAACCTGCCCAGCCGCACACTGTATACCCTGGAAGCCCTCACGCTCCACGAAGCGGTGCCGGGTCACCACCTGCAGAGTGCGCTTACCCAGGAGTTGGAAAACCTGCCCAAATTCAGACAACAAATGTACATCAATACCTTTGGCGAAGGCTGGGGACTGTATTCGGAATGGCTGGGCATCGAAGCCGGCTTTTACCAGGATCCCTACGCTAACTTCGGGCGGCTCACCTATGAAATGTGGCGTGCCTGCCGCTTGGTGGTGGACACCGGCATCCACGTGAAAGGCTGGACACGCCAGCAAGTGATCGACTATCTCGCCGCCAACACCGCCCTGTCCCTGCACGAATGCACGACCGAAACCGACCGCTACATCTCCTGGCCGGGCCAGGCCCTGGCCTACAAGATCGGTGAACTGAAGATCAAGGAACTGCGCAAAAAAGCAGAGCAGGCGCTCGGCGAAAAATTTGACGTGCGCGCTTTTCACGATACCGTGCTCAGCCAGGGAACCGTAACGCTTCCCATACTGGAAGATATGATCAATGCTTTTATTGAAACGTCGAGAAAGAAATAGGTTCCGCGTTCATTTGTCTGCATAAAAAAAAGGCCTTGATATGAAGTCAAGGCCTTTTATATTTTTACGCTGAAGGGATCATCCGATCTCGATCACCACGTCGTCGGTGAGCGGGTGGCCTACGCAGGTGAGGACATAGCCTTCGTCGCGTTCCGATTTGGAGAGTCCCTCCTCTTCATCAAGTTTCACTTTGCCCGACAGGGCTTTGCCACGACAGGCGGTACACAAGCCGCTCTGGCAAGAGTAGGGCAAGTCGATGCCCTGGTCAAGCGCTGTTTCCAAAATGGCTTTGCCGGCAGGGACCAACACTTTGTATTCCTGGCCGTCGTAGCGGATAGTCACTTCGTGGTCTTTTGCAGCACCATCCTCGGCAGTGGCGGGCGTTTCTTTTTTATCGATGGTGCCTTGTACAAAACTCTCCTTGAAAATC
>DATDAV010000123.1:0-4290 GCA_036525235.1 Chryseolinea sp. | reverse complement strand
GACTTCGAACGCAACCCGGACTTAGGTGCCTTGCCATCGTACACACCGTCGACAAAGCAGGGCTTCATCAAATTGGTTTTGGCTGGACCCACACCGGCAGACCTGGTGAACTTGCCGTCGTACGCGCCCTTCGAGGCATTCGGTCACAAATCTTTCCCGGCGATCTATGCCCACAAATCGGTCGACCTGGCCAAAAGCGTTCCCAATGTGGTGTTGCCGAATCAGCCCTACACGCCGACCTTGAAATCGGTGACGTTGGATTATACGGCGAAGGAAACTTGTTCGTGGGCGACACCCAACGGCATCGACCAATTTTTTCTGTTGGATATTTTTGGCAACGCCGAAGTGCGAACGAATGACTCGCCCCGCCTGGTGCCGGAGTTTCCCAAGCAGGGTGCGCTCTACATCGGGTTGAAAAACGCCAGCTTCCCGCAAACATTCTCTTTTCTTTTTCAAATGCAAAAGGGCGATGTTCCCGGCGCAGCGTTGTTGGAAAAAACAGATGTGAGCTGGAGCTATGTCACCGGAAATCATTGGCAGGCGCTGCCCTCGGAAGCGGTGGTGGAAGAGGCTACGGAAATTTTTCAGGTGCCGGGCATTATCGGGCTCACCATAGGAAGCGCTAGCGTAGGAGAAGGCCTGCTGCCGGCCGACCAGCAGTGGATCAGGGCCACGGCCGATCAACGTGCCGACGGTGCGGCTTCCGTCCAGGAAATTGTCGCACAGGCAGCACGGGCAACGCGCGCGTCCAACACGACCGATGTGCAGACGATCGACGCGGGCACGATCGGCCGCCTGGTGCACAAAGTGCCGGCGATTAAATCCGTGCTACAGAAATATCCTTCCTTCAACGGCCGCCAACCAGAGCGCGACGCCGATTTTTTCAAACGCAGCAGCGAACGCTTGCGTCACCGGAACAGGGGTGTAGTGACGTGGGACTACGAGCGGCTGGTGATGGAGGCCTTTCCGGAAGTGTTCAAGATAAAATGTTTGCCGCACACCGCTCTGGACAACACCATCACACCCGGCCACATCAAACTGGTGATTGTTCCTGATCTGCGTTTCAGACAAGGCAGCGACCCGTTGCAGCCGCGAAGCAGTCTTGCCTTCCTGCGCAGGATCGAAACGTTTCTCACCGAAAAATACCTCAGCAGCTTTGTCGTGCCACATGCCGCCAACCCGGAATATGAGACGTTGCTGGTGGACTGCAAGGTGGCGTTTCATGCCGGCTTCGACCCGGGATTTTATGCCGCGCAGTTGCAGGAAGATATTCGCCGGTTTCTCAGCCCGTGGGCCTATGAAGAAGGACGCGACATTGTTTTTGGCGGCAAGGTTTACAAATCGGAGATCCTGGCTTTCATCGAAGGCCGGCCATACGTGGACTATGTGGTGGATTTCCAGCTCTATCATCGCTATGAAGGCGAGGGACTTCCCAGTGGCATTTCGTGCATGACCATAGGACTTGATTTCATTGTCGGCGATGAACCGGTGGCCACCATCGGCAGCGCCGACGGCACGATCACCGGCGCCACCATCGGTGTTGATTTCGTGATCGGAGAGCCCGTCGAAGTGGCGGTGGCTACGCGGCCGGATGCTATCCTGGTTTCCAACCCGGTACACCGCATTGAAGTGTGGGAGCCTTCAAGCTTCCAATGTCAGGGTGTGTCTACGATCGGCATAGGGCAAATGATCGTGGGGTTGGATTTTATCCCCATATCGTAAAAATGATTTATCAACAATTTTAAAGGTCAACAATTATGGTACAACAACTCAGCAGACTCGACCTAAACCAGGAATTCCGGAATGGCGAGCGCCCCAGCGGCGACGACTTCGCCAGCGCCTGGCTATCCTTCCTGCACAAGACCGACGATGGGGTATCCGTCGACATCAATGGCAACCTGGAAGTTGCCAAGGGCCTTGCGCTGAAAGATACCGCCGACGCTTCTCAGGCCGGTACGCTCCGTTTTAAAGGCGGACAACTTCAGGTTCACGACGGAACCTCTTTCAAAAGCGTCAGCACAGGCGCCGGTGGTGCCTTCACACCCGTGGGCGCTGGCCCGAGCGTTGCGTTTGCCGGGGGAAACGTCGGCATCGGAACCTTTGCCGTGGCCCCGACGCATCGCCTGGAGGTGCTGTTGGCAAACAACACCGGCCCCGATCAGCGGGTGAAATTTGGAAACCTGGCCATACACACCGGACCCTCGCTCACACCGGGCGCCTACATCAGCCACGTCGGTCTCGGAGGCAGCCCCACAGCCTATGCGTTGTTTCAGGATAACCAGGGAAATACAAAACTCAACGCGGCACAAAATACCGAGTTGGGGCTTGCACAAAATGGAGCCACGCTCTTCCGCATCACGGGAACGGGCGGAATAGAAATGGTACCGCTCACGAACGTGAACATCGGTACCATCTTTAGTCCGAAAGATCTTACTGTATCGGGAAATCTCACCGTCGTGGGGCAGGCTTTTAAAACCGTCTCCGGCCCATTTCTGCCAATCGCCTGCGACCGCCGTGTGAAAAAGGATGTTCGACCCTACAAGGACGGATTGCAAAAGCTGGTGGCCCTTGAACCGGTCACCTTTAAGTTCAACGGCAAAGCCGAAACGCCGGACGATGGCCGCGACTACACGGGCTTTGTGGCACAGGATCTTCAGAAGGTCTTGCCCGAACTTATCGTCACGCGCTCTATGAAGCTGGAGAAAAATGATGCCAAGGAAACAGAGATCCTCACCTACGATCAGGGACCCATTATATTTCTGCTGGTCAACGCCATAAAAGAACTCAATGCCCGAATAGACAAACTAGAAAAACCTGTAAGCGATGAAAAACGAAAAACCAAAAATTCACCTAGAGCTCACGGTTGAGGAGATCAACCTCGTGCTCACCGCACTGGGCCAATTGCCCTATGTGCAAGTGGTCGGCATGGTCGACAAGATTTGCAAACAAGCCGAAGTACAGACACAACCCATCGACGCCGTGTTAAATAACTAACCATGGACGAGTTAGCCACCATCAGCCTGGGCAACCTGAAGCCGAACAGCCAGAACTTTGCGTATATCCGCGAAGAAGGACTGGTTGTCATCCGGCGCCTGGCGCCGGAAACCTGGACCGACCACAACCTGCATGATCCGGGCATCACGTTGCACGAGGCCCTGTGTTACGCGCTCACGGAAGCGGGCTTTCTCGGGGCGTTGGACATGCCCGACCTGCTGACGAGTGGCGAGCAACAGGCACCACAGGAATTTTTTACAACGGCCAGGGTACTTCCTTCGGCGCCGGTGTCGTTGCGCGATTTCCAAAAGATCTTCATCGACCATCCGCTGGTGCGAAGAGCGTGGGCATTCACCTTGTTTGGCAATCCCTTGGGCAGCATGAACATCTTGCTGGAGTTTGAAAAAACAGACCTGAACTCAAACGTCGTCGGAGGTTCGGTGATGGTGGGACCGACGACCTACCTCGTCGAATTTGCTTTCCCCTACTGGGACGATCCCGAGGCAAAACCATTGCAAGAGGACGTTACGCTGGTGGCGGTGACGTTTGATATACCCATCAACCCCTGGCAGCCTGTCGAAGGAAGTGATGCTTATTTTACGCTGATCAAGATAGACTACATTCCGCCGGGCGGAGGTGCTGCCAACGTCGAAATGTGGGTGGTCATGCAAGTGACCAGCCCGGTAGACAACCCCTCGGTGAACCTGCCGCTGATCTTGCAACAGACCGCCAACCTGATACAATTGATAGGACCCACCAGCCTGTTGAAACAATACAACCGGCGTGTAACCGAAGCGTTTGAAACCAGCCGTGTCGTGCGCCGCTATGGCAAAGGCTATCGCAATCTATGCGAGAACCTCGCGGAATACAATGCCGTCCGCCTCCAGGAAGTAGCCATCTCGGCAAACATTGAAGTGGCCCCCGACATTCATGTGGAGAGTTTGCTGGCTGATATTTTCTTTGTGATCGACAAACACCTTTCACCGGAGATCGTGGTCTCCACCCTGGCCGCGCTCCAGGATAAAGGCACCTTGACAGAACAAATTTTTGAAGGCCCCCCAACGCATTACGGTTTTATCGTTGATGAATCTTTGGATACCAACCTCCCGCTGAACAAAGTTTTTACTTCCGATATTATCCGGCTCATTCTCCAGCTGCGCAAACCCGACGGCGGCGACATACAAACGCGCGAAAACCTGACCAACCGGTTGATCGTTGCCGTGCGCAACCTCACACTTTCGTTGTATATCGACAATCGCAGCATCACCACCAAGGCCCGGGATTGCCTGCAGTTGC
>DATDAV010000122.1:0-1150 GCA_036525235.1 Chryseolinea sp. | reverse complement strand
AAACTCGATCAGTTTTTTGACCGGCTTGCGGAAAAGAATAAGGCGATGGGCAGTCTCGTCATCGCCAAAGACGGCAAGGTTCTCTACACCCGCGCCATCTGCTACAGCCACATCAGTGGCACCGAAAAGAAATCTTTGACGGTGGCGAACAGATTCCGGATCGGTTCGATCACCAAAATGTTCACTGCCGCGATGATCTTGCAACTCGTCGACGAAGGAAAATTGAAGCTGACCGACACGCTCGACAAATTTTTGCCCCTGGTGCCGAACGCCAAGAAAATTACTATCGTGCAAATACTCTCGCATCGCAGCGGCATACCTAACGTAAGGCGCGAGCAGAATGCTCAGGGAAACGTGAATACTATTCCAATGACGAAAGATGAACACCTCGCACTTATCGTAAAAGCCACGCCCGATTTCGAGCCAGACACCAAGTCTCTTTACAGCAACTCCGGCTATTTCCTTTTAGGTCTCATCATTGAAAAGTTAACCGGCAAATCCTATGAGGCAGCTCTCCAGGAAAAAATCGCTACAAAAATCGGGCTCAAGGATACCTACATCGCGACCGGCAACATTGATGTGAACAAGAATGAAAGTCTTACCTATTTTATGATCCCTGGTGGCGACTGGAAGCAGGTACCCGAAACCCATCCAAGCATTCTCTTCAGCGCGGGTGCGATTGTTTCTACACCGAACGACCTGGCCAAATTCATCCAGGCACTGTTCGACGGGAAGATCGTGTCAAAGGAGGGCCTCGATCAGATGAAAATGATGAGGGATGGCGAGGGGTTTGGAATGGTGACATTCAACTTCGCCGGCAAGACCTTCTACGGGCACACGGGCGGCGCCGACAACTATGGAGCGTGGCTGGCTTACCTGCCGGAAGAAAAACTCGCCCTCGCCTACACTACGAACGCGAAGATTTACCCGGTGAAGGATATCGTCAACGGCATTGTCGACATTTACTACAACAAGCCGTTTCAGATTCCCGCCTTTGAATCCATCGCCGTCAGTCCAGAATTGCTGGACAAATACGTCGGAGTTTATTCGAGCCCCGAAGCGCCCGTGAAATTTACGATTACCAGAGATGGCGCGACGCTTTTCTTTCAACCGCCGGGCGCTCAATCCACTGCCCCGCTCAAAGCGACGG
>DATDAV010000121.1:0-1660 GCA_036525235.1 Chryseolinea sp. | reverse complement strand
GCCAGCGAATTATTAAGAAAGTTCGATCCGTCGAGGAACGGTTTTGGGAAGAAGACGCCCGATTGGATCAGGCGCAAGAGAACCCTATATTATAACACGGAAAATTTGAAAATCTATCTATCCATTTGCAAACCACTATAGTATAGGGAGGGGGTTCAGCTCTGCCCGCTGGCCTCTCCGCCCTAGATCCTACGACAACTCCGGAAAAATTCCGGCTCTTTGCCAAGTTTGAGGCCATCATATGAGATTGAAAATAGGTGACTTAGGTCGGTAATTGACACACGCAGAATTCCTCGCAAAATACTAGAAAATATTCACATTCCAGCGCGAGGAACCCTGCTCATGGATTTTCAGTTTATCGAAACCTTACTCGAACTGCCAGAATTCCGAGTCATCGGCCAAGTCCTCAGACCCCGCGAGTTGGAATTACATCTTGAACGCCGTGCGTCTTATCTCATCTGCCCTCATTGTCAGGGGTGTTGTGCACGGATCAAAGAGGGTCGAGACCGATGTCTGCGCGACTTGCCCATGTTGGATCGCCCGCTCACGTTGCGAGTGCATCTCAGACGCTTTGAATGCGTCGATTGTCATCATCGGCCCTGGGAGACAAGTGAGACCTTCGGCGCCTATGTCAAGTGGACCGAGCGACTTTACCACCAAGTACGCCAGGAATTCCTGCACGGTTGCCCGTGCAAAGAACTGGCGAAGCGCTATGGCCTCTCAGCCCGTACCGTGTTTCGCTGGACCTTTGAAAAGAGCCGCGGTGCACGACCCAGAAAACTCGGACGCGTCTTGGGCATCGATGAATACTCAAGACGTAAGGGACATCGCTATAACACCATTGTCGTGGACTTGGAGAAAGGTCGCCCCGTCACGACGTTTAAAGGGCGTCGAGTGGACGACGTTGTGAGGTGGTTCAAAAGTCGTCCTCAAGAGGAACTGAGTCGGGTTGAAGTCGTCGTCTTAGATATGTCGAAGACCTTTTATTCAGCCATCAAAGAAGTCTTTGGTGATCAGGTGCAGGTCATTGATCGTTTTCATATCGTCAAACAAGCGGTCGATGCCCTGGATAAGGTGTTGCGCTCGGTGCAAAAACAACTGGACTCCGAAGAAGCCAAAGAGCTGAAGAAACTTCGAAGACGTTGGTTGGCCTCGCCCAATCAACTCGATATTGACGAGCTGATCGCTCGTGCGGACTGGCGTCGCCGTTTTCCCGAGTTACGAGAAGTGATTGACTGGGTGCAAGACTTGCGCAAGTGGTTTGAGCGCAAATATGAAAAACCGGCTCGCGAAGCGCTTTTGAAACTCATCGAACGTGCCAGGGAAAGCGCGCTGGAGCCCCTTCAGGAGGTTGCTGGCACCTTGAGTCGTTGGTTTGAACCGATTGTGCGCTACATCCGTCACCGCTACACCAACGGCATGACCGAAGGGTTCAATAACAAGATCAAGCTGATTCAACGTCGCGCCTTTGGGCTGCGAAATGAACACAACCGGAAAAAACGGATATTAGCTGATTGTGGAAAGACTTAGACCCGGCCCAAATGATGGCGAAGAGCCTTTTTTAAAGGGCTGAGCGTTCAGCTCCTTAACATAAGGTACTGAAATTTCAGTACCTTGACGTGCAGCGTGTATGTCGCTGAGGTGACTCGGGTTAACAGTA
>DATDAV010000120.1:0-1418 GCA_036525235.1 Chryseolinea sp. | reverse complement strand
TTAAGCGAGGCGTCGGCGACTTCCCGGATGTGCTCCGGCCTACTGTCTAATTCGTTCCAGTGTGAAGGATCCTTCGGATCAGGTTTGAAACCAAACTTTGTTGCAATTGACACCCGGTTTCGAAACGGAGCAAGTGCTTCGCCGACGAGTTCTTCATTGATAAAAGGGCCATACACTTCGGCGGTATCGAACAACGTGACACCTTGCTCAACGGCTGAACGGATAAGTGCGATCATCTCCTTTTTGTCCCCGGGTGGGCCATACGTAGAACTCATCCCCATACAACCAAGTCCGATGGCTGATACCTCCAGGCTTCCTAGTTTTCGTTTTTGCATATTCACATTTTGCCCCTGACGGGGCTTTGGGAAAGGCGTTACGATTTTCTACCAGCCTCATGTCCCTACAGCACTCGGCGTTGGGATGATGCTCATCACAGTTGCTCCGTCGTTCAGGATTTACATGAGCCCATCACGATCCCTTCCCCTTTAATTTTTCGTTGAAAAAATCGATCGTACGTTTCCACGCAAGCTCTGCTGCGGCTTTGTCATACCGTGGCGTTGTGTCATTATGAAAGCCGTGGTTTGTGTTGTCATACATGTACGCGGTGTAATCTTTTTTATTTTCCTTGAGCGCGGCTTCATATGCAGGCCACCCCTCGTTCACCCGGGTGTCTAGCCCTGCATAGTGCAACATGAGAGGGGCTTTTATTTTTGGGACGTCCTCCGCTGCAGGCTGACCACCATAGAAAGGAACTGCCGCCGCGAGATCCGGGATCCGCACGGCCATCATATTGGAGATCCATCCGCCAAAGCAAAAACCGACAACGCCGACCTTTCCAGTGCAGTCTTTGTTCCCTTTTAAATAATCATAGGCGGCGATAAAGTCATCCAACATTTGATTTCGATCGCGTTTACTTTGAAGCTCCCGGCCTTTGTCATCATCTCCAGGATAACCACCCAACGGTGTGAGCATGTCAGGGGCGATCGAGATGAAGCCCGCCAGTGCAGCTCGCCTGGCTACATCTTCAATGTGCGGATTTAGCCCTCGGTTTTCATGAACTACCACGATGCCACCCAGCTTCTTTTTCGCGTCAGCCGGCTTTGACAACAATGCTTTCATACTACCGCCGCCTTTCGGCGATGGATAATTAATATATTCTGATTTTAGTTTCGGGTCATTCGCCTGAACTTGAATGGCGCCTTTGTAGTCAGGCATGAGAAAGCTCATCAACGACGTCACTGTTAAGCCACCCACCGCATAGGTAGATAACTTTTCCATAAAGTCGCGCCTTTCAATACGGTTGTGAGCGTAGTCGTCATAAAGATCAAACACTTCCTGTTTGATGTCATTTTTCTTGATTTCATTCATATTACTTGACATGATGTGATTGTTATGTTGGGATATGAGACTTATATAAT
>DATDAV010000119.1:0-1798 GCA_036525235.1 Chryseolinea sp. | reverse complement strand
GACTCGTTTTTTTTGTATGGTTTTAACAAGCGCTCATAGTCTTCGATGACCGCATCGAAATTCCGCCGCTGGCGATTCATCTCTGCTCGGGACAGTGGGATAAAGACAGTCGTCAGGATCAGGGCGAAATAGTCTAGGGATTGCTGTCTGGTGCGAGCCTGTTCGGGTGTGTCTCCAGGCGTTTGGATTATTCGCCTTACCTTGAGTAGCAGCCTCGCGGAGGCAGAAAATCCACCCCAATCGGCTCTCTGCAGTTCCTCGATGGTGATCGCCTCTCGCCGTCGAGGAACCTTGTCCCAGAGCGTTGATAATGCGTCCTTTTTGTCGAACAGTTGTGTCACCAGACCGCCGATCTTGTCCGCCGTTGAGGTTTCCGGAACTATGGTCACGCTGTAGAAGCTTTCGAAATAGCGAACCGCGGCTTTCTGGCTTTCTTCAAAGAAGAAGGTGGCGTTGGCGAACTGTTTGGCATTGACTTGTTCCGCGGCCTTATGCCAGAAATCGAGCATCTCTAACCAGCGGAACCGGGCCTCCAAAACTTTGTCGGTCTCTTCGGATGTCCCCTCTGGAGGAGTAGGTACGGGTCTCCCGGGTTTTTCTGGATCTGGGAAAGGTTCTTGGGGTATATCTTCATCCCCTTCCGGTAATCGTTTTGCCATGGCGATTCTCCTAAACCAATATGGTTGGCTGAATGGTTATGAACCTGATACTTGTTGCTTGCGTTACGACCGCTTCACCAATACACAATCATTGGATCAACTGGTCTCCTGCAACAACTTTTGCACCTCGGGCCTGGACACATAGTCATAGACGACGGTGTAGTAATTTTCCGGGTTAACCAGTTCGGGAGATGTCGGTTGTAGGGTGGTGAAATTCACAATCGGGCCGATCTTCTCCTTGATTACCGGCTCGTCCGGGATCTGTGCGGCGATTTGCCTGGCCGTGGTGAAGTCCTGGGCGATGACGGCGTACCTTGCCAGCCAGGCCAATTCAGAAGGACCTGCAACGGGAGGAGTTTGGATAACCGCGAAGGACTCTCGCACGGCTTGCCGCAAGCCCGCGCTGTTGCCCAATTCCGTCCCTACCGCGATGTTCAACAATCGTCCCGCCGTGGCATTGAAAACGAACGGGCTCGGTGGCTGAGAGCCAAAGCGGGCAAGTAGAGCGGTGACTGCCGCTTGTGTGCTCGGCCCGAAGATGCCGGCCGCGGTAGCGGTGGCCCGCTCGGCGGTGGCAATTGTGGCGCCCAGGCTGATGAGCGCCTGTTGCACTTCTGTTACCGCGTTGTTTTGTTCGTCCACTTGAATGGTTTGCGTGATCACTGCCATGGTTTTCTCCTCATTTCTTTTGCCTCGAATGTCGTTCGGTTTCGACCAACTGGGTAGCCGGGCAGGGACATCCAGACGTCAGTAGTCAGGCATCCACCTTCCACCCTATCGTAGAACGACCATCCCACCTTTCCATTCGGTCGCACGATTGACCCTTTTTCATTCGGCGGATTTCTCTTCGCTAATCCGCCTTACATCAATCCACCCTACGCGGGTTACAAACTCAAAACAAGCCAGTGAACGTGCCAATCCAACCGATTGGAGATGTGTGTTTAACAATGGTCCAACCAGGGGAATCCCTGTAAGCGTCTACAGCATTTTCAATCGGTTGAACGACTGCTGCCTTTGCCATCTCATGAGCTGCCTTAAAACCTGATGCCTGGGCATGCACGTAAGCATTTGCAAATGCACCGAGGACCTTCGAACCGCTCAATTCTTCTATACGTTCACCAACACCTCGTGAAAACCCG
>DATDAV010000118.1:0-20959 GCA_036525235.1 Chryseolinea sp. | reverse complement strand
TCGTCACCTGGCTCAAGGAGCAGTATAAAAGCGGTTCCGAAGTGGCGAGCATCTGCACCGGCGTATTTTTGCTGGCCGCAACCGGCTTGCTGGAAGGAAAGACCTGCTCCACGCATTGGCACGTGGAAGTCCCATTCAGGCGCTTGTTTCCAAACGTCAACCTTAACATCGAAAAACTGATTACTGCAGAGAAGGGAATATACACCAACGGTGGGGGATACTCCTTTTTGAACCTGATGCTTTTCCTGGTGGAAGAATATTTTGACCGGCAGACCGCGATCTACTGCTCGAAGATCTTTCAGATCGACATAGAACGAAACTCACAGTCACCCTTCCATATTTTTCAAACACAAAAGGTCCACGGCGATGAATTGGTTTGCAAAGCACAAACCTATATTGAAGAAAATTTGAGTGAGAAAATTTCTTTTGAGGACCTGGCTTCAAGACTCGCGATCAGCCGTCGCAATTTCGACAGGCGGTTTATCAAAGCCACTGGCAATACACCGGTGGAATATTTACAACGCGTGAAAGTGGAAGTGGCAAAGAGTACATTGGAGAAGGGAAGGAAGAGTATTTTCGAAGTCATGAATGATGTGGGCTATTCCGACGACAAAGCGTTCAGGGAAGTTTTTAAAAGAATCACAGGCATGTCGCCGTTGGATTACCGGGCGAAGTTTAATAAGGAGCCGGTATTGGCTTAGCGCAGCTATCTGAAACAAATAAAAAGCTGTCAGACGATGACAGCTTTTTATTTGTTTCAATATTTAAATGATTTACACTTTCTAAGACTTAATAAATGCCAACAGGTCTGCATTTATTTTTGCGGCCTCCGTCGTCGGCATGCCATGAGGAAAACCGGGGTACGATATAAGCTTTCCATTTTTCAAGAGTTTTACGGCCTTTGCTCCAGTGAGCGGAAACGGAACGATCTGGTCATCTTCGCCATGCATGACCAGTACCGGCACTTGCACGCTCTTCAGGTCTTCCGTGAAATCTGTTTCTGAAAAAGCTTTGATACAATCGTAATGTGCTTTTATTCCGCCCATCATTCCCTGGCGCCACCAGTTGTCCCGGATGCCTTGTGATATTTTTGCCCCTTCGCGATTATAGCCATAGAAGGGAATAGTAAAATCCTGAAAATATTGTGGCCGTTGTGTCGCGGTACCCTGGCGGATTTCGTCGAATATGGAAAGGGGAATGCCATCGGGGTTATTTTTCGATTGTACCATGATGGGGGTGACCGCACTGATCAGCACCGCTTTCGCTACACGGCCTTGTCCGTGTTTGGCCACATAGCGGATCACTTCCCCGCCACCGGTGGAGTGACCGATATGAATGGCATTTTTTAGATCAAGCGCTTTGGTCAGTTCAGCCACATCGGCTGCGTAGGTGTCCATGTTGTGTCCTTCCGCGGTTTGTGATGATCTTCCATGGCCTCTGCGATCGTGAGCGATAACTCTGAATCCCAGGTTCAGGAAGAACATCATTTGTCCATCCCAATCATCGCCGGATAAAGGCCAGCCGTGGTGAAAGAAAAGTGGCTGTCCTGTTCCCCAATCTTTGTAGTAGATTTCTGTGCCGTCTTTTACTGTGATCTTGCTCATTTTTGTAGGGTTTTTATTGGTTTGTTAATAAGGTCATCGCGCTAATCGCATCCTTAAGTTAACACGAATGTTGATGCCATGAACACGCGCTTCATATTTTCTAAAAGCCCGTTGCGTTCGTTTTTGATTTGTTTTTTCAAGCGTTCTCTCGGGCTCCTTCAAGGGTATGTTTTGTTTCGCTTCTTTCTTTGTTCCAACGTTTGCGAAGGATGTGATTTCCGTGCTGGGTTATCGGCATCGTAATAATCTCCTTCCTCCAGGGATTATGCTGGTTTTGAGCATTGAAAGCCCACGGGGACATAATGATTCCGCTGGAAACGAAACCTTGAGCATAAGTCATTTTTTCCAATGAATATATATCCCGGTTTCGTCGTCCCCTTCCTAAAATATGCGTATCTTACGTTTCCTGCGAAAGCTTCTGAATTTATTTTACCATTTCATTGTGAAAATCCCCGGTCGGATATGCGGTTAATTTAAAGAGGTTGCTAACCAGCATGGCAACTCTTATTCGCCCACGGAATGAACTATCAAGGCAGCACGAAATCAATAGCAATGGGAATAGCATTATTCTTGTCTTTAGGGACGACAGGATTTAATGTGAAGTCGCCGGCTGAGCGAATTATCGGCGTGTGGGAATCCGAAGAGAAGAACCTTTTAATACAGATATCCAAAGAGGGAGGTCATTTCGTCGGAACGATGACCTATTACCAATGCGCCACCGAAACGATCATGCGGTCCAGGGTCGACATAGAGAATCCTGATCCCAAGCTAGTGGGTCGGAAGCTCCTTGGATTAAAGCTGGTTGAAAAACTTTCGTATCAAGGGGATAATGTATGGGGAGGTGGCAAGATCTACGATCCGAATTCAGGTCATACCTATGATGCCAGAGTTCAGCTCACCAACTTAAACACCGTGGTGGTCCGCGGCTATTGGAAATTCAGATGGCTCGGTAGGAGCATGGTATTTAATAGAAGGTTGGAGGACAGTGGGAATTAGCGAAGCAGTTTTCGGCTATGACATTGTCTTAAGAAAAACTATAAGCCTCCAAAACCGTGTTCTGTCTATTTTCGTTGGCTTATGATTTAACGATTTTTCCATCTTCAAAAAGTATACGTTATCTGGCATTTGACTTTACGCATCCTAGTCCTTTCCAAAACTCTGGCGGATATTTTAATTGAACCGTTTTGTTTCCTTCGCCATTAAGGGACGGGAATTCAAATTTTAAATTCAACTCATAAACAGAGTCAAGTCTCGTATATTCAACATAGTCTAGCATGGCTGAATCCATTGTTGCTAAGAACCTTAGTTCCGACAAAGCGTTTGGATAGTTTCCATTTCTGAGCTTATGCAATTCTATATACGAAATAGCCCTTTTGAACTCCTGATCTGCGAATATTTTATTGCCAGCCATCATTCCTTCATTCATTTTTTCTTTTACGCTGTCGGGAATACAAGACGCCAGTAGCGCCATGAGTGTCAATGGCAATATTAATTTCTTCATCATACGACTTTTAATTTTTCAAATCACTTGTGTTAAAGCTGAGAGCATTGGACGAATAGTCTTTCCAGAATTTCAATTGAACAACATCGGGCTTAATCTACTGCGACAGGTTCTACAGCAGGCGGCTTATGACCAAGGTAAAAATCAATATTTTTTTCAATAATCACTAGTAGACGGGATATTCCCGGTCTTTAATATTTGGCTTCTCAATTAAATCCGTCGCCTAACGCCGTCTCTTTTTACAAAACTTTCAACCATAAACAGGGCACATTGGCAAAGGCGTTCGGAAATGTCAATTTTGAAAGCCAGAATAGAGCGTGTCCAATGGTAAGGGAATGGCCAGGACGCGAACCGCTGAGATTTTCGTTGGGAGCGGTTTATTCCTGTTTTGGATGGCTTAGTTTACCTGATGTATTTGAGCATTCGGCCCTATAATTTTGTAATTTTCCATGTGGGAAGCCGCTTAGAGTAAAGCAAACAACGGCGGGAACCATCAAATCAGCGGGACAAATTTTGAATGCGCCAGGTGCTCTCAAAATGATGTTCAATCCGGACAGGTTTCAAAACTGTCGCACTGGAAAAAGAAAGTTTAGCAAGTATTAAACGGGTAGATCATGAAACGAAAATCATTTGTGGCTTCCTTGACTTTGCTTCCCATCATCAAACTTTTCGGAACGCCATCGGTTCTGATCTCGCGCGACTGTAAAACACAACGCGATGCGGAAGGACCTTATTACAAAGCGGGCGCTCCCTTAAAAGCCACCCTGGAAACGGAAGGAGAAGCATTAACGATTGCCGGAACAATTTTTCAATCGTCAGACTGTGCTACGCCCGTGTCAAATGCCACGATCGATATTTGGCATTGTGATATGCACGGGAACTATGACAACCAGGGGTTCAAATGCCGTGGACTGGTGAAGACGGATGCCCAGGGCAAGTATTCTTTCAAAACTATCTTTCCGCCGTCCTATGGATCAAGACCCAGGCACATACACTTTAAAGTGAGGGCGGATGGGTTTAAGGAATTGACATCGCAAATATATTTCAAAGGCGATCCCAACTTACAAAATGATTTTGCGAAAAATGCCGAGGCTTCGCGCGTGCTGTCTATAAAGGAAATGCAAGGTGGGCAACACGGGCAATTCGATATATACATATAAATACAACCCTAATTAAATTTTACATACTATGAAAACACAAAAAAAAATGACTCTGTTGCTTACATGCTTATGTACTTTCCTTTTTGCGTCGGTTGCCCTTGCGCAGGGCGATAAGGCTAACCGTCCCAGTCCGCCGGCAAAAGCCACCGGAAAAATCGGCGCAGCGAATGTCACGATCGACTACAGTAGCCCGTCCGTGAAAGGAAGAAAAATTTGGGGCGAACTGGTGCCCTATGGAAAAGCATGGAGAGCAGGCGCCAATGAGGCTACGATCTTTGAGACGAGCAGCGCCATAAAAGTGGAAGGCAAGGATTTGCCCGCCGGCAAATACAGTTTGTTTGCCATTCCCGGTGAAAAGGAATGGACCATCATTTTCAATTCTGAGACGGGCCAATGGGGCGTTAAGAAAGGGGGAGATGCTAACCTCGACCGGACAAAAGATGTGCTCGCCGTTACCGTGAAACCAAAGAAATCTGCAGCTCCCAATGAAAAGCTTGCTTATGCAGTAGACAAGAGTGGCTTTTCGTTGAAATGGGAAAATGTGGAAGTTCCTGTTGCCGTGAAATAATGTAACAAGGACTGGGTGAAACGCCCTGACGCGAAGTCAACCCGTCATGGAGACTTCGCGTTGGGGTGGCTTGCCGCAAACTTTGTTAGTGAAGAATACTAACAAAGGCGACGTCTAATTTTGCGGTGTGCTATTTTTTGATTGACGAAACAATTCCGTTAGCACCAGTCGCTCGCCATCGCTTTGCTTTAGAGCGCTGTCGTATTGGCCGTCTTTTATCAGGGCTATGTAGGGCGCCTTTGAACTCAGTAGTTTGTCGATTTGTTGGTCGTGGTTGGCCGACAACTCGATTTCATCTTTGTACAGGCAATGGGCAAGTAATTCATAGAGGCGACTTATCGTGATCTTATCCGGCGGCTCTTCCAGCGAACCGGCAGGGGCGTAGGCGAAGGAGTTTGCCATCTGATCCAGAATAATTTGCTCTGTAACGGCCTCGTGCAGATCCACATACTCAGGAAGGGTGGTATATCGCGATATGTCTGCGGCAAGGATAAAATTGGGTGGTAACAGAGCATCATCACTAAACAGCAGCACCTGTCGTGCGATACGGATGGCCTTGTCGTAGCGTAGTTTGTATTGGTCATTGTCTTCAACGATAGCGTTCACGATATCCTTCGGCTTTGCCATCCCCAGAAAGGCATTGGAGACATTTTCTTTTTTGCCAATAAAGACCAGTATTGCGGGAGAGCCGGTTCGCGCTGCGCCTGCACTAAAAGCCAACAACCGGGTAACCCACCAGGCGTCGCCACCTTTTAAATTTAACACCGCCACTTCCTGATCGAAGGTCCTCGCCAGGGCTTTCACGATATTCATCGCGGTCGAGTCTGTGATCAGCGCGCCGTCAACACCAATATTATCGGGCAATCCGAACGACTCCCGCTTAACGGCCTGTGTATCCAAATTGATCTTACTAAAGTCGATCTTCACACCTTTTATGTCGAGCACGGCGCCCCTTCGGGAGAAGAAATCGAGGAGCAAAAGCACCACCGGCAGAAAGCTGATGCCTGCCACCACCAGGATCACCGTGCCTTGCAACGTGTTTTCCCACCCGGCATAGCGTTGTCCAATCATGAAGATGATCATAAAAAATAACCAGACCAGGGGAATGATGGCAAAGGCCAGACCTTTGTTGTAGGGCCACAGCTTTTCGTTTGAATCGGGCATGCGATGGCTGCTCCTTGGTTCGGTGGGAGCAGTAAGTCAATTTAAGCAAAGTGTGTTACTTCTTCAATACCTGAAAACCCCCAAGCCCCTGGGACCCCTGCGTGGAATGGGACGTGAAGAGGAGAAGTCTTAAATATTCTAGCGGTTACTGGTGGGATAGTTTTTGCCGGTTAACTTTGCGGCAATGAACGCAGCTATCAAGGGAGCCGAATTGTCACCACAGTCTTATGCACGAGTAGGGGGTGTGTTGTATTTAATCATCATTATCGCGGGCTTGTTTGGAGAATTTTTTGTCAGGGGCAAGTTGTTTGTGCCAGGCGATGCCACCGCCACGGCCAATCATATTATAGCTTCTCCCATGCTATGGCGCGTTGGCATCTGTGTTGACCTGGTCATGCAGGTGTGTGATATTCCGCTGATGCTGATCTTCTATGTGCTGCTCCGGCCAGTAAACCGGAATCTTGCCCTGCTCAACTTGCTGTTCAATTTAATACAGACGGCTGTTCTGGTAGCGAATAAGCTAAATCTTTTGATGGCGCTATTTGTATTGGCGGATGCCCCTTACTTACAATCCATCGATCAGAATCAACTCCATGCGCTGTCGTACATTTTTATCAAACTGCATGACCATGGATTCGGCATCGGGCTCATCTTCTTCGGCTTTGTATGCCTGGTGGAAGGGTCTTTGATCTTCCGTTCGGGCTATTTTCCGAAAGCGCTAGGGGTGTTGATGCAGGTGGCGGGTGTTTGCTACATCGCCAATACTTTCACATTGCTTCTTAACCCGCAACTGGCAAATCAATTATTCCCGTTTATTCTGATGCCTTGCTTCATAGCTGAGTTGTCGCTTGGCCTGTGGCTATTGGTAAAAGGCGTCAATTTGCCGAAGTGGCAGGAGCAAGTTCGCATAGGCTGACATTGGAGCGAGAACCTTGAGCTGAAATTTTTTTTCGTGCTTGCCGCATTTGCATGCACCCATCCTTAAATGTTTTTGTTCACGGTTGCAGCCCAGGTAGGTTGTGCTTCAGTAATGCACACCTTTGCTTATAGAAATTAATACTAAAACAGCGACAACGAGGACGTCAGCTCTATTCAGTTGCCAACATTCGCATCGAAAGCACGATGATATCGTTTACACTTCTTAGTTGAATTTGTCGGAACTTAAAAAGCCCACCTATTCACCAACTTAATTATTTTTACAAATAAGTTGGCGAGTAGATGGGCTCCCATATATCGTTAATGAATATATAAAACAGGGCCCACTTTTGCAATAGTTTACCCTACTTAATTTTTTTTAAATGGTGATGAAATGCTGCGAAATACTTCTCTGCATAAGTGTTCTCATTGACCTTTGTCGGTGACGGCGCGAATGTGAAAATTTTACGAAGGCGAGGTTTGATAGGATACTTTATCGAACGAGATGTCTGGCGGCTAACTTTTTTGGTGAAGAACACCAAAAAAAGACGGGAGGAATTTAATTAGGTAATGATATACAAGTCTACACCAAATGAAAACAAGTATAATTGCGCCTGATAAGCGGGCATCTTACTTGGCTTCTGGAGTTTTTAAAGAATCCGGATTATGAGGCAGGTGATCCCGTAATAGCTTGGCTGAATCGAGCTTTTGTTGGGGCGGTGATTGGACTTGCAGTTCCTGCTCTGAAGATTCTATTGTATCTGGCAATAATTGTTTTTTTATATAAGGAATTCCCAACTTATAAATACCGAAAGCAAGGCACACTACCAATACTATTTTTTGTACGGCATCACTGAACGTGTTGAAGTTTGAGGCCCACACCATAGTAGTATCAAACGCTCGCTTCAGTTTTCCTGATTCGGCTTTTGTATCTTCCAATTGTAATGTGTCAAATAATGCCCTTAAATCTGAGGCATTAATGCTAGCCTTACGCCCCAAGTAATAGCGTCCATCATAAGCCATAAAGCGAAGCATGTCATGCAATATCATGCGATCGATCACTAGTCGTATGGCCTTTGGGCTGCCCGTAGCTTTCTCATAGATGGATATATAGTCTAATGCCCCATCTTTACTAGTTTTAATGCTTGATATAATCTGCTCGGCAAGGGATACGTAGAAATCTATGGTGGTCATAAAGTTTCAATATTCTATGTAAATTTCATGTGAAAATGGCTAAACATCATGACACCACAAGAAGTAATTGACAGATGCAGCGAAATCGAGCAAAAATTCGAATCGATTGCCCGTGATCCTAGGGTAGTTAAGGCAAAAACCGAATCAAAAAACGACATCTTACAAGGGCTCATTAAGGAGTATAGGAAAAGCGTTCCCGAATTCACTACGCTAATGTTGATTCAGCAGGCTGACCAACGAATTGAAGCCTATTCGAAACTAACGACCATTGAACGAGCTGTGCTGATGGACAGCGGCGTGACGATTACAATACTTATTAGAGATCATAAATGGGACAAACCGCTCATTCAGGCTTTTATCGACCATTGTAAGGCAGAAAGAGATGCCCTTGAAGCGGAATTGCCACAACATCAAAAAAAAGTGCAATGACTGCTTTTCTTTTTTTGGAACATTCAAAATGCACTTCAAATCTTCATAAACTCATTCCAATTATAACCACCTTTCCGACCTAGAGCCAATAGTCCAGCTAAATGTTCCTTCAAGTTAGGATGGTCAAGATCCGGGTTAACCATTGGTGATGCTTTGGTTTTTCTATTGCCAGATTCCAAAACTGGATTTACCTTTATTTGTATACTTCACTAATGGCTTCATTTATCTCCTTGATCATCTCAGCAACCAACGCAAAAGGATCATATGCTTTGCCACGTATGGCCAGCGTCTCAACGGGTAGATACCCTTTATAGCCACCGTCTTTGATGATTCGTACGAGTCGTTTGTAGTCTGTTGGAATTTCGCTGCCCAGTCCGAAGACACTTTCTTTCACTTGCCAGTTGATTGCGTAAGGAACAACCGCTGCAATGTCTTTGTAAGGATCGTCGGTTTTGAAACTTCCTGTGTCTACGATAAGACCTGCCCATTTGGAGTTCACGCCCTTCATTACATAAATACATTGTTCGGCGGTTTGTAGCATGTCGCCATGATTTTGGATGCCGATTTTAACGCCATACTGTTCTCCATAGGCCGCACACTCTTTAAAGCATGCGATCATCCAATCGGCCACCTCAGTCCATTTGTCTTCATATCCCTTGGGAATTTCGCCTGCAAATACACGTACAATCGGGGCGCCCATTTTCGAGGCAGCCACAATCCAGTTCTTGGCCAACTGCACACCTTCGGCGCGCACCTTCGGGTCGGGTGAAGCAAAATTGTTTCGTATGCCTGTTCCGCTGATAACTACACCCAGTTCGGCTGCGCGTTCCTTGAACTTCTTTAAATATTCATCGGGGGGAACTTCCGGGTAGGATGGAAAGAAATAGGCTGTGGGGTCGAGTGCTTTTATGTTTTTTGAGGAGCACCAGTCCAGCAGATTAAACAAGGTGTAAACCTGCTGTTTGTCCCGGGTGTCGCGGGCGGTGAGCAGATCACTAAAAGAATAGGCGTTGAGGGAGGCGATGACGGTTGCTTTGTCTTTTGTTTGCTTTTTTTGTTGGCCGATGGCGGGTGTGAAAATCAGGTGGGAAATGATGGTGGACGTTATTAGGAATATTTGGAGACGCGGGGACATGGTGATTTCTTTAAGGGGTGCGGATAGGTAATTTAGAAATCCGTTGTTCAAAAAGCAATTTCCTTTCTTTGGTAACGGGTTGGATCGTTCCCTGTCCAATGGAATGGCTGGTAGCTAACGTTGTTGGTGAAGGACACCAACAACGGCGGGGGAATCCATTGTTCAAAAAGCAATTTCTGGTTGATCAATTGGATCGTTCCCTGTCCGAATGGGATGACTGGCAGCTAACTTTTGTTGGTGGGACACCAACAAAATGGGGAGCGGGGATAAAAAAAGCCGCCTCAAAATTTTGAGGCGGCTTCTTCGATTATTTAATGTCCTTTTTTAAATCTATTCGTTTTAGTAGCCACTGTTTTGCTGGAATTGTTTGTTCACGTCGATGGTCGATTGGGGGATCGGGAAGGCGCGGCGTGAAGGTGCTGTTTGTGGCTTGGCGGTGAACGGCATGTCAAGCTTGCCGAAACGAATCAATTGGGGGCGGCGCTTCATCTCCCAGTAGAGTTCGAAGCCGAGCTCGCGGAGCAGGATGTCGGCGTCCAGTGAGCCAATCGCTTTGCCGGGTGCGTTAGCGTAGAGCGCTTCGCGTGTTCTGCTGGTGCGCAGGATGTTGATGTCGGCCAATGCTTCGGTAAGCTGGCCTTTACGGAAGTAGGCTTCAGCACGCATGGTATAGATGCCACCCAGACGGTAGAGCGGAATGTCTACGCCACTAACGCCGTTGTCGGGTCCGGATACACCGGCGGGGTCAAATTCAAATTTGAAGAATCGCGCGCCTTGGTTCAGCTGATTGGAAGACAGCACGGCCGCCATCGGGTTGTCAAACGCCAGATCCGGGGTGAAGTTCATCGGGGTGTTGGTGTTTTTTTCCATGACCAGGGGCAACACGGCGATGCGTCCGTTGTCCATCACAAAGCCTCCCTTGTCGTTGAGCTTCGGTCCGTACTGCTGTCCATAAATGATGCCGCGGTTGAAATGGAACCAGGGTACTGTTGTTCCGGCCACGACGTCGCTGGCGGGAACACTGGTGTCGGTGCCATCGTTCATGAACCACGTGCCATCGCTGTATTGATACTTCCGGGAGAAACGGGGGTCGTCCTGATTGCCATCCCAGCTATGAAAGAATTCGGTGGTCATACACGCCGCGTTGGTGCCGCGGTTCGCCGGTGAGGGACGTTGGTTGCGCTCCACGTTCACATAGCCCAGGTCGTTATCGCCGGCCCGGAAGGCGTCGATCTTTTGAACGATGGCAAAAATGTGCTCCGGTGCGCCGGAATTCGCGATGTCGAAATTCGAAAAGTAGTTGCTGGCCAATTGGAACTTGCTGTTGTTGATGAGCAACGACGTGTAATAGATCACGCGGTCCATATCGTTCTGGCCCGTGGTGAGTGATGCTTCGGTGTACTTGAAGTCCGAGGTCGCATTGAAGCGATCCTTGAACACGGCCCGGTTCAGGTACATGTCGGCCAGCAGGGCATAGGCGGCTTCTTTTGTGAAGCGTCCGGTGTGGGTGGATTGATCGCCAAGCGTAGCCAGGTTGGGGATGAGGGACTCTACCAGGGTGATCAGTTCGTCGATGCCTTCGGGGGCTTGCTTTGCCGTTACGGGCGCATTGATGTCCAGCGGGTCGCGATAAGGTGCCTGGTTATAAAGGTCGAACGTGTTGAACATGTAGAATGCATACAAAGCTTGCGCTTCGGCGAGATAGAGTGCTTTCTTGTCTCCGTCGGAATTGGTGATCGTCTGGATGGCCGTCAGCGAACGGGAAATGCCGTTGGTGAGGCGGTTCCATTGGTCGCTCGGGATAAGGCTATTGGGTGTCCACGTGAACTCGTGCATTTCACGCCACTTGCCACCATCACCCCAGTCGCTGCCACGTGTAGCCAAGAGGGCAATGTCGGATGCATATTCCTGCATGGAGATCATGCCGGTGTTGTCGGTGAACGTGGCATCGCCGAGGCGGTCATAGGCGGCGACCAATGTGCTTTCCATACTTGGGGCTTGACCACCCAACACTTCATCGCGCACCTCTTCGTTGAGGTCGGTACAGGAGAATGAACTGAGCAGCAGCGTCGCTGCAATGACTTGTCCTGATTTGGATCTGAATATATTTCTAAAGTTCATGTGTCGTTAGATTTTTATGGATAAACCTACAGTGAATGTTCTGGCAGTGGGATAGCGAGGGTAGTCGATACCCAGCGATTGGTTACCACTGAGCGCTTTCGGGCTGTTGATCAGGGGATCGAAGCCGGTGTAGTTCGTGATGGTAAATATGTTTTGGCCCGTCACATACAGCGTGGCGTTGTCAAGCCAGTTGAGTTTTGCCGTTCTGAACGTGTAGCCCAAACGCGCACTGTTCAACCGGAAGAAGTTGGAGCTTTCCATATACAAAGTAGAAAGTCGCGGCGGATTGGTGATGTTGGCACCCGATTGAGCGTATTCGCGACTGGTATTTCTGTCGGAATTCAAGTTGTTGACGTTGATCGCACCCACCGCGGTGTTGTTGATGAGGGAACCACCCGATTGTCCGATGAAAGAGAGCGACAAATCGAAATTGAGATATTTCAATTGCGAGTTGATGCCGTAAGAGAAGGTCGGCAGTGCACCATGGAAGATCGTGCGGTCGTTATTGCTGATGACGCCGTCGCCGTCTTTGTCTTTGAACTTGTCCTTTCCGGTTTCATCAAAGCCATCATGTTCCAAAAGGTAGAATGAACCTGCAGCATAACCGCTCTTGTAGATGTTGGCCCATACGTCGGTCAGACCGGTACCGGAAACTATACCGGAATAGATCTGCGATACGGGCAGGTCTTTGATCTCGTTGTGCAGCGTGGCACCGTTTACATCGACAGCCCACGTGATCTTATTGGTGTTCAGGATCCGGTAGCCCAGCATCATTTCAACGCCGGTGTTCACGATCTTGCCATCAATGTTCACCCACACGTTGGGCGTGGGGCTAAGCACAGGAGAGGGGATATAGAGGATCGCATCGGTAGTGGTCTTATTGAAATAGTCGATGGTTCCATAGAGGCGATTGTCGAGGAAACCGAAATCAAAACCGAAGTCATATTGGGTCGATACCTCCCACTTCAGGTTCGGGTTGGGCGTACGCGTGATCGACAAGCCGTTTACCAGTGCGAGGTCGCTGTTGAGGTAGTAGCCGTCTGCGCCAGACAGGGAATAGCTGGCCTGCGTGATCTTGTTCTGTACATCCTGGTTACCGGTCTGTCCCCAGCTTGCACGAAGTTTGCCGGTGGAAAGCCACGTTACGTTCGACATAAAATTCTCGTGCGTGAAATTCCAGCCCGCAGCGAACGAAGGGAAGTATCCGTATTTGTTGTTTGTTCCAAAACGTGTGGACCCATCCGCACGCATGGAAGCGGTGAAAAGGTACTTGTCGTCGAATGAATAATTCACGCGACCGAAGTACGACTGAAGCTCATTCGCCTGGCTGTAGCCGGTAGGCGGCAGAACGGTGCCTTTGTAGGCGGGGTTATACTCGGGAGGCACACCCTGACCTTGAGCCGCGATACCGGCCAAGCCCCATGTGCCACCAGACCGGTCGAACTTCTGATAGGAAAAGCCTCCTAACACGTCGAACTTGTGTTTGCCCAATGTGGTATTATACGTCAGATAATGCTCCAATAGCGTGTTCGTCGACTCGGTATTGCTTTGTGAATAACGCCCGGTGGGGTTGATGTCGATGATGTTAGGATAGAGCGTTGCGTTCCGCTCACCTAAGGAACGATCGATACCTACGTTCAATTTGTACTCCAGTCCTTTCACAATGCGGAATGAAGTTTCAATGTTGCCGAGTACACGCGTGGTCTTGGTCACATCGTCGTATAAGCTCAACAGGTAGGCGGGATTGTAGTACGCGTTGGCCTTGAAGTTGGTGTAGGTGCCATCGGCGGCGTACACGGGGTAGGTAGGGTTGGCCATCAGCATTTGTGTGATAAGTTGTCCGTTGGAACCGCCATCATCGCTGGTGGGGATCGCACGGTCTCTGGTTTGGCTGGCGGTGAGGTGTACTGCAATCTTCAGCCGCTCATTGTCGAGGAAGGACTCCGACGCGTTGATGCGCGCGGAAAGGCGCGAGAAGTTACTGTTTCCTACAATGCCTTGTTGCTCCATACGGCCCAGCGACACATAGTAGTTGCCGGAGTTGGTTTGCTTGGCGAACGACAGCGACTGGTTGTTGCTGGCGGCTTTTCTCATAATAACATCCTGCCAGTCGGTGTTGCCGCCGTGATCGAAGTTGGGATCTTTGATGGCACCGCGATATTCGTCGGACGAAAGTACATCGAGCTTCTTCGACACGGTCGAGAAACCAACATAGCTGTCGGCGGTCAACGTGCCTTTTCCCTTCGAGCCTTTTTTGGTGGTGATGATCACCACACCGTTGGCACCCCGGGCGCCGTAGATGGCGGACGCGGACGCATCTTTCAACACGTTGATCGACTCGATGTCGGTCGTGTTCAAGAAGTTAAGCGGGTTTTTGGCGGCCGACGCACCGAAACCGATGTTGTCGCCGGTAGGGCTCGCGTTGTCGTTAGAGAGGGGTACACCATCCACCACAAACAACGGCGTGCTGCCGCTGCGGATGGAGCCGACACCGCGGATCACAACGTCCATCCCAGCCCCGGGTTCACCGCTGCTGTTGACCACGCGCACGCCGGCGATTTTACCCTGGATCAGGTTGTCGGCCGAGGTGTTGATACCCTGGCGGAAATTCTCGGAGGTGAGCTGTGCCACCGATCCGGTAACGTCCGATTTTTTTTGATCTCCATAGCCGACGATCACCAGTTCCTCGAGGGTAGAAGCATCGGCTAACAATTTGACTTCCAGCGTTGTGCTGTTGATTGTGATCTCCTGGCTGGCATATCCCACAAACGACACCACGAGCACGCTGCCCATTTCTGCTTCAAGCGTGAATCCACCGTCGCTGTTGGTGACGGTACCGTTGTTCGTACCTTTTACAACCACTGTGGCACCTGGTAAGGGCGCGCCAGTTTCATCGACTACTTTTCCGGTGATGTTCGCGAAAGCGGTTTCAGTCGCAACCGGCATTGTTCTTGTCTCGAAGCTGTCGGCCCGGGTTGTGAAACTGCACAACCCTGCAACAGCTAAAAGGACAAGACCCTTTAGCGGGGGAAATGTAAATGTATTATGCATAGTTAAATTGTTGGTTTGTAGTTCTTAATAAAGCGCTGTGAGAATTTCCAGGTTGGCTCCGCCCGACAGATGACGCGTTAGATGCTATCGATGGTTTAGGATTTTGGGACACGGGCTAAAATTTCGACAAATGAAAAAACGAATGCGTTATGGAATTTAAACGAATGTTATCATTAAGTTAACAATGTTATGAATAAGTTAACAATGATTGTATTGATCGGGCTGGAAAAATAATAAGCCCATAGGCGATGGGTGGCAGCGTGTGTTGAAGCTTTAAAAATATAGTAGATAAGTATAAAAAATGCTGTAGGGGTGAACGGTGATAACTTACGTCCCCATCGTTTAATCAGCTAGGTTGCTGGACCCTAATCAATATTAGAGGCAGCAGCGGGTTTCTTTAGCTCGGGCTTTCCCAATCACCAAACAAGTTGAAATTATAATTTCAATAACCCCAGCCTCTAGGCTGGGGTTACCGGCTAACAACCACACCAAGGATTTTAGCCCGCTTTTACTTCGCCCGCCGCGACCGTCGCAGGTTTTCTTCTTAAAATCAGTGAACTAACAAACGCCACCGCCAGCCCGATAGGGAGCACTTCGGCATAAGAGATCAGGACCACAAAAACCGGGCTCTTATACAGATCTTTGAATTGTTCCATTTCTTTAGTCTTGGCCGCCAGCTCCGAAGCGGTGGCGCCGTTTCGGGTGGCTTCATGGACGACGTGTAAAGTGTACTTGTCCAAAAAGTCGGGGACAAACAGGTAGTAATAAATTAGCCAAGACCCCACATACATGGTCGAGCCGATCAGGGCAATCAAGGCGCCCGTTTTAAATGCCTCGCCAAGGGAAATCACGCCATGGAGTTGTTTGTTGCGGTAGTTCCGGATGCCGAAGAAGGTCAGGGAAAAAACAACGACCATGGCCGCGTAACCCACTACATCGTTGCTTTCAAAATCCGGGTCGTGATAGACCAGGTCAATCATGTAGACCATGTGACCGGTCATGATCGCTCCGAGGATCAATCCAAAAATTAACACGTTTCGTTTCATTGTATTTTGGTTTTTAAGCAAACCTACAATCCCGGACGCCCCGCGGCCTCATACTTAAGTACCAAAACTTCCGGCTTTCGGAGCATTCATACCAAAGGATGAGTTACCCGAGGCGTGATTTTCAGCCGGATAGCTTTTTCAAGCGCCTGGGTTCTGTTTTTTACATCCATTTTTACAAACAAATTGGACACGTGCGTTTTGACCGTACTCAGCGAGAGGCATAGTTTGTCCGCAATTTCGGCATTCGTAGAACCTTGTGTCAGAAGCTGCAGCACTTCATATTCGCGGGTGGTCAGGTTGAGTTTTTTTAGTTCGGTTTCGTTTATGGTGAAATCACCGGATGGGCTCCGGTAGACTTCTTTTTCAACAATGACCGTTTGTATTTTGGGTTTGGCCAGCTGCGTGGATATCCAGGTTCCCAGGAGCGTAAAAAAAACGGCGATAAGTCCAACGTAAACATCCGAAGCGTTGTCGGTGATCAAATACTTCCATTGAAGCCACTTGAGGGCAAACACCAGGATGGCCATGAACACGCCGTACAAAACGACATGGCGTAGTTTGGGAAATATGTGTTTTAAAAAGGTCATTGTCTGTTGCAATTTCCGAACTGTCGTGAACAATGGCTACAGCAGCACATGGTTAATCGAAGGTACCGCTTCCGGTAAGTTAGGTTCGCCCAGTTGCTGCAACAAGTCAATTTCGATGTTGCGGCAAATGGACAGCATAGGCACATCGTTAGAAAGTCCTTCAAAGGGATTTTCGGAATAATCTCCTACGAGTTCCATGACGACATAAACCCAGCTGATGACGATGATAAAAGGCACCGCGAGCCAAATTCCATAATTGCCAATTTTTGCAAATTCAGAGAAAAAACCAAAGGGCAGCATGATGATGAACAAACAATTCATGATAAAACCGAAGCTGGCGAATTGACGTGGGAAGGGTGTTTTTTTTATCCGCTCTGCTTTGCCCTGGTGATCATAAAAATCGTTGAGGATGCCTTGCAACGCCACGTGTTCGAAATGGCCCACATGACCATGTTTTCTTAGCAGGGCAAGTTCCTGCGATTGCGTATCGATCATTTGCGCAGCGGCATTTTTAAACGCGGGCAGCGCTTTATACTCTGCAGCTGAAAGGTACTTTCGGATCTCGATATCCGTAACGTCTTCGCCATACAAACCTATTCCAAGCTTTTGCATTTTTTGACGGGCATCTCGGCCATATATGCCTTTAAGACTAAGGTGTTCCCAGGCCGTTGGCTCCAGCAATTGTTTGCGCAGTTTGTATAGCCACGCAATATGCCGGTAGATCATTGCCTTTTTTTGTTGGAATAGGTCTTCCTCACGATTCTCCCCCGCGCCGGTTTCCACCACAAAAGCCTTTATGTTTGATCCCCACATGCGACTGCTGTTGACGATGCCACCCCAGATCATACGGGCCTCCCACAACCGGTCATACGCCTGGTTGTTTTTAAAGCCCACATAAAAAGCCACCGCCGTACCAATAATAGAAAGTGGAAGCCACGGTATGCTAAATTCCCGTAAAGCGGTGTAGTGATACAAAATCGCGATCAACAGGACGTAGGGTATGATCCACGAAAAATGCTTACCGGAAATAAATAGTGTTTCCCTGACGGTGTAATTCTTTTTTATGTACATGGTGAGAAATGCTTAGGATAAAAACAAGTAATGAATGGGCGCTACACCTCTTTGGTCAGATCATATATTTCCTGAATGGAAGAAAGTATTTTCGGGAAATCAATTTTCAGATCGATCAACCTGCCGGTGGAAACATCAAAAACCCAACCGTGGATCAGCGGATATTTATTCTTGAGATAAGCTTTTTGCACGACAGCCATTTTAATAACATTGATGCATTGCTCCTGCACATTCAGTTCGACCAACCGGTTGTAGCGTTCGTCGTCATCGGTAATGTTATTCAGTTCATGTTTATGCAGCCGGTAAACGTCCCTGATATTTCTGAGCCAGGGATTGAGCACACCCAGATCTTTACTTTGCATGGCGGCCTTCACGCCACCACAATAATAATGGCCACACACAACAATGTGCTTAACGTTCAGATGCACCACGGCATATTCGACAACGGATTGCGAACTGTTGTCATTGTTCGGAACCAGGTTGGCAATGTTTCGGTGCACAAACATTTGACCCGGTTGGGTTCCCGTCAGGTCTTCCGCGGTGACGCGGCTATCGCTGCAGCCGATATATAAGATCTCTGGTGCCTGGCCCTGCGAGAGATGTTTGAAAAAATCTGGCTCAACGGCCTTTTTATCAGCAATCCATTTGCTGTTATTTTCGAAGATTTGATTGTATAATGCCATAGATTGGGGGGAATAAGCATATGAAAAATTAGTCAAATAAATCGTAATTAACGGGTCAGAAACCTGCTTTTTTCAAGAACGCTACACATACACTCCATGATTGTTCATCTCATCGACGGCACCTACGAACTATTCCGCCACTTCTACGGCCAGCGTAGTTTCAACAAAGGCAAGGACAAACCCCACGGCGCCATGGTGGGGGTTTTGAATGGCGTATTGCAAATGATCGAGGAAGGCGCGACCCACGTCGGCGTTGCCACCGATCATGTGATCGAATCCTTTCGCAACGACCTTTGGCCCGAATATAAAACCGGAGAGGGAATGGAGCCTGCGCTGGTCAGGCAATTCCATCCTTTAGAGCATGCCTTGGCATCGATGGGTGTTGTGGTGTGGCCGATGGTTGAGCTGGAAGCGGATGATGCACTAGCCTCCGCAGCGCACCTGGCGGCCGCCGATCCCAGTGTTTTGAAAGTGTGCATCTGGACACCGGACAAAGACCTCGCCCAATGCGTGCGCGAAGATCGGGTCGTGCAGATCGATCGCCGGGCCAAAGCGATCAGAGACGCAAACGCCGTGCGCAAAAAGTTTGGCGTGAGCCCGGCACTCATTCCCGATTTTCTCGCGCTCGTCGGCGATAGCGCCGATGGTTATCCGGGCATCGCCGGCATTGGGAAGACCGGTGCTGCCCAACTGTTAAACCAGTACGGGCCAATCGAAGCTTTCCCGGAGAAGGTGCTGGCAGGACAACGCGAGCAAGCCTTGCTGTTCAAACGCCTCGCCACATTGCGAACCGATGCAGCGCTCTTTAGCGATGTCGACCAGCTGCGTTGGCGTGGACCTACATCTACTTTCACGGCGCTCACTGCAAAAATAGGCGAGCCACGTTTACTCGCCCGGGCGGAAGCCCTTGCTGCGAAAGTGACATAGCAAATAAGGGGTTACTATTTTTTTAGATAAATGGAGAACCCCATACTCGAATCCTTAATACTATGTTCTTTAAAATCCGTCTGTGAAATAAACGCTTCAAATTCTTTTCTGGTGTAAGCACCGTTCCGCTGGATAACACTGGCGATGGATGCACTTATCCCTTTCAATCCAAAATTGTTTACGAACGTTTTCATGGCTTCCCTGGAAGCATTCCTGTTCAAGTCCATGATCAAAGCCAGACCGCCCGGCTTCAGCACCCTGTTAAATTCATTCAAACACTTCAGCGGCTCCTTGAAATTTTTAAAGGCCAGCACGCAAATAATGAAATTGAACGTGCGGTCATGGAAAGGCATAGCCGATGCGCTGCCTTGCAAGAAATTAACGTCGACACCCGCTTCCTTTGCGTTGTTGGCGGCGATGGCCACACAGTCCTTGCTGATATCCATGCCGGTGAGTTTATATTTCCCCAGCTTGGCAAGTTCTATGGAAAGATGACCCGGACCCGGTGCCACCTCAAGCACAGAATCGCCGTCTTTGATGTGCCGGGCAACCTCTTTTGCTTCCTCCTTTATTTCCCGGATCCGATATTCACGGGAAATCTTATCGTAATAGTTTACTTGTGCGCCCTCCATCCCCAAATCCTTGAAGCGCCTGATAAATCTCATCATACCTGCTTTTTTAATTTGTTGGTACTACGCTGACTACGCTTTCGGTTCGGTTTTCGTCCCCGCAATATTTACGTTTGTCAAAGTTTATTTGTTGCCAACGTGTGCTAATGTTGCCAAAAGCTTGTGTGAGCTCCCTTTTTTTGGGGGAGGAGCAAATCGGTGGGGGCCTGTTTAAAATATTATCCGACAAATACCGGGAACGAAACAAAGAACTCGCTTCCTTCTCCCGGGCTGCTTTTTACTGAGATGTCACCGTTGTTTTCTTTCATGAGTTCTTTGCACAACAGCAAGCCAATGCCGGTGCCTTTTTCATTTTTTGTTCCGGTCTGTGTTTTTGAGCTGTTCATGGTGAACAATTTTTCCTGGATGTCGGCGGGCATTCCTATACCTTGGTCCTGAACCGAAATCAACACCGAATTTCCATCGACGGCAGCCTTCACCGTGACGTCACTGTTCGGATGGCTGAATTTAATGCTGTTGGAGATCAGATTCCGGATCACGGTATCGATTGCCTGAAAATCGGCGTAGCCAAAAACATCGTCGCCGGTAGGATGAACCAGCCGTACGCCTTTACTTTCAGCAATGGACTGATACAGGGATATGTTCTTTTGAATAAGCGTCGAAGTGTTAAGCTTGTCGAAGCTCCACATTCGTTTTTTTGACGTAGCCATCGACCATTCCAGTATATTGTTGATCAATTCAGTTAGATTCTCAAGCGACGTATCCACTTTCTTCTTGATGTCTTTTGTTTCATCGGCCGTGAGCTTATCGGCGTGATTAAACAATAGATACGAAAGCCCTTTCAACGAATTCAGAGGCGAACGCAGGTCGTGCGACAGAATGGAGAAGAACCGGTCCTTGTCTTTGTTTAGCTTGTCGAGGTCATCCTTCTGTTGTTCGATCTCTTTGTTTTTGCTGGCGAGACTGTCTCTGGCGGTTTTGGTGGCGCGGTAGGCGTAGTAGATCAAGCCCAGGATCAGCAACAGGAATATAATGCTCCCCGATAAAATATAGGTGACGAGTGCATTGTTTCTCGCCATCGCCTCGTGAAGCTCCCTGTCTTTTTTGAGCAAGGCTATTTCGCGTTCCTTTTCCTCTATGTTGAACTTTCCTTTCAGTTCTTCCAATGTAGCCT
>DATDAV010000117.1:0-1082 GCA_036525235.1 Chryseolinea sp. | reverse complement strand
GTGCGACGCGGACTGCACCTGAGTAGAGAGCAATTGGTCAGCACCGGTGTCTCGCCACACGGAAGCCACAATCGACCAATACACGTCTTTTCCGGCCCGATAAAATTCCGGCCCTTTCTCTTCAATCATGAACAGGATTACGCCTACCCAGATGACGGCTACCACCTTTGTCATGATTCCAGTATAGGCAAGGTCCGCCTATCACCCAATAGGGGCCAATCAAATTTCTTGATCCGCTCACGCCCAGTGTGAACCGTCGGGCATGAATTCAGTGCCTTTCACCATTGGCGGCATCCCATATTCCCAATCGGACTATGGAATAGAAATTGACGAGCGGGATGAATATCACGCGTGGTTTGGCACTTTGACGAGCGGCCCGCAACAATCCCGTCTCGCGGCCATCGAATGGCTCGTCCAGGAAATACGCAAGGCACTCGAAAAAGAATATTTCGACAAAAAGCACGCTGTAGATCGCAAACGCTGGACAGCCGAATTGGACGAAGCGTTACGAGAAGCAGTGGATGAGGATTTGAATCAAGGAATGGGCCACTAAAACTCACTCATTTTCCAATCTGCTCACAACGATTTCGCAGATGAACGGTTTTTCATCAGACACGCCGTAGAACTTGGCATCGACAGCTCGGATGATTTCCAAAAGCCCGTGCCGAACAAGCGGCGCGAGTTTTGACAACCGCCACCCGAGCACGACGACATCGTGCGTGGAAAACCAAAAAGAAAATCGGTCGGAGGGAACACTCGCATCGCCCTCGGCTTTCGGATTCTTGTCACACATGTAGTTCAACAAGTGCCCGTAATGGAATCCTTGGATTCTGCCTTCCTTATCATGGAATTCGATGGCAAGCGGCACTTTGCCGTCTTTGGCGACCTCCTCAATGGAAGGATGCGGTGGGGTTTTGCTCATAAACTAGGTTATATCGGGGTTTGACTGCCTCTGCTTCTTGATTCTCTGCGCGGGGGGAGGCGCCACCACCTCCACCAATGGCTTTATGATTCCTGCCGCTTCCGCCAACAACTGCCGGATTGCGTATGTGAAAGAACGGGCAATGTCGTAAACGTGTTCA
>DATDAV010000116.1:0-4496 GCA_036525235.1 Chryseolinea sp. | reverse complement strand
GCGGTATATGCAAATCCTGCCGCCGGAATTCTGTGAAGTATGGTCCGGAAAAGTGATGAATATCCATCATAGTTTTCTGCCGTCTTTTATTGGAGCCAACCCCTACAAACGGGCGTACGAACGCGGTGTTAAATTGATTGGTGCTACATGTCACTACGCCACGGGCGATCTGGACGCAGGGCCGATCATCGACCAGGAAGTCGTTCGTGTGGAGCACTTCCATAGTCCTGACGATCTCCTCCGGCTCGGGCGCGACTGCGAGCGGCTCGCTCTGGCCCGCGGGGTCCGGTATCACATCCACGACCGTGTCCTAATCCACGGAAATCGGACCGTCGTTTTCCGGGATTGATTTCCCAAAAAGACCGAGAGCCGTAGTATCAGCGGAACCCCCACCTATCCGTCTATTTTAGCGGAGCAATTGCAAGCCCAATCCAGTTGCGGCTAGAAACAGAGCCTGAATCACTGGTTGTTTCCAGAATGTAAGGAAGCTTCCACGTCCATTCTGCCATGCTTCGATTTCCGCCGCATATTTTTCTTTGTCGGCGTTGACCAATTGGTTTTGTCGTTCAGCCAAATGGTTAGCGGCATCGTTCAAGAGGAAAGCGCAACAAACAAGGATGAGAAGGATTATCGTGAAGGAAATGACGAGTGTCTGCGGGAAATTCCACGCGTCGAACATTGGATGCCGCGATGCTAGCAATGCAACGAGCATCGCGAAGGGATATGTGATGCTCTGAACGACAGCTTCATTATAGCTAAACAGGGCATCGATTTCCGGTCGTTTAAGGACGGCCTCTTCCTTGGCTCCTTGTTGGGCCGAATCTAATTTCAACAAGTCGAGCAACAACTCCCGGCAGCGCAAATGCCGCAGGACCGCCGACCAAATCAGCAACTGAAACACTGCCATGGAAAACAGAAGGGTGACTTCATGACAGACGAAGGCGACCGCGCCACGGGCAGGAGTGAAAACGGCGTCTCCTTGTCCGTCGAATACAAAACGCGTTAATATCCACCGCAGCATCACAAACAGTCCGATAAATGTCAGCAATGTTGAAAAATATCTTAGGTTGAACTCTCCCCGATACTTTTGAAATCCGGCCATCGTCAATCCCTTGGAAAGCGTTGCACTCGAGATCTTTTCGTTCCTCATTGCGTCTGCCGATTCGTCGATATCAATAAACGACTTCATAAAGAAGTAAAAACCAATGGTGCCAGCAAAAGCGCGTATAATCAGCGACGGCCAGACGCTGGTTCCATTGAACCAGAAAAATGGTTCCAAGCCGTTCAACAGTTTTCCGGATAGGCCTATAATCAAACAGATGGTGGTGATTGCTGCAAAGATGCCCACGGCCGTTCGCCAATACCTGGAAACGGGAAGGTTCACCGGCATGTTCGCGATCACCGCCCTGCTACGGATTCGTGCCGCCCTCCAGGCTCTTACGATCGCCATTGATATGGCTGCAAGCAGAACGACGGAGAGGAACATAAGCAGAGGGCGAAAGGGCCAATTTGCGAACCTGGGCAAACTCCAGGCGTGTTCGAACCAGGGCCTGTTAGATAAGTTCCTGTTTTTCGATGCTTCTTCTTCGTCCAGCGAGCTAATAGACCATTCATGGGATTCTAGCTCAGACGACGAATCATCGCTTTCCGGAGGAGGGAATTTGAGCGGCTGGAATCCAGTTCGGCTGGTTTCCCAAACGCCCGGCTTACTGCGATAGCCTTGCACATGACCGAGCGCGTGGAGCACGCTAAGAAAAGCCGCACTTTGAAAGCTGTCTCGAAAGATTGGCGACTGAAAAGACTTGGGGCTCGCCGTTCCGTCAACATCGTTTGATTGGCTAACCGATACCGAAACATCCATAGCAGAGCCGATCAGGACGTTCCGCGTGGAGAGAGGGTTGGGGTTGTTAATGAAGGCCGCATCCAAATCGACAGTAAAGAGCCATACGTTGGAAAACTCTTTTCGGAAAATTTCAATGATCTGAATTTTATCACTGACATTGGTTCCAAACACGCCAATCGCCCGGATTCTTTTCTTGCTGGCTTTCCCACCATTGGATGTTTTGCCCTCGGTTCGAAAAGATTGTGCGAGTCGACGTAAATAGTCGATTTGTCTCTGGTCCTGAGCTACTTGACCTGCTCCTTTGCCCTCCAAGTAGTGCGCCATCGCGTTGAACAGCACGGTGGGATCTTTTATGTCGAGCGAGCTTTTTGATAAGGTCTGCGCAGGCGTTGATTGGACATTTCCATCGATGCCTTTTAGATATGGATAACTGGGGACTTTGGGACTCGCCCCGCCAGGCTTCAAACTTTTGGTCCCGGTAAAGGATGCATACCGTTCGTTGAATACATCAACCATGGAACGTCCATAGAACGAGTCGGTTTCGTAAAGAAGACATACCTCACCTTCGTCAGTCCCAAATCCTGGTATGCGCAGACCCAATTCGTTCAGCAGCATGTCGATAACGTAGTCGGCGCTCGGCTGGACCCGGATGACGGGTTTCATGCGTGTCTCCGGATTCGGACTGTTTTCCGGAGTTTTTGCGATTCGGCTTTTTACGCGCTGGCAGAGGATATGCTGTGGTAACGTGGCATATGGGAAATAATATTTGTCGGGCGTTTCGCCGAAATCGGTGTTTTCAGCCAGAATATTTGTCAGAGTTCCGGATCCCTCCGTGCTGAGAAATTTTTTATCAAAGCGAATCCGGTATTGTTAGTGAAAAGATGATTGAGAATGGTGTTAATATTCGTTGGGAAGAGGGATGGATGTTTGACGATTCGAGAATCGATCCAAAACACTACAACCTGTTTGTACGGCGATGAGTCCCTGTCGTTGGGGTCAAGGCGAAACACTTCATAAGATATTGGAATCCAGGCGACGTCATTTCGGTTGCCGGGTCTCTTGATAACGTGACCGAAATCGGCGGCGCCGGGAGCGTTGCAAACAGGAACCGGAATTACATTGAGTTCATCGGCGCTTTCAGGATTAAAACGAGCAGCGGCAAGAGCGGCTACTATGGTATAACGGAGGCGAAGTCGCTCCTCCCGAGTTTCGACATACATTTGTTCAGGAACAATGAGTGGAAGGACGAGTGTTTTTGGCGGTGGAGCTTGAAGGAGGTTGTCCAGTGTGAATGCGGTCACCTCATCTGTGCTGATTGGTGACTCCCCCTTCAGCCTTTCAGCGAAGAATACTGCCAGGTCCGATTTTTCCGGTAGGTGCTTCAGTGTCGCGATTCTCTCGTTGAGATGAGCAATTCCAGCAGCGGGTTTGCCTTTTGTGTAATCTTTCAAAGAACTAAGCAGCTGTTCTACCGAAACCTTTTTCAGGTGGTCCTGGATTTCTAATTGACCGGGTTGTGGATAAATTACGAGATCGTTGATGGCTTTTTTGAGTTCTGAGATGATCCATTCCTTCGTCAGATTGTCGTAGAAAGATGTTATGTCAGGTTGCTTGCCGGGCGATTCTTGCTGGGGATTCGAGCTTTGGCCAAGGGACTCCAGGGCCTCTCGCCAGGTTTCTGGCGAGGGGGAGCCGTGCCATGCGCTTTTGTGATAGAGTTCATAGAGTGCTTGCCTACACAGGGCTTTGGCGAACGGCATGGCAGCTTCCAGAGAGAAGAATTGACTATAAGCGCCAGGATCATAATTAGGGCCGGTTTTCCATTGATCTGTGAGAGCGGTAAGAATGAGGTTCCTGGCATCGGAGTTCGTTGAGGTCGCAGTGATCGATTTGCAGAAGGCGGCGGGCGCGGCATTCCAATCTGCGACGGAATCCCTTTTGTCGTTTTTGGATCTGAGCGCTGCTTCGAGGGGATCTTCCCAAAGACGGGCCGTTGTTTGCTGTGAATACAGAGGGACTTGATCCGGCTTGGCCACTACAGGTGGGCGGCCTTCAATCCCCGATGGTGCTTGCAGTGATCCGGTTCCCACGAGCAGAACCATTAGGAAGGTCGAGATCCAGGTAGGAAGGTTGAGTTGCTGGTTCATTGCAGGCTATTGGATACGCGGGCGCGAGAGATGGAATGAGCGGTAAAACAACGCGGTGACATGTTGGGCGTTGCGCCTGAGATGAAATTCGTTCCCGGTGCCACTAGAAGAGGTGGCAGCATGAGACGTGTCGACTGATCCCGCCGGTTAATCTGCCTCCAACCATTCGCATTCATTCCGCGTCTACCCTCTTTCTTTCCTGAGGTCTCGACATTCGCACCAACACCGGCGGTTTGGCAATACAGAAAAATGCGTAATAAATGGGTAAGCGCAGACTCAGTAACGTTTCTATTGTGCCTCGATCCGGCCGAGGTCTCCTTTTAAAAGGGGACCCTAATCCGGCGAGTCTCAAAGCGGGCCAAGCCTGCGCTACCTATTCGTAACACAAAATTCGGAAGACAAGGGGAAGCCGTTCTGATTTGGCGTTCGGTGTTTTTTCTTGCTCAGTGTGGAAACGTTTTGTAGCAATTTGCGCGAATCTGCGCACTAACGCGCTAACTCCTTAT
>DATDAV010000115.1:0-1265 GCA_036525235.1 Chryseolinea sp. | reverse complement strand
CCCGCTTCTCCTTCGGCATCCGCACTCGCCCCATCCTGTCTTGCTTCAGTATCTCCAGCTTCGCTTCTGTCGTAGTTGTCATATCTCCACCCTACGACCTCTATGAAATGCCCGATAGGCGGTCCGCTATGAGACGCTTACCGCTTTCCGAGGCATCCGCGCGACCGGCATGAATATCCAGGATGTCGTGGGCCAGCGATTCATATTTTGGCCGAATGTCAGCGATGCCGAAGGCATGGGATTTGGTCCATCGCTCTGTTAGGCGTTTTATTCACCGATGCAAAAAAGCACTTCCAATCTGAATAGAAATAAAAGTGAAAAGCAAAATTAAGAAAAACACCGCCATGAGGGCAATACTCATGATAAATCTTCCGATATAAGAATGCCTGCTAAACCAAGGCGCCAGAATGCTGCCCAAGAAGCCGAACAACATAATAAGTTCGTAGGATTTTGCGCTTCGTATTGAAGGAAATAAATAGTCGGCAATCGCGTAGAGCGGCGTGGAAAGTAAAGAAAGGACGATTACAATCCATATCGCTCGCGGAAAGAGGGGATCGATTGGCGATGAGCTGGAAGAAGATGTCATTCTGAGTTGCCGAACGTTGGCAGTCAGCGATGCGAAGCATTCGCTGGACCGCCTTGTTCGACATTTTAGTTTTAAAATTTAAAGTCCCAATTTAGACCCTTAGCCAGCCACGGAACGCCCTGGCACTATAGTAAGACTGCGCGCCGTTGTGACCCACGAAGACGCGGCCGTAGCGGCGATCACCATAGAGCGCGCCGCCGAGTTTTCTCATATCAGCAGGTGTTTTCACCCAGCTCGACGTCTTCGTATCGAAATCTCCAAGTTTCTGCAGCTCTTGATATTCTTCTTCCGTTAAAAGCTCAATGCCCATGGCCGCTGCCATATCCATGGCGTTGTTTTTCGGTTTATGTTCTTTCCTCGAATCCAGCCCTTCACGGTCGTAACAAACACTGGTGCGGCCTTTGGGACTTTCCGCTGAACAATCATAAAAAATGGTTTCGCCCGTCTTTTTATCATGACCAACAACATCCGGTTCACCGCCAGTTCTCTCCATTTCATTGAGTGACCACAGTTTTTCAGCATTAGCTTCCAGCTTTGCTTGCACTTTAGCCCATTCAAGACCTGCATGGCGGTTCATATTTTCCTCAAAGCGGGCTTTCAATGCTCTGAATAGTTCTTCGCGTCGTTCAGGTAACAACTCCTTTCTTGTTTTAACACCTTTCATAGAGATTTCCTTTCT
>DATDAV010000114.1:0-11460 GCA_036525235.1 Chryseolinea sp. | reverse complement strand
TCATTTCGTCAATGTCTCTCCGGATTGGCTCAAGGGCCTCAAGGGCCACCTTCATTTCGTCAATGTCCTTCCGCATCGAAACTTGGTCGGCCTTCACTTCGTCAATGTCTCTCCGCATCGAAACAAGGTCGGCCTTCATTTCGTCAATGTCTTTCCGCATCGAAACAAGGTCGGCCTTCATTTCGTCAACGTCTTTCCGCATCGAAACAAGGTTCCCCTTTATTTCGTCAACGTCTTTCCACATCGAAACAAGGTTCCCCTTTATTTCGTCAACGTCTTTCCGCATCGAAACAAGGTCCGTCTTTATTTCGTCAATGTCTCTCCGCATCGAAACATGGTCCGTCTTTATTTCTTGAATGCCTTTCCGCATCGGAACAAGGTCCGTCTTTATTTCGTGGGTATCTTTCCCGATCGGCTCAAGATGCGACTTCAGAAGCTGACCGATTGAATCAAAGTCTTTCTGTTCCATTTGCATACGTATTACAGTTATCGGTTATATAAATGTCAGAAAATTTTAACAGATAACACAAATTTGACAACAAAAAAAGCTACTTGGACATCCTTTACTATCCAGATCTGCGTCTGGTCGTATCGTTGTAATATGAAAATCATGATTTCGCGCTTTTTTTACGCTCAGTTCGCGGATTGATCATAAAATCTGAAGCTAAAGAAGGGATAATTTCAACAAATCGCCACGAAGGGTTCTACTACCGCTACTTTTTCGGTCTGGTGATTAATGGTGTATTCAAAGTGGCGATCGCGGTGTGAACTTTTCCGTCCTTTTCACCGATCAGGTAAAGACGGAATGTCAGTGGATCTTCCGGAATCTCAACGGTGCTGCTTGCGCCGGCGCCCAGTTTGCGCAGATACGCGTTGTTGCCAAATCCATCCGTTTTGAGAAGATACCATTCAAAATTAAGCGGCGCGCCTGCAGTATCCAGAGTTTTCCACGCCGTTCCATCTTTGACGATCACATGATACGTAAGTTGGTGACTGGGAATCGTCGCGATCGATGGACGAAGAATTTTAATTTGCAGCGTATCCGCCACGAATCTGTCCGCCGTTGGTGCCCAAAGTTGATTCAACTGAAAGTATTCCGGTTTAGGCCGCCCCCAATGATCGACCACGCCGTCGAGCGTGACAATGTTTCTCTCCTGCAAATCCTGCCACTCTGCAACATATCCGCCATCGAACCGGTTTTCCAACTGGGTCATTACCGGCACAGGAACTGCACTCAGAAACAAAGGCCCGTCAATATCCTTCAATATGTCAATCCGGTTGTCCTCTTCATGAAGGGTTACACCAAAAGCTTCTACTCCGCTAACATTCGCCTGAAGCAGTATGAGATCGTGTTTGATCGTTTCAGAAAATGGCAGATCAAGCGTCACAGGATGATGGGGATCGGCTTTTCGGATGGATTGGACTACATCATTCAACCAATGCATGTATGCCGATTGATGGAGAAAAAGTTCGGGTTTGGGATAGCGTTCTTTTAAACGCTTCCATAAAAGGTTGTCCAGATTCCATGCGATGATGCTTGGATCATTTTTATATCGATCAACGGTTCCGAGAATCTCGGTTTTGAGATCGTCCAACGGCATGGTGTCGGTCAATACGTTCAGGCGATCGTCAATCCAAAAATTATAATGGATTTTCATCCCGGTCTCGCCGGCGATGCGGAGTATATTTTTATCATAAATACCCGGCCCATAACGTTTAATCGTTGTGATGCCGAGTGACTTCATCCTTTCCATGTCGGCACTCAATTCTTTCCTGGTGAGGGCATGGAAATTTTTGAACCAGTTTTTCCCCTTCGAAAAATTCACCCCACGCAGCGAACGCAGGAATGATCTATCCGGTTGGCGCGTTTGTCCCGGTTCCCACAACATTTCCAGGGGCCGGTTCATACCACCTTCGTGCGTAAAGACTGCTGTATTTGCCCGGTTATGCTGAATGGTCCAGTCGAGCCTTTTCAGGTCGGCAGTTACGCCGGGAACAACGTTGTCGTCAAATGCTGAATTGAATAGGATGCATCCTTTGATCTCGTTAAAAGCGGTGTCGATCGAGGTGCGCGCGTCCGCGAACCATTTTTCCTGTTCAGGACGATTCAGCGTTCCCATCTCCGAGACCATCACCGGAACGCCAGAACGAAATAACTCCAACTCATGGAAGGAAGCATATAGCGACGCGAAGGGGACAGTAGAATTCCCAGGCAGTGAATAATCAAGACCCGTTATCGAAAGCCAATCAACATACGCTGCACCCGGAAAAAACGCCATGGCATTTTCAGCTTTCCACGGACTCCACACCCAGATCACATTGGTGGCTCCCTCCGATTGAAATAGGTTAAAAACATGAATCCATGCTTGCTTAAATTCAGTTGCTGTGTTCTGTCCCGTCGCCGACCATGGATAAGCGGGATTATCAAACTCATGTGCAAACCTGAGGAACACCGGTTTATGAAACGACTTCAGCTGCGACGCGAATTTCAGAATATAATCATCAAACAGTCCCTTGTCGATATTCGCAAGCGCTTTCTGCTCCCTGCGCAATTCGTCATGATTTTTTGACACCGGAAAATGGCCCACCCAGGGCTCCCAGGTGATATACGGTATCGACTGGCGATCATACACGGCCTTCATGGCTGCTGTGTCGGGAAAAGAATTTGTATCTACACCCCATGGAATATAAAAGGATAGCAAATCAAAATGGACACCGGCAGATTTTTCAAAAGCCGCAACGTCATTCAGGGAGGTGATCCCATCATCCTTTGCCGGTTGGAAAATTCCATTGTAAAAAACTTTCGGCGGGACGGAGTAAGCAGAAGGTACTTTGGGCATCTGTTGCCCGCGATACACCACATATCCGGTGAGCGCCATTGCCGCCAGTATTGCCGGCAACGCAAGCCCCCGCATGAAGAAGTAGAGCTGATGCCGGAAAAGCCAGAACAGTCTCTTCCCGGCTTGAAAATATCCCGCCATCGTTTTGATCACCCCGGAAGACTGATGCCGGTGTGCAACAGGTCGCTGCCGCGATGCCGCCACCGTAAACGCCATGAACAGCACGTTGAGACTGGTAACACCCGCCATAAAAATAGAATACGGATTCCAGTCGGTGTAAAGTCCATAGATGATCGCGAGCAACGACAACAGCGCTACAACAATATTGGGAATGCATATCGACCAGCTATCGCGCGTGGTGGACTCCTTGGGTGTAGGAATATAGGGAACCTTTTTCCTCACGATCGTATAGACCAGTCCCAACACATGGACCCACCACGTACCAATCAACAGGATGCCGCCCACCACGTGAAAGCCTCGCTCCTCTTCCTCCATTACCCATCGCTGCACATAGTGCCTGATCATCATGACCGAAACCACAAAGGGGAACCCCATAATGGCAAAGGTGACCAGGTCCACCTTCAACGGAATAATTCCCAGCACGAGCGACACCACCGGCACCACAAAATTGATCAGAAAAATAACACCCGAAAAATAGTGGAAGGGCAGCGTACCATAATGCAAGCGTTGCCGCCAGGTAAATTTTCCGAACAACTTTGGGTACGTGACAAATAGGAGTTCCAAAGTTCCGCGCGCCCACTTCAGTTGTTGCTTGTAGTATGCCGACAAGGTCTCGGGAACCAATCCCCGGGTCAGCACAGCCGGCACATAGACCGATCGCCATCCTTTTGCGTGCAGTTGCATCGCGGTGTGCATGTCTTCCGCAAGCCCTGCGGCGTGCCCGCCAATGGAATCCAGGGCGCTTCTGCGGAAGGTGCAGTTTGCACCGATGGCCATCACGGTTCCATAGTGGTTCATGGTCATCATCATGGGACCATAAAACTGGAAAGTCTGTTGTGCCGCGCCTTTGGCCACCAGGGACTCGTCACGATTGCTGTAGGCTTGTACGATCTGAACATAGCCGATCTGCTCGTCACTGAAATAGGGAACGACGCTATCCAAAAATTCCGGAACAGGCACATGGTCCGGATCGAGCACCACGCAGAGGTCGCCCGTCGCCTGCTTCAGGATATTATTGATATTGCCGGCTTTCGCATTTTCCCGCGTGGCCCGGGTCACATGTACCACGCCAAGCGAGGCACATAATTTTTTTAGATACGGATCATTGCCTTCATCTCCCAGATACGTTGTATGTGGATAACGGATCGCCTGGATGGCGTGAAGCGTTTCCTCGATCATTTGATAGGGTTCGCCGGGGCAGAAGGTGGTCAGGAAGTCGACCGTAAAATTTTGATGGATGTCGGGCTTGTTCGGAACGCGAATAAAAAAGTAATGATACCATTCGTGCAAAACTTTCAGACAGCCAAACGCGATGGCAAAAATCAGCAACCAATAAAAAACAGGATGTCCAACATGTTCCGGCCGCAAGAGATTGTAAACAAAATACAACATACTCAGCAAGCCCATGATGATCATCAGCTGCAGCATCAGTCTTTCTGTTCGCGAAGGAGCTTTTACGGGCGTTTGCTTCTTCATTTCACGACATAAAAGGGTGTATTGGCAGAAGCGAAATTTCCATACGCATCATAGATCCAACAATAAATACGATAGGGGCCTTCGCTTTTGGGGACGTGAAAAGTCGCGGTGAGCCCATCTTCTTCCGAAAACAAAGAATCTAACGCCGGTGGAGTTATTTTGTTCTTGTTTGAATCATCCTGTTGTTCCCTATACCAATCTTCCGAACGAACCTCCCATCGCAGCCGCAGGCCCTCTGCAGGTTGCTTTAATATGATCTCAGCTTTGTGAACGGTATTCGGCTGAAAGATGAGATTGTCGCGCGCGCCTTTTTGATCCACGAGCATATACTCCAGGGGCGGTCCAGGATGAAGCGATGAGGGGCTGTTCCATATTTCAGCAAGCGAGGCAATCGACGCCGACTTCGCACCGTCATCTGAAAACATACTGAACCAGGTCGGTGTTTTTTCATGTTGGAATCCCCAGTAAAACACAAGCGACCCCAGGTAACGTGGATTGTCATAAGGCATCCGCGTGGCATAGATCGATTTGTATTGCTCGGCTTTTTTGGTGCTGGTGTCTTCGATCGGGGCACCCCAGGCCGTGCTGTCACTTTCCCAGTATCCGTTAACTCCCCATTCACCCACCACAAACGGACCATCCCAATACCAGCTGAAATCATCGAGATCCTCCTTTAAGGACGAAATTCTTCCGTAAGTGTTAATGGATATAATGTCCAGGTCAGGAACTTTACTTTGGACATGGTAAATATTTTTTCTTCCGAAGTTCAGCAGCGCCGTGGTCACCGGATGATCAGGGTCCTTCCGGTGGATCATGTTCAAGAGGTTATTATAGGTCGTGAAGAAATCTTCGTCGGGTTCGTAGAAATAGTGCAGCTCATTTCCCAGGCACCACATCAACAAGGCCGGGTGATTTTTGTAGCGATCGACGACTGCCTCCATTTTTTGTTGCAACTTCTTCACAGCCAGAGGATCGCTGTAGTATTCATTCACATGATTTGAATTGTACAAAGGAAGACCGGCCACCACGGCGATGTGGTAGTGCTGTGCACTGTCGAGAATGTTTTGAAGATTTGTGGTATCCCACGTTCGGATCGTGTTGCCGCCGGCATCCCGGAGTTCTTTTAGGTGGGTAAATCCCGCAACGCCCTTGATAACAAAAGGCATCTGATCGCGGATCAGCGTAAATCGATCACCTTCACGCACGACATGAACTTTGCCCGTAGCGGTATATTCCTTCCGGTCCGAACAGGCCAGCACACTCAAACCAATAAAAACGAAAACGAGCAGGGTCTTTAAAGACATAGATGATTCAAAAAAACTCCATTCCCAAGTTAAATGAATTTGGGGTAACGCACCTGACCATGTATCAAAAATCATGCGAAATAGCGGTGTCGGTCTTCCCCATAGGCTAGCCCAACCGATTCTTTTGGCAGGGCAATGCGCTGTAAAGCCACAACAGTCGTAGAGGGCTTTGATCAATCAGACCACATAAGCCATTGGCGTCCCCCTCCTACGACGGGAACGGTCCGCCAGTTGGCAGATCCAAGTCCGTCTCCGCCACAGTCCACGCACTTCGGGCTTTCCACCCCTATCCTGGCCGGCTCCCTTCAAAGCATCGACTTCGAAAAATGACCGATCATTCATCCAGTTAGAAACGACTTAGGTATCGGGTAACATTCATTATAGCCTATGAATAAATTCACTACTATTCATGAAGAGATTTGATTTTCACCCTCACACCGCATCCGTTAGTTTTGCTGCGTGCGTTCCCCATTGTCCAAACGGTCGGCTCTGAAATCAAAGCTCGCATCACTGAACTAAATGATAAACATTCATCACTTAAATTGCGGCATTCTCCATCCCCCGCAAATGGGCAGGGTAGCTTGCCATTGTCTTTTGCTGGAGGAGGATGGTCACCTGGCATTGGTGGACACAGGTTTCGGACTTCAGGATGTTCTCGATCCATTGAAACGTGTAGGCAAGGATAAAATTGACTTTTATAACATTCAATTTGATTCGCGCCATACGGCCGTAAATCAAATAGCAGACTTAGGCCACGTTCCCGCTAATGTCGACCATTGCATCATCACGCATTTAGACTTCGACCATATCGGTGGATTAGCCGATTTCCCATACTCAACGATCCATGTTGCCGCTGAGGAATACCGATCATTCTCCAGCGGGGATTCCAGGTATCTACAACATCAGCTAGGTCATCGTCACAAACTACAGCTTTATGAGAAGGATCTCTACGAATGGTTCGGTATGGAGGCCCGGAAATTAGAGCTTCCTTTTTCATCGCCGGTCTATCTGATCCCGCTCTTCGGACATACAAAAGGACACTGTGGTGTAGCCATCCAACAAAATGAAAATTGGATACTCCACGTAGGAGATGCGTACTATCTGGAGATTGAACTTTTTTCAACAACACACCCGGCATCTGAGGTCGCCTCTTTAAGCGCCGACGATGATGGTGAACGGCAATTGTCGTTAAGACGGCTTGCTGATCTTCTGACCACAAACAAGTTTGTCAAAATGTTGAGCTATCACGAGCCTTCTTTTTTTAACCTCGCGGCGGATACAAAAGAATAAACCACCCATACCACAGAAATTATCAGGACGATTGATAACCAAAACAATACAATATATGATTAGCCCGCAGAAAGTAAACCTTATTGAAAAATTCTCCGGAATTACGGAGTACAGAAGTCCAAAAATCGCCGGAGAGTTAAATGGGCAGCACGTTAAGCTTGTAAAAATGAAGGGCGAATTCATCTGGCATCACCATGATGATGAAGATGAACTCTTCCTGGTGGTAAAGGGAAATTTTTTAATGGAGTTGCGCACGGGAAATGTCGAAGTAAACGAGGGTGAGTTTATCGTTATTCCAAGAGGCGTGGAGCACCGACCCGTTGCAGCCGAGGAGGCCTATATTATTCTATTTGAACCCGCTTCAACCATAAATACCGGGAATATCAGAAATGAGTTCACCCGGGAGAGCCAACAGCATATTTAAAGGCTCAAAGTCTCACACAACAAAGCCAATGGTTAACAACCCGGGCCGTGTTTATGAACTTTGCCTTCTTGCTGCTGGCCGTCGCCATCCTGCTCCCGAACATTCCTGCCATCACCAAAACGTTTATCCACTTGAACAAACGCATGGTGGTGCCCTCGGGAGATTTTACAAAACCCGGCGTTTAAGATCCAACCCTGTTCACTACAAAAGGGCTATGCACTCAACCGACACTAAAATGCCTCCGGGAAACGGCATCACTTGAGGGACACTTCGAGCCGGAGCGTTGGAGGGAAAGATTTCACTATAAACTTTGTTCAGCAAAGCAAAGTCATTACCGGAAACCATAAAGACAGTCGTTTTCACAATTTTTTCGAGTCCGCTTCCAGCTTCCTCCAGTATGGTTTTTATGTTTAGGAAGGCTTGCCTTGTTTGCTCTTCAAAACTTTCACTAAGCTTTCCAGTGGACGGATTAAGGCCGGGAGTTCCTGATAGAAAGACAAAATTGTCGGCAATGACCGCCTGTGGAAATAGCTCCGACATACGGGGCACTCTGGCAGAGTTATGATTTTTTCTGTTTTCCATAGTAAAAGCTTTTACAAGTTGTTGATTTCAAAAGGGCATCGCACAGCTTCGAGGCCTAACGAGAATTTGCCTTAGAGCTGCTGTTAAATTTATACATAAAAGCTCATCGTTGTTGCTATTGCTCCTGTAAGCGTGAGGCTATTTTCGATATAACATGACCCAAAAGGGTTATTGATTCCTCAAAACAACATCGTTTCCTTTGTTCAAGCCCTCCACCGGGCAGGACGTTGCCCTTCTCAAATGAACCCTCTAACAGAAATCAGTTATGAAAACTATTATTTTAAGTATCGCAGCCGTTGGCCTTTTGCTTTTGGCCTCTTGCAAAGATGATACTGCTATTACCCCAACACCTAAAGGCGACTATGCAAGCTTTTTAAAAAATACGGAATGGGTAGGCACGCTGGATGGAAACGGTTTCCAATATCCTTTGCCCAGTAGTTTGAAATTTAATTCCGACAATACCTTCACGATGTATTCTCTCTTTATTTTCTTCCCCAGCGGCGTAGAAGAAGCGCGCGACAGCATTACCGGCACCATCACCAGCATCGATAGCTTGCAAGATGGCCGCACGCGCATCAACACCAATATCCACACAAGCTTTAACGGCGCCGCAACGACATCCATTTATATCACCGATAGAAAGAAAATAGTGGGTATCTCTTCGGACCCCAACCAGGCACCGACTTTTCAATTAGAAATATTCCCCGCTACCGGCATCTCGGCCAATGGCGAATGGGCAGGTCCCACCCGGACTCCAGGAATTAAAGACTATTCCTATCCTGACCTGAGTACCATTACATTTCTAGCCAACGAGGCCGTGCCGGTTACCTACTATCGAAGAGCCGGGCAACCGGTCATGTTCACCGCCGAAGAACAATTGCGAATCGTTTATCAGCAAAAAGGAGCGCGAGTATACATGGATGGATACGATGAAAGCCGCAATGGCGGCACCCGGATTCCCTACTTCGGCGTTCTGCTGCCTTCAGGCGATAAAATGATGGTACACTCCAGAAGCATGTACGCCAGGTTGCCTAACTATGTTTCTACCTCAGAACCGTATGGCCCTAATGGGGCAACACCCATAATCATTAGAAATTAGTTTTTAGTCTTTGGTTATTTCGTACCATAGCTCCACCATCCCACTTTTGTAGGCAGTCACGTCTTTCAGGTGCAAGGGTTGCTCTTGTCCGATGTGATCAAAAAACAGCAGCCCGTCACCCAAAATAATGGGCAGAACCGACAGCCTTATTTCGTCCGCCAATTTTGCGCGAATGAAGTCTTTGGCAAGCGTGGCTCCGCCTACGAGCCAGACATTTTTGTAGTTTGGTTTTAGCCGTTCATTGACAAGTTTATTCAGGTCGCCTGAATAAGTTTGAATGTTCGGTCTGTCAATGGGCAAGTTTCTGTGGGTTACTACAATGGTTGGCACGTCTCCATAGGCCCAGCCATAAGATTTTGAAAGTTCTAGGGCGTGTTCGTATGTATGGGAACCCATTACATAGCAGTCTATTGTTTTAAGAAATGCCGCTACGTCTGGTTCGCCAACTCCTTTCTCGTAGTGGTCAGGGGTTTCAAACCACGAAACGCTATTGTCTTTTTTGGCAATAATTCCGTCGAGGCTGGAGACCATGTGGATTGTTAGTTTAAATGGGGTTGTCGTCATTTCTTAGGCATGCGTTGCTGAACTTTTGTTATTCTTTTCGTTTAAATGTTACGTCCGTTGAATAAGTCCCTACGTGATAATCGTCAGCCGATGATATTTTCTTCAAGTCCTCCACTTGTTCTTTGCTGTCATGACGATAATTAATCGTGATCTTCTGCACAAATTTCCTTGTTGGATGAATATCCAGGATGAATACTTTCACAACTCCTGATCCATTCGCAATGGAATACGGTTTTGGTTTTATCTCCTTGCCGGTTGTTGATGTATTTTCATGAAAATGATAATAATACCACACCCCTAAAGAGTCCAGTATATTATTCGCACGATAATAATTCTTACCGAGGATAGCATGTACAATTTCGGTATCAGTTTGAGCGAAAGATGCGGGCGAAATAATCGAGAAAAATAGAGCGATGGTGACTTTTTTCATTTCCATTAAAATCAGGTTTTTTCTAAGACCTAAACATCATGTTGAATAGCTAAACAACTAGCATCTTGTCCCCCAAAACGGAGCCGACCCTTCCCTCATTCCTATTCAAATGCCCCATCAAAAAACAAAGCATGTCCCAGCATGTCATAATACTTTCTTTGTAGCTCGTGAACGTACCTCAGGACCTCGTCGGATTCACTCGCTGACTTATCATCGTATTCGACGCGAAAAATTTTACCTTCATGATAAATTGACAATGGATCCCTTTCCTCGACATTTAACTTCCAATGGCCTGGATGCCTTTCAAAAAAGCCTAATTTTTTAAGGTGATCGGCCGTAAGTCTGATTCCGCTATACGGCAAAGGAAGGTCGGCGGCCACGTAGAAAATGGCGCCATCCTCCAGACGAGTAACTTCTCCTGTTGAATCCTCCACCAAGTAGGCGCCAGGTCGTATTGTTGCAACATCTATCATGTTAAGGTAGGTACTTCACCACCACTGGTCTTTTAAGTCTCGTCTGCGAGCCAAGTTTGCATCTCGTCCTCCGGCCCAGGATATCTTTTTACTTTTTCAGCCAAACGTTAATATCGGAAAATTAAACTACCACTTATGTTTCTCCTCGCTTCGCACACCTACAAATAATCGCAAAGCGCCTCCACATTGCCGCAAAATCTCCAGTGTTAGAAACCCTTCCGTTATAATTTTGTTCAACTACCAGCCTAACAGCAAACAAACATGAGCCATGCTGCGCGGACAAGGTTATGCGACCATCAGCGCAGTGGACCATCCCATTGCACGCATGGCTTTCTTCGACACCTACCAAACGCCGGGCGTTGCCACCGAGATCATGGGCATCACGCCGGAAGGCTGGAACGCCATCAAGCAAATGGAGAAGGCCCGATGAGATTTGCCTATGGAGAAAATGGGTGTTATACATTAATTGTTAATTTTGAATAGATAAAAACTTAAAAATGTCTATCACTACCAAAGACGAAAGCATTGGAATGCAGCAGGCCAGTGATGCGGTTGCCATCACGCTTAAAAAGATGCGTGAGTTTGCCAAACCGGGCCTTTCAACAAAGGAACTTGACGAGTACGGCGGCAAATTGCTGGCACAGTTGGGCGCCCGTTCTGCACCTAAGTTAACCTATGGTTTCCCCGGGCATACCTGCATTAGTATTAATGAGGAAGCTGCGCACGGCATACCCTCCGTGGATAAAATCCTGAAAGAAGGTGATCTGGTAAATATTGATGTATCGGCAGAATTAAATG
>DATDAV010000113.1:0-1141 GCA_036525235.1 Chryseolinea sp. | reverse complement strand
AGCCACTAAATTGTCAACCTAATTTCATCAAAAAACAGCAGGTTTGAGACGATCCCTTAAGTCATAGTGAGATTTCGGCCTAAATATGGTAAAATAAAGAAGTAATAAGGAAAATATGGTGCCTCAAATTGGTCTCCTTCGTCAGGGAGTATGCCGCGATGGATACCCAACTCAAAACCCCGACCCCTTCGTTCGTCTATCAACGCATTCCAACTAAAGTCTGTCGCAAAGACTTTAATCGGTACATTAATCCCCATTTGAAAAAACCCAAAAAAGGACCCAAGCCCAAGCTCTCGCTCTACAAAATCTTTAACTACATTCTCTATGTCCTCCATACCGGCATTCAATGGGACCAGCTCAAAACCAAGCGCAACGAACTCCATTACACCAATGTATACAAATGGCACCATCGCTGGTCCAAAGATGGCTCGTATCAGGCCCTCTTTGAAGCCTCCATTGTCCATCTGCATCAAAGCGATCAACTCGACACTTCTGTCCTCCACGGGGATGGCTCCAACACCGTGGTAAAAAAGGGGGCCCGGGCATCGGTTACTCTGGACATAAGCACCAGAAAGGTGAAAAAGAACTGGCCATCGTGGACAACCATGGCTTTGTGGTTGGCCCCATCTCCGTGAAACCCGTTAACCAACAAGATACCGTCATTCTGCCGGAAACGCTGACTGCATTGGTCGACTTCACCCATGGCATTGGGATTGATCTGCGGGGCTCTGCTTTAACATTGGATGCCGGATTTCACTCCCAGGACAACAAGGACATCATCAAAGCTCACCACATGAAGCCGGTGATTCACCCGAACCGTCGCAACACCAAGACGCCGATCGTCATGGCTCGGATGTTCCGTTGGTTTGATCGCGATCTCTATCGACTCCGTTACAAAGTGGAGCGGACCTTTGGATGGCAAGACACGTATCGCAAGCTGGTGGTGAGCTACGATCGGCTTCCGGAAATCCGTAAAGGTTGCCGTTTGTTGGCTTATTCGGGGATCGTCTCACGAACCCCGATTTGGGGTTTACACTTTTTGAAGCTCTCTTGCAGGCGTATAATGCCGACAATCGCTTGTTATTGTGTGACTTGTCAGAGTTTACGACCCATGAGACGTCCTGAAAAAGTGTAAACTTGT
>DATDAV010000112.1:0-19829 GCA_036525235.1 Chryseolinea sp. | reverse complement strand
AATGAAATGACGTACACTTCTTTGTCGTCCAGTATGCTGGATCCCTGTAGCTCGAAATCATGTTGTCTTAAAAAGTTAGCTCCGGGAAATTCATCTTCGTTCCTGGGCGTCTTCAGTTCCGCCGAAAAGATGATGTCCGTGCTCAGGCCAATCTCGAACCCCGTCCATCGAATGAACGTTTGCAGGATACCCTGAACGGCATGGAAGTCTTTCACCCGTCGCCCCTTCACCGCTTTGACTTGTTGGTCAGCCGAAGGTGCAGTGGATTCGCGGTAAGCCTGGTAGACGGTCTCGCTGGCTTCCACGGGATCGCCGTCCTGGAGGGCCAGGTCCCGTATGAAGTAGGTGTAGATTACTTTTCCTGTGTCATAATTCTCATGGATGCGGGCAATGGCTTCTTTGAGAATGGAATGCCCGGTTTTCGAGGTGACCACGACCGTGCTGAGCTGCGTTGTTGCCATCTCCAAGCGTATCGTTATTGCATTTTTATCTGGCGAGCATGAAAAATGATAGGATTGATAACCGACATACGACACGGTTATTTTGCTATCGTGATGTTGCGCTGGAATGTGCAAAATAAACGCGCCGTCATGATTGGTGGCCACGCCGATACTCGTTTCATCGAGCCGCACAGAGGCCAGGGGTAGGGGCGTTCCCGTGGGGCCATCCATCACTTTTCCACGCACAACGATCTCCTTCTCCGCGTTGCTTTTGTCCCTTAACACAATCTGTTCACCCACGACGCTGTACTCTACTTCCGCTTGTTTGAAAATTTTTTGAAGCGCATCCTCCAGGCGAATGTGTTCGATGGAGAGGTTTATTTTTTTATTCAGTCCAACCCAGTCCTCGCTATAGGAGAACTTCAGATCATATTGTGAAGTCAATTCCGAAAGGACTTGCTCAAAGGTGATAGCCCGGAACGAAATGGAAACTTTTTGGTCGAGATCTTGCCCCTGCGAGGCGATGCTTAGCAGGACCTGGAGCGCGGCGATAGCAAACAACATTTTCATTTTCCTTCGCAATTTTGTCCCGATAAAATATACTTTCCGCCTTGAAGGGTATAGTGGAGATGAAGGCTGTAACCGACCGCACCGAGAACTTCCTCCAGGGTCGCATTTTGAAACGTTCCTGTGAAGTGGCAACGGAGCAATGCCGGCACCTCGACTTCGAATGAGACGTGAAAGTAGTGCTCCAGATCGCGGAGAACGTCGCGCATCAAGGCGCCCTCAAACACCAGCTGGCGTGTCTTCCATGCATAAGCATTCGGGTTTGATGGCATAGTTTCAATTTTGCGATGTTGCAAATCAAAACGAGCACCCTGACCCTGCGCCACGACAACGTTTTTTTCTGCTCCGAAATGAACGCGTCCGTGCCTGACGTCCAGCGCCAGGGTTTGTTCTTTTTCATAGGCCCTCAGGTTAAAGGCCGTGCCCACTACCGTGGTGGAAACTTCCCCGGTGTGTACGATAAAAGGGTTTAGGGTATCGCTGTGTACTTCAAAATAGGCTTCACCTTTAAGCCAGACATCTCTTTGTTGTTCCGGGAAAGATTCATTGTATCGCAGTTCCGTCATTTCATTTAGCCACACCACGGTGCTGTCGGGTAGAACGACGCGGGTTTGCTCTCCCGCTCTTGTGCTCAGGGTTTGCACTTTGCTGGCGTCTTTCGTCGATAGAAAATACAAACTCAAGCCAAGTCCCAAGATCAGCGCAGCGGCTATTCGCAGCACCAGGCTAAGGCCGGTGATTTTCGCAGCCGGCGCATGGTCCGATAGTTGTTCTATTCGATCGGTAAAAGCCACTGACGGTTCTTCTTTTCTTTTGGTATCAAAATAGATGAATTGTGCATGCTCGGGCGAAATATCAGACGGAGAACGGTCGCGTTGTGTGAAAAGAATTTCTTCTTCCTCCAACGAGGTTTCGCCGCGGTAATATTTTGCGATCAGATCGTCCAGCTTTTCTTTATCCATGACCGGTATTTTTTTCATACGCTTGTCGAAGGGCTATTCGTGCCCGTGATAGTGTAACGCGCACGTGTTCTATGCGCATTCCTGTTATTTCGGCAATTTCGCTGATCTCCAGACCCTCGACGCTCCGCAAATGGAGGATCGTGCGTTGCTGCTCGGGTAGTTTTTTTACTAAATGCTCCAGAAGTGCCACCGCTTCCCGCGCCTCCAACTGACGGTGAGGGTTCACATCGGATTCAATCGTTACTTGTTCGACATCCAGCATAGTGTGCTTTATACTTTTAAGCTTGTCGAGACACAAATTGCGGGTCATCTGAAGGGTGTAGGCCTTCAGGTTCGCGATCGAGCCCAGGGATGCCCGCTTCGTCCACAGCTTCAGGAATATTTCCTGTACACAATCTTCCGCTTCCTGTGGATTGGCCAGCAGCGACTTGGCAAACCGGTACAAGGCACCTTTTAAGGGCAGAACATTATTCTTGAATTCTTCTGAATGCATCCGGATGGTAGACGGTGAAAATCAAAAAACATAACAGGAAGAAAGGCATTTTTTTGAAATCCCCAAGAAGGGTCCGGAAGGTGAGAAAGGACTAAATATGGATGGAAACTCTTTAAACAACGTCTGGAAAACCCCTCACGGTTGAAACATGATCACCGTATTCGGCCCGGGATGCTCTTTTACGACCTTCTTATTTTCCAAAGGCGTCCACGGCTGACGGCCAAGCGCTGAGGGATCGGTGTAGGCACCCAACAGGGTAAACGCGTCGATCACAAACGGAATGCCTTCCGCACCGAGCGGCGAGTTCCGGTCGGCTACGTGCAGGTGAAGATGCGGGCCGGTAGTCTGACCGGTGAAACCTATAGCTGCGATCACATCTCCTTTCTTTACGCGTTGTCCTGATTTTACGGTAATGCTACCTGGTTTAAGATGCTCGTAGAATATGACCCGGCCGTTGTCGATGGCGATGGCAATATAGTTTCCGGTGGCTTTCGAAGAAGGATAGTCGGGGTGGGCCGACAGCGTAAGGCTCTCCATAAAATCGATGCGGGTAGCCACGACAACGCCATCGCTGGCGGCCAGCACAGGGATGCCATAGCCATACCAATTTCGGGTCGAGTCACTGTTGCCCTTGGAAAACTGTCCCTGTTGGTCGGGCATGATGAAGTCGATGGCGAAGCGGCCGGGGAGGTGTTGTTCGCCGTCGGTGGTAAACATCACCCGCCGGTGTCCGCGCTCCCACGAGGGCTCATAAATGGCCACCCAAGGCCCGCCACGCAACGGCCGACCTAACACGACCGGTGTCGTCTTTGCACGGTGAATTTTTCCGCCCTGAACGTTGAACGAGCCCTTGACCACGGTCCCATCCACCGCTTCCAAATCAAGGCTGTGGGCAAGTTGTACACCGGCATCGGCCCGTTTCAAGGTCACTTCGAGATAGATCACTCCCGCGCCGTCGGGTGTCAGCAGGCCTTTTCTCATTTTGATGCCGGTGTTGAGAGGACTGAAGCGACCCTTTAGGTCATCGGCGTTGAATGATGTTAATACCGAGTGGTCGCTTGTGTTTATGACCTGCAAGGCTTTCAACTCCAACGAATCGTTCAACAGGCTCTCTACCTGCAGCTCATAATACACAGTGGGTTTTCCATCGATCACCGTGGGTTCGGGAGCCCAGGAAACATTCAGATTAACCACCGGACGTTGTTCCTGGCCCCATGCTTGCCCCAAGCCTGCGAGACAGAGAAGCAGTAACAGGACAAGGGGTTGGGGATTACCACTGTGCGATCTCGCCGTTTTTGATAACATGACCTGGCTGGATGATGGAACGTAAATATAAAAATTTCCCTTTTGCGAGTGGAGATGTTTTATCATCAGTTGGCAACAGCCCTAGCGATTCCGTTAAAGCATACAACGTGTTCCCTTCCATCACGGCATGATCCATGAAGTTTTAAAACCGTGACGCTTTCTTATTCCGGCAAATTTCCGTAATATTTATAGATGATCGGGCGTTTTTCCAGAGCTGATCATTCGCACTCCGTTTTCAGATAAACCTAAACCGAAAAGACGTGAACAAGCACTTCCTCAAGATCTTCTACCGGAATCTGCTGAAAAACCGCAGTCATTCCTTCATCAACATCTTCGGACTTTTCCTCGGCCTGGCCGCCTTCGCGCTCATTGCGCTGTATGTGTTGCACGAGCGGAGTTATGACAATTTCCACGCGAAGAAGGACCACATCTTTCGGGTACGCCAGGATCGCTATACCGGCACTGTGCTCAGCCGCCAGTGGACCGCTGGTCCTTGGGGAATTGGTGCCGATCTGAAAAATAATTTCCCGGAGGTGGTGCGCTATGTTAACGTCAACCGGGGCGGCGTAAACTCGACGGTGTTGGCAAACGGCGATATCTTTTTTGAGGAAGACAAGGTTTTCTTTGCCAGTCGGGATTTCTTTAAACTCTTTTCTTATCCGTTGCTCGAGGGTGTGGATTCGCTGGTGTTGAAGGAGCCGTTTACGATGGTGGTATCCGAATCGCTTGCCAGGCGTTATTTTGGTGAGACCGATCCCATCGGAAAAACGCTGATCAACAATGGCAAGGAAGCCTATACCATTACCGGCGTTTTCAAAGACGTTCCCGAAAATACCCACCTCAAGTTCGAGGCCTTGTTCTCGTTCGAAAGCCTGCTCACGATCCTGGGGCCGGCTGACACCGAAAGCCTGATGAGCAACTGGGGATGGTCCGGCAACTACACCTACATCGAGTTGGCTCCATCGGTAGAAGCCCATGCGTTTGAGTCGAAATTGCCGGCCTTCGTGCAAAGGGAGGCGGGCGAAGTGCTGAAACGTTGGGGCGAAGACATGGCGTTTGTACTGCAGTCCGTTCCGGCCATTCACTTGACCTCCGATTTTAAAGATGAGATCGAACCCAATGGCAACGAGCGGTCCGTCAGCATTTTGGGTATGGCGGCTTTTTTTATCCTGGGCATCGCCTGGATCAACTACATCAATCTGACCACGGCACGATTGATCAAAAGAGGGAAGGAGACCGGCGTCAGAAAAGTTCTGGGAAGTAGCCCGCTGCTGATCTTCAAGCAATTTTTGTTTGAAGCGTTTATTACACAAGGCATCGCCCTCATCGTCGCCGCCATGGTGGTGTGGACCGCATTGCCGTATTTTGAAACTTTCACGGGCAGGCATTTTGATGTATACCAGCTTCTTTTTCCACGCATGGCAGTTGCTGCGGTTTTGTTTTTTTGCGGTGTGTTGTTTTCTGGAATTTATCCGGCCCTGATCTTGTCATCGATCAAGCCCGTGCATGTGTTGAAAGGACGGTGGCAGAATTCCGCAAAAGGTGTTCATGTGCGCATCGGTCTGGTGTCGTTTCAAATCGCGGTATTCACGGTGCTCGTAACCGGCACATTGGTGATCGCCGGGCAACTGCGGTTCATGAAAAATAACGCCGGTGGGCTGGACCTCGACCAGGTAATGGTGATCAAAGGTCCACACATTAAGGACTCCACGGCGATCAGCCGCTTCCATAATTTCAAGGATGCCTTGCTCCAGCAGGTGGAAATAGTCCAGGTTGCCGCTTCCTCCGACGTTCCCGGTCGCGCCGTTACGGCGAGCAACGGTGGGGTGCGACTGGTGAATCAGGACGCCCATCAGGGCAACGCTTACCGGGTGGTGATGATGGACGACGACTTTGCCGATACCTATGGGCTTCAACTGGTGGCCGGTCGCAAATTTTCGCCGGCTTTCAACGACCATTGGAAAACGGTGATGGTCAACGAAACCGCCATGAAGGTTTTCGGATTTACACAACCCGAAAAGATCCTGGGTCAGAAAATTTATTTGTGGGGTGACGTAGTGGAAATTGTCGGCGTCGTGAAAGATTACAACCAGGAATACCTGAGAAAAAAAGTCGATCAATTGATCTTTGTTTGTGATCGCGAAATTCAAGACTATTACTCCGTAAAAATAAAAACCTCCGGACATACAAAGGACCTGGTAGCCTTCACGGAGGCGAAGTACAAAACTTTCTTCCCGGGAAACCCCTTTGATTATTTTTTTGCCGACGACTATTATCAGCAGCAATACCAATCCGACGAACGCTTTGGAAGTTTGATGACCATCTTCACCATCATGGCTATTGCGATATCATGCCTGGGGCTGATCGGGCTGTCGTCGTACTTGATTGTTCAGCGTACGAAAGAGATGAGCATTCGCAAAGTGTTGGGCGCGTCGATTTCGCAAATTGCAGGCGCCTTGTCGAAAGAGTATTTGCTGATCGCCTTGGTATCTTCCTGCGTGGCGTCTCCCGTTGCCTATTGGCTGGTGACGTTGTGGATCAGCGACTTTGCCTACCGGATGCCGTTAACGGCTTCACATTTTCTTGTGCCCGTTGGCGCGGCCTTTATGGTGGTGATTCTGACGGCGGGTCTGCAAGCCTTGAAGGCCGCCTTTGTCAACCCGGTTCATGCTTTAAAGGATGAATAGGACGTTGATCACTGAATTCGCGTCCCATTTAACCTGTGACTTTTTTGACGCGGATGAATTATGGAATAAAGTCGCGGGATGATCGCACGAAATCAAAGACGAAAGCTTTTATACCCACCGGGTTTAATTTGTTTGTCGTTTCTTTCCCTGTTGTACAGCCATTTGGTTTTACAGGAAATTCGACAGGCGGGATCGTTGCATGCCATCGAGGTGGTGTACTGGGATCCTAAGGACCCTTTCGGGCCCGACCCTCTGAAGTTGGTAAATGGAAGATTCAAGAAGATACTATTGACCGGATCGGAAACGGATGAACTTAGACTTGAGTTTGCCCAAGACCTCATCCGGGACCTGAAGCGTAAAAAGTATCCCACGCCGGGCATCGAATTCACTTTTGAAGACGGCGCCAAATATGCCTCGCTGGCGCAGCTGTTTGACTTGTGCGAAGCCGAAAAGGTTAGTCGTTACATGAACTACCAAAACAAGTTTTGGATATTTAACTCCCCGGCCACGCCAAGGACCGTTAAGCCCCGGTGGACAAATACAGAATGATCTTCCTATTTCTTGTGGTGACCGAAAGCCATAAACTTGTCATTCCTTTTTCAACTGGAGCACCATCCCTTCAAGGTTCATATCCTTATGGGGATTGGACTGATCGGCCAGGGTGATCTCCACGGTAGCGAATTTTTTTGATTTCAGGGTCAGTTCTACCAAGGTTTTCGCTGTGATTCCATTGGTGCTTTGCCCCGGGCCATTCTCCAGTTTGACCACGGTTTCCTGTCCATCAATTTTGATCCGCAACTCCATTTGTTCCCCTTTGGGCAATTGCTGTAACACCAATGCATATTTGCCATCCACGACCGCCTGAATGAACCACTCCATTTTTATAAGCGTAGGCTTGGTCGAATTATAATCGTGTCCGCTATAGCTATGATAACTTATGGCGTTGTCCGAAGACAATTGATACGACCCGTCGGTCGCGGCGGCCACTGTTTTTGATGGGGTGTATTGTAAATCACCTTCATATTCCAACGCAATGACATCGACGAGCGCTTTTGATTTCAAATTGCCCGCATCGATTTTCCATTCACCATGCTCCTGACTGACGGGGAGACTTTTCGATTTGTCCGAGAGCCGGTAAGCCTTTGTTACTTTGGACTCAAGCCCTTTCAAAATCAACTTGCCGTTGGCAGGACCATTCAGTAAAAACAAATATTCCTTGCCCGGTTTGCTGGTCAACACGCCCCAGGTTTGTTCGGGTAGGAGGGAAGCGGTAGTGTTGTAGATGCCTTCACCATTTTGGTGAAACCAAGAGCCCATCGTCAAGAGTACTTCCCGCTCGAAGGGAACGATCCCGCCATCGCCCATGGGGCCGATGTTCAGCAAATAGTTGCCGCCGTTGCTCACCACTTTGATGAGGGTGGTGAGTTTCTCTTTCGCTTTTTCTTTGGCGTCTCCACGCACTTGCCAGGAGCGATAGCCCCAGGTTTCGTCGAACATGGATGCCGGTGTTTGCCAGAGGGTGCCCATGCGGAAATCGGGTGAGGCGTTGTCGCCCATCACGGCAAAATCGCCCTGGTCGTTCCAAAGACGGCCGCTCAGCAGGCAATCGGGTTGATGTTTCCGGACCATGGCAGCCAACTCCTGGCTCTGTTGCAGGGTGGGTTTGCCCATGTCGAACCAGATCTCCGATAGCGGTCCGTATTGGGTCACGAGCTCCTCGATCTGGTTTAGGTTGAGCTGGTGGTGTTTGGGGGGAATGGAGTCGCTGTTGTGTTCGGAGATCGGCAAGGCGTCGGGGAAATCCCAATCGATGAGCGAGAAATAGACGCCGAACTTCAAGCCCTGTTTCCGGCAGGCCTCGGCAAGCTCCTTGATCACATCGCGTTTATAGGGCGTGGCGTCGACAATATTGAAATCTGAAAATTTGGTGTGAAACATAGCAAACCCATCGTGGTGTTTGGAGGTGATCACAATCGACTTCATGCCGGCTTGTTTGGCGAGGGAGGCAACAGAATCGGGATTCCATTTCTCGGGATTGAAGGTCTTGGCCAAGGCATGGAATTCTTCCTTGGTGATCTTTCCGTGTGCGCGGATCTGTTCGCTATACCCCTTCGTTACCCGCTCATTTTTCCAGACGCCCGCCGGCAGCGAATACAAACCAAAATGAATGAACATGGAAAACTTTTGATGGCGCCATTCGGCGATGGCTTGCGCGGAAGGCTTTGGCATCGGTTGCGGCGCGGCAGCCTCCGGGGTAGGTTTTTCTTTTTGACAAGCCGTGAAGAACACCAGCGCGAGGGCAAGGTGGAGAAGAGAATTGATCTTTTTCATGCGGAATGGGAATGATCCATTGGCAATATAAGGAAGCTGAGACAAATCATCGCATGACCAGGGTGTTTCTGTTACTCCCTCCGATAAGGTCTGTCCTCACTGAAAAGTCTCCCGGAATTCAAGCGGCGAGACCTTTACTTTTTTCTTGAAGATCTTATGGAAAGACTGGGGATGTTCAAACCCCAGCTTGTAGGCAATTTCTGCGATCGATAGGGGGCTCGTGCTCAACAACTCCTTTGCTTTCTCAATGAGTTTGGCATGGATATGCTGCTGCGTATTCTGACCCGTGAGCGACCGGAGCATATCACCCAGGTAGTGCGGAGAAACGTTGAGTTGATCGGAGAAGTATTGCACCGTGGGTAAACCGGTGATCAGCGATTTTTCATGATCGAAATATTCGGCCAGCAACGATTCGAATTTTGCCAGCTGATCGTGGTGGACGGCTTTCCGGGTGATGAATTGCCGGCTGTAGAAGCGGTTGCTGTAGTTTAGCAATTGCTCTATTTGAGAAATGACAATATCCTGGCTAAAGTTATCGATCGTGCCCGATAGCTCGCCCCGGATATGGTCAAAGATAGAAATGATGATCGCTTTTTCCTTTTCGGACAGATGCAACGCCTCCGCTACCGAATAGGAAAAGAAGCCATACTTTTTTATGCCCGTGGCCAATGGATAGTTTCGAATAAAATCCGGGTGGAAATGCAACGTGAAACCATCATAGTCGAGCTCGGTGTCTCCGGTCGACAAGAGTTGATTGGGCAGGGTGAAAGACAGACCGCCTTCATCAAAATCATAATAGCCCTGGCCATATTTTATCTTGCCGGTCAAATGCTTCTTATAGGAGATCTTATAGAAATTGAGGATCAATCCTTTCGACATTTCGCTCGTGTCCGCCTGGATGTCCTTGTAATTTACCAGGCTCACCAGGGGATGAAGGGGCTTGGGTAACCCCAACGTCTGGTGCAACTCCGAAATGGAGTGGAAGACATAGGGTGGTTGTTTATCCTTTTTCATGAAAGCTTAAAGATAGCACGGAGATTTCAAATGGTCATGTCCTGATAAAAAGGGTCACCCGATTTGATGGTGCACAGGAGTGCAACTCCACGACACGGTTCGCTGGTCGATCATTTCATGAACGGCCGAATGCGCTAGCTCGCTCATGATGCGGTGCATGGCATCCGTTCCATCCGCAACCGAATCCCAGACGAGCATGTCCACCACGGTGCCATCTTTGCGTTCTGCGATCCGTCTCGACCGGAAACCGGGCTGGCGTTTCAGCCACGCGTCAACCTCTTCGTTCGCGGCGATAAACGCTTCGCAAGAGTGGCCCCTGAGTTTGAAGGTTGTGATTTCAATTGCCTCCTTTTCTTTCTTTTTTCGATTCATAGTTTTTTCGGATCTTCTTGAGGGTTTGATGATCAGGGCTGCATTAATTTTGCCATCTCCATTCTAAAAGTATCAGGTCCGTCCTTTTGCCGTAGCGCAAATAACTTCCGGGCATCTTCGCCGGCGATGTAGGTCAGTTGGCTTTTTCCATCGGTCGCTGCCTCGTACACCGTTTCTGCAATTTTTTCCGGTGCACTGAAGGTCAATAAGCCGTCTGAAAAAACAGCGATCATTTTGTTCATCAAAGGTTCATAATCCTTGTGGGGTGCCACCTGCATCACATTCATGTAATTGCTTTTAATGCCACCGGGTGCTACTGTTTTTATACCGATGTTAAACTGCGCCAACTCATACGACATACTTTCGCTCCAACCTTCCAGTGCCCACTTGGTGGCGTTGTAAACACTCGACAACGGGTTGGAAACCAATCCAAAGATCGACGACGTAGAAATGAATAAGCCCTTTCGCTTCTCTTTAAAGTAAGGAATGAAGGCTTTTGTTACCCGCAACACGCCGGTGAGGTTTGTGGTAATCTGATCGATGATCTGCTGGTCCGTGCAGGCTTCCAACGCGCCTACCAATCCATAGCCTGCATTGTTAAAAACCACGTCGATCTCTCCGGAGAGAATGGCTTTTTTTGCGGTCGCTTGAATTTGCCCGGGATCGTTCACGTCAAGCGGCAAGAGCAATACATTTTGTAGTGAACTAAGTTCGATTTCCTTTTCGGGCGAGCGCATGGTCGCGATCACGCGCCAGCCCCTCGATTGAAATAACTTTGCCGTGGCTTTGCCCAGGCCTGCCGATGCGCCAGTGATGAAAATTGTTTTCATGTTTTTGTATTTGAGATGGTAATACAAAAGTCACTCGCAGCAACCGGGAAAGCGTAGCCCATGTGAAGGATGTAGTAGCCAAAACGGAGGGATGTGTTTTGCTTTGGCTTATGGGTTTGTTAATGTATTGAAAGTCAATAAATTATTAGATGTTGGGTGGATGAGCCAACCTGTTTGCTTTGATAAAAGCAGATTGTTGGCTCATCCGGGAATGATATATCCAGTGAGTTTTCGAAACTCTTATTTTGAAAAAGGATTCACTTTCTTCAATAACTCCTTACCTCTGTTCATCAGACCCTGCCCCACGCCCTTGGTTAAGATGTTCATCACCTGGCGGCCACTCTCTGCCGTTAAAGCAAATGATGACTTTTTGCCTGCGGCTTCCGAGGGAATGGCAACTCGTTTTTGTGTGAAATCCTCGAAGAGGCGATCGACTTCAGAAAGGTCATACATGTCGCTGGAGGTGGCTTTACACGGAGGGAGTTGCTGAGGGTCTTTCCTGGGTTGTTCTGGTTTAGGCCGGAGCACCAGGGGCTGGATCATGTAGAGCGCCGTCTTGTCGATGTACAAAATGGAACTGCCTTCGTTCTGCAACACGCCGGCAAAGCAAGTGATTTTGTCGGCTAGCGCTTTTGTTCTTACGGATGCATGAACCCATTGGTCGTCGGCCTCTGAGAATACCCAGACAACCGAAGCCGATGTCGGGTCCTGTTTTCCTTCCGGATCCAAGCCGATCACAAACTGACCCGACGAGATCTCGGGCAAATGATAATGCACCGTGAACTCATATTCCCAATCCAGGTTAACCGACACGGTCTGCAAAATACCAGATACCCCAGAGCCATTGATCTTGATTGCTTGCGCGCGTTGCCCTTCTCGATTAATAAACTCTTCAGCGGCAAAATGCGCGGCCTCGAAAGGTGCTTGCTTGATTTGAGGGTCCAGGTTTTTGAACGGCTCCGTGAACGGCAACCACTCGTTGGCCACGATGCTTAATCCTACGGCTTCGCGCTGTCGATCTTGACCTTTAATGCGAAAGCCGTTTTCAAAGTTCGCATTTTCGAGCATCAGCACCGTCACCAGCATGGAGGCCGTTGTCGTTGCGCCATCATCGTCGGTCACCGATATTTTGGCGATCAGGTTGCCTTTGCATTTGTAGATGTGCACAATCGACGCCACACCCATTCCCTTGGGAGCTTTGTGCACTTCTTTTATGGTCGACATTTTCACGGTGCCATCGCCGCAGTCCCACGTGGCGACGTGCGTATCGCACCAGCCCGGATCGGTGAAGAACACTTCGAGGCGTACCGGCTGATCTTTTAAAACATAAAAATGTTTGGGACAAATTATCTCGGGGGGAGCGTTGGCCACCACCACCTGGCAGGTGGCGGTTCCCAGTCCACCTACGTCATCCTGAACGTAGGCCGTAACTTTGTATTCGCCATTGTCACACCACGCGTGCTTGACAACGCCTTGTCCTTTTCCCAGGGGCTCAAGGTTGGTTTCGGTGACCGTCACGTTTTGGGGCGCAGCGTTGTCGCCGAAATCGACCCACGCGATGTGTTTGTCAAGCCAGTTCTGGTCGGTAAACGAGAATGCCAATTCAACCTCATCGCCTTCCACGACGGAGATCACCGGCGAGTCGAATGCGACCACCGGGGCGACATTCTTTACTTCTACTTTTGTATAGTGTCGGGTGGTGGCCCCGCCGGTCTCGTCGACTTTGATCTCGACGTTGGCGATGTAGAGACCACTCTTGCCATAGCGATACGATTGCGACCGCGCGGCAAACAATTGACCATCGCCCGTTCTCCACTTGGCCAGCGATGTCGGTTTGGCGGCGCCGCCGTTGAGATCAACAAACTGATTCCCGATGGCTTGATACGGTCCATGCGAGCGGGCCATGTCGAGTGACGTGTCCTCGGCTACGCTGGTGATGATCATTACACCGGCAAACACCAAACCGCTGTCTTCGATGATGACCGGGTTCTCGAAATGAGCCTTCACATTTCCAATGTTGTCGAGGCTTTCCGGCCATGCGCCGATACTCGCCACTTTTCCAGACTCGTCGCGGGCAATGCTTCCACCAATGGAAGAGGCCACGCCTTCCACCACGGCGATCACTACCAGGGCGATGATCAACCCCACAATGCCAAACGTGAGAAAGCCGATGAGCGCACTCAGCAGCCACGCGGCGGCACTGAGACTAACATCCGGATCGCCGTCCAATTCATGCTTTAGCATTTGGCCGCCGCCCGACACATCTTCCCAATGCAGTTTCACTTTTTGCTCAAAGCCTGCATCCACATCGATGCTGTCGGCGATGGCATCGACCACGGTGACGTCGCCTACCACGCTGATGTAGCCGTTGTGAAGCTCGAGGCCAAGTTCGTTTAGAATTACCTCCTTCCCCTCGACGCGTTCGTCCAGTTTTTTGGAGGGAGGAATGTTTTGGCCGTATTGCTCGTGTTCTTTCTTTTCAAATTCTTCCAGCACTTTGCCTGTGCTAATGGCAATGGCAAAGTCCCGACTTGCCGGGACAAAATTGGTCACGGCGTTGGCGTCCGAGCCTCCTCCGCCGTTGATACAAATGGAAAGGGCGTCGCTCAAGGCTTTGGGCTGCACGTTTTGTATTGTGGTGGTGCCGGTTGGATCTTCCGTCTTCCAGATCTCAAGCGATTTGCGTCGTAACAATTCGCTGCGAACGGCACCCGATATAAAAGCTTCTATCTGGCTAAGGGTGGGAATGTTTATTTTGATATCGCCCATCAGGTGTAGTTGTGTGGCGGCAACGCCTTGAAAATTTGTCTTGATCAAATTTTCGAGATCGACGCCCACGGCACCTGCGGCGGTTTTGTTAAACGAATAGTTGCTGCCTTCCTCGCCGGCCGAGGGGGTCATGTTTTCTAAGGCAACGGTGGCCGTGCTCGTAAACACAGTAATCAAAGAGTCGGTGGCCTGATAGTTTGCCAGCATTTTCACGGTGCCGTCAACGGCCATGGGTGTGCGCAGCGAGAAACCAAATGTCGAGCCTGTGATGTCGTAGAACCGGATGCGGCAGGGGATATTTACTTGTATGTGAGTGGCATCGGGTTTCTGAACCGTGATCTTTTTTGATGGATTGGAGAGGTCGTCAAAAAAATCAACCCTCACTTTCATCGAGAAAACAAGAAACGAAAGTGGCTGTCCGTCGATGACGTGGGGGATCTTGTTTTCCTGGTAGAGCTTGTGAACGAATTCTTCGACGCCGTTATTGATGATGGGATCGAGGGGGTTGCCGTTGAGAATGGTCGTGGTAACGCCATCGGCTGGGATGGCGGTAAAATCAGCACCCAGCATGTGCGTTGTGGCATCGAGCTCGCGAATGGGAACGCGCACGTCGAACTTTACGCTCAAGTCGAAAAACTTTGCGGCGTCGATCGGAGGGTTTAGAATTTTCAGGTGGATGATCGTTCCCAACGACACCTTCACGCCGTTGAGGGGCACATCCATATCCAGATCAAGTTGGTCGCGAAGGATTTGGCAAAAGCCTTCTTCCACGGTATACGGCCCCAACCCAACCGGCGCGGGCACCGAAGGACCAGGGATCTTGATGTACTCCGGAATTACGCCCACGCTGCTCGAGTCGCCACCCGATTTCCAGGCGGCTTTCAAAATGTTCTTCAGGGCGTTTCTCGTTATTTCGGCAATGACTTCGAAACCATGCGTGTTGGCCATAACGATTCAGGATTTAAGAAAATGAATTAAGAAAATGAACTACGAAAGTGAACCAGGAAAATGAAACAAGAAAAAGAAAAGATAAATAGAGCCCGGGGACTACTTCTTCCGGCTCAAACGGAAGCGGATACCCTTCAGAAGGTTGGTATCCTTTTGGATTTTTTCCACTCCCTCGCGTGAACCCAGGGGAGCATGAGTCGCTTGCAATTTGCGCAGCGCTACCAGTTGCTGAACGGTTGGGTGTTCAGCGGCATACGTCTCTAGCGGATCGTTTACTTTTGTGCCCGCCAATAGCGGACGGGTGCGGAATAGTTCCTGCACTTTATGAGCATCCAGTTTTTTGAGTTTCGATTTCTCGGGCAACTGCTTTAGAATTTTTTCAATGGCCGCAACCGGCACCTCATCGCCGGTGATGACATGGCCTGTCGAGGCATGAAGCGATGCCTTAAGTTCATTGACCTTGGCTGCGTTTGCTTTTCCGAAACGGATGTGATCGGCGATGTCTTGTTCGGCTTCGGGTGTGAAACTATAGCCGATTTGCCGAAGTGCGAGTAAAGGATTGGCCAAAGCTAGCGCTGCGAGCGATTGATCGCTGCCGTGTTTCTCTAGAATGCGCGGGATTTCGCGTTGCAGTTCATTGAGGGACGAAAACACTTTATTTTCCATGCCTGTAACCGGGGGTTTATTTTCGATTACCAGAACCAATAACTAAATTTATCTAATTCTGGCTGAAAATCCAGTTCAATCTCCTTTTTGTTCATTGGTGTTTCAACAAACCCCGTTTTCCAGTGATGACCATTTCGTGTCCAGAGCAATACGATGCCGACGTGATCATTGCCGGAGGCGGACCGGCAGGAGCGCGCTGTGCTTTCACGCTTGCCCAAAGCGGCTACTCGGTGATACTGTTTGATACTGAAAAATTCCCAAGAGATAAAGTGTGCGGTGATTTTGTGGGCCCCGTAGCCGTCCGGGAGCTGTGTGACATGGGCTTCGCGATACAGCACCTGATCAAACACGAAAACGCCGTGATCCGAAAAGCAGCGGTCTATTTGGACGGAGAGGAGAAGATCGTAAACGACCTTCCCCGCATAGAAGGCCTACCCGAGTTCGGCATCGTCATCCCGCGCATGGACCTTGACCATTGGATTTTAGAGAAAGCCCTCGGGGCAGGCACCCTTTTTAAAGGGGAGAGCAGGGTAGTGGACTACGAGACGCATTCGAACGGTGTGCGGGTAAAAGTAAAATGCAAGGGTACCGAAAAGTCCTACTTCTCCAAAGTACTCGTGGGCGCCGACGGCAGCAGCTCCACCCTGGCACGGAAAGCCTACGGGGCAAAGCCCGATCCAAACGACCGGATATTGGCCGTGCGCGCCTACTATGAAAACGTCCATTGTAAACCCTACCAGGCGGAATTATACTTTACATCGAAGAGCTTCCCCGGCTACTATTGGTTCTTCCCCACGAGCGATCGCACCGCCAATGTCGGCGTGGGCATGGTGTTGGAACACGTCCCGAAAGAGGAGCTGAACCTGAAAAAATTACTGGACGAGCTCGTGACTTCCGATCCTACACTGCGCGAGCGAATCGGCGCGGGTAACTTGGCGGACAAAATCGTTGGGTGGCCGTTGAGTACGTACAATCCGGATCGGCGAAAGGTCTTTGATAGGGTAGTACTCGTGGGCGATGCCGCCGGGCTGATCAAGTCGTTGAATGGTGAAGGCATTCAATATGCTTTGCTCAGCGGGCGGTGGGCCGCCGAAACGCTTGTCGAATGTTTGGCGAAAGATACGCTGGATCAACGCTCCCTGAGCCGATACGAGAAGACCATTGTGGACGAGTTGGAATACGATATGCTCTTTGCCAATTTCATCATTCAATGGATCCGCAACCGCGACCTGAACGATGTGTGGCTCAAGCTGCTCGACATTATCGTGGCCCGTGCCCGGACCGACCCGAAATATGCAGCCATCGCCGGGGGCATTCTCGCCGGCATCTCGCCCGCGAACAAAGCCGTTACACCATCGTTCCTCGCCAAGACCATGCTTCAAACCCTGCAGGAAGTCGGCAGCGACGTCCTGGGCAAAGCAAAGAAAGGACCTCTGGCGTTTTCGTTTGCGGCAGGGGGTGTATCGCTCCACATGCTCAACCTGTTATCGGGAGGGTTTCGCCAAAGAACCCAATATGTGCAATGGGGAAAAGGTGCTGTGCAGAACTCGCTGCGGCTGTCGGCCAAGGTTTTAAAGGACCTTTCGCCGCTTGTCTAATAGTCACGACTGATCATGTACAGGATCATGTTCTCCAGGAATTGGCGATGCTCGTTGTCAGGCTTCATGCCAAAGGCGGTAAAAAATTCTTTTAGCGCAGCCCCGGCAAGATTCTTTGCGCTTTTAATGCCATGTTCCAGCGAGCCGGTCTTCATCATCAGCTTAAGAATCCAGCGCATTTCCTCCAGCGACCGCTCCGATCGTGCGCGCGACAAGTATTCGACCAAATGTTTTTTCGTTTTGCCTTTGGTGTGGTTCAGCAGGTGAATGAGCATCAGCGTACGTTTGCCTTCCAACACGTCGCCGCAGATTTCTTTTCCATATTTGTCTTTGTCGCCGATCAGGTTCAAGAGATCGTCTTGGATCTGGAAGGCCGCGCCGAGATAAAACCCAAAGCGGTCAAAGCTTGATACGTCAACCTTGCTCTTCGATCCCAGCAGGGCGCCAATGCGGATGGGGTGCATGCAGGTATACCAACAGGTTTTCTTCAGCACCATGCGCAGGTAGTCGTCGTCCGTAAGGTCCACGACATTGTCTCTTCGCCATCCCAGCTCCATGGCTTGCCCTTCCACGCTCTCCAGGACCATGTGCTCCACTTCACCAAACACGTCCCACGCTACACGCGGGCCGAGGGTGAAGACATTTTCCATGAGGGGCCGCAGGCTGATCACATTCATGGCGTCGCCGACATTCACAGCGATGCCGTTGCCATACGCGGCATTGAGTGTAGGCAGGCCCCGGCGGGCTTCGCTTTCGTCTTCGACGTCGTCGTGCACGAGAAAGGCGTTGTGAAAAAGTTCAAGCGCCACAGAGGAACGGATCGCCTCGAGCTCCGTGCCTCCAAAGATGCGGCACGTGGAAATGCAGAGGCTGGGACGAAAACCTTTTCCGCCACGCGTGGGGTATTCGGGGATAAGATCGTAGAGGTATTTTTTTGGCTCGCGGTTGGGGATCGACGAAATCAATGCCTGCGTGCTCAAGTCCCGGTAGTATCGTAGTTTATCGAGGAACGCATCGTGTGCCGGCATAGCGTGTGTGGTTTAGAGGTCAGCGGAGTCGTCAACCCTCCGCTACCTGTACTAATACGGTGGCTTTTAGCTGCTCCATGTTTCGGGCCTGGACAAAGCACGAATACGATCCGGGTTTTGCTTTTTTTGGAATGCTCAGCGAGATCATCACGTGTCCCGACGATTGCGGCTGGATCACCAACGGGTTGGGCTCGAACTTCATCGCCGACGCCGCGATCTGGCTACCCGACGGCTCCATCAATGCTGTATTTTCGAAATGAATGGATTTGATTTCCGATTTACTGTCATTCTCGAGCGTCAGCGGCAACTCTACCGCAGCTTGTCCGGGAATCAGTACACCCGGAATTTTTATCAAGGGAATTTTTGCCGAAGACGATTCGGATGGTGCTTCTGTCTCGTTCTTCGATCCCAGTTTAAAAAGCGCGCCGGGATTTGCCGCATTCTTCACGGCTACCGTGGCCACGTCCATCAAAATATCGACAATGTCGTGTGCGTCTTTTCTAAAGCGGCTGATGAGCTCATGATGGCTGGCGTCGCGCACCTTGTCGACGTCCGTGAAACGGCCTTCCAGTTGGCGTGCCGCCACGATGCCCTTGGCAATCTCTTCTTCCAGGATGTTGGCAGCTTTCGACACAATGTTCGAAGCATAGCCGATGAGTCCCGCGGTGTCTTGTGCCGTGGTCGTTGATTTTTTTTGATCCGCTGGCTGCCCGTTGGCCGTGGATGCGTCGGCTTTCGGTTGCTCTTTTGCTGCAGGAATTGGCTTAGCCGCAGCAGTTTTTTTGGGAACAGGCTTTCCTTTCGCCCGTGGTGATGATGGCATATGGATAGAGAGGGTTTTGACGCGTAACGAAACTAGCCGTTGTTTGCAAAGCGAATGTCATTCTCCGTGGCTTTCGAAGGATCACAATTGGCGATCTGGGTCACACCGGTAATCGTGATTTCGGCAAAAGACTGACCAAGCAAGTTGATGCCAATGGAATACCGGCTCTTGGCGCAGATCGGTTCACAAATGCGAATGCACAGCGGCACTTGCTTCATGTCGTTGATGTGCATGTTCATGTTCACATCTACAGGCTGGCCGCCCTTGAGGCCGCCGACTTGTACGGGTACGGGTTGCTTGAATTGATGGTCTAAGATTGCTGCTTGTTCTTTAGGCCATTCCACGATTCGAACGGTGTTTTCTTCCATGAGTGAGAGGGTTTTGGAATGAGGACCAGAAGATAACAATAGCACATGGAATCTACAACTAAATTCCAATAAAGTAGTCGCCGTGCAAATGAATAACCCCAGGCTTTAGCTGGGGTTACGTGTCCAAAATAAAAACATGCCACAGGAAAATGGGATCTGGCTTCACACCATTTGGCACGAAACGCACGTCCTGTCATCGCCCTTCGCGCGGAGGAGGCGTCCTTAACTTTAGCGGAAGGTCGGACGCATCTGAGCGACCGCGCCCGAATCATCACGTCGAAGAAGGTACTGCGATGTTGCGCCATAAACGTGCGAGCTTACAGATAGCGCATCTGTGGCGCAATGAAACGTTCGGAGCGCATACCCCAGGCTAAAGCCTGGGGTTACTAAGATGCATCATTCTCAAACTTGTGAAGCAAATCACCGCCACTGAATAACCCCAGGCTTTAGCCTGGGGTTACGTGTCCAAAATAAAAACGTGCCACAGGAAAATTGGATCTGGCTTCACACCATTTGGCACGAAACGCACGCCCTGTCATCGCCCTTCGCACGGAGGAGGCGTCCTTAACTTTAATGGAAGGTCGGACGCACCTGAGCGACTGCGCCCGATTCATCACGTCGAAGAAGG
>DATDAV010000111.1:0-2765 GCA_036525235.1 Chryseolinea sp. | reverse complement strand
CGATTTTAGGAACCTTCTTCCCGCCGCACTTTTAAAGTATTTTTCCCTTTTTATGGCCTCTGCTCTCGTGGGAAATTCTTCGAAATAAATGATGTTAAAAGGAAGGTGAGATCTGGTGGATTGTGTTCCCCCGGCATTATGTTGCTTCAACCGTTCTTGCAGGTTTTCGCAATGGCCTTTATAAAGGAATGCAGAATTGATGCTTTTGATAACATAAGCATAAAACATGGTAGCCCCGACAGGAATCGAACCTGCATCAAAAGTTTAGGAAACTCCTATTCTATCCATTGAACTACGGGGCCAAGAAAAAAGAATGGTCGCAAAGATATAAATATTGCACTAACAGAAAGACCCTTTTTTAGCCTTTTAAGCCCCTTTCCCTACGATTTCACCGGTTCCCGGTGCCCCACCCACGTAAACCGCTTCGTCACGTAGTCGGGGTTAGTGAACGACGCATTGCCCGCCGGATTGCCACCCGTAACATGGAAATCAGAGAACGCCGCGTTCTGGTTCATATAAATGCCCCCGGTAAGATTGAACGACACCGGCGTAGCTGCCAGCGACATTTCATCAGCGATCTTTTCGCGCACCGTCGCATCCGTTGTATAAGCACCACACGAAATCGCACCGTGGCGGAGGGCCATCTCCTGGGCCAGGGCGATGGACTGGTTGGTGTCTTTGGTTTTGATGAGCAGTACGATGGGGCCGAACAATTCCTTACTGAAAATATCTTTCTTGTCTGCGTCCACCTCCACCACTACGGGCGTGGCCACGCGCGCATTCTTGAACATGGGATTTTCGAACGACCGCGATTTCAGCCAGACTTTGCCGGGCAGCTTCTCGGCTTCCAACACGCGCTCGCTGGTCTTCTGGTTTTGCACGGCACCCAGCACATAGGGCCCTGCCTTCGGGTTGTCGACGAGGCTTGAAATGTTGTCGATAAATTTTTGGGCGAAGTCGTCGAAGCTTAAGGTTCCCGATGGGGTTTGAATGCCGGTCGCGGGGATGTAAAAATTCTGCGGGGCGGTGCACATCTGGCCGCTGTAGAGATTGACGGAGAACGCCAGGTTGGCGGCTACTTTGTCGGCATCGTCCACCGAATCGAGGATCACAGAATTGACGCCTGTCTTTTCGGTGAACACGGTCTTGCCTTGCAACGTCTCGAGGTAGCTGCCAAACACGGAGTTGCCCGTAAAGTCGATCAGCCTCACCGAGGGATGCTCGGCCAATACTTTGGCGATGGGTTGTTCGATGGTGTCCACGGCCAGTTGGCAAATGTTGGGGTCGAGGTTGTTCGCTTTGAGCACGTGCTGAATCTCCGAAACAAAAATGGCGATAGGCAACACTGCGCCGGGGTGGGGCTTAACAATGACGGGGTTGCCGGTGATGAGACTTCCATAAATACCCGTCACCGAATTCCAGGTGGGGAACGTGGAGCAGCCGATCACCACCGAGATACCTTTCGGTACGGCCCGCCATTCCTTGTTCAGTTGTATGTTGAATTTCCCCATCGGCTTATCCCACAAGGCCACAGCAGGATAGCGTTGCAACTCCTCGTAGCCTGCGGCAATAGCTTCCAAGGCGCGGTCTGCGGCATGCGGGCCCGAGGCCTGAAAAGCCATCATGTAGCCTTGGCCGGTGGTGTGCATGGTGGCGTAGGCGATCTCAAAGAAGCGCTCCTTGATCCGCGCCAGCGACTCTAATAAAATTCCCGTGCGTTCTGTCGCGCTCACTTTGCGCCAAACATGGAAGGCGGCCGTGGCGCGCTCGATCAAAACGTCGGGAGTGAAGACGGGGTAGGTGATGCCCAGTGCATCTTGCGTGTAGGGCGACTCTTCGCGGCCGATCCACGCCGTAGGATTAGGTTGGAGCAACTCATCAAACTTTTTACCGAGGGCATTCTGAAACTTTTCCTTGCCGTTGCTGTCGGCCGATTCGCCATACACGGCCGGCGCCGGGGCTTCGGGAAAGGCGGCATAGAAAGTGCGTGCGTGCAAGGCGTCGATCGCTTGCTCCAGCAGGGGTTTGTGTTTTTCAAAAAGACTCATGGTAGAAAGGGTTGTAGTTGAATAAATCCTAAGTCAATCCATACGCAGCAAGGGGCTTACGGTTGCTGTGCGCCGAAAACTTTTTTCAGCAGCTCCGTTGTACGGGCCACGGGGTCCTGGCGGATACTTTTTTCTTCCTTCGCGATCATGGTGAACAAGCCTTCGATAGCGCGATCGGTGGCATAGTCGTCCAGGTTGGGGTTCACGTCGTCGGTGAAAGGAATTTTGTTGTACTGTGTCACGATGTCGCCATAGTATTTTGTGGCGTTCACTTTGTTGAGGGAATTTTGAATGACGGGTTTGAATTTTTCTTTCAGTTGCGCCGAGGTGGTGCGCTTCAGGTATTGGGTGGCGGCATCCGGTTGTCCTTTCAGGATGGCCCACGCGTCTTGAATGGTCATGGATTTGATGGCGGTGATAAAGATCGGCTTGGCTTCCTTGGCGGCGTCTTCGGCCCCGCGGTTCAGGGTGAGCACAAATTTATCTACCTCATTGCCCAACCCCACCTGGCGGAGTTTGTCTTCTACTTTCTTTACTTCCGGCGGGAACGGGATTTTTATTTCGGGGTTCTTGAAATAACCATCCAACTGCGACGCGAGGTCCGAGCCGTTGCTGATCCCTTTGATCAGGGCCTCTTTTAAACCGTCGGCCACTTCTGCCGTGGTGAGCGCCTGTTGCTGCGAGCCTGCTACTTTGTTCACTTCGCTCAGGGCGCTG
>DATDAV010000110.1:0-1691 GCA_036525235.1 Chryseolinea sp. | reverse complement strand
GGGGTCAGTCAACAATTATCAACAATCTTCACCCATTTTTCCACCAGTTTGCATTGCGTGGATGGCAAGCCATTTTCCAGGCTCTTTTGAAATCTTCGCACCTGCTGGCTGACATTGGCGGCGCTGCGCAAGCCGAGGGTTTCCGCGATCCAAGCCTGGGATTCATTGGTCCTGCGATGCAAGGCCCACGCCAGCGCGATTCGCTCCCCGCGCGCCGTTTCATGAAGAGGACCGGCGATCCCGAAGTGGTTGCGGCCCATTTCCAGCCATTGCTCCGCCTCGTTTCGTTCCTTCTCCCGGCCCAACCGGCTGCTGCGGTAATTTCGATTGCCTTCCGGGCGTTTCACCATCCCCAGAAGATGCTCCCGAAACGCTTGGCTTCCCCAATACCAGCCGCGCCTGAGGGTGTTTTGCAATTCGGACGTTGCCAATCGGATTTCTCCTCCGTCTTCCCGCGCCCGCTGCTCCAGCCGTTCGAGGAAATGCCGCCGGTCCGTCGCCCGGTCCGCATAGCCAAACAACGCCAGCCCTTCGCCGACCGCCATCCATTTCTCCCGCTTGTCCGGCGCCACCGCGTAGCCTCGCGCCAGGCTGCTCCAGGGATATTCCAACAAACCCAGGCCTTCTTCCGCCTTCACCAAGCCGGCTCTCGCCGGATTTAGATGCACGTAATCCATCAGCGCCGCCAAATAATCGCCTTCGCCATCCTGCGCCGATTGGACCACCACGGCCTTATACCTGCCTCCGAAGACATGGCCCCATTTTTTGTGCCGGCTGTTTAATCGCCGCGTGTAGGTATTCTGAAACCACTTCATTCCCTCCACCAGATTGGCCTGCGGGGTTTGCAATACCCAATGATAGTGATTGCTCATCAAAACCCACGCATAGATTTTCCATCCGCTCCGCCCACAGGCCTCCTTGAGCGTCTCCAAAAACATCACCCGATCCCGATCATCTTCAAAAATCGGCTCCCGCCGATCCCCCCGGCACATTACATGGTAACACGCTCCTTCGTATTGAATCCTGGGTTGTCTGGCCACAATCAGAATACTTGCAGCTTCCTCCAAACTGTCAAGAATTGTTGACTGACCCCATTGACGTGCGGGTTGCCGGGGACGAACGCTGGATGTGGGTGGGCCCGGGCGTTGAAATGTTCGGATGAATACGAGACAAGTCTGCACGAACGCGACCACTGCATCTCCAAGAGGCTGCCTTTGGAATCATTCCTTCAATAGCTGGCACGCGCCTTGCTATGGTTGCGGCATTTTACAACGCCGGTGAATTAATCAGCGTCTCCCTAGGGTTGGGATTGTCTTTATGGTTGCCGGTTGCTTTTTCGTCTGGCCTGACAAAGACAAAGGCATAAATGCCTATTTGCCTAAATGACTCAATACATCTTACAACGATATTCCAACACGTTTCTTGCTTTGCGCGAATAACAATTATGTTTTTCTCTAAGTCAGAAAAACGATCAGGCATCTCTTTTGGGGGCACAAAATTATCGACGGAAATATTCCAAAACAAATAGCGCCCGTATCTTTTTGTCTTAACTTCTTCATGAATAAAATCAGCTAAAAATCTCTGCCAAGGAAATGATGCATACCCGTCTGATATTACAGCCACAAATGGCGGCCATTTATACGGCTGACCGGCTGAATCCACAAAAGTGAATTGAATAGTTCCGCTCCGCA
>DATDAV010000109.1:0-12743 GCA_036525235.1 Chryseolinea sp. | reverse complement strand
TTGGCATGAACTCCGTTCGCATCTATGTTCAAGGACAAAACCTGATCACGATCACCAACTATTCGGGTATGGATCCGGAAATCAATTTGCGCAACTATGTATCGGGCAACGACCGCGTAGCGGGATCAACGACTTATGTTTCCTCCACGGATCGCCAACTTGGCGTGGACGGCGGAGCTTATCCGGCTGCAAAGCAATACCTGGTAGGCCTGAATCTAACCTTTTAATGAACTCTGTTTATGCATAACCGATCAAACTCTATACACATGAAAAAGATCACGATTTTGTGCGGCGTCATCCTGGCAAGTCTTTGGAGCGCCTGTTCCGATTCGTTCCTGGAGGTGAAACCAAAGGCAGCCCTCAGCTCAGATGCCTTGCAAAACAATAAGGGTGTGAACACTTTGCTCACAGCAGCCTATTCGTTGCTCGACGGTTGGGCTACTGCAGAAGGTGCCTACCGGTCCTACCAGGTCGGTGCCGACAACTGGGTCTATGGTAGCGTGGCCTCTGACGATGCCTACAAAGGCACCATCGCCGGCGATCAGCCTCCCATCTCACTCATCGAACAAGCTAACATCGCCTCCGACAACATCTACTTCCGCGGCAAATGGCGCGGCATGTACGATGGCATCGCCCGTTGCAACGACGTGTTGCAGCTCTTGCCCAAGGTTACGGACGTGACGGACGCAGAGCGCGCAGCGATCCAAGCCGAAGCCCGTTTTCTCCGCGGACATTTTCATTTCGAATTAAAGAAAATGTATAACATGGTGCCCTACATCGACGAGGTCACCTACGATCCCAACAACCTGGAAAGCACCAAAGTACCCAACAACGTAGACATCTGGCCAAAGATCGAAGCCGATCTGCAAGCCGCCTACGCCGTTCTTCCGACAAAGCAAGCCTCGCCGGGTCGTGCCTCTAAATGGGCCGCTGCTGCCACACTGGCAAAAGCTTATTTGTTCCAGGAAAAATGGGGCGATGCCAAAACGCTGCTCGAAGAAATTGTGGCCAGCAACCAATTCGCGTTAATGGATAAATATCACGACAATTTCCGCACCACCACCAACAACAATAAGGAATCCATCTTCGAAGTACAGTATTCTGTGAACGACGGTGCGCCGGGTGGCGAAAACGGCAACATCGGTTCAACGCTCAACTATCCCTATGGCGGTGGCGGTGTGACCACCTGCTGCGGATTTTTCCAGCCCTCGCAGAACCTCGTCAATGCCTTCAAGACCGATGCTAGCGGGCTGCCCCTGCTCGACACGTTCAATGACACCGACGTCACCAGTGACCAGGGCATCGAAGCTACCGTTCCCTTCACGCCGTACGCCGGCACCGTTGACCCGCGACTCGACTGGACCGTTGGCCGTCGCGGCATTCCCTATCTCGACTGGGGTGTGCATCCCGGCAAGACCTACGTGCGCGACCAGACCTATGGCGGTCCTTACTCGCCGAAGAAACACGTTATGTACCGGGCCGACGTTGGCTCCGCCACGTTTGCCGGCAACCCGCGTCTCAATGCCAACAACTATCGCATGATCCGCTACTCGCATGTGATCCTCTGGCTCGCCGAAATTGCCGTAAAACAAGGTGACCTTGAAACCGCCCGCGGTTATGTCAACCAGATCCGCGCAAGAGCAGCCCATCCGGATGGCTTTGTGAAAAACGCCGACGGCACACCGGCCGCCAACTACCTCATCGGCCAATACACCACCACGTGGACCGACGCCGCCGTGGCCCTCAAAGCCGTTCAATTTGAACAACGCCTGGAGTTTGCCATGGAAGGCCACCGTCGCTTCGACCTCGTGCGCTGGAAAATTGCTGCAGAAACGCTTAATGCCTATTACCTGGTGGAAGGCACAAAACGTTCGTATCTGAAGAACGTGCAGTTCGTTTCCAACAAACACGAGTATTTCCCCATCCCCCTCCAGGAGATCCTCAACACCCAGATCGCCGGCCAACCGACACTGACTCAGAACCAGGGATATTGATGAAGTAATTAAAAAGTAAAAAAAGAAGCCGTCTCGATGTTCGAGACGGCTTCTTCATTTTTATGGCGATGGTATCAATATCAGGCGTCCTTCCCGGGCGCTCTTGCGCTTAGCGTGATTACCTATTCGGTTCATAATGCAGCACGACCATGCCACAGGCAAAAGGTGTTGCTTTCACCAACTTGAATTTCTGTAAATCTTTGAATATGGCCATGCCGCTGCCAATCGCTGCGGGGTTAACAAATAAATGCAGTTCATCAATCAGTTCATGTTTGATCAGGTTCGACACAAATGTGGCGCCGCCATAGGCGATCATGTCGCCGCCGTCTTGTTTTTTCAGCTTTGTGATCTCGTCAACAAGATCGCCCTTTGCCAAAACGGTATTGGCCCACTCCGATTTGTCAAGCGTTTTCGTAAAGACAACTTTTTTGGTGCTGTTTATTTTCTCCGCACCCTCTTGTTCCGGGTGACCCGCCCAGTGTGGAATAAAGCCTTGCGCCAGCTTTCGTCCCAGCACGATGCAATCCACGGGCTCGGTGATGCTTCCTACATATTTTTTTAGTTCGTCATCCCAATTCCACACCATCCAGTCCATCTCTCCATTGGGTCCTGCAATGTATCCGTCAATCGACATTTGCACTTGAAGTCTCAATTTTCTCATGGTCGTCTTATTTTTTGGGAGGTTGATAATTTCACTTCATCGTTGTGACGCAACAAAGGTATCATCACCGATTGAAAGACCACCGATGCAATCACGCAATTTTTAGGGGTTGATTGCGACATAAAATGTTAGACCGTTTGAATCAACTAAAAAAATCAAAATGCATTAAACCGCAAAGGCGCAAAGAACGCAGAGATAATGCAAAATACGACTCAACCTTTAATCAATGTAGTTATATCTATGGGAAGATTCCTCAGCCGAATCCCGCAGGCAGCAAAGATCGCATTTCCAAGTGCCGGCGCCACCGGCGGCAAACCTGCTTCGCCAACCCCGCCCGGAGCTTCGCCGTTTTCGATGATAAAAACTTCCACCGCCGGCATCTCATTCATGCGAAGAACATGATAGTTGTTGTAGTTGGACTGCTGGCAAACACCGCTTTTAAAAACGATGCCACCCTTTATTGCTGCCGATAATCCCATCACGATGTTACCTTCCGTTTGTGCCCGCACCGTGTCGGCGCTGACATACATTCCGCAATCAATGACGGACACAACCTTGTCGATTTTCACGCCTCCATTGTTCGTGGACACCACCACACAACAGGCACAGATGGTCCCGAAAGCTTTGAATATGGCGACGCCTTTTCCCATTCCCGGCGCAGCCATCGTATGGTAGTCTGATTTTTCTGCGAGCGTTTTGAGGACCTTCTTAAATCTTTCATCCTCCAGCAACTCCAGCCTTGCTACGAGTGGATCCTTACCGGCCAGATGGGCAAGCTCATCAAAAAAGCATTCCTGTCCCCATGCCAAATTCGATGCGTTGACCGATCGCCACCACATAATGGGTATTTCCGTCTTCACATTCGTCCAACTTACTTTCCTCGAAGTCTTAAACTCATACAGGGTATTGTCCCTCAATTCCTCGCCCATCCAGGGATCTGCTTCATCGTCGGGCAATCCTTTGAAAACCTGTCGCAATATGGATTCGCCGATAATATGATGGTGAAATCCCGTGATCTTACCGTCCTCCATAAATCCTTGCATGTGGCTTAGGAGCCCGGGCCGGTAAGGGCCTTGCGAGATATCATCCTCGCGCGTCCAGATCACTTTTACCGGAACCTTCAATTTACGGGAAAGAAAACAAGCCTCTTTTACAAAGTCGATGTAAGCTTTCCGTCCAAAGGATCCGCCCATCAAAATAGTGTGTATCTTGATTTTTTCTACGGGGACGCCAAGGTAGTTCGCAACGTCAGGCAATGTCTCTCCTGGCCCTTGGATCGGAGCCCAGATCTCGACGGAGCCATCGTCTTTTACGTGTGCCGTTGTGTTTTCCGGTTCAATCGGAGCATGCGATAGAAACGGTGTTTCATAGGTACATTCCAGTCTGGACGTTGCTGTATTAAATTTTCTATTGAAGTCACCCGTCTCATGGTGATTTATGCCTTCCACCTTCACCTGCGCATAACACCTTTTAAAGTAGTCATCCGTATCCAGGGCCTCACTCAAGTTCGAATTATCCCATTGCACCTTAAGTGCGTTTCTTCCTTTGAAGGCAGCCCACCAGTTTGTGGCGATCACAGCAATGGACTCTGCATCGCGATGAATCATTTTCCGCTCGCACTTTACCACCTGCAATACCCCTGGAATTTTCAATGCGTCGCCCTCCTCGATGGCTACAATTTTTCCAAAGATCATTGGGCTGTGAAGTATGGAAGCGTAAACCATGCCGGCCACGTCGATGTCCATTCCATAGATAGCTTTCCCTGTCGTTCGCGGCGGGATTTCCGCCCGCTTGATATCTTTCCCGATTATGTTGAAATCTGCGGGATTCTTTAGGACCGGATCGGTCGGCACCTCCAGTTTAGAAGCTTCTTCGGCAAGTTCACCGTATGGCAGGCTCGCATCGCTACCCTTTTTAAAAACCCTTGCTCCTCTTGCATAGCACTCGCTTTCCGAAACGTTCCAGCGGCGCGCAGCAGCTTTGATCAACATTTCCTTTGTCGCCGCGCCAGCTTTTCGTAGGGGCAACCATAACCTTCTTATCGAACTGCTATTTCCCGATGTTTGCGCGCCGTACTTACTTTGCCCATCGCTTTGTATGACTTTAATCTGGGTCAGCGACACTTCCAGCTCTTCGGCAATCATAGCCGGAACCGAGTGAATGGTGCCCTGCCCCATATCATTGCGGGGGTTGATTATCGTGATCGTATTGTCGATGCCGATCAGAATGAACGGATTGATTTCGAAGTTATCCTCCGTTCCGTTTTGTCCAGAAATATTGCGGATCTTCGCAAAGGAATCAATGCCTATCACCAGTCCAAGGGTTGCAAGGCCTGCCTTCTTTATAAAATCACGGCGTCCGGTTCTTAAAAAGTTGTCGTCGTTTGTGCTCATACAAATCTTCCGCTATTATTTTGGGTTTTCAGCCGCTAAATGGATTGCCTTTCTTATTCTATCATAGGTGCCGCACCGGCAGAGATTTCCCACCAGCGCAGCGTCAATGTCCTTATCGGAGGGCAGGGGCTTTTTTGCCAATAGGGCAACGGCCGACATGATTTGCCCGGACTGGCAATAGCCACATTGAGGCACCTGCAGTTCAATCCAGGCCTCCTGAATCGGATGAGGTACATCCGCGCCAATTCCTTCAATGGTCGTGATCTTTGCACTGGCTGGAAGAGTCGAAATGCGCAATTGGCATGATCTGACCGGGTTGCTGTTCAGGTGGACCGTGCACGCGCCACAGGCGGCGATTCCGCAACCAAATTTGGTCCCCTTCAGCCCAAGGTAATCCCTGAGAATCCACAAAAGGGGCACGTCGGGCTCGGCCTCCACTTCATAAAGTTTGTGGTTTACGGTGATGCTGTACTTATTCATTCTTGCAGTAATGATGTGAAAAGGGGTCATGCCCCAGAATACTGCAATTACGGCAGCCAGCCGCCGATGGGCTACAAACCGGGCATTTTTGGCTACCGGATTTATAAAACAGGAATAAAAAACTCAGTTATGCTCTGGAGGGACAGTTGCGATAGGCCGACGGCGTTGTGTTCGCATGCTTTTTGAAGGCTGCATTGAAGACCGAAATACTTTTAAATCCGGTTTGATGGGCTATCGTCGCGATCTTCTCCTGGTCGTAGGCCGGGTCTTTCAACAGCTCCCGGGCATCCTTGATCCTGAAGCTATTGATGTAGTCCGGAAAGGATTGTTGTGTGCGGCTGTTAATCGTCTCCGACAGCAGGTTAGCAGGAACCTTCAACTGGTCGGCCATTTTCGGCAGAGTGATGGATGCGTCTCTGTACGGGTGGTGACTGGCAAACCAGGTTTGTAATTCTTCAAAGCACCGGTCAATTTGATCTTCGCTATAGGCCGAGCGCTCGTACTTTTCGCGTTGTCTGAAGATCTCCCCTTTCTTCAGGCCCAGATAACTCAAGAAATAGATCAGAAACGAAAAGGCAACCGGCGCGGCAATGTAGGGAACAAGTCCGAAAATAAAATTTGCCATATAAGCGGCCCAGACCAATAGTACTCCCACCGTAACACTGAGCACCCAAACCCTTTGGGTATTATTTATTTTTTGGAAGTTTTTAACGATTACCCGAACGCAAAACGGCAGATACAATGCTGCAGACCATAGTGAAATAGCATACCCATGTTGTTCCATCCAAAAATAGGAAGTAAGGACAGGGCTTAAGAGAATGACCAGCAAAGCAGGAATCAGGTGCGGTGAGTGCCGCCACCAATCAAAGCGATACTCCTTCTTATGAAATGAATTCAGATAGAGCAACAGCAGGGGGAAAATGGCCAGGTTTGCCCCAAAACCAAAATTCATGACCACCGTCGAAACCTGGTGCCCCAGGGAAAAGTAATAGACCACGGACTTCACGATCCGGACCGCAAAAGCCAGAAGAAGCAATGCGAGCAACACATTGGCAAGACTTCGTTCTTTGCGTATCGAAAAAAGGTAGACGCTAAAGAACGCACTCTGCAAGGCGCCTGCCCCGCTCGTGAGCAGTAAAATTTCAAAAGGGATTCCCATGCATAACAAGTTACGGCACGATGGCGTGATTTGTTTCGATTAAAATTTCCATTAACTGATAAAGACCATGCGAAACATTTTGATTGGCTGCGCTTTATCGTTAGCCTGAAAAATAATTGAAATGCGCTTGATTCGCAAATTGACCCGGAGATCTGAAGCAGACGCGCAACATGAATTATTCTTCCTCCAACCCGCATTTAGAGACTAAGCCTGGATATAAATATCAAATCGCGCTCCAACGTTCGGTTGGCCGGAAGCGAAAATTATCCCATCATGATTTTCAACAATCCTTTTGCAGATGGCCAGGCCAATCCCCGTGCCTTTATATTCGTGCTGGCTGTGAAGGCGCTGAAACACTTCAAAAATCCGATCTTTATACTGTGGATCAAAGCCAATACCGGAGTCGGTATAGATAATATGACAATAGTTCTTATAGGGCTCGAGTTTCAAACCGTTGGGCTTACTCCACCGTATAACTTCACTCTCAATTTTAATATGGGGTGGGGTTGACGGCTTCACGAATTTGAGCGAATTGCTAATGAGATTATGAAAAAGCTGACGAAACTGAGACCGAATAATATTTGCATCACATAATGGCATCGTTTCTATGGTTGCGCCCGTTTCCTGAATAACATCCTCAAGATCCTTTTTCACTTCATCCACGATGATTTCCAGGTCCGTAACCTCAAATTTTCGCTCACTATTCTTTGCCTCCGAATAAACTAACAAATCCTGTATGAGGGTTCGCATCCGCAGGGTGGCATGGCTGATTTTTTCAAAATACCGCTTCCCGGTTTCCGACAGATTCCCTTCATCTTCATGAAGTATGCAGCTTACAAAATTTTGGATTTTACGAAGGGGCTCTTGCAAATCATGACTTGACACATACGTAAAAGCCGTTAAATCCTTATTGGCATTCTCGAGTTCGACATTCTTCTGTTCCAACTGCACAGTTCTGTCCTTCAGTTCTTCCCGGTTTTTATTATGAATGGTGAGGTCCGTAACCACAACACTTAAAACATGCTGGTCATCAATGGACAATGCGTTCATAGACAGCAGCACAGGGGTGGTCTTCCCCTCCGGGGTGAGTAAAAGCAGTTCCTCATTCATTACCTTTTTTCTGCTTTGCTTAACCAAAGCATCCCATTTCTTTCTGGAGAAACCGATCAAGGTCCTGAACTTTGTTCCTATTAGTTTTTCCAAAGGAATATTCACCATATTGGCAAAAGCTGAATTTCCATAAAGCACAGCGCCATCACTCATCAGGGTGACGGCTCCTTCATACATTCTCTCTACCAAAATGCGGTAGATCTTGTCGGATGTGTTTTCCGTGTAAATTTTAAATTTCTCCGTGTCACCAACAACCAGGGCATCAATATCTCCAGCCTGAATGGCATCATTCGACAGCTTGGCCAGTCGCAACTGCTCACGGAGGTCTTCCACCTCTTTTCTAAGCTCTATCACCTGTTGACGACTATCCATTAGCTTTACTGACATGGGTATTGAAATAATTACACAAGATGCAGTCCATTCAAAACTTTATCAGTATCCGACAAGTCTCCAATTACCCTTTCCTCGGGCAACGGATATTTTTTTATCAAGACGGGTATTGCCACGATACCTTCCTGAAGCGCTAAAAAGGGCTGTTTGTAGATATCAATGATCTCCAGATCATACCTTCCTTTTAAGTACTGCTCACAAATCTTGTTCACATTTATAATCGCCTGCGTTGAGTTCGGTAAAATGCCGGTAACGAATAGCCGAAGAATATATTTTTTGCCCGGGTCTTCTGCCTTTGCCTTAACTTTTTTCTTTTTGGGCTTCCTTTTTGAAATTGTCATCCGTTTATTTTCAAATAAGTATTTATCAACTTGAATTTCTGCTTTGACCGGCAACCATTCCCAGGGTAACGTAACAATTCTCTCCGTCCAGTCGACTATTTCGATGTGGATATATTCCCATGCTCCAGGGCAGATCGTTTCGTTTCCGACAAAGGGCTATTTTTGTTCTTCACAATCGGGGCTAAACTAATTCCCTTTCCCGAAATGCTAAATCGCCTCACTTCATTGGAATGGAGCATGCCCCTCGATTTCATAACGCATAGGCTCCGGGTCCGCTCGGCATCCACTTCTATATCCTGAACCATTATCCAGGTATCTACCATAGACGAAATGCCTTCATCACTGGGGTTTCGCTCTATCGATCCCACCGTTATGGCCGCGGTAAACATTACGGTTATGCGTTGCGTTTTCAAAAAATCCACAAAGCGGGTGAGCATAGACCTGATGTCGCTATTGGGCCCCTCGGTCATTAAATTGGTAATGGGATCGAGAATCACAACGGCGGGCTTTAGCTCCGTAATGATTTTCTTAATCGCTATAAAGTGCAATTCAAGATTTTGTAGCGTGGGTCTGGAGTAGTAGAACGTCAGCATTCCAGATTCGACAAAGGGCTCCAAACGAAATCCAATAGATCCCATGTTTCGGATCACCTGATTCGGCGCTTCCTCAAATGCACAAAAGAGACAACGGCTTTTATCGCGCACGATACTATAAGCAAACGACGCTGCCAGGCTTGTTTTTCCCGTGCCGGCCGTACCCGATATCAAAACACTGCTTCCCTCATAAAATCCATTTTTACCTAACATGTGATCTAAATCTCCAAGGCCGGAAGATATCCGCTTTGTACTCGATTTCTGTTGAAACGCTTCGCTGACGATGGGAAAAACGGTTATTCCCTCTGCGTCGACAATAAACGGGTATTCATTATTGCCATGAACAGAGCCGCGATATTTCACGATTCGCAATCGCCGGGTGGCAATTTGATTGGTTACCCGGTTGTCTAACACAATAACGCAATCGGCCACATATTCCTCCAGGCCATGACGGGTGAGATAGCCATCGCCAACTTCCGCCGTAATGATCGCGGTTACCTTTCTTTGTTTTAACCACAAAAAAAGTCTTGTCAATTCCGAACGAAGCGTATGATAATCAAGTCCATAAAACAAGGTATCCAACGAATCCAGCACAACGCGTTTGGCGTTCACCTTGTCGATGGCCCTACCGATCCGCACAAACAAGCCTTCAATACCATAGCTACCCGTTTCCGAAATTTCATCACGGTCGACGTGCACGTGTTCCAGGTATACTTTGTTTTCCGAAAGGTGTTTCTCCAAATTGTAACCTAAGGACTCCACATTTACAACGAGCTCGTCTGTATTTTCTTCAAAGGCCATGAATACACCGGGTTCATTGAACATCACGATACCGTTCACAATAAACTCCATCGCCATAATCGTTTTTCCACAGCCTGTATTACCCAACAACAGCGTCGGGCGATTTTTTGGAAAACCACCCAGGGTGATGTCATCCAGACCTTGTATGCCCGTCAATGACTTCGGGAATTTATTAGTTGATTTCTTTGAGGTTTTCACTTTTCGCATATTGTCCTATTGTCGTGGATCATCAGGGTGTCAGCTTATAAAAACTTTTGAATAACAAACTCTTCTCTTTTCGGCCGGTCGAGTTTATGTTTCGATAAATTTAAAAGGATATGATGCAGTACTTTTCTGAGTTCGGCGGTGTCCGTTTTATGGATGTAAAAATAGGCACCTTGCTCATAGAGAAAGTCAGCAACGTTCTGGCTCAGTGAGGTGGAATAAATAACAATCGGCAAACGTTTTAATTTTGGGTTATTCTTAATCTCCACCAGGCATTCAGAGCCATTTTTTTTTGGCATATTGAGATCCAGAAAAAGGATATCCGTCGGATTTTTTGGCTTTGCATTCAGGTAAAGAAGCAGTTCTTCTCCATTTACAACGGTTGTCAGCTTCACAGCAATTGACATTTCATCTATAACTTTTTTAAAAAAATAGCGATCATCGCCGTCATCGTCTGCGAGCAGAACATGAAGGGAATCTGCAGAAGGAGTTGTTTTATCTTTATTTGTCATCCAGTCAATATCCGTTAACAGCAGTACGTAGCAAACGACTATGTGATCCGAGTGGAAAAAGACATGTTTATATCATATATCGCCCACAGCGTGATCGCATTCGACCACAATGTTAAAGGAATCACTCCCTATTCATATTATATAATAAGGGATAAGAGTTATATTCTTTACAGATATCGCAACAAAAACACCGATTCAAGCGGTACAGGTATGGGCTGCGCGTCATTTCCTTGAGTCCGCCTGGATTAACAACGCCACGTGTTTCTATTCAGGGTAGTCGTTTCATATAAACACGAGTCTGAATAACCAGGACCAGTCAACCGGCGCTCGCCATACGGCAATGGCCAACCAACGGCTTCCCACAATATTAAAAAGCGCTTGAGCGTTACCGGGATCCATCACAAAAACGGAACAAATTGACAGGTACTATTTGTTATCTAGAAAGACAAAAATCAAAAGAAATGAAACAGCTGTCAAAAAATTTTATACTGACAATGGCACTGGTCTGCGGACTTGCGGCATGCGCGGTGACGGATTTTGATCGCGACATCGACTTCGGCCACTACCGCACTTTTGCCTGGGGGCCTTCCGAAATAAAGGTGACCAACCCCGAATACAGGAGCGGCCTGATCGACAAGCGGATCAAAGCCACCGTGAAGGAAGAATTCGCCAAGCGCGGCATTTACTTCGATGCTAAACACCCCGATTTCCTCGTGAGCTACAAAACGTTTACGGAAAAACGGCGTGACTCCTATTCCAACGCGCCCTATGGTCCGTTCATGTACGGACCGTACTTCATGCCCTATCGATTCGGTTACATGTATATGCCCTACGGCTATGGCATGATGCCTTATGACTATTCCAACGGACGAAGTTATTACTACACGCGGGGAACCCTGATCATCGACATCACCGACAAGGCGTCGAATGATTTGATCTGGCGTGGCACGGTGAAAGGAAATGTAGAGTACACCAGCAGCCTGTCAAAACAGATTCATAAAGGCATCAAAGCCATACTGAAAAAATATCCGGTTCATCCGGGCGAGATGGCAACGCCGGGGCCAAAGCATACGATCAGTTAAAAGCAAAAAAGCACAATGACCATGAACGAAGAAAGGCCCCTGAGGGGCTTTTTTTTGCTGTAGCAAAAAAAAGAAACCTTGGAGGTAGCTTCCAAGGTCTCACAGATTAAAGCAGATCCACAGTGAATTATTTCAATTTTATAAAAGCGCATCAACCATACCGATCACTTCCTGGGTCACGTCAGTGCGAAATTTTGACCGGCCATTATGCAAAAAAAATCCTGGACGGAGATTTTATGAATATCCAGTATTCTCTCCAATGACTTCAGTGTAAGGTTCGCTTTTCCTCTTTCGATTCTCCAGTATTGAATCTCCGGCAATTTATATCGATTGGCAAACTCCTTTACGGTTGTATAACCTTTCATTTGGCGCAGACTTGACAAAGCCATACCAATATGGATCAAGAAATCTTTAAATTTTTTTGTTGTTTTTCTCATGCCTGAAATTTTACTCGCAACCCTAAAATCAAAATGTATGCCCGACTTGCCATTCTTTAAAAAAACACCCGTTCTATTGGAGGGAGCGCATTTTCGCTGAGTATTTTTTCCACGCATCGAGGACTTTTGTTCACAACGTTCACACACCGACACGTTATTGCGGGATCGATTATCTTAAAAGGCAAGCAGAGGTTTTCATTGTTTTGCGAGGAAGATATCCTTCCTCCGTGGTGATCGGATCCGATCTCAAAAAGGACTTTGACCTGGCTATGTTTTTCAGGATGAGTTTGCGGGTGCTCTCGATCGAAGGTCTAAGGAAATGAGTTGACATCATCATAAAAAAGGGCCGAAACCCGGCCCCTTTTAACAACGGCAGTAAACGTACCTGCCTCATCTAACCTAAGTAGAATGATATCTTTTAAACGCGAAAGCGTGCTAACAGCGATTGTTGAAATATCTATATGAATATAGGAAAATATAACAAACGATGATCCCCCTACTGTTGGGGGTTTTTACAAAAGACTTGTCTTTGAGAGACATCATTCGATGAAACCAGGGATTTGTTAAAATGATTTTTTGCTAAATT
>DATDAV010000108.1:0-109329 GCA_036525235.1 Chryseolinea sp. | reverse complement strand
TTGCGTTTGGAATGAACCGCCGCCGGTGTTCACGATGCAATACATGATGTTTTCATCCAGGCTCACGATATCCAGATCGCCATCGTGTTCAACATCGGCGACGTGGCATTGGAAAAGATGCGTGTTGCTGACGGTGGCCGATTGAAAAGTCAGCGCGCCCTGGTTGTACAAGATGTAGACTTGGTGTGCGCTGTAGTTTGAATAAACGATGTCGGGCAACCCATTGCCATCGAAGTCGGCCAGGGCGAGACCGTCGACTTGGTTGTCCGTTGTGGTGAGCTGGGTCATTGTAAAACTTTGGCTCCCATTGTTTTTGTACAGGAAGATATTAAACAGTCCGTTGACCACAAGGTCCATGTCGCCGTCTGCGTCCATGTCCATCGCTTTGGTATCCGTCGCAAAGCCGGAGTCCTCATTGATTTGCCGCGCAACGAAATTGCCATTGCCCTGGTTCTCGAACCAGTTCATGCCCAGGCCGCCGGCGGTAATGATGTCCATGTCGCCGTCGTTGTCTATGTCGGCAGTAGTAGCCGAGCGGGTGTAGGCGCCTTGCTCGCCGGGCATGGCGAAGTCTTTAAAAGCAACCGGCGACGCGGGCGATGTTTTTGTAGCCGCTACAAATTGGACGACGGCAGGTGTGGTCAATGCCGTGCCGCCCGTGGACTTTAGCGTCGGGGGCAAAGTAACGGTGACGGTTTCACCATAAAATAATGCGGGCGAAGGCTGGAAGGTAACGGTCGCGCTGGACACCGTGATCGTGCCGGGCACCGTGCTGCGCAGATTGCTCGTAACCGAAATTTTTGAGGTGGTGGTGGCATCTACGTTGGCATTGAAGGTGAGCACAACGGCCTGCGCTACCGGGACGCCTATGGCATTGCGGGCGGGTGTGGAGGCCGTTAACAGGAATTGGCCAAATGATGTGGTCGCTAGGGGAAATAAAACGGCTACAATAGCAGCCCTGGAGATAACAGGTCGCACAAGGGTTCGTATTTAAAGGATGGCAAACAAAAATACTGAATTTATTTAAAACTGCTGGGCCGGTTAGTATCTTAGCAGGGCCTAATACTGTTATGAAAATCCCCGTTTCGATTCCACTCCTTTTCCTGGTTTTTTGCTTCTCCGCCGCCCATGCCCAATGGACCTGGCTCAACCCCAAGCCGGCCGGTTCCACGGCAAAAGACATTACGTTTGTAGACGCTCAAAAAGGCTTCATCGTCAATGGTTCGAATCTTCTGCGGACGACCGACGCCGGCCAAACCTGGCAAGCAAGCGATCGCATGAGCGGCAGCCGGCGCATTGCTTTCAACAATCAAACGGGCTTTGTGGTGGGTGATTACGATGCTGTTTTCAGGTCGAAAGATACCGGCGCCACCTGGGAGCGCCTCTATGTATCGACGGGTGAAAATTATCACTCCGTTCACATTATTGATGCCGATACCATTTACGTGGTAGGTGCTCAGCAGATCATGAAAACATTCGATGGTGGCGACAGTTGGACCAAACTCACCATCCAGGCACCGCCCTCCTATAGTTATAATCTGCAAGTAAATGCGTCGGTTTTCACCAGCTCCAAAGTAGGTCATGCCGCCTGTGCCAACGGGCTCATTTTAAAAACAAAGGACGGTGGCCTGACATGGTACAAGACAGAATCTGTTTCTTACTTTCCCTCTGACTACCTGTGCATGACGTTTGTGAACGAAAACGTCGGGTATGCCTCCCGTGAATACCACGATGTTTTGAAGACCATCGATGGCGGCGAAACCTGGCAACTGGTAGGCGGTTATCCGGATACCATCTACGACCTATTCTTTGTCGACGCGAAGATCGGTTATGCCACGGGCGAGTACGGCGTAGTGCACAAGACGGTCGATGGTGGTGTATCCTGGCAATGGGCCGGTTTCTTAAATGCACGATACGATGCCTCCACCCTGTACGGCCTCTATTTCTTCGACGCCAACCAGGGCATTGTGGTAGGAGCCCGTGGGCGCATTATGAAAACAGAAAATGGGGGAACGGATTGGACAGCGTATGGCCTCATGTACGAAAACGTGAACAAGGTTTCTTTTCCGACCAACACCACCGGGTATGCCTTCGGTGATCGTATTTATAAAACCACCGACCAGGGCGACACCTGGACGCCGCTGACGACAGGTTTCAAAGAAGATGAATTTTATTATCCCTACGGCTATTTTGTTACAGCCGATCATGGGTACGCTACGATGAGCAACTACTATTATAACGGAGGCGTGTTGCGGACCACTGATGGCGGGCAAACCTGGAAACCAACCGGCGTGGCGGGCAGCAGCATTTCGTTCGTCAACGCCAACGTGGGATACATCGCCGGCGACGGCCTGAGCAAAACCACCGACGGTGGCGCAACGTGGGCAGCGGTGTCGTCGAATATCAACCCAAGGCAAGTTTCCTTTACCACCGAAGCCAAAGGTTTTGGGCTCGTCGATCGCGACTTGTACAAGACCATCGACGGCGGTATTTCCTGGGAAAGAATCCGGGAAACATACAGCTCGCTTTATCAAATAGATTTTGTAAACGAAATGGTCGGGTTCGTCTCCGGCGACTACGGCCTGTTGTTGAAAACGACAAACGGTGGAGACACGTGGGAGGAACTACAAGGCTTCACCTCCGATCAATACGTAGCCCTTGACTTTGTTTCGGAAAACGTAGGCGCTATCGCCAGCGCCTACGGCAATGCGTTGATCACCACCGACGGTGGCGCCACCTGGCTATGGCAAGGCGCACCCGGCGGCATAAACTCGCTCGCCATAACCAACGACAACAAAATTTTAGCCGGCGGCAACTACGGCGCCTTGCAACGCAACGTGCTACCCATCGCCGACTATTCGCTTACGGCCATGGGTGCCGACACGATCACAGCCGTTTCGGCCTGGATAGCGGTGGCAGCCGCAGCCGGCAACGGCGATCTGACCAACTTACGCATCGAGTATGGCGCCGATGGATTTACCCAAAACCTTCCCCTGACACCGGCCAAGTTAGCGTCTGGAAAAAACAAAAAGTATGTCATACAGCTGACGAATTTAAAGCCTTCCACCTACTACTTCTTCAGAGTGTCGGGCACATTTAACGGGACCACGCGTACGAGTCTTGCAGGGACGTTCACCACCAAACCAGACCTGTCCCTGACGATGGGTTATATCTGGCCTGACAAACCCCACGCCGCAAATTTTTATGCCACGGTCACCTCCAACCGGAGCGACATCACCGACATCCTGTTTCAATACGACACCACCACGCAGTTTCGCCAGACCATCGTGGCAAAGCCATCGCGCGTAAGCGCCTTCCAATCGACCCCTGTTTCGGCCGCGGTTAGCAATCTCAAAGCAGGCACGCGTTATTTCGCGCGACTGCAGGTGACGAGCAACAACCAGGTGTTTTATAGCGATACTGTTTTGTTCACTACCAACCCCGAGTTTTGGGTGATCTATGGGTCACCCGTCGTAGACGATCACCGGGTTACGCTTAGCGCGCGGGTTACTTCCAACGAAAAGGCTCTCACCAATCTGCAATATCAGTACGGTACAAGACGACAGTACGACCAGGCGATCACTGCCACGCCTTCGGGTGTCAACGGTTTGCAGAGCAGCGACATCAACGCAACCATCACTGCACCGTATGCCGATTCAGTTTACTTCTACCGCATAAAAGGCACCCTGAGTGGCAACACCGTCTACTCGCAGGAGGCTATGTTCCGGCTGAGCGGGGGAGTACTCGTGGTGGCCGGTAAGACCGAAAGCATTACCTCAGGCAGTGCGCGTCTTACGGGTTTGGTCGCGCCGCAGGGCGAATACGTTTATTGGGTCACCATCGAATACGGACCGACGACCGACTACGGCAAGTCCGTCTATCAATATAATCTTCCACAAGGTGGCACGGTGAAAGTATCGACCGACGTCACGGGGCTCGCGCCAGGCGAGGAATACCACTATCGTGTGGTGGTTACCACCAACAAGGGAGAGTATATGAGCGACGACCAGGTTTTCCGGACGGAAACCGTAACGGGAGTGGAAGACGCGCAAGCCGAATCGCTGGGGGTTTATCCGAATCCGGCCAGTGGCAAGGTGATGATAACGTATTCCCAAATTTTGGAAAGCATCGAGGTGATGGACGGCCGCGGCCAGCTCTTGTACCGGGCCGAGCCGCGGGCGCGCGAATACCAGTTGGACGTTACCGGCTATGCCTCCGGTCTGTATTATATTCGCTTTGTGCACGGCCAGAAAAATGGCGCGGCAAAGCTGTTGAAAAAATAAACTGACGATCTTTTTTCTTTATCGATGAAATCATTTTACAGTATTGCCGTCGTGTCGCTTGCCCTTTGTGGAGGCCACACTTGCGCCCAGAGTTTCACGCGGATGTCGGCCAACGCCCTTAGTATGATGGAGTATGGCGGCAACATACAGTGGGCCGATATGAACAACGACGGAAAACTAGACCTGGTCTACATGGGCTATCACTACGGAACGGGCACTGGCGTGAGCATATACACCGAAGAGAACGACGACTTCAAACTGGATATGATCTCCACTGCTTTCGGTGTAACATCCTACAATTTCAATCACATGGACTTGGGCGATTATGACGGCGACGGCGATCTGGATATTTTTATAAAAAGACAGAACGGTTCCAACGCCTTCCGCATTATCCGCAACGACGGCAACTTCACGTTTACCGATAGCGGCCTGGAGCTTCCTTATGCGGGCTATGGCAACATCTTTTGTGGCGATGCCGACAACGATGGTGCGTTGGATTTCCTGTACTCAGGCCCGGTGTCGGGAATTAAATTTAACAGTAAGCAGACATTCGCCCGCGATACATTGTTTTCCAAGTATATCCCGTTTCAAGCGTGGGCCGATGTGGATGCCGATGGCGACCTGGACATTGTTCAAACCCGCCGTACATCAGAGTCGTACGGCAGCTTCATTGGAAATTTTTTACTCTTGCGAAATGCGAATGGTTCTTACACGGAAAGAAAGATAGACCAGGCTACCCTTGATCTGCAAGCAGCCGAATTTGCCGACTACGACAACGACGGCGATCTGGATGCGTTGCTGAAAACGTTCGACGACAATGTGCAGAAGTATTTCTTGTATACTTTCAACGGCTCGTCGCTCGTGCTGGCCGGTGTTACCTTGCCGCCGGCCAGCACTGCAAAGTGGGCCGATTTCAATAACGACGGCTATGCCGATATCATCATCTCCTGGGGCCAGGCGGGTTATGGCGAGTTTGTGACGCGCATATACTACAACGACCGCCAGGGCGGATTTACCGAAAGCGGTATACGCGAAATACAGGCCTATGAAAACGACAAAATAAGCGTCGGTGATTTCGACAACGATGGCGACACCGACGTGGCGGTGATAGGAGAAGAGTGGGAGGGCATTTTTAAAAACAATTTTATTGAAAACGGCGGACACGTCAATGTCTCACCCACAACACCCCCCCAACCTAATTCAACCGTCAACATCAATGCGGCCACGTTTACCTGGAACGCCTCAACCGACAATGAAACACCTGCGGCTGGGTTAACCTACAACCTGAAGGTGCGAAGAGATAACGGCACGCTGGCGTTGCCTGGCGATGTGAAGGCCGGTACGACGCAGCATTTGTTCTACGATATGGGCAACGTTCAGCTGGCGCGTACCTACCGGCTGGGGTGCTTGCAGGAAGGAAATTATTTCTGGAGCGTGCAGGCCCTCGACAACTCCTTTCAATCATCGGGCTTTACCTCCGAAAAAAGTTTCGCCATCGCCAACGTACAGCCCCAGGCGCCTACCACCCTCGCGGTACAGGCCGTCTCGGACCGCTCGATAAAACTTACCTGGAAAGACAACGCCTCCACGGAAAGCGCCTATCTCATTTTTCGAAAATTGAAAGACGACGTGTATAACACGGAGTATCAAATCCTTGATACGGTGGCGGCCAACACAACATCTTACATCGACGACGTCAACTACCTGGCGCCCGACACCTGGTATGTTTACAAGGTGATTGCCTACAATTGCTCGTATCCCAACGAAAATTACCAGGAGGCAGAAGGTTTTACTTTTCCCCCCGCGTTTGTGCCGACCCCTGTAATCCCCTTCGATCACCCGAAGCCTGTGGGATGGGTGGCGGCCCTGGCCGACTACGACAACGACAAGGATCTCGACCTGATGTTGTCGTACGGTTACGACGACATATATGGGCAGGCAAGAACGGCGTTGTTTAAAAATGATCATGGCGTGTATACCGACACCGGCATCGAGTTTCCGGGTGTGAACACGTATAACAGCAGCGCGCAATGGATCGACTACAACCGCGACGGATACCAGGACATCATCCTGGTGCTGGGGGAGAGCTTTTCGTTTAACATCAAGCTGTACCTCAACGACAACGAGGGCGGCTTCGTGGAGTCGACACACGCGTTGTACTTCGACTTCAAGACGTTGTCGGCACCGCTGACCTTCGCAGATTTCGACAACGACGCCGACCTGGACGTACTGGTGCAGGGCGCGGACAATTCTTACAGTCAATCGCTGAAACTGCTCATCAACGATGGCACCAACCAGTTCACAAATTCCAGCGTGTCCATCGATAAATCCTATCGTGTGATGTCGAATGCACCCTGGGGCGATTTTGATAACGATGGGTACGTCGACCTCCTGGTATCGAAGCAGGGCGCCAGTTGCGAGGCAAATCAAATGCGGATATTGAAGAACATGCAGGGAAAAGGTTTGCAGGAGACCAACCTTGGCATAGCGGAGGGATTGAGCGACGACTGGGGAGGTTCCGATATGCAATGGACCGATTACGACAACGACGGCCGGCTCGACTTTATCATCACCGGCACCTACACCTGCAGCAGCGGCGAGGCCATCTCCCATATCTATCACCAAAACGGACACAACCAATTCGATCTGCTGAACACTCCCGAAGTTCCCTCGAAAACGTACGACGCGCATGCCACGTGGGTCGACTACAACAACGACGGCAGCAGCGACTTGCTGCTATACGGAGACTCCTTCTCCTCGCCGCCCTATGACTCACACACGGAGGTCTATACCAACACGGGCAGCACCTTCGTGAATTCCGGTATCGATTACCTGATCGACTCAAGACAATACGGCGGCACCGCCGTGGGCGATATCGACAACGATCACGATATTGACTACATCGTCATGGGCGAGGCCAATTACACAACACCCCAGGTTGTGGTGTATAAAAACAACCATGCCAATGCGTGGAATGTATCGAACAACCCGCCTGGTGCTCCCACCAACCTACGCTCGAAACCCATCGGCAGCGGCGTTACCCTAACCTGGGACGATGCCGGCGACGACAAGACACCCGCCGCGGGTCTGACCTATAACGTATACTTTATACAGGGCGCCGACACGCTGATCGTGCCCAGCAGCCACTGGAACGGCTACCGCAAGATCGTAGCAGCCGGCAACGCGGGCCATAGCCATACGCTGACCCTCCAGAACATTGCCCCCGGCAACTATTCGTGGAGCGTGCAGGCCATCGACAACGCGTACCAGGGAGGTCCGTTTGCTGCCAAACAGGTTGTTGTCGTGAGTGCGGCGGAACACGCGCCATCGCCCGTTGCGTTTTTTCCCAACCCCGTATCGGCCCAAGGTGTGAACTTCAAAGCGGCAACGCCGGTCGAAATATCCATTTTCAATTCCTTGGGTATAGAGATTGCGCGCGAGACGATTTCAGGCGAAGGAACGATCGCTACGGCCCAATGGCCGGCTGGCGTATACATTGTTCGTTACGCCGACCATGGAGAGATGCATAGCGAAAAGCTGGTGAGGCGATAGGCATCTCCCGGTACCCGAAGTAGAATGTGGAAAAGTCCCGGCGGATTTCATCCCTGTTCTGCTTAAAATTATTGGTTAAATGTGTGATCTTGCGAGTAACTTTTACCGCACCGCACTGTCCCTATGACCCAAACACAAAGTGTAGCCAATCCAGTATCACGGATACTGGCCGCCAGCCTGATTGGAACCACCATCGAATTTTTTGATTTTTATATTTATGCCACCGCCGCCGTGTTGGTTTTTCCGAAACTGTTCTTCCCGGCGGGTGACCCTGTTGCGGCTACACTGGCATCCCTGGCAACATTTGCGTTGGCCTTTTTCGCCAGACCCTTAGGCGCCGCGCTCTTCGGACACTTTGGCGACCGCAAAGGACGCAAAGCTACGCTTGTAGCGGCCTTGATGACGATGGGGCCGTCCACGGTAGCCATCGGACTTTTGCCATCCTACCATACGATCGGCATTCTCGCGCCCATCTTGTTAGCGATCTTTCGTTTTGGACAGGGCTTGGGACTTGGTGGTGAGTGGGGCGGTGCCGTGTTGCTGGCCACGGAGAATGCACCGAAGAATAAAAAGGCCTGGTATGGCATGTTCCCCCAACTCGGTGCGCCGATCGGCTTCTTATTGTCCAGCGGCACATTTTTTATCCTCAGCAAAACGATGAGTGACGAGCAGTTCTTAGCGTATGGCTGGCGCATTCCGTTTATCGCGAGTGCACTGCTGGTTTGGGTTGGACTTTACATACGCCTGAGGATCACGGAGACGCCCGACTTTGTAAAGGTCATGAATAATCAAGCGCGCGTAAAAGTGCCGGTCGTTACGGTCTTTGCTAAACATACCAAAGTCATCTTCCTGGGCACCGCGGCGGTGATCACTACTTTCCTGCTGTTTTATATCATGACGGTTTTCACATTAAGCTGGGGAACGTCTGCGTTGCATTATCCAAGAGAAAGCTTTTTGATCGCCCAAATGATTTCCATGTTGTTTTTTGCGTTGGGCATTCCGCTGTCGGCCGTGATCGCGGATCGCAAGGGCAGAAACAACATGCTCCTGGTGTCGAGCATCGGCATATTCATCTTTGGTTTGTTTTTAGCGCCATTCTTCACCACGGGCAGTTTGATCATTACGGTGGTGTTCCAGTCGACCGGCATGCTGTTGATGGGGTTGAACTATGGTCCGGTAGGGACGGCGTTGGCTGAGATTTTCCCGGCAGAAGTTCGCTATACGGGTGCGTCGTTGTGCTTTACCCTGGCCGGTATCTTGGGTGCTTCGCTCACGCCCTATTTGGCCACTACACTGGCGACGGGCTATGGTCTTCCTTATGTTGGTTATTATTTATCGTTTGGAGCGGCCATTAGTATATTGGCATTGCTGGCAGCGCGTTCTTTGATGAAACGTGAACATCATTAGCGCTTCATACCAGCATGCTAGCCTGGTTCACAGGGTCATAGAAAAGCATGGCGCTACGGACGAGAAGCCAAACGCATAAAGATATTTTTTGAACAATGCACCGCCGCCACCTTTGCTGATGTTTCGCATCAAAAATGTGGCGGCGGTATCAATTTTGTTGGCTGCCAACGCAGACGATGGGCGGTCTATGCGCCTGGATCCGGTAGAATTACCCAATGATAATGATCTTTCAGATCTTGAAGCATCTCCAAGCCGGTTGCGGATGGCGGTCCCACCATTTGCCCCGTCGGGGTCATCCAGTTTTGATCGAGCTTGAGGTGGCCGTTCTGAGTGTTCCAGAACACTACGGAGTCGTGAATTTGCTTGATGATGGCATCCACTTCTTCGGTCGAAAGGTTATTCGGTCCGTTTATGTTTATGTCGTTGATGAAGCTGGGTACGGGCAGGACTAAGTGTTTTAGCAACGTTTCGCCCTCTAGCGATAGCGACGTGATTGGATTTGTACTGAGATCGAGTGAGACCGGCCCCTGCGTATGAATCGCCTGGAAGGTTGATAAGTTGAAAAGGGCCGTAAGATCCATCCCCACGATTTTGGGCCCGCTGTCGCCCAACCGGAACGACGTAATGAGGCGGAGAAGACCTGAAATCGTTATTTCATAATGCCAGGGCGCATAGGAATGGGAAAGCGTGGCAGGCAACGTGAAGTGTTCGACATCGCTACCATCACCCCAGTCCACATCTATGGGGACACCGGCGATGCCATCTAAATCCAAACGGAAATCACGACTGGTCCCTAACTCTGCGTCTACCTGTATAGTGAGTTGGTGAAATATAATTTTCAGGGGTTCTCCCTGCAGCGAAGTAATCAAATCGCTGTAGATGAAATCTTTGATGTATGTGGGGAATCCGTTCAATTCCACGATCAGACGGTATTCGTTGTCGGGATCGCCAGGGAAAGAGATAACATTGGTTTTTGCGTCTAGCGTATAGCTGGCGATTGCGGGGTTATCCAAATGGAAGATCGCGGCATACGCGCCGGTCAACACAAGCTTATTGCCTTCGTTTATGAATACGGCTATGCGCAGAACATTCGGTGCATTAATGGCGAAGGTGACATAGCCGAAATCTTCCGGTGAACTTTCCGAAGCGGCCAGCACTTCCATCTCCACGGTCACAGCCTCGTCGCTCGACACCGTAAAGCCATAGGGCAGCGGGTGGGCAACGGCTTGCGCAAGAGATGATCCCGCTTTTGGCGTAGCAAACAACACCGTGCCATCGTCGTCGGTCAGCAAGAAGTCTGTGATGGTATACGCGCCGGTCGATAGCTGGATCGGCTCGGTCATCAAACGGGAGCCGATGTGCAGCAGCGCTATTTTCTTACTGGTGAACACTGTATCTCCCAGACTATTGCTGAGGCTAAGCAGCAGCGTGGTCGGTTCGGCGGCTTGCGTTCGTCCGCCCGAAGGCGATTGGGAAGGGAGGCCAAACGTAAATTGAACATTTTGCCGGGCGGCGGGATCCGTGACGTCGTTCTTGCACTGATGGAGCGTGGCGCTAACAATGAGCAGCCCAATCCAGAGAAGGTACTTTTTCATGGTAATAGGGTTTAAAATTTAGAGATCAGAAAACGACAATAATAAGCGCGCAGTCCCGGCTCAATCTTTTTGGTTTCAGTATCAACGAGCAGTGCACACCTACTCATGTGTTGGCGAGATCTTCTGGAATGGAAGTTTTATTGACTGGCAGACAAGCAACATCACCGAAGGCAAGTACTTCATGGTTTGCGGAATTGGAAAGATTGAAACCAGGACGATAGACAAACTACCTACTCCAGGTGGGCTTGGTCTGTAATAACAGTTTTTGACCAACGCGTTACGAGATGGGATAAGTTGGAGCGCGTTGTTCTTGAGAGGTCGAGGAGTATACGTTAAATGTCGATGATATTTTTTAAGCGTCAAACAGAACCTGGCGTAGTTATGCCGCTCACGAAAAAAATAATTTCTTTGTAATACGAATGTAACCGCACGTATATTTTTCCGATCAAACTTTTTTTATCCCGCCCGCCGAAGCTTAGGGAAGGCGGGCGATGTACCCTCACAGGAATAGAACCTCCATCTTGAGAATAGGAATCTTAAGTCCCATCCGAAATGCGGACAAAGTGGGAGCACTATCCCAGTTAGAACCCTGAAATCCCCTAAAAGCACATTTTTTAATATTTACTGCAATCCGGAATAAAATATTCCGTTATATTTACTGCAATTGCGATTAATATCATTCATCATGAAGAAAACAAAGCTCGGTGAATTTGAAGAACTGGTTTTATTAACCGTGGCCACCCTGCAAGCAAATGCCTATGGCGTTGAAATCAAACGGGAGCTTGAATATCGGTTGAAAGAGAAACTAAGTGTGGGATCCATCCAATCGGCCCTGAAGCGCATGGAAGAAAAAGGATTTCTGACTTCCGAATTCGGCGAAACCACGTTGAAAAGAGGAGGGAAGCGCAAGCGCATTTATACCACCACCGCGTATGCTCACAAGGTACTATCAGAGATGAAAGAGATCCGTGCCGGCTTGTGGGATTCCATAGCAGCAACGGTCGGGACAGTGGCTCACGAGTTGAAAGTAATATGATCCAACCCGGCGAAATCAATCCTCCCGAATGGCCGGTCAGGTTCCTGAGGTACTTTCTGAAAAAAGAGTACCTGGAAGAGATCGAAGGCGACATGGAAGAACTTTTCTTCGATCATGTCGAGCGATTCTCGCCGGCCAGGGCAAAACGAATGTATACCTGGGAAATGCTCAAGCTGCTCAGGCCCGTCTTATTGAAAAATCTAAAACATTCTCCCACGCTAAACCAGTACGCCATGTTCAAAAACTATTTTAAGATCGCCTGGAGAAACCTGATTAAAAAGAAAGCCTATTCGGTCATTAATATTTTTGGGCTTGGGTTGGGGATTGCTTGTTGCTTTTTGATTTTCATGTTTGTGCAGGATGAATTGTCCTATGACAACTACCATGAAAAAGGCGACCGGATCTACCGGGTGACCCATGGCTATAAATCGGCAAAGGATTCGGAGGAAAGTGCAAAAGCAAATCCATTTTGGGTTTGGGGAAATGCGCCCATTGGAGCAGCCCTTCGCCAGGATTTTCCGGAGATTGAGAAAGTGGTTCAATTCTCCGGCCGGTCCGATATTTTGCTGACCTATGAAGACAAGATCTACCAGGAGGATGGTGTTTTCTTCATGGACTCTACAGCGTTCGATGTATTCAGTTGGCAATTGGTACGCGGTGATCCGAAGACGGTATTGGCGGCTCCCTACAGTATTGTCCTGACGGAGAGCACCGCCAGAAAATATTTCGGCGATACAGATCCCATCGGTAAGTCACTGCAAGGCAGCGAATCGGCAGGAAGATCGAAAGCGGGCGACTACACCGTGACGGGGATCATGAAAGATGTGCCCTCCAATTCGCACTTTCGTTTTAATGCCTTGCTGTCCATGAGCACATTTAAGAAGTCCTGGCCGGAGATATTCGGCGAGTGGGGCTATGTGGATTTTTATACGTATTTTCTTGTGAAGGAAAAGTTCAATGCGGCGGCCTTCAAACAAAAGATTCCGGCTTTCCTATCCCGGGCGCAGAAGGATCCCCAATATACCATTGGCATTGAACCGCTGAAGGATGTGTACCTGAGAACGTTCGCGCAGCGACAGCCCGGGGAGACCGGCAGTTTATCGAACATTTATGTCTTCTCCATCATCGGCATTTTTATTCTGGTGATTGCCATCATCAACTTTATGAATCTCTCGACGGCGAGGTCCATGGAACGCGGAAAAGAAGTGGGCATACGAAAATCCATTGGTGCTGAGCGGAGTAGTTTGATTTTTCAATTTTTGGGTGAATCCTTCATCATCGTTTTTCTTTCCATGCTGGTGGCAGCCCTGATTGTTTTCGCTGCATTACCCTACATGATTGACTTTACCGGAAAAGAATTGGTCATCCTGCGCTTCGTCAACTGGCAGACGATCCCTTTCGTGGTGGGTGGCGTGCTCTTGATTGGGCTGGCGGCAGGTTCATATCCTGCCTTGGTCTTGTCAGGTTTCAGGCCCGCGTTGGTTTTAAAAGGAATCACGCGATCGGCTACCGGTGGTGTTAACCTGCGAAGAGGATTGGTGATTTTTCAATTCAGTCTTTCCATTGCTTTGATCGCCGGAACGATCATCGTCTATTCTCAAATGAACCAACTGCTGGACAAGGATCTGGGATTTGACAAAGAGCGTATGCTGGTGTTGGACTACAACTACGATGAAGTGGTCAACAGAAAATCACAGGTATTGAAAACGGAAATGGAATCCAACCCGGCTGTTATATCTTCGGCCTTTTCCAGGAGTGTACCGGGAAGCTATTTCCCGAATGCAGGCACGGATATACAAGGGGCTGACGGAGAAATGAAGTCGGGTGGGCAACCCATTTTTCAGGTCGGAATAGATTTTATTACGCATTTTGGTTTGAAACTCGTTGCCGGACGATCGTATTCCAGGGAGTTTCCCTCCGATTCCACCAGCGCGCTGGTGGTGAATGAAGCCGCGGCAAGACAATATGGCTACACGAATCCTGCGGATATCATCGGTAAAAAATTTGATCAATGGGGAAGAAAGGGTCAGGTGATCGGTGTGGTGAAAGACTTCAACTACATCTCCCTGCACCGTACGATCGAACCGTTGACATTGCCTTTCGAGGCTTACTCAAGCCGGTACATGACGTTGAAAATCAAAACCGAAAATATTCCGGAAACCATTCAAGAGGTTAAAACGATCTGGGACCGGCTGGTACCCCACAGACCCTTTCTGTATAGTTTTCTGGATGACGACTTTAACCGTCAATACCATTCCGATTTTATTTTCAGGAAGCTGTTCACAACGTTCTCTTGCCTGGCCATATTCATTGCGTGCCTGGGGCTTCTTGGTTTGGCAACGTATACCGCTGAACTGCGCACCAAAGAAATAGGGATCCGAAAAGTATTGGGCGCGGATGTGCGCAGTATTGTCGCCTTGTTGTCGGGTGACTTTATTAAACTGGTGCTGATTTCTATCCTCATCGCCACTCCTATTTCATGGTATACCATGAATCAATGGCTGGAGGGGTTTGCCTATAAAATGGAGATTCAGGTGTGGATCTTCGCCGTGGCCGGACTGATAGCGCTTTCCATCGCCGCGTTTACGATAAGTTTTCAATCTGTTAAAGCCGCGTTGATGAATCCGGTAACTTCTTTGAGGAGTGAATAGCTGGCTACTTTAGAAAACGCAACGAGAAGCATCTGATAAATAGAGCAAACCCAAGACTTGCCTTGGGTTTGCTTGTAAGGATCAGAACGAAACGGACACTGTAACCAGGAGAAATGGTTCATCGAACCCAAGATTGTACAGGTAGGTGGTTAGCTCCCAATTTTTCAGGCCTGCTCCAACCAATACACCGCGCTGAATGTCGAGAGCGGTCTGATACAACCGGGTCCGTTGGGCACTGACGCCAAGCCACAACCAGTCTTTTGGCGAATACGTGAGATCTACCCAGTTGTAAAGAAAATTACTTTCAATTGACTCTGATTCAAATAAATATTCTGCTTCACTATAAAATTCAAATTTTTTGTAGCCCAAGCTTATTTCAAGCCCGGGAGCAACTCCCTGTGTTAATCCAACAACGCCGCCAATCATAGGAGTAATGGTGTATTCAAATGCATTTCCGCCTTTGAAGTTGTAGCCGACCCAGCCCGAAAATGTTTCAACGTCTTCGTAGTTATACCGGGCCTCCAGGTGTAACGCTTTTTTGTCTGCTTGGAAAACGGGCAGAATAATAAAATCATCGGGAATAAAATAGAAGTTGGCATGCGCGGCGAAATTCCACGGAGCAGGAGCAGGCTTCTCTGCATCTTGCCCATGGACCTGCGAACAGTATGACGTTATCAGAAAAAAATAAAGAAATTTTTTCATCCTCCCAGGGCCATGGTAAGTGCAACCAAGAATACACCGATTAACATATACACAATCGCGGTTGCTCCTCGCCTGAAGCCCGCGTAACCTGCCAGCATAAAACCGCCCGTAAATAACAAGGCGAGCGCGACACCGTTCGAAGCGCGCATGGCCACACTCAGATCGTCAAACAGGCCGAAGGGAATGGCCACGGGGAACGTGCAAAGGAAGACCAGGAAAAAGATTTGCACACCGGCCCATAGGTCATGGCTCGTAATTAAATGACGCTTGGAGGGCTCGGGTAGTTTTCTAAATCGACGGCTTAGTTCATTTAGTTCCGAGGTTGTCATCAGGGCCGCAACAGCCGGTTGAAGTTCGCCTTTCAGAATTTCCCCGGCTTCATCAACGCTTTTTGAATCGTTTACCTTTTTGATTACAGTAATAGTATGCCCTCGCTCTAAGGCGACATTCATCAGGTACATTATGGCATCCACGAGTCCCCAGGCTACGTTGCAGCCCAGGGCGGCCCATAGCAATTCCCGCACATCGTGTCTCGCGTCGGTGCTGGCACTGATTGCGCCGGTGAACGTAAGGACCATGATCAATCCGAATAATACCTCGGACGTCCGGTCAACCGGGTTTAACACGGCGCCTTCCTTCGCCCGGCTTCTCCAGAAGTCTTGATTTTGCATCATACGGTGGGAATAAAATATAGCATCATACCCATAATCAGATAAACAATAATCAACTGAACACCTTTGTACCAGTTGGAGCGGCCGTCGCCAGCCACCATCGCGGCCAGTATAACCGCCAGGAACAAGGCCACAATAAGCGGGCGTGGAAAGTTGAGGTTCATTTGTGCAGGTCCAACGAACATGCTCATGATCACCAATACGGGGGCGATAAAGAGTGCAATCTGTATGGAGCTTCCCAGCGCAATGCCGATGCTTAAATCCATTTTATTTTTCGCGCCCATCGTCACCGCCGAAATGCTTTCCGCGGCCCCGCCCACGATGGCAAGAAAGATGACCCCAATGAACACACTTGACATGCCTAACACTTTGCCGGTTTCCTCTGCTGCCCCTACCAGGACTTCACTCATAAAGGCCGCAAGAACGGAGGCCACTACCAGTGTTGCCAAAGCACGGGTAAGCGACCAGCGGTCCTCGTGTCCTTCGTCGTGTGCTCCTCCTTCGCTTCGAAAAAAGTCAGGATGGGTTTTGATCATGAAAAGCAGGTACAAGACATATCCAATGAGAAGAACAAATGCGAGGTTTAGGTTTAATAGATTTTCGTGATCGATTGAAGGCGCGGTAGCGGTAAGGATATGAAAGCCACTGGGTATGGTAAGACTGATCACGGCGATCAGCATCATGGAACTGTAGACCCTGATGCTGGTGGCATTGTAATCCTGGTTGTGAAACTTTAATCCGCCCACCAGGAAAGACACCCCTACCGCCAACAACAGATTGGCCAATATAGCGCCGGCAAGGGACGCCAATACCATTCCATGTAGCCCAGCTTTCAAGGCGACGATCGCGATGATCAGTTCCGGAAAATTGCCGAAGGTGGCGTTAAGTAGTCCACCGATGGCGTCACCCGTGTAAGTGGCCAATTGTTCGGTTGAGTTTCCAATCAATCGGGCAATGGGGATGATCGAAAGGGCTGCGGAGAAAAAGATCAGCGGCGCTGAGGCGTGACTTTTCTCGAGGAAAATGGCTATAGGGATGAAGATAAACAGCCAGTAGATACTTGGTTTTAAAATTTCTTTCATGACAAGGGCTTTATAGATGTTTTCAAATTCTCAGTCATTCGGATAAGGCATTGACGAAAATTCATGTGGTATGGCGATTATGTCGTTTTTAATTTTAAAACATACAGCGCATTTTAACGCAGGTCATTTTCTTTTGGAATCCTCAATTTGCTGACTAACCAGTTTGGCGATAAAGACGGCCGGAAACAGTTGGCCTAGAAGCCCTTCCAACATCACCAATACCCTTGCCGTTGAACCTACTGATGTGATGTCCCCATAGCCGATCGTTGTGAGTGTCACGAAACTGAAGTAGGATAAATGTTTTAAAGCTTCATCGCTTTGGATTCGTTCACCACCATACTGAAATGAATCGGGCTGAAGAAGGTAGAGCGTGAAGTACAGGGATCCCCAAATAAGCCCAAGGAGTACGTAGGCCGCTACGCCGCCGGCAATTTTTTTTGTCGTAATTATTCCACCCGCGAAAATCTGGCTGACCACCAGCGCTATAATGTAGATCATATAGCCCGTCACCAGGAAGGTATAGAGCACATTCAGCCATTGCGTTTCGTTTCGGACCATCGCGATGGCGAGTATGAGTATCAGGGAAGCAATGGTATATCCTATTGATTTGCCAAGGCCCGATACCGCAGAAGATCTCACCGCAATGAGCATGAAAAGGAAAAATCCAGTGCGCAAGACTAATTTTCCTTCCCAGAGAATCCCTTTTGTGAATTGAGTGCTGATCAACATGAGTATGGAGATGGCCAGCATCCAGATGAAGCCTTTGTCGTCTTTCCAGATGTTACGATTGGCTTTCATGACAAGGCATAGTGAAATTAATTTTGTGAAATTCAGGACCTGTCGGGTTGTTCAATTTCATGTCGTCAGCGCTTACCATTGTTCAATGGGATATAGGTAAATGGGGTATCGAACAACCGGGTCGTGTGAAACAAATAGGGCAACAGGGGCGATGCGCCATGCGTGGGTTGAATTTTCTGAGACGTTAATTTTTAACCGTCCTTTATCTCTGAAAACTTTGAAACAGACGCTGTACCGTTAAGGTATGGAAAAATGTATAGTGACTGGAAATACTGGGGAGTTTAACGGTTACACACCCTTTGGTTTAACCGTTAAACCCGCGACTGCGTCGAACCAGGGAGCAGAATTTGATACATTTAATTCAGAACGGAAAGGTGGCCAATTCGATTGAATACTAAATTAAAAGCGTTCGGAAATATTTCGAAGCTAACGGGGTTCAACGCTTATGAAAACATTTCAAACGGTCTTAAAGAAGTACCTGGATATATTTTCCGGCCAGGAGATGTATTTCGTGAATGATAACCGGAATATTGAGGTGTTTGAGAAAATCCCATTAAACATTTCGGCAGAGGACATCCAGACAAAGCTCAGTTCGATCAACGACAAGGACATCCGCGACAATAGCATCATGAGCGATGCGGTGGAGCACATTATCAAACTTAATATTGACGATCGCCTTCGACAAGGCGACTTATCGGTGGTCGAGGAGATCGCAGACTTTTCCGGCCGGGGCAAATCCTACCATCTGCTTCATTTTGCTTCGGTGTACTGCAATTTCCACCGGCCGGAGATCTTCCCCATTTTTAGCGAACAGCATCTTGAGTTTTACAAAAAGTATATCCAGGAGAATGGCCTTCCTCTTGACCCTGAAAAAATAAATACATATGAAGTGTTTTCAAAGGCGCTAAATGATTTAGTGGAACGGTTAGGACTCACTGGAAAAATGAATTACCTGCATATTCGAAAATTCGGATGGCTATACGCGGAGACGGTAATGAAGGAGTCCGGTAGAAGTTGATGAAAACGGAAACTGCCGATGGTAACTACGGCAACGTACAGATCGCTACCAGGATAAGATGAATGGAAGATAATCTATTCTGTATACCATTTTAGTTGGGTGAGTGTTGGCGGCGATGTCTTGATGGGTATACAATTGAACATTGAGGTCGGAACAAATATTAAATCTCACTGACATGATCTTCGTACAACTCGCAGTGCTTTTGATTTGTATTTTCGTCGGTGCCCGGATGTCCGGCATCGGGTTGGGTGTAATGGGCATGATTGGTCTCCTCATTCTTTTGTTCGTGTTCGGCATGGAGCCGTCGGACCCTCCGCTCGAGGTGATGCTGATCATATTAAGCGTGGTGACGGCGGCTGCAGCGTTGCAGGCGGCCGGTGGCATGGACTACCTGGTGGAGGTCGCCGGAAAAATTTTGCGGAAGCATCCTGCGCAGATCACATTTCTGGGGCCATTGGTAACCTACGCTTTCGTGTTGTTTGCTGGCACGGCCCACATCTCCTATTCCATTATGCCCATCATTGCTGAGGTCGCTATTAAGAATAGAATACGACCGGAGCGTGCCATGAGCATGAGCGTAACCGCAGCCCACATGGCGATAACGGCCAGCCCTGTTTCAGCAGCGGCGGCCGCATTGCTTTCGGTGTTAAGTGGGACCGGGGCCGGCCTTGCCCAAATACTGATGATCGCGATACCCTCTACTTTGATTGGTGTCATGGTCGGCATTCTGTTTGTCTGGAAACGCGGCAAGGAACTGAGCGAGGATCCGGAGTTCTTAGAAAGAATGAAGGATCCGGCTTTTGTAAAAAATCTTGAAGGGAAGGGGGATCAAGCGGCCACTACGCTGGCTCCCGGAGCGATCAAATCGGTCATTATTTTTGCCTTGGCGATCGCAGCCGTTGTATTGTTGGGATCCTTCCCTGATCTGTTGCCCCAGTTTTCCGGGAAAGAAGGATTCGCTCCCGGCTTCGCGGTCAATGCGGCCGGCCGCGTGCAAATGCCATCGATGATCATGATGATCATGTTGTCGGCGGCGGGGTTGATTATTTTATTGGGCGATACCACGGCTGCTAAGGTGACGAAGGCAAGTTTGTTTGCCTCCGCGGGTCAGGCCACCATCGCTGTGTTTGGTGTGGTGTGGATGAGCAGCACATTCATGGATAATAATTTTGAGACGATCAAGAATACGTTGGGTGAAGTCGTGGCCTCCTATCCCTGGCTCTTTGCGGTTGCCTTATTCTTGCTGAGCATGTTGTTGTATAGCCAGGCTTCTACGGTCAAGGCGCTGATGCCCTTGGGGCTTTCACTCGGGTTGTCGCCGGCTTACCTGATCGGAATATTCCCGGCCTGCAATGGCCACTTTTTTATTCCGGGGTATCCAACCTTGCTGACCGCCATTCAATTCGATCGCACAGGCACTACGCGTATTGGTAAATATGTTTTGAATCACAGTTTTATGCTGCCCGGCATTGTAACGACAGTGGCTTCCGTATTGGCGGGCCTGGTCTTGCAAGCCATTGTACTATAGACAAAGGCTTTTAATTGATCCATATGACCTTTTCACACTAAGGTTACGCAAGCATAGGAAAGGCACAAAACCGACAGAAAATAAAAAAATACCAAAAACCCATAAACTAAAATGACATCCGTATGAAAAAACTACTTACAATTTTGACATTCCTGATCTTGACGGCACAAGTTCAGGCGCAATTGCCGAGGGTAATAATTTTAGCAACCGGAGGAACAATTGCCGGAGCAGGAGCATCGGCCGACAGGGCTGGTTACACCGCCGGAAAAATTCCGATCGACGATCTGATTGGCACCATCCCTTCCGTAAAAAAAATCGCATCCATTACGGGCGAGCAAGTGGCATCCGTGGGCAGCCAGGACATGACCATTGATGTCTGGAAAAAACTGGCCATTCGAATAAATGAGATCTTCAAAAATAATGAAGCGGATGCCATTGTAGTAACCCACGGCACAGACACCCAGGAAGAAACCGCATACTTTCTCGACCTGGTCATTCCCGCCGACAAACCGGTAGTACTCACAGGTTCTATGCGCCCGGCAACAGCCATCAGTGCGGATGGTCCCAAAAATCTGTATGACGCCATCACGGTGGCGATCAATCCGAAGAGCAAAGGCAGGGGCGTGCTGGTTAGTTTCAACGAAGGTATTTACGATGCACGGGAAGTCATGAAGATGAGCACCACAAAAACAAATGCTTTTGGATCTCCCAATACAGGTCCTGTTGGCCAGGCTTACGATGGCAGAGTAGAATATTATTCATCATCCGACCGGGAAGTAAATCCCAAAAAACCGATTGTGTTGACCGCCGAGACAAAATTGCCACGGGTGGATATTGTTTATATGTATGCCGATGCACCGTCTGATCAGATCGATATGCTGGTTGGGAAAAAAGTTGACGGAATCGTTATTGCCGGCGTGGGCAATGGCAACTTCAACAAAGCCTATATGGAAGCCGTGAAAAAAGCCGTAGCGGCAGGTGTCATCGTTTGTCGCGCAAGCCGTGCGCCGTCCGGCAGGGTTGTTCTTCACGATGAGATCAATGATGAGCAACTGGGCACTATTGTTTCCGATGACCTGACGCCTCAGAAAGCCAGAGTATTGTTAATGCTCGCCCTGACCAGGACAAAAGACAAAAAACAACTTCAGGAGATTTTCTTTACCTATTAATGGCTGAACGGACGAACCTGAACAGGCCTGTTCTTTCAGACAAAAAATAAATCAATATGAAGAAGACCATATCAATTTCATCACTGCTGATAACCATGCTTATCAGCTTTCCGTATGCGCGGGCGCAACAAACCCGCACCGAAAAAGACTTGCTGGGCGAGAAACAAATTCCTGCCGATGCCTACTATGGCGTACAAACACTGCGCGCGCTGGAGAATTTTCAGATCAGCGGCGTAAAAACAAATTTCTATCCCGACTATGTGAAGGCCTATGCCATTGTAAAGCTGGCGGCTGCCCGCGCTAACACCGAAGTTGGGCGGATGAAAAAAGAAAGAATGGATGCCATCGAGAAAGCCTGCCAGGCGGTCATCGATGGAAAGTATCATGACCAGTTTCTGACCGATCTCTACCAGGGTGGAGCCGGAACTTCGGCTAATATGAATGCCAACGAAGTGCTGGCCAATATTGCCCTGGAAATGAGTGGTCATAAAAAAGGGGAATACCAATTTATTGAACCCCATGACGATCTGAACATGGGGCAGTCGACAAACGATGTGTATCCTACCGCCATTCATATCGTCTTGATATTGCACAACGACAAAGTGATAAAAGAAGCAGAACTGTTGGCGCAAGCTTTTCACAAAAAAGGAGAAGAATTTAAAAACCTGGTGAAGATGGGTCGCACCGAAGGTCAGGACGCCGTGCCCATGACGCTGGGACAGGAGTTTCACGCATTTGGCGGACAGATCGATGCAGCCGTTGACGCGCTCCGTAAATCAGAAGCCTATTTATACGAAGTAAATATGGGTGCCACCGCCATTGGCACCGGCTTAACGGCATCCCCCGGCTATGCTGCAAAATGCGTGGCGCAGCTTGCGAAAATAACGGGCAAGCCTATTGTCGGGCCAAAAGATTTGATTGCCGCGACCAGCAGCATGCAAGCCTTTGTAATGTTCTCTTCGGCCTATAAAAACCTGGCGGTTACACTTTCCAAAATCAGCAGTGATTTAATTTTCCTTGCATCCGGTCCGCGCAACGGAATTTTTGAGATCAATTTACCTGCACTACAACCGGGCTCATCCATCATGCCTGGGAAAGTCAATCCCGTTATGCCGGAAGTGATGAACCAAGTCTGTTACAAAGCCATGGGCAACGACGCAACGGTCACCATAGCGTCACGCGACGGTCTCTTGCAACTCAATGCGTATGAGCCCGTAGTGGCTACTTCAATCATGGAATCGCAAGCGCTTTTTTATAAGTTGATGCCTTTGTTCCGTAAAAACTGTATCGATGGAATTACGGCGAATGAAAAAGTTCTAAAGCATTATTTGGAAACCACTGTGGGGATTGTAACGGCTCTCAATCCTGTTCTGGGATATGAAAAAACAACGGAACTCGCAAAAGAAGCCCTTCAAAGCGGCAAGGGCATCCTTGAACTTATCCGGGAGAAGAAACTGCTGACGGAAGACCAGATCAAGAAGCTGATGGACCCGGCGGCTTTAACCGGGCAGAAATTGTAGTCCTTATTCGTTAACCCTCAAACCAATAAGACATGAAATCATTCATACGGATCGTGCAGCCTCTGTTGTTTGTGCTTCTACCTACATTGCTTTGGGCGCAGAAGCAGGAACGCCAGGTGGGCGACACCACCTATTATAAAACGCTGATCCCGGAAGAGAAGCAGGGATTGCTCAAAAATGTGAGTGTGATTGCGAATATGAACTTCGCGCTTCGAAATGAATTTGTTGATGGCGACTATACGCAGACAAGATTTCGGAACGAGCAGTTTCGATTGGAAATACGCGGGCAGGTTCATGAAAAAGTATACTTCCGTTTCCGGGACCGGTATACACGGGCACAAACTTCCGAATCCGTGGATAATCTGAGCCGGTCCGTAGACTTGGCCTATCTCCGTTTTGACCTCTCGGAAAAAGTCAGCATATCGGGGGGTAAGATGTGTGCCGATTGGGGGGGATGGGAATTTGATTGGAACCCCATCGATATTTATGAGTATTCTGATATTGTTGAATACGCCGATAACTTCCTTACAGGCGCCGGAGTTACATACACACCCAGCAGGAGAAACCAATGGACCTTTCAGATCTTGGATTCCAGAACAAAGACATTTAATGAATTGTATGGAACGCAGCCCAACTTCACCGAGTCAAAAGCTCCCTTGGCTTTTGTGGCGAACTGGCGTGGAAGCCTGTTTGACGGAAAAGTGAAAACCATCTGGTCATACTCCCTGTTCAATGAAGCGCAAGATGCCAATGGCAATGCCGCCAACATGAACTACATCGCGTTGGGCAACGAGTTTACCTTTGGCAAATTCAGATTCATCTATGATTTTAAATGGAGTGATGAGCAATTGGATAGGACCGGCGTGGTGAGTCAGACGGTGCCGGATAATCTTTATGCCTACGCGCTGGCCAACACACGGTATATTGGACATTGGGTGAATGTTCGCTATAAGCTCAGCCCCAAAGTTGATCTTACCCTGGTGGCGATGTTGGACATCGCCCAGTGGAGAAACGGTTCCCAGGATCCGCTCAACACAACGGGTGAAGAGCACATCCGTGATGCCTGGGGATATATTCCGGCGATTGAATATTTTCCATGGGAAGATGTGAATATTAAGTTTTTTGCCAACTGGGTAGGGAGGTCATACAAATACTCTGATTATGCAAAAAGCCGGTTTGGTTCAGTTGATTACACCACGGGTAGGTTTACCATTGGCTTTATTACACCGTTGGGTATTCTATAAAGTAAAGTGTTTGAAATAAACGCAATGACAGAAAGTAAATCGTGGGGAGAAAACAGGGAGCGGTTGATTTCGGTTTTACTCATGCACGCGTTTACTTTCAGTCACTTGCTTACTTGTAGTCAGTGAGCTAAACATAATGGAAAATAGAAACCGTCGGGATAGATATTTATTTCACGCAAGCCTGCTGGTGGTCACGTTGGTAATTTTGCCAGCTATTTCCTATGGTCAGGATTCTATAAAATATATTCCGGATGGCACGGAGGGCGAAATGCTGGAAGTGGTAAAGACCGATTCCGTTCCTAAGGGCAAGCGCTGGAGGTTGTTTCCAGGCCGGATCACAACTTTTAAGTTTGGGGCGGCTTTTTTTTATGATTATGCGGCATACAGTCAGGACGCCAACAGCAAGCGGCAGGCCGATTCAGCGGGGTATGTTGTGGAGTCGGCATTCAAGCTCCGCGACTTTCGCTTCCTGCTCAGCGGACAATTTAAAACAAAGCGAACGATAAGCTGGAAAGCCGGGATCATGTACGATGGCGTAACCGATGCATGGTTTGTACGCGAAACGGGTGTATTGATCGCCGTACCTGAATTGTGGGGCAGTTTTTTTATAGGCCGGACCAAAGAAGGTTTTTCACTAAACAAGGTGATGAACGCCGCCGCCGGCTGGGGTATGGAAAGACAAACGGCCATCGATGTAATCCCTATTCTGGCAGATGGTGTGAAATGGCTTGGCTACCTTCCAAAGCAACGAATTTTGTGGAACTTCGGTGTATACGCCGATTGGCTCTCGGACAGTCAGTCATTCTCTACGTATAGGTGGCAAACCGTAGCGCGCGTTGGATGGCTTCCGATGTATTCGCCGGCCGACAAAATGGTTTTCCATGTAGCCGTCAACTACCGGTATGGCAAACCCGACTTTGATGCGATCCGGTTGAGGTCGCGACCCGAATCAAATCCTGTCCCGTACTTTATTGACACGGATAAAATCTCCGCGCATCGCTCAAATCACTTTGGCGGTGAAGCATACTTTAGCAAGGGTTCATGGATGTTCGGGACAGAGTATTATGTGCACCAATTCAATTCGCCGGGAGTAGCCAGTAGGGTATTTAATGGAGGCGATTTGGTGGCCTCGTATATCCTTACGGGCGAGACGCGTCCTTACAGTACGGCAAGCGGTATCTATGGATTTGTGCCGGTGGCCAGACCTGTATTCAAAGGAGGCCCGGGGGCCTGGGAAGTGGTGCTGAGGTACTCCACTTTCGACCTGGACGATGGTCCGGTTCACGGTGGCAAATTTTGGAAAATTACGCCGATGGTAAACTGGTATCTCTCCAAGGAAGCGCGCCTCGAGTTTGCCTATGGATATGGAGTCTTGGATCGGTTTAATTTGAAAGGAACCACGCAATTTTTCCAGGCACGCATCCAGCTGACCTTCTTGTAAAATGGGTCCGAAAGTATTTTTTGAATCAGAATCTATGTTCAAACGACACTTGGCCATTCTTGCTTTTCTTTTTCTTATAACAGTTCAAAGTCAGGCACAGCAACATGAACAGCTTTGGTTTGATTTTCAGCTATCCTATCCGTTTGCGAACCGCTACCTCTTGGAAAACGTCACGACCTATCAAACCTTATTGAACGCGGAAGAGAAGTGGAGAAGCATCAGCATCAGTCCCACGTTTGAGTACTCGCTGTTTACGTGGCTCGACCTGCTCAGTGAAGTTGGGATTGGCTACACGCTACAGAAGCAAGGTTCAAATTCATGGGAAATCATGCCCATGGTAGGCGGACGCTTTTTTATTACGCAAAGCAAAAGGATCGACACACGACTGGTGGTGCGATATCAATTTCGATATTTCCGGCAAATTGAAGCGGACGATTGGGATGTCAGCAACCGGACGCGTCTGAGAGGGGAAATTTTTGTGTGTATCAATGGCCCTAACCTTTTCACCGATAAGCTTTGGTATGCCCTCGCGGATTATGAAGAATTCATTGTACTCGACCAGCAGTTGGAGGAACGCTATGCCAACCGCAGGCGCGCGCGAATCGGGCTAGCCTACCGGCTGAATTACAAACATCGATTTGAACTGAGCTTCACACTGCAATCGTCACGAAATGAAATTGACGGCGATTTCGCCAGTACCGACAACGTAATTCAATTTCGGTATAAAATGTTTTTGAACCCCTCGAAAATGAAAAAGTAGTGGGCAGCGATTAAGGATTAGCGATTAAATTATATAACCATGAAAGAAAAGACAACAGCCCAAGTTAAGGTTCTAGAGAGCCTGAGCAAAAAAGACTTGATAAAACGGGCGAGAAAGTTTGCAAAAAAATATTGTGTCGGTGACGGAAAAAAATTCAGACTCAAAGATTACACATCAAAGCCGGACGTAAGTCTCGCGCGTGAGGATAAACCTCAGGTGAAGCAAACCTTACAATTGGGCGTGGACGCGTTGGCCGCCATGCAGGAAACGCTGTACGCGCAAGACAAATGGTCACTACTGGTGATCTTTCAGGCGATGGATGCAGCCGGAAAAGACGGCGCCATCAAACATGTGATGTCGGGTGTTAATCCACAAGGGTGCCAGGTATCTTCATTCAAAGCGCCAAGTGCCGAGGACCTTGACCATGATTTTCTATGGCGTTGCCAAAAACATTTACCCGAACGGGGTCGTATTGGAATTTTTAACCGTTCGTATTACGAAGAGGTCTTAGTGGTGCGGGTTCATGAACATATATTGAGATCGCAAAAACTTCCTGATCAACTCGTCACCGACGATATCTGGGAACACCGTTTTAAAGACATCCGCAATTTCGAAAAATACCTCGCCCGCAACGGTGTCATTGTCATAAAGATCTTCCTGAACGTTTCGAAGGATGAGCAGCGAAAACGATTTATCGAACGGGTAGACGATCCGGACAAGAACTGGAAGTTCAGCGCTGCCGATGCACGCGAGCGCGGCTATTGGAAGGACTACATGAAAGCCTACGAAGAAATGATCCAAAATACCTCTACGGAAGCTTCACCGTGGTATGTTGTTCCCGCGGACAACAAATCATACGCCCGGATCGTGGTGGCCTCAGCGATCATTGATGCGTTGGATAACATGAAGTTGGAATATCCGAAAGTGAGTAAAGAAAAAATCGCAGAACTAAATGAAATTAAAAAGGCGTTGCTTGCCGAATAGCCCCCTCGTAAAGCAATGAGTGATGATGATAAAACATAGCATAATAGAGATGCTCTGACCTTCAGCTTTTTTTGATGCTCGATCCCTGGGTCACAAACCAGCGAGCCGCCGCCTTTTGGAGTTCGCTGCAATCCGGGTCGCTGTCAGAAGCCCAGGCGATAATTCCATCAGGGCGTATCAGTACAGCACTTAGAGCCAGGCGGTCTTTTGCACTGCCTGAGATATATTTGATCCGGTCGCCATATTCACTCGCCAAAGTTTTAAGTGAATCATTCCCATCAAAATCAAGCAGTATCCCTTGGCCATCGTGCATGCGCTCGCCAATGGTAGTGCCGTCTTCAAACTCAAAGTTGGGAACGCTGTGGCCTGCCAGAGGGTGGTCACCACCGAGATGGTAGCCGGTGAAAATGCCCCACACCCTTCCGGCCATATAGGTGGCACCGTCGCGCGTATTCATAAGGTCGCGGAAAATTGCAGTCAACGCGCGGGCATGTGGGTCCGGGCTCATGATGGCGACCTGGGCTCGTGACCAATCCAGAACCTGTGCACCAATGGGATGACGTTCGGTATGATAGCTGTCCAGCAAACCTTCCGGCGCTTTCTCCTGGAGAGTTGCCGCGAGCTTCCAGCCCAGGTTCATGGCGTCGCCTAGTCCAAGGTTAAGTCCCTGGCCGCCCAAGGGCGCGTGAATGTGCGCGGCATCGCCGGCTAACAGTACCCGTCCGTTGCGGTAGGCTGTGGCCTGCCGGGCCCGGTCCGTCCAGGTGGTGGCGATATGCAGGGCGCGGAGCGTAACGTCGGTGTTCGAGACGCGACGTAGCACCGCTTGCACGTGTTCAAGTGTGATGGGCTTTTCTGAACTATGAAATGCTCCACCATCAAAATCCTGTATGAGTACGTAACCTGGCTGCGATTGTAAGTACATGCCGGTTGGTGTCACGTTCCGGCCCGGGCGTAGCTTCTCCGGGTCGGCAATGTCAACCTGGGTAGTGTAGCCGGTAAATTCAGGTTCCGTACCGGCGAATTCAAAACCGGCCGCCTTGCGAACGACACTCCGGCTTCCGTCGCACCCCACGAGCCATTTGCTTTGAAAAGATCGGTCACCGGACCGAACGGTCACGCCATCTTCGGTTTGATGAAAGTCAGTAATCGCAAGTCCGCGATTGATTTCTACACCCAAGGCTTCTGCGCGTCGGGCCAGCACCGTTTCAAGCTCCTTCATTTCGGAAATTAAACTGGTGTCGGTTGAGCTTGGCAGGCGATACAGCCACTGAGAAGTGTCAACATCGCCGTCGTGAAATGGAATGCCAGCGAAGTGTCCTACCTGACGTTGGGCCCCTTGTTTGGCATTTTGGTGGGGGTTTTTGATGCGTTTATGTACTTCCAGTTCTTTGAACAACCCACGGCGATAAAGCGCTTCGATCGTGGGCGCCGAGAGGCCACGGATCCCGAAAGGAATCTGCTTTAGGGGCGATTGCGGATTTTCCGCTTTTTCCAGAATGAGGACTGAACATTTGGCCAGGGCGAGTTCACAGGCGAGGAATAGGCCTACCGGCCCAGCGCCGGAAATGATTACATCGTGAATGGAATGATTTTGTGTTGATTTCTTGCTTTCAAGTGTCTCTTTCATATCGAATGATTGAAACACAAAATTCCGGAAAGCTCCTGCGTCAGGCTTGTATAAACGCGACAAAATCGCTGCCTGCAGCCTGTTTCCGTTTCTTTGCTTTTCGCGCGAATGCCGCGGGCGTAGTGCCGCTGTAACGTTTGAATTCCTTGCTGAGGTGGGCCTGATCCGTATAGCCCAACTCATGCGCCAGGCCGGCGAGGTTGGAATCCGGATCAAGCCATAATCGGTTTCGCACCTGCTCAAAGCGCATCAGACCCGACACGTCTTTAACCGTATAGCCAGAAGATTGCTTGAACTTCCTTTCCAATGTACGAACCGTTGTGTGCGCCGCCGCCGCTACCTGGCTCACCGGCAGGGTGCCGTTTGCTTCGCTCATAGCAACGCCCGCTTTGAATAGCATACTGTCAATCGCAACCCGCGACCGTGCATTCAGAAAATACTGTTTTACATGCGCCAGCGCTTCATCTATCCGGCCAGCTTCAATCCACTTATTCAACGTAGATTGAAGCTGGGCGATGGGATGCTCAAAGATGCGCAAGCCGTCTTTACCGGACGGCAGTCCAAGCAAATCGAACACCGTCCAGGGAAAGCACCGGATGCCAATGATTTCTAAACGATTTTTCGTATAAAAAGTAACAGGCTGATTGAGCAGCCCCATCATGAACGGCGATGGCAGGGGCTGCAAGCCTCCCTGGTAAGAAATGCTACAGAGGTTTCCGAAATGAAAAATAATTTCAGCATAGCCATCGGGTACAACCTCATAGCTCGATTGTAGTTCTCCCACGTCTCTTCGGTTGTACCAAAAGCACTTTATGGTATCCCGTAGTTCTTCAGGCGGTTCAAATTCCTGGTGCTGCATTTTTGAAAGATTATTCTACAAGAACTAAATGAATGATCTGTCAAAGATAGGAAATTAAAGGTTGGTCAATTTTTTTTCAAAATACCTGGAGAATATCACACAAGGATTTCATTTCAATAGGACAGCGACAGGGTTTCCATTATGTTGTCCTGAAGTTACGTCTGTTTCTAGTCCTGTTTGAATCACCACAACCACCACTCCGTTTTTACCCCGAAATAATGTCCCCATCGTTTACTTCCTGTTTGTGCTAAATAAGGTGAATACAAGTGGTCGGCGGCAAATTTGTTGTAGTGACCAACGCTGTAAACGAACCTGAAATGTGGCCGGCTCCAAACATCACGCTTTCCGTTCGGCACGATGGTCGGGGCAATGCTGAACTTAACCAGCTGCGCGGGATCCTGCGTTCCATCTTTCCTGGACGAAAAATTCAACTCGTGTAATAGGTGGAACCAGTTTTTTATGTACCACGTGCAGCGCGCGCCTATGGCAAAATCCGTCTTTCGATTGAACAACAGTTTCCCGCGATAATCCGGGGTCATGTTGAGGCTGTCGCTGGCACCCTTGCTATGGGTAAAAATGCCATAGGCATTAATCGAATAGTTGGGTCCGACATTCCACAAGATGCTTCCCGTAAACGCTAAAGACCTGGCGCTTCTAAAATCCTGCGACGCGAGGTTGGGACCTCCATAGGTCAGGAATGTTTTACTGCCGCCGCCGTCGCCACCGTTGGCGATTCCGGTGCCGTAGCGAATGCTGAGATCGAAATAGGAACCGGGTAGCGTTGTAGGCATATTTTGTTTGTATTTCAAGCCTATCACGTATCCATAGTCGGCGGGATAGTTTGAACTCGTCGTGGTGTCCTCCAGGGTACCTTTAGCCAATTGATGATATTCCGCCATTAGTTTTAAGTATCCATCCCGCACCTGGATAGCATGTTCCAGGATATATACAGACCGGTTGCGCAAGCCAAGTACAGGGGCACCGTTGACGATGTTCAAATAAAAATAAGGAGGAATAGAGGATGCTGTGTCGACGGAGGCTGGAAGCATAATGGAAAACTGTGTGTTCTTATACTGTATACCGAACCCCTGGGAGCTGTGATCATCAAAATAGAAATGGTCGGCGATATGAATGTCATCACCACGAAAAAAGCGTGCGCCGACCCAGACGCTCCACGGAGTACCCATGATGTTTCTCGCTTCGGCAAAAAGTTCGGGCAAGGCTGTAGTGATTCCTCCGAACGATTTGCTGGTAACGTTCCCGATGATTTGACCCTGCGTAGTGTAAAATGCAAATCGCGACTGAACGGAGATCTTTGTCGTGTCTGCCCCATGGCTCACGGGGGCAAAATGAAGTGCAATCCCCAATTCAAAATAATCACTTTCCTCCATCCGTCCGCCGATCGAACCCAGTCCATTCAGGTTGAGCGACCGTGGATATTGTACGTTATCGCCGCGCGCAACCCCTACGCGGCCATAGCTGCCAATGGAGAAATGTTTGTTCGCGAATACCGCCGGTTGAGCGCCGGCGGCGAACACCAGGCTAACCCAGATAAGGCTTATAAGATAGATTTTCTTCATTGCGAATAACGTCTGAGTCTTAATTTTGATCGCCTGACACGGCCAGGGAAACCAGGGCACAACGGATCTAAAATCTCTGGTATGAGGAAGACGTAATTAAAAATTGCACGGTATTAAAATAGAAATCTGCCTTCAAGTTGCCGGACATGAACTGGATTGAGGTATACTTAATACTACGCCGTGTCGATGCCATTTCAAATCGAATCCTGTTATTAACAGTGAAATTCGAGGGTGAAATACTGTGAAATGCGACTGCCTTTGGAATCTTTTGTCGTGTTAAAGGTATTTGGCACTCTTCTTTGTGTCCAAGGGAGGGGCGTGTTTATGTCACCATTGTTAATGTGGAAATGCGAAGTAGTCACAGCATTTCCAAGCTGGTGTCGAGCCGTTTTTGTAAATTGGTATATCTTAACCGGCAGACGAAGTGGACGCAATCGAATATTTGCCTATCGTCCTTTTGGTATTGGTGTTTACCATCACGATACTTTCCGAAAAAGGAAGTGTGATCTGGAAATTATATGCAGGCTTTACGGTGGTGATGATGTTGCTGTCGGTATTGGTTGTGGTGTATATGGTGGTTGTCGGGTTTCAGTTTGCGGTGAATAGCGAAACACCAGAGCCGCATTTGTTTCGCTTTGCCGTATGTTTTGTCGCTGTGACGTTGATACTGATGTATTTTAACAGGTACTTTAAAGAGGGACGATGATCATCAGTTTGCGATCCATGTAAGCTTTCGGGTTCTGTTATTAGGGAATTCTCTCTCGTCATCGTTAAAGCCGTATGCCTATAATGTCAAGTAGAAAATACACGCTGGACGACGTATAGTGAAGTAACGTGGTAGAAATGGCGTTCAACCTGATCTCATTGTAAGTGGTTTCCAAATCTCGATGCTTGCAATAACCTTATGAAATCAAGTCATGGCATTGCCGGGCAATCTCGAGTTCTTCGTTCGTGGGCACGACTAAAACCTTTACCGGTGCGTCTGTTTTGTTGATCTCATAAATGGCTTTTCCCCCGGCTTCATTCTTCCCTTCATCAAGATGAAGGCCCATGTACTCCATGTTCTGCGTCGCTAATTTCCGTGTAAGAGCATCATTCTCTCCAACACCTGCCGTAAAGATAATGGCATCCACGCCATTCAATACCGCAATGTATGCACCAATGTATTTTCTGATGTGATAGGCATACATGTCGTACGCCAGGATCGCTTCTGCGTTCCCTTTGGTATAATCGTTTTTCACATCACGCATATCACTGAACCCGGTAAGGCCCAGCATCCCGCTTTTTTTATTCAGCACGGTGTTGATTTCATCCAGCGAGTAGCCCCCTTGGCTGACAAGATAAAAGATCACGGACTGATCGATGTCGCCCGTACGCGTTCCCATGATCAGCCCATTCATCGGACCAAAGCCCATGCTGGTGTCCACACATTCGCCATTCTGGATAGCGCAGATGCTGCATCCGTTACCCAAATGAATAGTAATGAGTTTGGCATCGCTCTTCTCTAAATATTTCATGGCCTGCGTTGCTACATACTTGTGACTTGTACCGTGAAATCCATAAGCCCGGATTTGATGTTGATCGTAAAATGCTTTGGGAATGGCATACCGATACGCTACCGGGGGCATGGTTTGGTGAAAGGCAGTATCGAACACGACCACTTGCTTTGCTTTTGAAAAAACGCTCTCCGCCACTTCAATGCCGAGGTAATTGGCCGGATTGTGAAGCGGCGCCATCGGGAAGAGTTTTTTTATCTGTTCTTTTACGGCGGGCGTAATGATCATGGTCTTTGAAAAGGTCTCACCGCCATGCACCACACGATGACCGACAACATCAATTTCTTCCGGGTTCCGAATGACGCCTATGGTTTTGTCGGTGAGCAACCTGGCGGCTTCCCGCAGACCGGCAGCATGATCGGGTATTGGTACAGTTTCTTTTCGAACCTGCTCACGTCCATCCGCAAACGTTTTGTGCTGTATAACAGATTCCTCTAGTCCGATACGATCGATCAAGCCCGAGCAGATAACCCTCGCCTCGGGCATTTGAATGAGTTGGTATTTGATGGAGCTGCTTCCGGAGTTGATGACAAAAACATTCATACAGATTCTTGGAATGAAATTACTGCGCCTGGATGGCGGTGATAACCACCGTATTGAACACATCGTCCACCGTACACCCGCGGCTCAAATCGTTTACAGGTTTGTTGAGTCCTTGCAACATGGGGCCGATGGCCAGGGCGCCGGTTTCGCGCTGAACAGCCTTGTAGGTGTTGTTACCGGTGTTCAAATCCGGAAAAATCAAAACGCTGGCCTGGCCCGCGACTTCGGAATCCGGCATTTTCTTTTTCCCCACGACTGGATCTACGGCCGCATCATATTGAATAGGACCTTCTACTTTTAAATCCGGTCGCCGTTGGCGTACCAACTCCGTTGCCTTCCTGACTTTATCAACGTCTTCCCCTTCTCCGGAGGTACCCGATGAATATGAGAGCATGGCTATTTTAGGGTCGATGTTGAACATCTTGCTGGTTTCGGCTGACGAGATCGCAATATCGGCAAGTTGTTCCGGGGTAGGATTAGGATTTACGGCACAATCGCCAAAAATAGAAACGCGATTGGGCAGGCACATAAAGAATACCGACGACACCGTCGAAACTCCGGGTTTGGTTTTTACAAATTGCAAGGCTGGCCGTATGGTGTGTTGTGTGGTATGCGCCGCGCCGGACACCATGCCATCGGCTTCGCCTTTGTAAACCATCATGGTGCCGAAGTAAGAAATATCCAGCATCAGGTCACGCGCCATCTGGATGGTAACTTTTTTGTGTTTACGGAGTTCATACAGGGTATTCACATAATCTTCAAAGCGATCGGATGTAGCCGGATTAATGATCTTTATTTTTTCCAGATCAAGCGTCAGATTCAATCGTTTAATGGCCGCGGCAATATTTTCTTTGACGCCAAGAATGGTGAGGTCAACGATGTTTTGCTTAATCAATGCATCGGCTGCAAGAAGAATGCGGTCGTCGTCACCCTCGGGCAGCACAATATGTTTCTTGTTTTCCTTCGCCCGTCTCACAATCTGATATTGAAACATGCGCGGCGTGATATGAGGGGTGTGGAAGGAAGCGATTTTCTTCTCCAGCGACGCCACATCCACATAGTTATCAAACTGGCTGATGGCCAAAGAAATTTTCTCTTTGTTGTCCGGCAAGATCCTGGATTGTGTATTGGCTATTCTGGCAACGGTTTTAAAAGTTCCGGTTTTTACCTGGATAATGGGAACCACGGTCTCCAATCCATCGATCAAATCTAAAATGGTTTGCTCAGGCATCAGTCCGCCGGTAAGTACAAGACCTGCGACCTTTGCATAGTTTTTTGAAATGTTGGCCTGCAAAGCGCCAATGATGATATCCCCGCGGTCTCCGGGTGTAACAATCAGGGTGTTCTTCTGCAGCCGGGCCAGGCAATTGTGCAGTTGCATAGCCCCCACAATAGAGTTATCAACCTGATTCGATAACAGGTGTTCACCAAATAAAACGGTGCCATCGACGGATTCGAGTATTTCTTTTATGGTGGGATTGCCAAGATCCTGATTCGCCGGGATGGAAGTTACAAGCAAACCTTTGGGTAAAGCATTTTTTAGCGCATTTCGAATTTCTTCTTCTCTTTCAATTTCGATTTTATTGGCGATAACCGTAATTACTTGTACCCCTTCATCGATAAAACTTTTGGTGGTGGACACTGCAGTATTGACAATTTCGTTGGTCGACTTTCCGTCCCCCCGTACAATGACCGCGACGGGTATACCCAGGTTTTTGGCAATAGAGATGTTACCGTCAAAGTCAACGTTTACACTGCTGCCTATAAAATCCGTACCTTCCACCACGACGAAATCATATTGTTCCTGAAGGCGCTTGAATTTGTCAATAATGGAATCGATGATAAAGGCGTCCTTGCCTGCGTTAATGTATTTGAGCACTTCGTTTCGGGTAAATACATACATGTCAGTGTAGGATGTAGTCAGATCGAAATGCGAAATCATCAGCTGAATATGATTGTCTAATTCCGGAGTTTCAGCATTGATCACCGGTTTGAAGAACACGATCTTTTCAGTCCGGGCAGCAAGCAAATTCATCAGCCCTAACGCGATGATCGATTTGCCAGAGTAAGGTTCGGAAGTAGTGAGGTAAATGGCGTTTGTCATTGAAGTCAGTAGCAATGGTTAATCTTGGCCGAAGCGAAGCTACACACTTTTAGTGGATACGCAGGCCAAAAAAGGCCTTGTTACTGCCCAAAAAAAGACTGTCTTGATCTTTAATCATGACCGCACCTGGAGCAGAGGAAGGGGGTGCTTGGATAAGTATGCGGAAATTGGTTATGGATTTTTGAGGTCGATTACGACGAGGTGCGAGCTGCGGCCAAAGGGATGCACCCCTATTGATACCCGAAGAAGCACTAGCAAATCTTATCGGATTTTCCGATATTAGCTTGCCTGGTCAAAGAGGGATTTCTTCAAGGTTCGTCCTGGAAGTATTGTGTTTTGGCAAGAACGTTGGGTGAAAACGAAATAGCAAAGTTGAGTTTCTGCATCAAGCATGTTTGTTACCACTGAAAAGTAAGAAGCAAGACAGCATAACATACCTCGATTTATTACCATCCGAAAAATATTCGCAACACTTCAGCCAATGGAATGAGTGTCGTTGGGATGTCGCCGAAATAAGCCTGACAGTTGTGAACAGCATCACCAGTTAAGGATGAAAGCAAGACATTTTACGAACCTTAAACCCTCTCCATATGAAAACAAAAAAACTAGTCCCGGCAGTATTGCTCACATGTTTATCGCTCCATCTGTTCGCGCAGGATTGGACGCCCCTGGCAAAGGAAATTGTAGAAAACGCCGGCATACAGGCCGGAGAAGTGGTCGTGGTCAACGCCGGTCAACACAGCATCCCGCTCTTGGAGGCGATCGTGAAAGCGAGCAATGAAAAAGGGGCGTTCACAAATGTTTTTTTTACAACCGACGAAATAGAACGCGCCCAGGCCCACGACATACACTACCAACACTTGCTGACCACGCCCACCTATTTTGCCGAGTGGGTAAAAAATATCGACGTGTGGATAGGCCTGTCGACCGTTGAAAATCCTCAGGTCATCTTCAAGGATGCACTGGAAGTGCGCATGGTAGCGTTGCGCAAAGGCGGACAGAAACTATACGACAGCTTTAATAAATCAAAGTGCCGCGTCTATTCGGTAAACTACCCGACACCGCAGGAAGCCACGCTGGCAAATATGGAATTTCCCGTCTACGAAAAAATGATCGTGGACGCCATGCAGACCAACTACACGCCCATCGTCACACAAGCGCAAGCCTTGAAGAATCTGATCAAGACATCCAAAAGCATCAAAGTGACATCTCCCGAGGGCACAAACCTCACGCTTTCGGTCGCCGGCAGACCGATCTATGTCGGCGACGGAGTGACCACGAAAGCGGACGTTGCAAACAAAACCCTGTTCGAACGAATGGCGTCCTTACCCGACGGAAGAGTTTCCGTTACCGCCGTTGAAACCTCCGCGAACGGCAAAGTGGTCGTACCTCGCGATAGGTGCCGGTATGAACCGATAGCGGATATCCATTTCGATGTGACCGGTGGAAAGATGCTCAACGTGACCGCTGGCGACGGCAAAGCATGCTTTGAAACGTTGCTCAAGGAAAACGCCGGCGATAAAATGTTTTCAGGCATCTCCATCGGATTGAACCCTGTGTTGATCGCCAGCGACGACTACTGGCCTGTAAGCGGCGCAGGAATTGTTTATCTCTCCTTCGGAAACAACCAACTCGAAGGCGGAAAAAACACCAGCACGTTTTCATGGTCCTTCCCCATAACCAACGCCACCGTCGAAATTGATGGAAAGGTGGTGGTGAAGAATGGAAAGGTCGTTCCGTGAACAGGTGTCTCGCAGTCAGTTATATGACGTTGAAAAACAGTTAGTTACAGGAGCTACAAACGGGATTGAGCCAGAGAAATTTGGATCAATCCCGTTGCGTAGCCTTCATGCTAATTTCTGAACGCTATTCGATGTAGAATATGTTACTGTCAGCAGGAAAGACGTCTGTTTAGGACATTCGTAAGCTTCAAAAAAGTGAAAAAATCAATAGAATTTTTTAAATTTTAGGAAACCAAGAAAAATAGTCGATTCAACAAGACTCAGATTGTGTCAATTTTCAAATCTTTGCCTTAGGATAATATCAGGTTATCCAACTATTTAAGGCGCTCATATGTTTTGGATCAATTTAAAATTCGCTTTCCGTTTCTGGATCAAGGAGAAGCTATATGCCAGCCTTAACGTTGGCGTGCTGGCAATCGGTTTCCTTCTGTTTATTTTGATATACGCTTTCCTTCACCAGGAGAGGAGTTACGATACGTATCACGGGAATGTCAGTCAAAAATTCCGCCTCGAAGAAAAATGGAATAAGAATGGGCTGATCCAACACAAAGCACCGGCTACAGGGTTTTTACTTCCGAATCTGAGAAAAGATTATGGGGAGGTAAGAAACGGCACCTCATTTGTTAGACCCGAAGGAATCGATTTTGTTTCTTATCAGAGTAATCGCTTTGCGACGGATCGCTTTATCCGAGCGGACAGTACTTTTTTTACATTTTTCAATTTTGATTTTATTTATGGGGATCCGGTAACAGCGTTAACCGGCAAGAAAAAAGTTGTTATTACAGAATCTGCTTCGAAGAGAATATTTGGAGACACAATGCCCCTCGGGAAGATGCTCACCCGGTCTCACGAAGATTGGGAGGTGACCGGGGTGATCAAGGACATGCCTGAGAATTCTCATTTTCATTTCGACTACGTTTTTACAAATTCATTCATCTCGATTGACTTTCAATCGAACAACATGTTTTATACCTACATCGAACTTCATGAGGACGTCGATGTAGACAAATTCGCTGAAAAGGTGAACCACGATCTGCCAAAATCATATGGGTACGACATGAAGTTAAGAGACGACACTAAATGTGATATCATCTTTAAGCCATTGACCGAAATCCATTTGAATGGAGACGCGGCTGACAGAGAACTCGAAAAGAACAGCAACAAGGTTCTTGAGTATTCCCTTTTGGTGATTCTGGTGTGCGTGCTATTGATGACAACCATAAATTACATAAGCCTCTCCACCGCCCTTTTCATAAAACGGGCCAAGTGGGTAGGAATAAATAAAATCTCCGGTGCGGGTAAGGCGATCATTTTTGCCGGCACATTGGCCAAATCTTTTGCAGCCGCTTTTATTGCCCTGATTATTTCAATCCTGTTGACGCTGTTGATACTTCCTGGGTTCAATGACTATTTCAATATCGCATTGAAGGTTTCCAATGTTTTTAATCCCGAACTGGATTTGCTCATCCTTCTGGCCTATGTCACCATCAGTTTGCTGGCAGGCCTGTATCCGGCAATATCGCTCTCGAAAGTAGAAGCCCTAAAAAGTCTCAAGGCTAAACTTACGGCAAGCACGAATGCGCGCAAACCCAGATTGACTTTTCAAAGGAGCTTGCTTTTGACACAGTACATGGTGACAGCCGTGGCCGTTTTCTGCACATTATCTGTTTCGAAGCATCTGCGTTTCGTGAGAGAAAAAAATATCGGGCTAACGAAAGAAAATATTCTTGTCATTCCCGTTCCCGACCAAATCATCGCAGGCCGGGATAGTTACGAAAAAAATGATCCTGAGAATTATAATTTTTTCAAGAGCGAGCTGTTGAAAAAATCTGCAGTATTGGAAGCCGCTACGATGTACTCCATACCAGGGCAACGCATTCCGCTCCTGAAATTCGCTTTCCCACGACTGACCTCCATTGGCGCCGTGCATCCGACGGAGCCGGAAGGGGGTATCTATCTCAAGACCATGGTCGGTGACACCAGTATGCTCCGATTATTTAATATGCAGTTGGTACAGGGGAGAGGATTCAAGCGGAAACCAGACGACAATATGGCAGCTGAATTTGTTGTCAACGAAGCTGCTGTGAAATTCCTGGGAACCAAAGACCCTATTGGCGAACGCATGGAACTTCAGTCTGTCTACCAGCATCAACGCAGAAGCGGGACGATCGTGGGTGTGGTGAAAGATTTCAACTATGGATCTCTTCAGGAGGCCGTTGAGCCCATTATTATGTTCAACGGCTTTGTGGATAAATATCTGGTGGTCAAACTAAGTGGAAACAATGACAATGTACAGACCGTATCGGACATAAAGTCTCTCTGGGCAAGTTTGTTTGATGTACCCATTGATCCCTACTTTTTGGGCGATGCATATGAACGGATGTATCGATCAGATGTGTTGATTCAGAAGTTTTCGACGATCTGTATGATCTTTTCCGTTGCTATCGGAACATTGTGCTTGCTGGTCATAACGCTCTTTATCGTTAGCCAGAGAAAGGCGGAGATCGGAATCAGAAAAGTTCTCGGAGCGAACGGCTTCAACATTTGGACATTGCTCTCCCGGGAGTTCGTTATTTTAGTGGTGATGGGAAACCTATTGGCGGCTATTCCAAGCGTTCTCTTCATGACAAACTATTTTGAGAACTATGTCTTTCAGGAGGGTATCAATCCTTTCTTATACCTGGCGGTCTTCGCTTTTTCAGTGGCTTTAACGTTGGTAATTGTCTCGATTGGAATCGTTAAGCCCTTGGTAGCTAACCCCGTGGAATCAATCAGCACGGGAGAATAACTTTAAGATAGTAGTAACCATCAAAAACAACAAGATATCGTCCATGCATGCTACGTCGCGTAATTTTCGCGTAGAGACACTTCAGGGTGAGGTTTTGGAAGGTTACCTCACGCGCAGTGACACAGCAGGCATGGTATGGGTAAGTACATCCTCAAAGCGAAAAAAAATACAAGTAAACGACATCGTCGAGATGTCTTACTATGGGAAAACCTGGAAGAGCCGTATCACGGGCAACGCCTCCTCCGGTTTTACCTATACAAAGTCCAGTCAGATAGGGCGATTAAATATGGATGGGCTTCTGCGGTACAATACTTCAAAGAATCAAACCCAACTGCAAGGCAGCATGATCATGACCTACGATAGTGTAGACGTAGGCGTAGAACGTGCCAATGTCGACATGAGCTACGGGTATGCCTTCGGCACCGAGTGGGCTGCGATCGTGCTGGTACGGTATCAGCGTAACGTCGAGCTCGGGCTGGACAGACGCTGGCAAGAGGCTATTGGCATTGCACGTCGTTTCATGACAAATAAAACACAGCAGGCGTCGGTTGTACCCGGTATCGCCGTTAACCAGGAACGCAACCTCGAAGGTACCGAGTCTTCCACGGCGGAAGCCTTGCTACAGCTCAACTATGACCTGTACTCTTTCATCAGTCCCAACTTAACCATCAACTTTGCTGAAACCGGATATGTGAGCCTTACGGAGAGTAATCGAATTCGCTCCGACGGCGACATCAGCTTCGATTATGAGTTAATCAAAGACTTTTATATAAATCTCCAATTTTTTCACAATTACGACAGCCGCTCCCCTGCCACAGACAAACCGAATGTCGACTACGGTTTTGTGGCCGGACTGCGCGTTAAATTTTGATAGTAACCATTACTACGATCGGGAAAATCCAGCGGGCAACGGATGGCAGGTGCCGGTGTTCCTTATCACTATCTCCGCTTAGCGCGTTACCGGTGAATGGACGCAACCCATTGAAACAAGGCAGAATATTTCTGGCATAGACATTCGCGCACATTTGAACGGAAAATTCAGGTTGTGTAGTAGTAGTGTTTGAAAGGGATTGTGGACGATGCCGTCCAGAATTTCAGAAAAAGTGGCTTTACCTTAACACTTGTAGCTTTCACAAACTGTAAAATATGTCCTATTTAAAATATTGGCTGTTGGATGTGGTAAACAAATTTTGAGACCTCTTCCAGCCTCGTAGCATCTCAAACTCCGCCGGGAATGATTTGGGGTCCGGGCAGATAAATTTACAAGGGGCAGCATCGAAGAGAGACCTGATCGCAATTCCGTGAAAGAGGGCTTTTGGATGGATGAAACTGAATCGGCCAATGCGTGCAGCATGGAGTAGGCTAAGCTATTGGCGATGAGAAACGATTTAACAAGAAAATTATGTTCAGTAACGCTTTGCGCTTAAATCCCCACGAAACGTCAACGACCTTATCCGTTCAGAAGGTCGTATCGGGCTGTTCTTCTCAGGAAGTTAGGGCACAGTTGGGCGTTATCCTATCTCACGAACTGTTCTCACGCTCACCTGTACTTTCCGGATTTTTGAAATATATCGTGGAAGAGACCCTGACGGGAAATGCGATTCTTTTAAAAGAATATACCATTGGGGTAAATGCTCTCAGAAGGAAGTCCGACTTTAATCCGCAGATGGACGCAGTCGTTCGAATTCACGCAGGGCGCTTACGGAGATTAATTGCGGAGTACTATACGGAAGCTGGCACTCAAGATGAGATTATAATCGGCGTGGTCAAAGGTTCATACATACCTGTTTTTAGTCGGAGCGTCAGGGAAAAAAAACCACCATGCTTATTTTCCCCCTCCAAAAGTGAAGCCAACCGTGTGAGCATTTCAAAGATTGTCGTTGCCATATTACCTTTTCGTGATCTATGTGAGTTTCGGGACAAACAATTTTTTGTTGATGGCTTAGGCGAAGAGTTTACGCGGGTTTTCTGTAATTCACAGGAGTTTGCCGTTGTTGGACATCATTCCACATTTAAACTCTCGGTTCAGAAAGCCTCCCTTAGAAGCATAGGACTCAAGCTCAGCGCAGAATATATCATTTCCGGCGTCGTGATGCAGGATCAAAAGCGTCTGCGCATAAACGTCGGCTTATCGGAAACAGACACGAGTACACAAATATGGTCGAAGGTGTTTGAATACGAGCGTGGCAGCGATCTGCTGGACATGCAGCGTCAATTGACCGGTGATGTTTATTCTTTATTAGGAGGGCAGTTTGGCTTTATTGTCAGTCATAGGGCAAGGACTATAAGATCTGGTTCGGGAGATTTCATTGAATTTAACCCGGTGCTTTTTAACTATCAACTCCAAACCAGGTTTTCGATCAATAGCTATGCTACGACAAGGCATGCATTACAATTGGCCGTGCAACTTGAGCCACAATTTTCTCCGGCGTTGGCCTTGCTAACTGAGCTTAATCTGTGGGGCCTTGTCTTAGGATACCCTGTTGAAGACGCCCTGCCGGCGACAACTATGCAACTTGCACAAAAAGCGATGAACCATGATCCCTTATCGAGGCACGCGAAGTTTTCTTACCTGTGGGCCATGCTTTATAAAAAAGGGGTCGCTGATATTCTGCCCGAAATTGAATGGCTCCTAAATCAAGATCCACCGCTTCATCTGGAGGCGGCAAAATTAGGATCACTATTGGTTTGGGGTGGAGACTATGAACGTGGCAAGGATTTGATCGAGCAGGCCATAAAGAGAAATCACCACTATCCTTGGAGCTTTCACCTCGCCCTGAGTTTAGTATACTTCAACGATAATCGATATAGCGATGCCCTTGATTCCATTGACAAAATAGAAGCAATGGATGTATACTTGGTAGATTTAATGAAGGCAGTTTTATTAACAAAACTCGGAATGCCCCAGCAAGCAGAATATTTCCATAGATCTTTGATGGAAAACTATGCGTCTATTGCGCTTAGCTTGGAGCAAAACTTGAGAAATTTTCTGTTGGATGAAATTCTTATTTCCAAAATAATTAAGGGAGCACAAGAAGCCGGTGATACTAAATCGTCGTGAATGCTGCGAGGTCGGATTGATCAGTGATCACCTGGGCCGATGAAAAGACTAGCAGCCTTCAAATGATCATGGAATTCATGCTTGAACTTTCATTAAGGAAAATGCTTGAAATAATAAGACCTGGGCGAGTTTACGTAGGTCGAATGCTGCAAAAATTCCCATATCGAGAAGTCCTGGCGGACTCTCATATAATAAATATTTCCATGGACGCATCCGTTTAAAACGGTGTGAAAAGGGTAAATTCAGCAAAGAAAAACCCTCGATGGAAAATGTTAAAAAATCTCGACTATGGGTCGATGTTGGCTACAGCCTCTTCGCTGAAGAAGGCATGGAAGGCCTTCAAATTGAAAGGCTGGCAAGAATTCTTCAGCTAAATAAATCCGGATTTTATCACCACTTCGGGGATTTCGAAGGATACTTGGTGGAGGTCTTAAAATCCCACCAGGAAAAAGCTGCCGACTTTATGCGTAAGCTTCAAAAAATCAAAACCCTTGACCCGGATTATTTCCTTTTATTGATGGAGTTTGCCATCCCGGTGATGTTCCAAGTACATGCTTCCCGGTGTAGCCAAACGCACCCTACGGTTTATCGGCTTGGGGTGTTGGTAGATGAGACCGTCAACGCACCCATTGGCAAATTGTTTGGCGACTTTATTGGAATCGAAAACAGACCGGATTTGGCAGGCAAATACTATGTTCTTGTTCGTGATATGTTCTATGCAAGAGCAACCCTTCAAAATATCACCTATGAATTCCTTCTCAATCTGCATACGGAAGCAAAATTGCTCCTCATTCAGATAGTCAACAATTCCATTGTTTCAAATCAATATAGTCCAACAACCAATACATTTTAGCGCCTTTAATTTTTCCTAATTACTTTTTGCATCGCAGGAAATTGGTCCCGGATAATCTCTTTGTCAGGATCTAACAAGGGCCGTGTTTGAATTCTGACAATCATAAGTGAGAAGTCTATCTCGCTAAATTGTGTGATGTGCCGCGGTGAAAATTGACGACAACATTGATCTGACAGCCAGTAAGATTTCGGTATGTTGCCGTCTAGCGTGACGCTTACCCAGATGGGGTACAGGCCATTCTTATTCTTCTTGAAAGAAACAAGGTGGAAGAAAATTGAAAGATTTTTCTTGAGGTTCATTGTTAAAAGTTTAAAGTTTTTAATCAATGTTCTTTACAGCTGCGAACTGGCGTCCCCCCTTCGTGGGTTCGAAACCAATTTAAAGGGACTCCATTGGTCACCGAATTGGTATAATTTTTTTAGTTTTTTTGACATCCTAAAAAAACAAAAACCGCCCAAATCATAGATTTTGAGCGGTTTTTGATATCAGTTGATTCCGTCTTGGTAGCCCCGGCAGGAATCGAACCTGCATCTTCAGAATCGGAATCTGAAATTCTATCCATTGAAATACGGAGCCCTGTTTTCAATTGCCTGCAAAAATAAGGAAAGGTTTCGGCCTAAAAAATCCTGGCCCTAAAAAGGGCTTGGTTTGGTGTGCTATCTTGGGGAAACGTTTAAAATTACCGGTATGGCCATGAATCCCCATCACCAGGAGCTATTGAAGCTCATCCAAGCCAAGGCGGGCAAGCCTACGCAACATACTTTTTCGGACAACTACCTGGGTAACACACACCCGCGCTACGCCATCAACGCGCCCACCCTACGCGCAATCGGCCAGGGGTGGATGAAGGCGCACCGCGAGATGCCGGCAAAACTGTTTGTGCCCGTGCTCACGAGCCTCATCGAAGGGAAATCGGCCACCGAGAAATTCATGGCCGGGGTGTTGCTGGACTACGCCACCCCAGACCAGCGCCAGTTCAAGCCGGCCGTGTTTGGAGCCTGGTTGGAACACCTGGTGGGGTGGGCCGAAGTGGATGTGGTGTGCACGGGAAAATATACGCTCACGGAGGTCCCTGCGCAATGGCAGGCGTGGAAGCCCTTGTTGCTGAAGTTTGCCAAAAGCAAGAACATTCAAACGCGCCGCGCTTCGCTGGTGTTGCTTTGCTCGCCGTTGAGCCGGAACGTGAACGCCGAACTGGTGACGGTGGCGCTGCAAAACATCGACCGCCTGAAGGGAGAAAAAGACATCCTCATCACCAAGGCCATCTCGTGGCTGCTGCGGACGATGGTGAAGCATTACCGGGAGGCCGTGGAGGAATACCTGGGAGAAAATGCCGAAAGCCTGCCGCGCATCGCTGTGCGCGAGACGATGGTGAAGCTGAAGACGGGAAGGAAGACGTCGAGGAAACCCTTGTGAGGACAAAAAAATTGAACCGCCTTTGCGTCTTTCTTTGCCCGCCGAAGCTTTAGCGAAGGTGAGGCGGTTCAAATTGAATTACCCAGCCCCCACGTTAATAACTCTCTCACTACCGGATCAAACCCCGAAAGCATAACTTTTTGGCTACTATCGTTGTTTTAACCTTATAAACGTTAAGTTTTATGAGAAGGATAGTAATGATTGCCATAGGAATATCTTTTGTCACGATGGCCATGGCGCAAAACAAATTGGAAGTGAAGGTCGGGAAGATCAAAAGCAACAAAGGCAACATCATTGTGGGCCTCTACGACAAGGACGATCATTTTCCCCGCAACGCTATGGAAGGCAAGATCGTAAAGGCGTCCAAGGGAGGCGTGATCGTGATCTTCGACAACGTGAAGCCGGGCAAATATGCCGTCAGCGTGCTTCACGACGAGAACAAGAACAAGGACCTCGACCAAAATAGGCTCGGCATCCCCAAGGAAGGCTTTGGGTTCTCCAACAACGCCATGGGCGCCATCGGCCCGCCCTCCTTTGAAAAGGCCTCTATCGAATTGCCGGTCAGTCAGAAAGACACCAACATCGTCATCGACATGCGCTATATGATCCGCAAAAATAAAACGGACTAACGCCAATAAGACGGACTAACGCCGTCCCTGGCCTGGGATGGCGCATTTGTCCCGGTTGATGATCGATTTTTTGAGAATTGTTGGGCAGCATGTCGGTTTTGTTCAATTCTGAATGAAGGAGTGATCCTATTTTTGATAAAAAAATAGCGATGACAACGCCTTCCAATCTCCTGCTCGTACTAACGGCCACCACCACCGCGTTGATGGCCGGTCTATTTTACGCCTGGTCCGTTTCCGTCACCCCAGGCCTGGCCCACGTGACCGATCGCGAATATGTCGCGGCGATGCAAGCCATGAACCGGGCCATTTTGAATCCCGTTTTTTTCGCCGCCTTCATGGGCACGCTCTTCCTGCTGCCGGTGAGCACCTACATGCACTATGCCCAACCCTTGTCTGCGCGCTTCTGGTTTTTATTAGCGGCCACGGTGGTCTATACCGTGGGAGTGTTTGGCGTGACGGCCGCAGGAAATGTTCCCCTGAACAACGCACTCGACGTCTTCCCCCTGGCCACGGCATCCGATGCCGAAGTGACCGCCCGGCGCCTCTCTTTCGAAGGACCCTGGAATAGCCTGAACACGATTCGGACCTATGCCGCCGTGCTTGCCATCGTGTTGGTGATCCTGGCGTGTCTCAGCCCGAAGGAATCTGTAGCGTCGGCGTGATGTCGGTTTTGTTCTATCGTCACGCTGCGTGACAGGCTAGGTTTGTCTTATCAAATGCAGAAAGTTATGAAAACACATTTTATCAAGGGGCTGATGTTCGCGATGCTGCTGTGCGGCTCCCCGGCGACACTGGCAAATGTCCAACCTGATCCGGCTGTCCGCCGAAAGGACGACAGCACGAAAGAACAGGCGCTGACCATTTTGCAAGGCAAGTGCAATGTTTGTCATGAACGCCAAAACCCAGGTAAAGTATTTACCGTCGCCAACATGGAAACCCATGCGCCGAAGATCTACAAGCAAGTGTTTGTGAAACAGCGAATGCCCCGCGGCAATGCGATCAAACTCTCCCCGGAAGAGAAGGACACCTTGTTGCGCTGGCTGGAAACGCAGGGCGTGGTGGTGGACAAGAAGTAATGCGACTGGCGCTAGGACTTGGTCTTGGATGCCCGGTGAATGTTTTTTAACAACGACTTTTTCCCTTTGCTATCGCCGCGCAGCTCCCAGATCATGACACCCGACGCTTTTGTCCGCGCCAACTGTGTCTTTAGCCGTATCGTAGGGATACCGTTGTAGTAGAGGATATGGCCAGTCGGCATTTTCCATTCATCCACATTTTCCGCCCCGGGGAAAGTGGCCACGATTTCCTTGTAAGTCTTGCTGGTGGCGGGGGAGGTCGGTTCGGGGCCATAGCCGTAGCCATAAAAAGGCACGCCCAGGTTCATGCGCTGAGGAGCGATCTTCCTTTCGATACCAAAATAATCAAGGTCTTCCACGGCATGGGCATAGGTAGCATGCGGACCGGGTTTGTCTGGCCGCCACGGCCCCGTGCGGTCGTAGCTCATGACGTTCACAAAATCATATTGCGCCAGCGCCTTGTCGGTGAACTGATCCTTGTAGTAGACAGCGATCGCCGCCGTGATCAACTTTTGTTTCGCGTGCAACGCCTGCGCCAACTCCGTCACAAAGTTCTCATAGTTCCCATCAATGTCTGTCCCCTCCAGGTCAACATCCACACCATCGACATTGTACTTCTGCACTTCCGCCACCAGGTTTTGGATGAGCGCACCACGCTTGTCGTCCTGCAACAACCGGTGATACTGCGGCTGCCGCGTCCCCCCACCAATAGCAAACAACACCTTGACGTGCTTTTTATGCGCCTGCTCAATGAAGCCCCCCAGCGCACCCAGATCCCGCGTAAAATTCCCCACCGAATCCGGATTCAAAAACCAAAGGTTCACATGCGTAACATATTTCAAAGGAACCTCATCTTCCCCCGCCAAAGCCGACGAAATCGAATAATACCCCACCACCCGAAAAGTCTCCCCCGACTGCCCCCGAACGACCCCACATCCCAACACGAACAACCCTGTAACCAAACAAAAAAACAATTTCATATCATCCCAATTCAAGTAAAACATCAAACAAAAAAAACACTCCACTAACACCAACTCCCAACTTCTAAATTCTGACTCCTGAAATTCTAACTCCCGAATTCCGACTCCCGAATTCTGGCTCCTGAATTCCGATTCTTGAATTCTGGCTCCTGAATTCCGACGCTTGAATTCTGGCTCCTGGCTCCTGGCTCCTGAATTCCGACGCTTGAATTCTGGCTCCTGGCTCCTGGCTTCTGGCTCCTGAATTCCGACTCCTTGAAATTCTGGCCCCTGCCTCCCGAACCCCACCCCCTAATAATCCGCCTGCCCAATCTCAAGCCGATAAATCTTATTCCCCTTATCAACATGAAACTTAAAATACGTCTTAAAATCCCCCCACTGATCCGAATGAAACCGCCCATAAACATGCAACCCTTCCTGCTCCACCTTATCAATCGCCGTGAATCGTTCATGCCCCAACGCTTTTGTAAAAAAAGGAACGAAGCTCACTTTGTTGCCGTCGTCATACAGCTCCGCATCCGGAGTGAACAACCCAAACCAGCCCTTGGCGTCGCCTTTGTCCAGGGCCGTCAATGCGCTCTTGACAAGGGGGTGTGTTAATTTGTCGGTCTGCATTGAATTTTCAATTTTCCCGGTACTAAATTAGGGGTAAAAATTTATCCGTACGCATACGGGTCTGCCAATCATGTATACGCCCAGTGTTTTTCTGACCACCGACACGGCCGAAATGGTAGCCTTCATGAAGCGATTCAGCTTTGCCACCATCGTTACGGTAAAAAATAATTACCAAACGGCCACCCATTTGCCGTTCCTCGTGCGCGAGGTGGACAACACCGTGGTGCTCACATCCCATTTTGCCAGGGCCAACAAACAATGGGCGGAGATCGAAGATAATCTGGTGCTGGTCATTTTCAGCGAACCCTATGCCTTCATTTCGCCCAAGCATTACGACAAGGTCCTGAACGTGCCCACCTGGAACTATATGGCCGTGCATGCCTATGGCCGGGGGAAAACATTGCCCGACCCACAGCAAGCGGTGGTGGTACTGGAACAAATGATAGAGACGTTCGAAGCATCCTATCGCCAGCAATGGGACAGTCTGCCTCCCGACTTCAAAGAAAATTCTGTCAAGGGCATCATGGCCTTCGAGATCACCGTCACGGAGTTGCAGGGCAAGAATAAGCTCAGTCAAAATAAAAACGAAGCCGAGCGTCATCGCATCATCGAAACGCTTTCCAAAAGCGATCACGAGAGTGAGCGACAGATCGCCGCGTTTATGAAGGCAAGGGAAGAAGGATCGTGAAGAAAATATCCGTGCAGCCATCGCGGAAAATGCAAAGCTCATATATCCGGACGCGACGAAAACATGTAATATTGTGGTTTAAATAAAGTTGTCAATGGAAGTTGGATCACTCCTCCTGCTGGTTGGTATTGCTGTCGGGATCGTCATTCTGAAAACCTTTTATGACCAGGGAAAGAAAGCACTTTCGATCTTCCCGGACATTCATTCGGTGAACGTTGTTTACCGCGACAAAACTGCGCTGGGCTATTCCACCCGCTCGTGGAAAACAAAGTTCGGTGGTGCCAGTCGCTCGCTCGATATTGTAGTGACGGATAAAGAACTGTGGCTGCGAAGCTTTTTGTTGCTGGCCGGCATCACCAAGCAACACGACCTGTTGCATAAGATTCCCCTGGGCCGGATCACCTCTGCGAAAGAAAACAAGGAAGGCATCGTGCTGGCCTTCAAAGGTGAAAAAGGTGAAGGCAAACAAGTGGTGATCAACACCCGCGACAAAGCCGCATTTCTGAAAAGCATACACAAGGGCTGATGCTGTTGGATTGGGCCTTATCGAACACGAACGTTCCGAAACCGAACAAGCACAACTAAAAAATAAAGCTTAAGTTTACTGATAGTCAAATAGATGCCTTTGGCACTGGCATTGGTATGAATACCGTGCACCTAACCCTGAAGCCATGTTGAAAAATTATGTGACCGTCGCTTTTCGCGCCTTCACGCGCAACATCACCTTTTCCATCATTCATATCCTGGGGCTCTCCATCGGCATCAGCGCCGCGCTGGTCATCTACCTCCTGGTCCGCTACGAGAACAGCTTCGATACTTTTGAGGACGACGGCGACCGGATCTATCGTGTGGTGTTGGATATGAAATTCGGCGACGTGGATGCGCACTCTCCCGCCGTGCCGGCACCGGCCGCCATGGCCATTCAAAACGAGGTGAGCGGTGTGGAAGCCACGGTACCCATCATGCAATTCCAGGGCGATGCTACAGCAAAAGTGATGGTCGCGCGGGCAGGGGAGCAGGTAGTGTTTAAGAAGCAACCGGGCATCGTGTTCACGAACAATCCGTATTTTGACATGCTCCCGTTCCAGTGGCTCGCAGGAAGCAAGTCGTCTGCCTTGTTGAATCCTTTCTCGGTGGTGCTCACAGAAAGCAGGGCCGCACAATATTTTCCGCGCACTACTGTAAGCGAGGTGATCGGTAAAGAGATCCAGTACAACGACAACCTCACGGTGGTGGTGACCGGCATCGTAAAAGACTTTGACAAACCTTCCGATCTCACTTCGCTTGAATTTATTTCTTACGCTACCATTGCCAAGACCCATCTGCAGGACCAGTTCATGATGAACATCTGGAATGATTGGATGGCCTATTCCAAACTGTATGTCAAGCTGTCAAAGGAAAGCCGCGCCGCCGATGTACTAGCGCGCATGAACGCAGTGTTTCAAAAATATGGCGCTCATAAAGACGAGCAGAACAAACTGGATTTCGGGCTACAACCCCTGAACGACATTCACTTCAATTTGCAGTATGCCGGGTTTGGTCAACGCACGGCCGACAGGAAAGTACTGTTGGGCTTGCTGGCCATTGCCGCATTCTTATTGTTGCTGGCCTGCATCAACTTCACGAACCTGGCCACGGCGCAGGCAACGCAGCGGGCGCGCGAGATCGGCATACGCAAGACCTCAGGTGGTTCGCGAGGCCAGTTGGTGGTTCAATTTTTAAGCGAAACATTTTTCATCACCTTACTGGCCATGTTGGTTTCGGCTAGTCTAACGCCTGCGTTTCTACAACTATTTGCTGAATTTCTGCCACCAGGGTTGCACTTCGACCTCCTGCACGAACCTTCGGTGATGGCCTTCCTGGTGGTGCTCACGCTGGCAGTCAGTTTTGTGGCGGGGTTATATCCGGCCATCATCTTGTCGGGCTACAAACCTTCGGCGGTGTTGAAGAACCAGGCCTTTGCCGGTATGCCTACGCGCCGTTCGGGCATTCGAAAGATGCTCACCGTGTCGCAGTTTGTCATTGCCCAGTTTTTTGTCATTGCTGCCTTTATGGTGGGCAAACAAATTCATTTTGCGATGAGCCAGGATTTGGGCTATCGCAAGGAAGCCATCCTGAATTTTGAGTTGCCGCGCGACACCACACATTATGAGAGAATACTGAATGAAATCTCCAACCTTCCGGAAGTTGAAAATGTAAGCACCGGATTTCTCCCGCCCGCCATGGAGGGAGGCGCCTTTGCCAACATCACCTACGACGATGGCAACACGGGATCAAAGGCCGCTGCCAACGATCGCCTGCGCTCGGTCCAACTGCGCTTTGGCGATCCCAACTATCTCGACGTTTACCAAATCAAATTGGTGGCCGGCCGCAATGTGCGTGAAGGCAAGAACATCGATGAAGCGTTGATCAACGAGAGCTATGCAAAAGCCCTGGGTTTCCGCCAGCCGGCCGATGCGGTGGGCAAGGAGCTCACGTTTTCTGGAAATAGGAAAGTGCCCATTGTGGGCGTGATGCAAGATTTTCATGAGGGATCATTTCACAACCCGATCGGCCCCTTGGTATACGAATCGCGCACACAAGGCGGCTTCGTCCACGTGGCCCTGCGACCCCAACCCCAAGGCACGCGTCAATGGCAGGATGCCATCGCCAAGATCGGCAAGACCGTGAACGAAGCGTATCCCGACGCAGATTTCAACTACCGGTTTTTCGACGACACCATCGCGCAACTCTATGTGACGGAACGCAACACATCCGTGCTGCTGAATTGGGCCACGGGGCTGTCGGTGCTCATCAGTTGCCTGGGGCTGCTCGGGTTGGTGATGTATACTTCGGCGGCGCGTACCAAGGAGATCGGTGTGCGCAAAATTTTGGGCGCTTCCGTTTCGCACATCGTGTCGCTGTTGTCGGCCGAGTTTGTGAAGCTGGTGTTGATCGCGTTTGTGATCGCCGCTCCCCTGGCCGCCTGGGCGATCGACAAATGGCTGCAAAGCTTTGCTTACCGGACAACGATCAGTTGGTGGGTGTTTGTAGTATGTGGTGTACTGCTGATCGTGGTGGCAATGATCACGTTGAGTGTGCAAACCATTAAAACGGCGCGGTCAAACCCGGTGAATAGTTTGAGGAATGAATGAAAAGAAAGGGGAGTAATATTATCGCGGCCAGGGCAATTGCCACTCGCCCAAAACACAATGGTTTTTCTCTTCACTCGGAAAGTTGATGGATGATGTTTACAAATTGAAAGCGGCAGTCTTTTTTAGCAACAGCTAAAAAAGACTGTTAAAGCTTCCATCGGTCAATATTTTGTCTGTGGCCGTTCCCAAGTTCTGATACGCGTTCAGGTTTAGAAAAGGCCCCATACTGATTCGTTTCACACCAGCACTTTGCAGACTTTTAAAATCCGGCAGGCCTGGGATGCACATCACATTTATGGGAAGCTTCGAACGCCCCGTAACTTTGGCGATGTCGTCGATGTTTTTAATACAAGGGAGGAACAAACCGTGTGCGCCTGTATTTTGATAAGCATCTATGCGAATCAGCGCATCTTCCAATGCATTCGGCAAGGCAAGCAAAAAAGAATCGGAACGCACATTGATAAACATTTTTATGTTCGCTGCATCCAGCAGCTTGATAATGCGTTTTAATTTTTCTGCAAAGACCCCGGCATCGACGATGCTCCGTTTTCCATTCACCACCACCGAGTCTTCAATGTTGATGCCCACGACACCGAGTTCGCTCAACCGGGTGATGGCCGCACTGATTTCTTCCGGCGTGTCTCCGTAGCCGGCTTCAAAATCGACCGACAAAGGGAGGGAGACGGAGGAGGTAATGCGTTTTATGACAAAGAGATAATCCTCGAGACCCATTCCCTGGCCATCGGCAAACCCCAACGTTTCCGCTACCGCTGCGCTAGAGGTGGCGAGTGCTTTAAGCTGATGTTGTTCAAATACTTTGGCACTTTGAACATTCCATGCGTTGCCGATAAGCAGGGGCTCGGACTGGTGATGTAATTTCAGGAAATCGTCAAATCTATTTTTCATGGGGATAAAGGTTAAATTTTATTTTTGAATGTCAGCCATACTTCGGGAGATCATTTACTGTTCCCGACCGGATGCTTGTTTCGGAGAACGTAAAATTTATACTTCCGTTGCGCGTTATGAGAATAAATTAAAATACAAAATGACCGGAGCGCGACCGGTCATTTTGTACTTGCAGCATCACGATGCCACGACCAGCCCGGCTTCGGCGCCAAAAGCGTGATCGACAACGATCTTCCAGGTGCCATCGGGTTGTTGCTTCATCACTTCGATGCCCTTGGCGCTGATCTTCACGTCGCCGTTGTCGGTGATGTTCCATTCGGACCGGCCCACGGCGATGTTCCCGGTTTGAAGACAATAAACGGTCTTGATATCCATTTTGCCTTTGATGGATAAGATGCCTTTTATGGCTTCTTCAAATTTGGCGTGTCCCGACACGGGCTTTCCAGGCTCGGGCACGATAATGCCCGAAACATCATACATGCTCATTACAATGTCGACATTGCCGGTGTTGAAGGCGTTGGCCAGCGTAGTGTGAACGTCTTCTGCTTTTCTTGGAGGTTTCATCTTGTTTGATTTTTAGTTTGTTTAACTGCTGTAAAATTACAGCCGACGAACTCCCTGGAATTGTATAAATCGGAACAGTCTAAACGTTGCTTAAAATTTGATTGATTGGAGTGGCTTGAGTAGAAAACGAAGTTGGCGTGGTGCCGGTGAACAACTTGAATTCGCGGATGAAGTGGGACTGATCGAAGTAGCCCGAGTCGTAACCAACACTGGTCAGCTTTTGACCTTGGTTTTGCATCAGGTTCAGACTGTGTTGAAAGCGATTTATTTTGCAAAACAGCTTGGGGGTGAGCCCGGTGTATTGCGAAAACAATTGATGGAGATAGCGCGATGATATTTTATGACGTTCAGAAAAGGAGCCGATCCTTTCCTCGGAAGCATTACTTCTCAAGCCCTTGGCAATTTCTTCCACGAACTTGATCTTGGAATACTTTTTTTTGGGCAAGATCAGTTGGCTCAATAAATAAGTTTCAAGCTGCAAGATCCGGTCCTCCAAGGAAGTGAGGTCCAATAACAAAGCATGCAACGTTTTTATGGCAGGGCCAAATACCTCAGCGCCATCCATAACGTCATTATTAAATAGAGAGACGTTCTCACGGAAGAAATACGCCGCCGAGTGTGGATAAAACCGGACGCCCAGCATACAATTCTTCCCCACGGATTGAATCACCAGGGGCTTGGTCAGTTGTCCCCAAAGCTCAATGGCGGGCGTGGTTTGAAAGGTGTCCTCTTTTTTTGTTTTCCAACAGCCGTTGCCCAGGTTGAAAATGATCTCCATGTTTCCGCTGGGAAACACGACGTCATGGAACGCGAGATCGGACGAAGCCTCGTAAAAGTAAAAGCGCTTAACATAAGGTTTAAGCGCTTCCGTAGGATGGATTTCGGTGAACATGGCCATGCGATCGACGATGTTATTTTTGAATGCGGTTGCTGCTAAACGAATCGCGGAACATTTTCCAGCCCTCATCGGTTTTTCGCCACAGCACGAGAAATTTGCCGTCATCAAACAGCTTGCCTTGGGCGTCGAACGATTGCCAGAGACCCTCTTCGGTGACGTATTCTTTTCCATCGCCATAAACCGCCGTCGTAATAAACTTGCCGTTTTTGAGACCGAATTCGTCATAGGCCGTTTTGAAAAACTGGGCAGCCGCTTCCCGGCCACACATGGCGGGGGCGTTGGGAGCGAGGATGCAAGCGTCTTTGGCGTAGCGGTTCACGAAAATGGAGGGATCGTTTTTTGCAAAGGATTCAAAATAAATGGCGTTGCTGGCGGCAATGGCTTTTTTGGCTTCTTCCAGCGCAGCGTTTTGACTGCCCTTCCCGGACTGTGCATGGGCAAATGAGCATCCCAGGGCCAACAAGGCAAGGATGGCGGTTTTGACTTTTTTCATAGCGTTGTTTTTTATGTAAAAGTCAGCCATCGGCAGCCGCCAAAAAGTGACGTATGTCACTAATTTGAGATCACCCTTTCTTTGTAAAACGGCTCAGCGTTTCGCGGGACACGCCCAGGTAGGCCGCCAGCGTTTTTTTTGACAATCGTTGCATGAGCTTGGGATATTCCTGGAGCAGGAGTTCGAAGCGTTGCTGGGAATCGGACGTGAGGTAGGTGAGTAGCCTTTTCTGTTGCTTGGTGAAGCTGTCGTTCGCCTTTTTCCGGAAGAAGTGCTCCATTTTGTGAAAGGCGACACAGAGCTTCTCGCGGTTTTCGAAGGAGAGGCTTAGCAATTCGGTGTCTTCCACCGCGGCGATGTTGAAGGTAGCTTTCGCCTGGTGATAGAAGGCGTTTTGGTCTGTGATCCAGCAGCCTTCGTCGGCAAACTGGATGATGTGTTCTTTGCCGTCGGGCGCGGTGAAGGTGGAGGTGAGCAGGCCTTTCACGGTCCAGTAGGTATGATGGACTTTGTCGCCGGCGCGCACCAGGAGTTGGTGTTTCTTGAGTTTCTTCACGGAAAAATATTCCAGGATCCGTTCGAACTCGGCATCGTCAATTTCCACGAAACGCTCCAGGTGCTTTTTGAAATCGATGCAGGATGAGGATGTCGGCTTCATAAAATAAACTTTCCAAGGTACTAAAATTATGTTTGCCTTTGGAAGGGTTGGTTAGTGAAACCGCCGCAACACCCGCCTCTCCTTGCGGGGTAAGTTTTAATTTGTATTTTAGTTGTCGGACAATGGATCACGGGCCAGTTACGCCTCGGGGCTCTTCTAAGATTCTATGGAAGAGCAGATACAAAAATAACTATCAAACGGAATGAAATTTTTTTTGACCGCAAAGCATTGGCAGATATTCATACTTCTTTGCATCGGAATCGCAATCAATAGCTTCACCATTGTAGGGCAGCCCGAGATCACAACGGTCTTAAGGGTGACGGGACTTCTGATTTCTTTTAGCTGGCAGCTATCCGTCGGACATGGACTTTATAATTTTTTACCTGCAAAGGTGGAGATGAACTACAACCTTTTTGTAATCAATTGGTTTGTGTTTATTGTCGCCTACTGTGCCGTACTCATTTTTTCGGATGGGGAAGGCATGATCTTTACGGGAGTGGCAGCCTTACCCATGTTTTATGTTGCCTATGCCTTTGTGCACATACTGATTTTCCCCGGGCGGCTTTTAACATCGGTAGAAATGAGGAAGGAGGCAGCTTTCGGAGACTACATAGTAACTGTTGTTTTAATGTTTTTTTGGCCTATTGGGATCTGGTTTATCCAGCCAAGAATAAATGAAGTGGTGGAGGAAAAGACACAGCAAATCAGCACTGAAAATTAAATCAGTACAGTTTGTTAGAGGAGAGAAACGGTTCACTCCGATCGCAGCCGGCTTGCTGGATTAGCCAATGCCGCCCGGATCGTGTGATAGCTGACCGTAAATAAAGCAATTACGACAGACACCAGTCCCGCTACCACAAACGTGCTCCAGGAAATGGAAATTTTATACACATAGTCTTCCAGCCAGCGTTGCATCATATACCAGGATAGTGGCGTGGCAATGACCAAGGCGATGAATAACAATGTCATGAAATTCCGGGTGAGCAAGTGAAAAATGCTTCCTGTCGTAGCACCCAAAACCAACCGGATGCTGATCTCCTTGCTTCGCTGTTCGGCTAAAAAAGCGGAGAGTGCAAACAATCCCAGGCACGCCAACAGAATGGCCAGCGCGGCAAAGCCAGTAAATATTTGTTGTGTGCGATGAACCTCCTCGTACATGGCCGCATAGCGCTGATCCAGGAACGTGTACTGGATGGCCTGATGCGGCGAGAACTTTTTCCATAGCCCGGATATGGATTCGATCACGCTTTGAGAATTCTTCGAATCAACTTTCACCATCATGATATTTGAACTCCGGCCGATGACGACACACAACGGCTCGATATGTTTTTTCAACGTTTCAAAGTGAAAATCTTCCATGACACCAATCACATTCCATTTTCGTTTCCAGGGATTGACAATCGCCCGACCAACAGCGTCTTGCAGGTTCAGGGCGTTTGCCATGGTCTGGTTGATGATCACGGCCTGCGAATCCGAAGCCATTTCGATATTGAAGTTTCTACCCGCCACAAGGTCAATGCCCAACGTAGGTAAATAGTCGTGATCGACCGTCCATATTTGCGCGCCAACACCTTCGTCCGGTCCTTTTTCTCCATCCGCCCAAAAGGGATTGCCATTGCGCGCGGCACCATCCAGGGGAAGATAGCCGCTTATGGTGGCGTTCTTTATATTGGGTAGTTGCACGAGCTCGTTTTTAAACGTGACGATCTGATCCCCCAGGGTGTGTGTATCCTGAAGGAGAAGCACCTGGTCTTTATCAAATCCCAATTTCTTGTTGAGGATGAAATGCATCTGTTGCTGGATGATGAGCGTGGCAATGATCAGGATGATGGAAATGCTAAACTGGAAGACGACCAGCAGGCTTCGGATGGAGCTTCGGGCCCCCAGCGTGGTGTGGCCTTTCAATACGTCCACTGGCTTAAAAGAAGAAAGATAAAAGGAGGGATAGATGCCGGCGACAAAGCCAATCAGCACCGCTCCCAAAAAGAGTAGAGGAATGAACCACCAGGCCTCCCAGGGAAACGTCAGTGGACTGGCAAGAAGTGTATTAAAGGAGGGAAGGGAGGTTCGCGCCAAAGCAATCCCCAGGGCAAACGAAATAAAACTGAAGACCAGCGACTCGAGCAGAAACTGGTTGACCAATTGACTTCGCGGCGAGCCCACCACTTTGCGTAGGCCTACTTCCTTTGCGCGATGGGCAGACCGCGCCGTAGAAAGATTGATGAAGTTGATGCAGGCGATGGTCAGAATAAAAAATGCGATGGCTCCAAAGAGCCAGGCATAACGGATGTCGCCATGCGACAGGTTGTCGCCTACGCCCATCGTGTTCAGATGGACATCTTGTACAGGTTGTAATTTGAAATGAAGACTTTTCACCCAGGCCATCAAGCTGCGATCGTTCCCACCGGCGGCGGCCGAAGGCACAAAGTATTTGCCGATCAGGGCATCCATTTTTTTCTCCAACGCGGCAATGTCCGTGCCGGGCCGAACGCGGACATAGTCTAAGTAGTTGCTCGACATCCACGCTGTTTTTTCACCCTTCCAGAATTCCTTCCCGGCAAGCGAAATAAGAAAGTTAAACTGAAAGTGCGTGGTGACGGCAGGATTCTGAACGACACCCGATATCGTGTACGGTTGTGTCTCGTCATCATTCAAGATCAGGGTTTTGCCAACCGGGTCGTCGTTTGCAAAATATTTATCGGCTATGCGCTGGGTGATCACGATGGTGTTGGGTTCAAGCAAAGCCTTTTGTGCGTTGCCCCGAAGAAATGAAAGTTCAAAGATGTCGGACAAACCCTGGTCTGCATAAACAAACCCGTCCTCGTGAGTACTTTCAATTTCATCCCCTCGTCTCACCGTGTTGCCTGCATCCACAGCGTTTGCCGAGGGATTGTAGTGGCCGGCCAATTCAATTTCGGGATATTCGTCCTGGAGCGCTTTGGCGAAAGGCGCTGGAAAGTATATACCTCGCTCAGCCGCCCCGTGTAAATTACTTTCGCGGAAAACCCGGTACACCAGATCGCCCTTTTGATAGTGCTGGTCGTAGCTGAGCTCGCGGCGGACAAACAAGGTGATTAAAATGCAGGTGCCGATAGCAATGGCCAGCCCACCGATCTTGATGCCGGTATATAACCGCTGGCGCGACATGGTCCTCCAGGCAATCTTGAAGTAATTTTCAAACATAGCGAGTTGATTTACGGGTGACGATGATCTTTTCTTTATCGCAAAAGGCTGGAGAAAGAACAACACATTCATCACAAACAGAAAATCCGCTTTCCTTTTTCCAAGGGCAAGACGCCGGCGGGCATAAAGCTCCTCCAGGTCGCCCAACACGGCTTCCGACAAGTGATCGTTACAAAACCATCGAAAAAAGCGCATAGCCCATTGCGGGGCCTGGGTTTTTTCTGGGTTGGGTTTGTTCATGTCTTTCTTTTTCCAAACGAAAAGGAGTGTTTTCTTAACGTTTGTTTCACCTTTGTCTTATGTACCGGGGGAAGGGCAAAAGGTTGCAGACTTCGGATGAAAAAATGTAAAAAGCGGGGTGGGCCAGGAAAATCGCCGCTGTCTGGACGCTTTAGAGCATCCTAGTCCTGCCAAAGTGAGGTTGGCCCGGAGTATTAAATCTCCTTGGATCGGCGCTTGTGTTTTTTAGTAGACCTTTTAGAAGGTGCGATATAGGCGTCACAACCGGTAGTGGTTATCCTTTCCCGGTATCTTATTCTGAATTTACTCGTGTCAATCTTATAATTCTTTTGCAGGTAGTTAAGAATCCCTAGTAGTCTGTGGTATGATATACTGTCTCTTCTAGACTCCGGGTCCAACATGAGTGAATAGCTGTAGTTTCTTGACAGGCTGTCATTATAAAAGGCTCCAAATTTGTTCAAATATTCAAGTGACGCCTTCGTGAGTGTGGTGTCGAACGGGTTAAATTCAAAATGATCAATTTCACCGGTGATGACCTCCCTGGCTGTTCCCTTAATGTAAATCCTTCCGGCTTGTCCCCACGACATCCACGGTATTGACGACAGAAATAGTAGTATAGCCACGGCGTTCATCCGATGGCTGCGGGCGTTCCAAGGAGCATCATTCATGGGTGAATTCTTGTTGTTGAATTCAATCGACTCCCAAAAAATGAGCCAACAATTCGTCAGCGTGTTTGTGTGATGCCTACTTAGCCGTTGCAAGCCTCTTGTCGGCCATGGTCAATCCGGCGTCGCAGCTCTCTTTTAATGCTTGGATATCTCCATCGTTTGACAACGGTATCAGGGATTTTGCCAGTACCAGGCATTGCTTTGCGGATTTCAAATCGTTCTTTGATGAAATTTTGTCATTCAAAATGCTGACCGCATAGTTGTATGACTCTTTGATCAACTCATTCGGGTTGTCCTTGTTGTATAGATAAGCGTGCCTTGCCATTTTAAGCAAACGCCTTTCCGGGGTAAGTTTCGATAAGGTTTTAATCGAGTCCTGGTAATTCAAATAGGACATTCTTTTCACCTGGGGATCAATGCCGTCGGGGCTATTCGCGAACGCCTCGATCTTAACCGGGTACGGATCAAATTGAAACACAGGATCTGCAGGTAAGTGATGGTTTAGGAAATCGCTGGGAAGTCCCAGAAAGTACTCCGGTTCGAAATGCTTCACGAAATGAGGTGGAGTAGACCCCTCCGCATCCAGCGCCGTTGTCGACCAGAATAAATCACAGGCCAGCCAGGAGGAATCCAGGTAAACGAAATTCCAAGCGTGGTTCGTTTGGCGTAAGGCATCACCCGGTTGGAAGTCAGGATATCGCACATAGCCGGTCACCCGAAAGCTCTGAACCTTGATCTTTTTACAGAATTCATCGACAATGTTGGAGTATTCATCACAGAGTCCCGTACGTTTCTGAATGGCTTTTTGTGTACTCAGTGGAAAGCCACCATTAAAAAAACGTGCCCCATCGGCACGCATATTTTGATGACTCCACAACAAGAGCAGTTGCAGTTGCTCTTTCGCGTTCGTGGAAACGGAGAGAATGTTTTTTGTAATATCGTTCAGGGTGAGTGCATTCAAATTTTTGATTTTGTCAAACTTTTCAGACGTCGCCGGATCGATATATTGCATGGTGTCGGCGTACGTGATCTTCTGCTGGAGTTGGTCCCGTAAGAATTTCAATGCCCTTCGATCGTGAAGGTGAACGCCCCGTTTTAAAAACTTGACTGCCGTCGGTTGATCGCCCAACGCATAGTTGATGGTGGCTAGCGTATACAATGCATCTTTGTGATCGGGGTCTAACTGGATGACTTTTTCAAGTTCAGCAAGGGCTTTGAAGGTGTCTTTTTGTTCATAGAGCAAGAGTGCGTTTTTATAGACCGCATCGATCTGCTGACGATCTTGCGCATGCATAGCAGTCCCCATGAACATCAGGATTGAAATGCTGAAAAAGAAAATGGTTTTCATTAAAAAATCTGCCCGTTAGTACTGCAGCACAGCCCCTCTACCCGATGAGGTGAAAGTAAATGGAAATGGGCATCATCGCAAAAATAATCGGCACAACAATCGAGAATGCTGTACCTACAAACGCGATCGCCCCATTATACTTAGTATGGTTTAATCCTAAGGATTGAAAAGCGCTTTTAAAACCATGAAGCAAATGATAGAAGAGCGAAATACATCCAAATAAATAGATGACCAAAAAAACCGGGCTTTGAAATTTGTCCAGCATCATGGCGTACAAGGGCAATTCTTCCCCCTCCAGAATTTGATGCGTGCGATTGGGGATCCAGAAACTCGAGGTGTGAATCACCAGGAAGAGCAGGATGAGTGTTCCCAGCAAGGTCATGCTCCGGCTATGCCACGTCACTTTTTTGGAAGGCTTCACGGAGTAGTACCCTACGGGCCGGGCTTTCTTGTTCTGTCTCCATAATATAAGGGCGTCGATGATGTGGATCAGGAAACCAATAATCAAGACAATCTCCAGCGTGCGGATGACCGGGTTTGTTCCCATGAAATGGGCCCAATGCGTGAAAGTCACGCCTCCATCATTATAGAAGATCATCGCGTTGATGGCGCAATGGACGACCAGGAAACTGATCAGAAACAAACCCGTTAGCGCCACCAGGAATTTCCTCCCGATAGTGCTTCTTGTAAAATTTATAAACCATTCCATGGAGCGTGTCGTGTTAGCTTGAATCGCGACAAAAATACGCCACAACGCCTTATTCTGTATGATAAAAAAAATATTTTATCGCAGGTGTCCAATCCTGAAAATACGATTGTCATAGTGGATTAAGCCAGGTTTGAAGGGCGTAATAGCCTTAGGAAAGGCCTTAGGACGCCCTTAAAATTTTGAAAAAAACATTTGAGATTTTGTCCAGATCGGGAAAGCCGGTTGTCTTCCTTTCAAACAACAAAATTCACGAAAATGGAATCTAGATTAAATGCTTTTGAAAAGGGCCAAAACGCCATCAAGACCCTCTTTGGAATCGGAGGTTATTTGAAGAAATCGTCGATCGGGGTCCCGCTCCAGGAACTGATTCATTTCCGCCTATCGCAGATCAATGGCTGTGCCTATTGCCTGGACATGCACTATAAAGATGCCCGTGCCCATGGTGAAACCGAGCAACGGCTGTACGGCTTGAGCACCTGGGAGGAATCACCTTATTATACAGACCGCGAGAGAGCAGCGCTTGCGTGGGCGGAAGCCGTAAACGCTTGTCACGTTCCCGACGAGGTGTATGCGGAGGCTACGAAACATTTCACAGAAGAAGAAATGGTCGACCTGACCCTCTCCGTGGGCGCGATCAACATGTGGAACCGGATCAACATTTCGTTCCCGCATGCGATCGGAACCTATCAGGTGGGTCAATTTGGATGAGACCCGGTAACACCTTCACCCTTCATAAGAAATAAACAAAAAGCAACATGAACGAATTTTTGATATTGATCCACAGAGATCTGAAAAGCAAAGATGCCAGTCCATCACCCGAGCAAATGAAAGAAGCGATAAAACCTTTTCAGGATTGGGTTGGCGGAATTGCCGCACAAAACAAACTGGTGGGCCCACCCAAGCGCTGGGATTTGGATGGACGCGTCGTGAAAAAAGGCGATGTCGTTACCAATGGACCGTACTCGGAAATCAAGGAGTCCGTTGGAGGCGTGCTCCTGATCCGGGCCGACGACTACGACGACGCAGTGGAAATCGCGAAAGGATGTCCGATCATCAAATGGGGCGCCACGGTGGAGGTGCGCATGGCCATCCCAACCGTCTAGTGCTTTTTTTGTAAATTGAACGAAAAAAATAGTAACGCAAATGAACGAATTCCTCATAGCGATCCACCGCGATTTGAAAAGCAAAGATGCGAGTCCGTCGCCCGAACAAATGCAGGCCTCTATAAAACCTTTCCAGGAATGGATCGGCAAGCTCATTGCACAAGATAGGTTGGTCAGTCCCTACAGGCGTTGGGATGGCGGGGGCAAAGTGGTGAAGAAGGAAGCTGTGACGGATGGTCCCTATGCTGAGATCAAGGAATCGCTGGGAGGTTTGTTCGTTGTGCGGGCAAAGGACTATGACGAAGCCGTGGAAATCGCAAAAGGTTGCCCGATCCTGGAATGGGGCGCCACGGTGGAGGTGCGCATGGCCCTCGTAAACGCCTGACATGTAAAAGAAGATGCCCCGTCATACGTACAGGGCATTTTTATTTCACCCATGGAAGACCAAACGCTTTTACCCCATTTATTCAGGACAGAGTACCGGAACATCGTTTCGGTACTCTGCTATTTATTCGGTATCCAGCACATCGAAATAGCGGAAGACCTGGTGAGCGACACATTTCTTGCCGCCACGGAGCTGTGGAGCATACAAGGCGTGCCGGACAATCCCAGGGCGTGGCTTTATGCGGTGGCCAAAAACAAAACCAAAAATTATTTAAAACGAAACTCACTTTTTGAAAACCGGCTTTCAAAAGAGATAAAATATAGCGCCGATAAAACGGAAGAGACGGAGATCGACTTGTCCGAAAAAAATATTGCCGACAGTCAGCTGGCCATGATCTTCACCATCTGCAATCCCTGCAATGCTCCGGAATCTCAAATCGCACTCGCCTTGAATTTGTTGTGCGGTTTTGGAGGGCAGGAAATTGCAGACGCATTTTTGACCAACAAGGAAGTTATCTATAAGCGCATCAACCGCGCCAAGGAGAAACTGAAGGAAGCCAATATTAAGATCGAGCAGCCCACCGTCGCAGAAATAAACGACCGCCTGGAGACCGTCCTGAAGACGTTGTATTTGTTATTTTCCGAAGGCTATTATTCGACTTCGCAAGACACCCCGTTGCGCAGGGACCTCTGTAGCGAGGCCATGCGGCTGACGAGTTTGCTGATTGAAAACAAAACCACCAACAAGCCCGCCGTCAACGCGCTGCTGGCCTTGATGTGTTTTCATGCCTCGCGTTTTGAGGCCCGGACAAACGAAAAGGGAGAAGCTATTTTATACGAGGACCAGGATCAAACCCTTTGGAACAAAGCGCTCATTGAAACTGGGACGGCCTATTTGAATCGCGCGTCCAGCGGCGATGAACTCACCAAATATCATTTGGAAGCCGGCATTGCCTATTGGCACACGCAAAAAGAAGACACGGCCGAAAAGTGGGAGAGTATTTTATCGCTTTACAACAGCTTGTTGATCCTGGAGTATTCCCCGATCGCCGCATTGAACCGGACATTTGCGCTTTCGAAAACCCATGGAAAGAAAGCTGCGATCATTGAAGCGGAAAAACTAAAGCTCACGGACAATCCGTTTTACTTTTCGCTATTGGGCAATCTCTATTCGGAGTTGGACAATGAAAAAGCCATTCAGCATTTTGAGACAGCGCTGCGTCTCACCAACTCGACCGGGGATAAAATAACGCTGGCAAAAAATATTCAACGGCTGAAGGAGACAAAAGAGGTTGCCAACAAAAAAGATTAAGTTCGTTCTGCGCTCAATTGCTTTGCTGTTAAAACGTTTCCGACGCGGCCAGGTAAAACCCCGACGACTTATCGCCGAAGCCCATGTCGATCGAGAGGTTTGTCCGTGTTTTCTTATCGACCATGATCCGAAGCCCTAAACCATAGCCAGGCTTTATCGATTGCATTAGTTTTAGCGATTGTGCTGGGTTGGTGGCCGTGGTGGCGTTAACAAACAGCACGCCACCCCAGATCCCTCCGCATGAAGAGAGCGGGAAACGATATTCCGCTTCGCCATACATGAGATTGTTGCCGCGAAAACGTCCCTGCGTGTAGCCCCGCGCGCTCCGGCTCCGTTGGTCGTAGGCGGTGGCGGGCAGGATCATATAGGGAAATTCGCCTTCGGGCGAGAAGTTCCCCATGAACCAGAAGGCCATCAGGTGTCGTGGGTTTCGTGCCGATAGCGGATGAAAGCTTCTCCATTCAATGGAAAAAAAACTCGCGTTGTTTTTGTTGCCCAACCATTTCATCGACCCCCGCCAGCTCATGATCAGAAAATGTCCTTTGTATGGATTGATCATGTTGTCGCGCGTATCGGATATGATGTTGACGTTTAATGCCGATGAATAATATTTATCCGTATCAAATCCGTAAGCTTTGTTGTAGGCGTAATGACTTGTGATCACGGTGTCGCCGGGATTTAACCGGAGTTTTTTGTCGTCGATTTTATAGTAGTAGTCGAGGTAGTATCCTACGCCCAGGTAAAATGCCTTTCCTATTTTGAACGATGCCGATTGATAGAAGCGGAGAAAATTAAAGTCTATGGGCTGTGCGAGCGAATCGTCAGACGTTTCCTGGCCCCCGAGATTGAATTGATAGTCTAGAATTCCTCCCTCCGGAGCATTGGTCCCCAGGCCGTATGTGGACTGCGAAAAGATGAGGTAGCGCCAATCGCCTGTAAAAAAGATGTTGTTGTTTTTGGTGTAAATATTGTTCTTTAATAGAAACAATTGCTGGTTTTTGGCGGTGAACTGAACGCTGCCCGATAACATGGAATAGCGTGTGTCTGCCCCCGTAAGTTTAAATGCGTATTGCCCGCCAACGCCCACCATAAAACCTGTTGCCGGATTGGAACCGATAATGGGAACGAGAAAAATGGACCCGGCGCCACTGGTATCGACCTTGACAGGTTTGTGCAGCGCTTCACGAATCACGTCGGGAAGATCGCGTTGAACACACGTGGTGTCGGCCGTGGCGGTCGAAGTCTCCTGCGCGTGGACAAGGGTGTGAACCAACAGCCCCGGCATGAGCAGGCAAAATAATTTGAGGAAAAGCCGCGTGGCATGTGCAGGCATGGGCGTGATTTGGGTATGCTTCCCGTTGTGTTTTTAGATTTGGTCCTGACGCCCGCCACAACCAAGACAGGGGCAGTAAAAGGTAAGATCAACAATGCCCTGCATAACAGATGCCGGGTATAGTTGCGTTGTACCTTGCGTGTACTGCAGATGCTTGTTGTTCCGTTATTTTTTTGCGAGCACTGGATACTTTGCAAAGATCATTTTTACGGCCGTGTTGATGTTGCTTTCTTTCTTTTGTGGAGAGGCATGTTCATCCAGCGTTTTAGTGCCCCGTCCCTGCCATACCAATTTTTCACTGGCTTTATCCACCAGGTTGACAAAAAGCGTCCCGTCGACATAGGTATTGTAGTCAATGTTCGTGGTGCTGAATCCTCCTCCATAGCCATATCTTCCATACATACCGCCCGTATTGGTAGCGGTAGCCTCGGTCCGCTCTTTTGCTTTGATTTGCAGGTCGATCAGTGCATCCGGGCTGGTTGACTTTGTCATTCCGCGAGCCGCCAGTTCAGCGTCTACGGCCTTCATCAGTCTGTCGCGATCTAAATCACCGACCGGCAATTTTAAGGTTTCTTCGGTGTACGCATAAGTCTTATACTTATTAAAATCGACCGTCTTATCGTAATCATAGCTTACGGTAATGGAACTGCAAGCAGTGACGGCAAAAATAAAAATGGCTAGTTTTTTCATATCGTTATTAGTTTAAAATGGGAAATTGATGGGTTGATCATATCATATTTTATATGCCTTTTGAACCTTCGTGCGATGTATGCCACGGGTTGGGTCTTTTGAAAACTCGCTTGCTTTAAAGATAACCGCCTTTAAACGTCCAGATAAGTTACATGACGTTAATTAACGGTTAAGTGCGGCCGTTTTTTGTAGCATCGGCGGAAATGGGTATCGCTTTAAAAGCTTTGTCCTGTAATTTATTTGGCTATGTTTTTAACATAGATAGTGTGCAAAATGAGCAGCTGGAGCTTCGCTTTAAAATCATAAAAACGTCGCAACGGTATTTCGACATTTTTACTTTTTCAACAGCGGAAGCTCCTCATACAGACCCATGCGAACGACGACATTGATCACGTCTTCGATCTGGTAAAAACGGGCGGCAACGGATGTCGAGATACCTTTCTTCAACAAGCCGTAATATTTTTCGCGTAGCACCACTTCGTTCTTCTGAATGGAGGCGCTTTCTTCTACCAACTTGTTTGTACTTTCATCATCCATTTTCTCGTAATGGTCAACATACGATTCAATTAGTCTTATTCTACGCAGTGCAAATTCAGAACGCTCCTTTTCGTACTCCTCATACACCGGCCAAAATTTCGCGGCATCGTCTTTGGTAAGGGTTAAAAATTCGGCGACGATGGATTTTTTCTCGGATTTGAATGCATTTCGAATGAGTTCCGTTTCCGATTGTTGCGCATAGGCGGAGACACAGAACAGAATTAAGGAAAGTAGCGTAATGTTCTTTTTCATTGCGTACAGTGTTTAAGGGATTGGAATTGCTTTGAGTTGGACAGTATTACAAAGGGGGCTATCGTAAGCTCCCGTTTTCTTTTCCCAGTCCACTCCATACCCCGCGTAGCCGTGGGGTATATAATGTGTGGGTTAAGCATGGACGACATCAAACTGTTCCCAAAGCCGAACCCCTTTTAAAAGAAGGCAAAGCCGACGTTTAGTGAGAAATACGATTGGTCCGACGTCAATTCATTGCCGGCTTGAAATCCATGCATGTATTTCAACGACAGGTGCAGGGCCGTCATGTCCGACAGTTCATATTGAATACCTATTTCGGGTTGCAAGGCGAAATTCCAGGCTTCCAACTCGACTGTATACAAATTCATATCGGTATTGCGTCGCGAATACATGGTACCGATGCCGAGCGAGACAAAGGGTTTCAAGGGTTCTTCCGGGCTAAGGTAATAGGTCGCCGTTGCCAGCAAGGGAATATTGTTGCTGTACCGGTATTGCTTTCCCGTCAGCGAAATGTTGTCTACCGTATAAGTGTCCCTCGACTTGGACTCGTAAAAAGTATTCATGGCGGCAGAGAAGCCGATCGCCACGTTGTCTCTCACGGTATAGCGATAGTCAAACGCGATCCCGCGGAAACTGGTTGTGCCAATGAAGGTGTTGAGGTCTCCAGTGGGCATGGCTATGGAATAGCTTATGGCGAAATTGTTTTGGGCCCGGAGCGACGTGCCGACGCAAATGCCGAGCAGCGCGAGGATGATTATTTTTTTCATGGCGGAAGGCATTAGTTGGTTTTCAAATAAGGCGATTGTGCAAAAGCCTGGTGTAAGGCGTCGGTTACCCGTGCGATGTCGTAGTAGCCGGTAAGCAGCCCGTTGGCGGCAGCCGTCCATACGGCTTGCGAGCGATTGATCGGGCTTTCGCTTGCCTGATTGGGATCGGCCATCACCAGGATCATCGTGCCCGTGGTGTAACTGCTCACGGTGTAATACGGAGGATAATACCAACCCCATCCGCCATACCAACCACCATACCACCAATCGTACCAATAGGAATAAAAATATGTGGTCGACGAAATGGCTGCGGGTGTGAGCAGCACATCCGGATCTTCATCGATGTCCACGCGTTCCCAGCCCAAGGCTTCCATGTCTTTTTGTATCGCATCCAGAATGACCGTGGCAAATTTGGGCGCCATGTATTCATATGTTGTGTCGCCCTGCTCGATCTCAACGTCCACCACGATCTGGTCGGGCATGGCAAACGTCGATTGTGACTTGAAATCATACTTCACATCGTAGCTCGTGGCTACCACGTCGGCATCTTCAACATACTCGGGGCCGTTGGGGTAACAGGCCCCCAGCAGCACCATCAGCGGTAAAACGATAGTTAGTTTTGTTTTCATATTTAAAATTGTTTAGCTGTTTCTTGCAGGCCGGCACGCGCCGGATTTGGTCGATGTTATATGGATTGCCATCGGCATTCCGAAAGGGGCATACACCCTCCGGTTGCCGCTACAGGCTCTTTATAATCCAAACCGGAATTGAAGACCGGCGATCACCTGGGTGCGCGATGTGAGGAAGCCGTATTCACACCGTATCATCCAATGCTTGTTGTACTGGAATTGTGTACCGATGACAAAATTCCACATGTCCTTGGGGCGCTTGTCCAGCGAATATTGAACCGTGGCATGCTTGTCGTCGTTGAGCGCTTCGTCGAGTCCGTTTAAAAAGCTGCCGGCGGCGTCTAGTGCGCGGTTGGCCGTTTCGTACTTGGCGATGTTCACAGGATTCTTTTGCTCCACGGGCGCGAGGCCGGCCCACCAGGTGTCTACTTGCTCGCGGCCGTTTCCGACTTTGGCGATTCCGTTGTCAACCCTCGTCTGCAGCCCGGAGACATCGAGCAGTTCATTCAATTGGAGTGAGCCGGTGGTGCCGGAGTTGAGGTGGAGCCTGAATCCTCCAACCCACAGGGCAATGTTGCGTTCGGGCTTTTTGAGCTTAAAGCTTTTGCCAAGCCGGGGTCCGAACACCGTGGCAAAGGCCGGTTTCTCTAACTCGGGGATATCACTCCAGGTGAAATTCATGTCGAGCGCCATCCATCCGCCGCCCACGCCGATGGTCGGCGTCAATCCGAAGCCCAAGGTAGACGCTTGGAAATTGGCCTTGGTGGTCATCGACAACACGTTGTTCCAATTGCCATCGGCGTCCGGGATATAGATGCCGAAGTCCACAGCGGTGGAAGGACTCGCTTTGGCTAGAATGCCATAGACGTTCAAAAAAGGAAAGAGCCAGATGTCCGGACGAATATTCACGCCCGACGCGTTAGACGTGGCTTTGTCGAAGCGCACGATCTCATCCAGGTTGTGTAGCGGACCGTTGTTAAAACCAATTTCCAGGTTGTCGATCACCAGATCGGATTCCTGCCATAGATAATTAACGCCGAGCCCGGCGGAGTACGGCAGATTGAACCCCAACGCTGCGGCCTTTTTACCCAAAATGGGGAGCGCATAAGGATAGGGAGTGGCCTTTATGCTGTCGATCTCATCCGCGTTCTTCTTCCCGACAACCTTGTTTGAGTACACCTGTCCATATACCGCGTTTCGGTTCGTACAGCACAAGAGCAGGGTGAGCAGACAGCATGTTGTAAAGATCTTTAATTTCATAGTGTTGTGTTTAAGATTACTTCATCCTGCTGTGGGTTTAGGCTGAGAATAAGAACATCGTACAATCCATGGCCAACGATACGGCGGCAGTAACAAAGGCAAAGAACATGTGAAAGATTTTTCATATTGCATTGCTTAGTACATAAAGCCAGTTACTCAAACTAACACCTGCTATTCATCATCTACTTGCAAAAAGAAGAACAGGATGACGTGAGCCCTTGGTGACAACCCTTCCGAAGGTAGATAAAACAAGGCTGAATTAAAGGCAAATGCCGCGTCGGCAGACCCGTTTTACGGTAATACACGGTTAAACGAAGGACGTAAAACGAAGGAGGGAGGAGGGCGTTATCGACCGTTTGTAACAAACTGTTCCCCGATCAATTCAAGCTTATCGACCGCTTGTAACAAACGGTTCCATAATCGATCCAAGGTAATGGTGAACTGTGCGCAGACCGCTAAAGGAGGTGCTGACGGAAGCCATTTTTTTCAGCACTCACAACGAATGGTTTATGGCACTATTTCAAAAACGAACAGGGCGAAGATCATTTCGTCGTCCTGCACAAGTCCAAAATGGAATCTTTAAACCGGTCATCGCTTTTTAGAATTCTAAAGAATTGATCGAGATATCCGTGCATGTCATCCAATTCACTCTTGTTGAAGTGCTTGGCGTGTTCATCGATCACCGCATGCAACGCGGATTCTTTCTCCAGGAATTCTTTCCGGATCTCTTCCATGGCGGGTTTCGATTTACAATAGCCACGGTAAACGCGCTCCCGTGGATCGCCGGTCCCCAGTGTGGGGGCATTGTCGTGTGCATAGCTGGCATTCACAAATCCTGACATATCAAAGTCGTAGGACAACGGAACATATTTGCCTTGGACAAACATCGTATTGCTGTTGTGCTGAAAGACGGCAGACCAATCGGCATTGCCAATCATGTATTGAAAGAAATCATTTCGTACCGATTGTTTTTCATCAAAGGCCGCCGGATTAATGCCTTTTGTTTCGACGATCTTTCCCTGGCTTCGTTTGGCCACCATCGAATTGTCTTCCACAAAAAAAGACAGCAGGTCATAGGTACGCGGCTTCTTTCTTGAGACCTCTGTGACATCGAGATGGGCAAGCCGGGTCCTGAAATAGTAGGGGGACAGTATTTCGTAGAATTGATAACACAAGTATTCATTGCGGACAAGCCTGTTCTTGCCCGACGATGTTTGGCAAGGGAACACCAGCTTCAGGGCTTTGTTTCCTGCGAAAAGCGTTGATCCCACGTCCTTTTTGTTGAACTTGAGCTTCAAGGGAGGGAAGTAACAATTTTTTAATCTGTAGTTTCCTCTCACCCGGGCTTGCACAGGCACCGTTACCCATTGATCGGGCGCTTGCTCATACAGAAACTTTCCCGTCACCAGCGTGGAGTCATTTGACTTCTTTTTGATAGATTTGATTGAGCCGGTGATACGAACGTTGATTGCTTCCTTTGATTGAAAGAGTGGAACATCCTGGCCAAAGGAACACGTGAAAAGAATGACCAGGGTCATTGTTAAACCGTAACGCTTTTTCATGCCATGAAAATTTTGAACTTCTTCAATTTACGAACTTTTTTGGCCTTAGTCATCTCGCAGGTGGCTGCATTTTTAGCCATTCATTTCCAGATCAAGTTTCACCTCGATCTCTTGTTGTTCGGTCTTTGCGTGGTCTTTCCCCTGCATTTCTCCATGCAAGCCGCATTCAAGCGCAGGGACAAGGCTTTGGAATTTCTCAGCTTGTTTAAAGGAGCTTCGATGGCGCTGCATTATTCGTTTCAGATATCGGAAGACCTGGTTGCCGAAAAGAAAGCGGAGGCCCGCCGGCTCTTGAAAGAAGTGGCAGCACAACTTATCCATCAACTGGAAAATCGAACGTTGGGCTACGGACCGGTACAAAAAAAGCTGAATGAAGTGTTCTCCTTTATTGAAAGCAACCGGGAGGAAATTTCAAAGCGCAATGTCCTCCGAACGATTCGCTACCTGAAAGATGTCACCGAGAGTTCTGTTTATTTGATCAGCCTGGTCCGTCACCGTACCATGATCGGGCTGCGGTTTTATACGATTTTATTCATCATCATATTCCCCTTAGTCCAGGCGCCAATCGTTCTCTTTCGCCTGGACGGAATTGTTCCAGCATGGGGAATTTTTATTTTTCTTGCCCTCACAAGCGTGATCCTGGTAACGCTCAGTAATTTCCAGACGCTGATCGAATATCCCTTCGACCGTAAGGGCGCGGACAACATCCATCTTCGGGATTTCACGCCGGATATATGAATAGCTCTAATATGTAATGATCAAACGTCCCCAATAAGGGGATCGTCAAGTTACTTTTCCTTGGAATCTTCAATTTGACTTTTCCAGAGGATGTCGATGGCGTTTAGGTCAATAGCGCGAGATATGGTATGGGTTAGGTCCAGCGATGATGATACTCGATAAATTACATCCTAATAACGTGATGACTTCTTTCTTTTGACCGCGCCCAAGTCACGCGAAAGGCGCGAAGAGATCACCAACAGGCGCCCACGAACACATTGCAAACGCCGACCCGAAACTAACCCATACATCCCGTTTAACGGTTAACAGCCTCATTTAACGTAGACCGGACCACAAATATGAGTACATTGATAGACGTCAGCGTAGTGGAGAACCTCTCTGATGTATAGTTATGCATTCTAAACGCTCCAAAATAAAACTCATGAAAACAATCCTAACCCTGGTAGTTGTTGCTGTTTGTACATTCGGAAGCTATGCACAAACCTCGGACGCCGAAGCAGATGCCATCATTAATTTGCTCCATGTACAGAAGGCAGAGGTAATTCAAAAATTAGTGCCCGTTTCGGGAAAAGATTCGGTAGCCTTCTGGAAAATCTACAACGAGTACCAGGCTGCCGTCAAACCCGAGGCAAAAGCGAGAATAAGACTTTACGAACGCACGGCTCAGGCCTACCAGAAGATGACCGCCGCCCGCGCCGATTCGCTCGCACAACAATACTTTGCAAACCGAACGAACCAGGAAAAAATACTGGAAGTCTATTACAAGAAAATAAAGACAGCCACCAACGGGGTGATAGCCTTTGAATTTTACCAGGCGGAAATATACCTGCTCACCCAGATCAGGGCATCCATCATGCAGCAAATCCCCACCTACGGCGAACTACAAAGTGTTGCCAAGAGGAATTGACCGGGGCCGTTCGTTCGCACAGCGTTGGCGCCGATGATGGGTGGGTACTCTTTCCGCAGGCTGAAGTCTGGGGTTATTGAACGGGGTGTTGTCGTTACTGCGCCTCAACTTATTTCTTTCTCAATCAGCGCAGATATTTCTTTTGCTTTGTTCACGATCATGAAATGGCCTCCATTGTCAACGCGGGTTGTATTCTTAATTCTTTTGATCGGAAATATTCGATCCTTATCTCCGTGGATGTGAATTAAATTGTCCGTCACACGATCATTCTTCCAGCGCATGATTTCTGCAATGGCCCATTGCGTGAAGGGCATGTCGGAGTCTTTAATGATCTGTTTCAGCAGATCCGACTCGAGTTTGCTTTGTGTGCCAAAATAATAATCCCCGGTCAGCAGGTTAGACCACCGTAACAGTGGTGAAGGTACCAGCCGGTATAGTTTTAAGACACGGACCATGTTTAGCTGCCAATCGAATTCCCTCTCGCTTTTGACACTCGAGATGATGATCACTTTATCGGTTTTTATGATTTTCGAAATCTCCTGAGCCACAATGCCGCCAAAGGACATCCCCACCAAGATTACTCCTCTCTCAAGATCAATTTGAGGTATTAACCTTTTGCAGTAATCAGAAAGCCGTTCTTGTTTTTTGGGTTCAACCCATTTTATATGTTTTTGATCTATACCGGGCAAGGTAAGGTAACGGAACACCCGTTCATCGGCTCCCAATCCGCTTATATAATACAGAGTTTTCATGCGGCCAAAATACAGGAATTCTTATGTCCGTTCTAAGCTAACGCTCATAATCCTTTTTTTTGATTTCAGCGATGGCTTTCAATAATGTCCTTTTTGCTATCTTTACTTTGGCCACAACCCAGACCCTACCATGATAGCTGGAATTGTATTTCTCTGCCTCTTCGGGGGCATTGTTGTTTGGATGGTGTTTCTGACGAAACACGAAAAGAACCCCGCCCAGGAAGAAAACCTCAACGACGAGTTGTTGTACGAGCCACTGACCGGAAAAAAGATCACCGTGGAAGAAGCCGAACGCGGCATAGTCGTGGAGAACTACGAGGGTCCACGCATCAAGTCCGATCAGGAAATCGAAGAGAATTATTCCGACGACCTAAAGGAAATTGAATACATCCATCGGGATTTCATCAAGTCAGGTATAGGCGAAGCAGAGGATGATAAAGACATTGCGTTTGATCGTATCCTTGAGCAATCGGAATATGCTAAGGAACTCACCACAAAAGTAATTCATTACCTCTGGGAATTCAGACCGGGACTTTTCTTTGGGCTGGTCTATGTAAAGTATTCGTACCTCGGTCGGGGGCAGGGGCCTTTCGATGAATACCAACCGTTTGCTGTCATCGAGGAGCAATCCGATATAGCTGCATTTGCGACGATCCAAGATGCCTGTGTTGAGCTGATCGATGACGCTGTACTGATCCGGTTACCCAAAAGGATTTCGCATGCAGGCTTCAAGGAATTTGTCGAAGATGTAAACAACCGCCTGCGTGGTGGAGGATAGCCTTATATGCACTACGCCGAAAGCTGCTTTTCATTCTCATTGCATAATCTTCAAAATCAGCATGAGAAGAAAAAGCGAAAGGCCCATTAAAAAACTGATCATTTTTCTTTTCATGTTTTTATTTTAGACGTGTTTGTCTGAACAGTAGCATGATGTAAAACTGAAATTAGGTTGAGTAAGCAATAGACTTGTGATAAGTGACTTTTTGCCGTAAGGTGCGGTACTTGTTTCCATTGATACTTTGAACTATGAAACCAATGATTCCTTCTTAGTGTCTGATCCCTTGAAAAGTAACCCGTCGCCCAGTTATATAAAGTCCGGATGCGATTGCGATAATTTGATCAGGAACATAAGGTGAACGAATACCCACGTAAACCAGGCCATGAATCCTTTAAATGCATCCGCTGTCTCGGTATATCTACCACCGCTTTATTCCATCCGATAATAGCCATGATACCTCTATCATGGTAAGAAAACGGTTTCCCGATAAAAATCCGCGATTTCGCTAATGTCCCTCTCGTTACGCATGGTGTTGATTAATAAAGGCAAAAACAAATCAGTTTATCCGTGATTTCAAACGGGTCGACGGTTTTTAGCTATTGAAAATCAAGCTGTTACAACTGTTGGCATTTGAACCTGTCATGGCGTGATGTCGTTTGTTGGAAATGTGTTAAAATAGAAGCTCTGTCTGCGGCGGCTAGGCGTCACAGCATGGGGTTCGAGGAGGTGGTCGTTAGCTGTTGCCGAAGGCACAATTTATCGCTATACTTCTAGCACAGAAACGGCTGCAAGAATAATGAGGACGATAAATGCCGAATTGGTCAAAATTTCTCTACACTACTTGGTTCAGAGTTCATGGATGAAATACGCTCTCGCCATGGTTGCTCTGCTAGTGGCCCCGGTCGCCTATTCGCAAGAATACCTGGGAGATGTTGACAGTCTTAAAAGGGAATTGGTATCCCTGCGCATGGATACTACCCGGGTGCATGGCTTGTGTGACATTTCTAGTAGCTATCATTCTGTGAACGTTGACTCGTCATTACATTATGCCCAACAAGCGCTTGCGTTGGCGAAGCGACTGCAATATAAAAATGGGATGGCATGGTCCTATCTTTTGATCGGCCAGACCCACTCCAGGAGAAACCAGGTTGCGCAAGCCATTTCCTGCTATCAAAAAAGTATTGATATAGCCGACTCGGTTAACAATGCAACCATTCTGTGCCGCGCATTCGCAAATATTGGCTGGTGCATGTTTGATCTGGAAGATTATTACAGGGCTATTGATTATTTCAAAAGAGCACTCAATTTTCAGAATGTATTAGGCAACCAGGACGCATACTTCATCACACTTAAAATAAATATTGGGCAAACGTATCTCGCCAATAACCGATTGCCCGAAGCTGAGAAGTACTTGAATATGGTGCTCGCTTATGATCCAAAGGGAATTCCAAACTATGGATACTTGCTCAATATGTTGAGCGCGCTGCGCCTGGAGCAACAACAGTACGCCATGGCTGATTCGTTGTTAAACGCCACTTGGAATTTTATCAAATCGCTCCCCGATAAAATCGACAAAGCAGACAACCGGTACTATTTCGCAAAACTCGAGTTGACAAGGGGTGATGTTCAACAAGCTTTTCACTACGCGGAAGAAGCATATCACTACTATGTGCAAATAGGCTCTAAATCCGACATGGAGCGCATTTGCATTTTGCTTTCGACAATTGAATCGAAACGGGGAAGAACACAACAAGCCCTCAGCTATCTTCTCCAAAGCAATGTGCTACGCGATTCTGTTCACAACAGTCGGGCGAAGTACAGCGAATATTTATTCAACAACCGCGAGCAGACGCGAAAAACGCTGCTTCAAGAAAAAGACAATGCATTGCTTCAAGCCGAAAAGAGAAATCAACAACTTCTGGGAATAGGGTTGTTGTTCATTTTCGTGAGCATTATTGCAGGCTTGTTATTTTTCGTCCGGCAAAGACAACAAACCTACAAGAAGGTTTTGGTGCTGAACGAAAAACTGTCCATGCTAAACGGTGAGTTGGTTAAAAAAGAGGCTGCCATTGTCAGTCAAAACAGTTTGCTGCTTGAAACGATCCATTCAAAAGACAGACTCTTCGCAATCATTGGTCATGATCTGCGCAGTCCGCTCAGTTCGTTAATGGGGCTTATGGATTTATTATCCAATCACGATGATGCGTTGACACCAGTTGAACGTCAGCGGTATCTTGGTGATTTGAACAGGTCATTGAAAAATCTGAACAACCTCACCGGAAATTTATTGGAATGGAGTTTCTCACAAACCAACACCATAAGATATATCCCCGAAGTTTTTGATATTGGTCAGGCGCTCAATGAAAGCGAAGAATTATTCAGGGATTTAGCGCAGGTCAAAAGAATAACAATCGTCAACGAAAATAAAACAGGGTTGTGGGTTTGGGCTCACCCTCACTCGATCAAAACCGTTATTCGCAATTTGCTTTCAAACGCCATTAAGTTTACCCGCGAAGGAGGAGAAGTTACCCTGCACGCAGAGCTCATAGAGGGTTTCATTAAAATAGCCGTGATAGACAACGGCGTTGGCATTCGAGATGCAATTTTGGAGAATCTCTTCAAAATTGGAGACAAACGCTCCACACCGGGAACCGCTAACGAAAAAGGAAGTGGATTGGGATTATTGCTGTGCAAGGAATTCGTAGAAAAAAACGGTGGGATGATCACCGTGGAAACCGCCGTGGGAAAAGGCTCGACATTCTGCTTTACCGTGCCGGTCGCTTCGCCTGCACAGGTCAAAGACAATTTGTAAACGCCATACGATAAGGGTCGATAGGTCGATGATGTAATCCACGAGCTCGCCGGTGGCCAGTCAATTGGTGGCTGACCTGCGTACACTTCACGATGAGGTCACCAACAGTTTGTAGTCGTGTATTGATCTTGTGTGCTGACCATATTTTCATCTGTCGTTAAAACCGATGGGATATGCTCGGAAAAATAAAAAGCCGCCGAAGCATTGCTTCGGCGGGCGGAGTGGAGCCGGAGAGAATCGAACTCCATCCGTAAATTTCTGTTGGTCAATATTTTGGAAACAGGGATTTTAACAGTACACCTTTTTTCCACCTGTCAATCAAGTCAAATTGAAGCAATCCGTGCATCTAAGATAGTCGTTATTTTTTTCCAATCAATGGCCTGGTTTTTAAAGAGTTCAAAATGAGTGGCGTGGCAGGAAAAGCGCCAGATAAAAATCCAGGGTATTTTTTTGCGTCTTTTTTCCGAATCCCCGTCTTGATCACTGAACACGAACTACAACATGAGATCAACTGCATCCCTTCCCGTTGCAATCATCGGCGCCGGTCCCGTGGGCCTGGCCGCCGCCGCCCACTTGGTGTTACGAAATCAGCCCTTCGTAATGTTTGAAGCCGGCCATACCGTGGCCAGCAACATCATGACCTGGAAACAATCAAGGAGTTCGAAACCTAGGCGAAGGTCAAGTGTTCAGGTAACTTTAGCTGGTCACGACCTCCCGTAAGAAAGCGGTCAATGGGTCGGAATCTTCATATAGGGCTGCCCTAACTCACTAAGGCTCTGACAATGGCAGCGTCGCGTTGAGTTTCGTTTCCTTTGAATGACATGACTTGCGTCACGCGCGGGTTTCGGAAAAGAATTCCTCTGCTGCTACGAGTCGGACGAACATGCCAGCTTTATTTTCGGTGACTAGGTTGGATGACACCAACATGGATTTTGGGGACCAAATCTTGTCACTCGGTTGAAGGTTAAGTCGCTTAACGAGTTCCACACAATTAGCCCTTTGGAGGAAAATTATCGTTGCCGTAACTGTTCCGTTCCCGGATTTGTCCATCACGACCGTGGATAAACAGCTCAGCTCCTTGGTTTTTGGAAATCTCTTTCGCGATCTCTATAGCTTGTTTTTGCGTTGGCACTATGGCCGTGCTCCGGTCACTGCCACCTTTTTTAACAGCCCAATGATTATCATGGGGAACGACGTGTTGTGTTTTTCCTTTGCTCATGTCTATGAGATTTAAGTTAGACTTTTTGGTAACTTCACGAACCAAACGGTTTCTATTTATTATACCGGAAAGTGTGACAGTGACCCGCCATATCGGGTCTTGCGTTAAGCCGCTAACCTCACTTTCAGTTTTCTATAGACTCCACGATATTCAGATAGGACGTCGTTATACACATCGGCATACTGATTAGCGTCCATCACCTCAATGATAACAGCATAGTCTTGCATATAATTTTTAGAGATTTTTCCCCTGGTGAACAGCCTTAGCCTGAGTTCCCAATTGCCAGGAAGGTAATTTCTAGTAAAGACCTTCGAGCACTTAATGATAGGATTCCATTGAATTTGATAGTTGGATTCGTCCGAAAGGTTGACGTTCTGGACAGTGCCATTGTTAGGTTTTTGAATCGATATTGCAATTCTAGCTTTGGAATATTCAGCCCTATTATCGTTGTCTACCTGAGGATCATAAACGAGGGTTATTTTTAATCTTAATTTTGATTTCTTGTTTCCTGCGGCCAGAGATTTCGGGACATGGAAGCCCACAAATTGATATTTGTCTTGGGGCAACTTGCCCTCAAAAATAAAAGATGCGCTATGTGGTCCTGCCATGACAGCTTGATCCACGTCTGGCTCGCCGAAGCCAGTGCAATGCAGATCTTTCTTTGTAAGACCTTTGGGAATTGAGCGAGACGATGCGTAATGATACAACAAGGCCTTTATTAGATTAGGATCACTGCTAGGGTAATGGTCGAACAGTCGTTGTGCATACTGCGAAACTAAGGGTGCCGCGAAACTTGTGCCTACATCGACGGCTAATGTTTTGCCGTCCGAGCTTATGCCATAAGTCGAAACTGCCGGCAAGCGCTTGTATTTTTTAACCAAATTCCCGCCATGAGCTACTAGCTCAGGTTTTACCCCCAAATCTGCGCCAGGGCCAATTTTGGAAAAGGGTGCCAATTCGCTTTTCCTCGATAATGTGTTGAGTCCATCAAGTTTGGAATAAGCCCCTACGGTAATGGAAAGCAATGATTCCGCAGGCGACCCAATTCGCGCCAAAGGGTTTTGAAAATGCACGTTAGGATATATTCCAAGAAGTCGGTCTATATTTCCGGAGGCCACAATAAATAATACTTTGTATTTTTTTGTTAGCTCGTCAAGCAATTTTGCCGTTTCCGAAAATTCATAATCATCAATTGAGTCGCCGAATCCTAGCGACAGGTTATAAACTCGAACGGTTTTGTGCAATTTAATAACCACTTCTTCGATAACACGACGAAGGTGAAACTCAGTTGGACCGACCATTTTCCCGACGCCATCAATACCAAATGTTTGTACGTCGACAATCTGACAATAAGGATTTAACACGAAAGATTGCATGCATCCTTGGATGTCGTCGCCAAACACGCATCGACTGGCCACAAATGTTCCATGGTCATACTGGCATTTTGTCGACCCAGAAGGGAGATAAGGCATTGAGCTAGCCAAGATACTGCTGAATATGCCACTTGAGTTGTTTACTCCCGAGTCAATAATGCATATTCTTGAATTTGACTTCGGTTTGGAGACTATTAGAGAACTGGGCAGGTTGCGCGACTTGATAAATTTTTGAGTTGTCGCTGTTCGATTCAGAGTAACATCTCTGATCGTGATAAACTTTCTAGCAACCTGTCTTGCGGCCACCGCGCTCATCGTGCAAGAAATCGAAGTAGTACCATTGGAGAAATCATGATCTGTAATATCGCTCCCTTCGGCCTTTAGTTCAGCTACAATAGCTCTATTCACAACAAACTTCTCTTTACTCGTGACACTGTTGTATAAATTAAATGATATCGCTACTGGGTTATTTGTTGACGTATCTATTTGGGCCGTCTTATTTGTTACAGGCACAGGTGAAATCGCATCGATTGCGGAAAAGTATGATTTTCCAACATTGGACGAAGTGTTAATATAGTCGTCAATTTTCTTGTCCAGTTCTTCGAATTTCTGCTTTGCGATTCTAAATACCCCTTGGTGTGGCCTTCTTCGATCATAGTAGACGAGCTGAAATCCCAGTTTTTCCAAACTGACTCGGTGAATTTTAACCGTGGTAGTAATTGGACTTTCAATTTGCAGGTAGAGATGAGACACCAGTCCATAGTCAGACCTTTTTAACTCAATCCCTTGCGTTCGCCTAGTGTCTTGGTAGAGCTTTTTCCCATGTGAGGTGTAGTCGGTACGCGGGTAGTTCTGGCCGCCACCATGCTTCGGATATGATTCGTTGCGAATATTGTCATCCGGAATCTTTAAATGGTAGTTGTCGTCAGCCATTGCTCGTCAGTAATAGTGAAAGAACCACGGTTCTACTTTTTCTTTTTTTTCGAAGTTTTACTTGTATTGGTATTTTTCCTTTTGTTAATCTTCGGCTCTTTCATTTCCCACAAAGACGCGATTCGCAACTCTGGTTGATGTACGGCTTGAATAGCATCACGGTTCCGAGTTAAAATATCCTCAGAGTTCTTTAATTTTTCTGGCAGTGGAACCATTGTGAACTTATTTTCAAATTCTTTGACGTCCTCGTCGGAAATTGGAAAAATGAGGGCGACACTTTTGAGAACTTCGTGCACAATGTTTTCCAGGGTGTCCGTTGGTTTTGTTGATTTTGGCATAGACGTTTTATTTATCAAGTATGAAGGCTTTGATTTTTATCAACGCACGCGATTTGATTTTGCGAATCGCGTGCGGCTTTTTGTCGTAGCGAACACATAGCTCATCCATTACTGGCTTTGGTATTTGACTGTCCAGATTGTCAATATCTTTGTACATCATGTGCACAAGTACTATGTCCTTCTCCATCGGCGTCAAACTATCCAGTGCCATTTCGATGCGTCCGCCATTTACTTTAGTTCGGTCAACCTTCTCGTGATCGACGCTATCAATTGAAATAGTATCATTGCGGTCGTCTTCGGCTGCAAGAGGATGATGCTTTCTGTACTCGGAATAGTAGTCGTTAAACTCATTCTGGGCAATTTTGCTCAACCAGGTTTTAACGGAGGCCCTGTTAGGATTATAAGATGCCGCATAGGAGAAAGATCTCACCAAGATTCGTTCAGTGAGGTCTGCCGCTGCTTCGTCCGGCTCCGGCAACATCCGACAAACATAGAAACACGTGCTATAGATGAACTCTGCGTAGCGTCGATGAAACTCGGCAAATGCTTCATGCGATTTTGCTGCGTCGTGCTCACTGAAGCTCATACGCTCAATGATATCGATATCTGGTAGATTCTCTAGACCAGTTTTCTCTTTTAGCAGAATGTGTTTTCCCATAGGTAACCGATTACTATTTGATAGGATTCAGGCTGCAATTCTTATGTTCCTAATTAACTTACCTGAAAGTGTGACATGTCGCGTCACGCCGGCAAGGATAAAATAGCGAAAACCACTAAGTTTGGACAATCAAAACATGGAATCCGAAATTATTGATCTTGAGGAGTTTCTCGAAGACGGGATAGTCGGTGCCTTCACGGGAAAAAGTACCAAATCAGTTAAATGACGTTTTTTTCATATCAGCCTGGCTAGAATTTATTTCTTGGTGCATGCAAATTAGCCGTCATTAGGAACAGTGGTTGTTTCGCCGCCTTTGTCATTTTTTATAAAACAAAGCCCATCCAAGAAGCACCTTCTAGGGTACTTTTTAGATGGGCTCTACCAAATATACAAACTCACCTGCCTAGTTCGGTTCGTCAAGGACAATAAATTTCATTATCGTTAAAAAAAATACCCACTTTTTTGTACATTTATCTAGGAAGCCCATCCAGGAAAGAAGAACATTCTTTCTGGATGGGCTTTTTGTTTTTTTTTACGATCACGTCCGTGTTGTGAGAGATGGTATGAATTCGGCGAAGCACCGACGTCATTAGGCCTTAACTTGATGTTAAGAAATGTTATTCCCGTTCATGTGAGTCGCGTCTGGTTTAGTGTGTTCATGATAGGGTCTGCAACGACTATTTAACCCCTCAAAATATGACTGATGAACAAAAAATTGTGGAGGTGCTGAATTTGCTTACAACAGCATCGAATGCGCGTGTTGAGTCTCTTCGCACCGATAAACGAGCGCATGCTAAGAGTTTGCGAACAAAAGTTGAACAGCGAAACGTCGTTGCGTTAGGTATAAGTGAAAAAGTGAGTCAAGGAAAGCGAACTGGTAAATTGGCGTTAACATTCTATGTTAAAAAAAAGGTAGACCCGAAGAAACTTACTGGAGCAGATTTGATTCCTCCAACAATTCCAGAATCGATTTCTGGGAACCGAGCTATTCCAACTGATGTCATCGTTATTGGCGAAATTGTTCCCGAGATCAATGCCTCAAGGAAGCCCATTCAGCCCGGAAATAGCACTGGGCACGTTGACATTTCAGCCGGAACTCTTGGGGCATTGGTAGTCGACAGCGGCAAAAACGTTTTTATTCTTAGCAATAGTCACGTGTTAGCTCGTAGTGGAAAAGCAAAGAAGGGCGATAACATTATTTATCCAGGATCCTTCGACGGAGGCAAAGACCCAAAGGATGTCATCGCCAAACTTCACAGGTTTGTTCCGTTTATTAACGGCGGCGACTTCGTAAATCACGCAGATTGCGCAATTGCCAAGCCGGTTAAAGATAGAATAGCTGATTTTGTTTCCGAAATCAAAGGTCTAGGCGTGCCGTCTGGGACTATTGCGCCAAAACGCGGAATGAAGGTTGTTAAAGTGGGTCGCACAACTGGAAAAACCACAGGGGAGATTGTCGATGTGAACTTTCGCCCTACGATCACTTATGAAGAGCCTGGTGTCGGCGTGATTGGATTCAAGGACCAGGTTTTGTGCACCCGGTACACAAAAGGAGGAGATTCAGGGTCTTTGGTCATTGATAGTAAATCAGGAAAAGCAGTAGGTCTTCATTTCGCAGGCTCGGAAGAGGGTAGCATTTTTACCCCAATTGACACAGTGCTTAACCTACTAGGTGTGCAACTCGTTACCCGCTCGCTAGGTCGGCAACAGGCCGTAAAAGCAGCAAAAGCGATACGAAAAACTGCAAAAAAACGATCAAAAACAGCTAGAAAGCAAAAAAAATAGAGGCTGAAAACTAAGTGGTATAATTATGGGTTATCTTGCCAACGTGGCGACTGAAAAAGAAGCAAATATTGCCAGAAATAAATTTTCCACTAGTCTGAGGAATCTCGGCGCACATGCAATTGGCGTTGATCAGATCAAGCTGAGAGGGAAAAATACTTTTGCCGTAATTGCATTCGTTGATAAGAAGTCTGGAAATGTTCCAAATTCACTCGATATCGTTGTTGGCGAAAAATCCCTGAAGGTACCCTTAGTTTTACGGCTCGCCGAAAGATTCAAAGCCGAAAAACTTTAACCAATCCACAATACCTTTATGCCACTACTTGTTCAAAAAACGGGTAGCCCGGAGGCCTTGTCTCTGGTCACCCTGGAAATGGTGGGTCGTAACTGCAAACTAAAAAATTACGACTCCATCAGGATCAAAAAGGTCCCCACATTTTCTATTAAGAGTGAATTTATTGCCTATGCGTCTCCTGACTCAACCTATGCCGTTACATCGCGCCTTCTAAACAATGCGCAAAAGGAGATCGTGATTGGGATTTACGACTTCACGGCCGAATACATGAAGGAGATATTGTTGAACGCCATGCAGCGTGGAGTAAAAGTTTCGCTCATGCTGGACATCGACACAAAGCCGGAAGAAAGCATATTTGACGAACTTGAGACATTTGGCTGCAAATGCGTTCCCGCTCCGTCATGTGCAAGCAAGGTCATTAGTTATTTTCCCTCCTCACATGAGAAAGTCATAATAATTGACGGAACATGGGTGCTTGTCCAAAGCGGTAACTATTCAAACAACAGCATTCCTTTCAATGAAATCGACGGTGGTGACCGCGACCATTTTAAAAAAGGAAACAGGGATATGGGGATCGCTATCAAATCCAAACCATTGGCAGATTTCTTTTCCAAAGTCTTAAAAAAAGACATGAAATTACAATTGGATGCCGCAAGTGCGGAGTCCATAAGAACGAATGCTGACTCTCCTCCTTTCCTTGTTGAGATTGTTCCCGAGCTCCTTCCTTCAAAATTGTTTCCAAGTAAAAGTTTTAAACCGAAGAAAGCTGTCAACGTCACCCCGGTGTTGACGCCAGATAATTACATGGAGACAATTCCAGGACTGCTGGAATCAGCAACGAAATCAATCTTGATCGAAAACCAATACATCCGAAGTGGCCAGAGTGAGGTTGCGCAATTGCTCGAAGCGATAAAGAAAGCGATTGAGAACAACCCTGCTATTGATGTTAGAATAGTTTTGGGAAAACTTTTCGGCGCGAAGGATGTCGAGAAAGAGAAGATCAATATAGCTAACATCAAAAAAAGTTTTGGCCTTGCATTAGGTCAAAACATCCGATTCATTGACACGAAGCGATTTGTCCATTGTCACAACAAATTAATTATTGTGGATAATGAGAAAGTCCTAATTAGTTCACAGAATTGGTCAAATACCGGCGTCGGTACAAATCGAGAAGCTGGCGTGATCGTTGAATCTTCTGAAATTTCGAGGTATTACGCAGCGATTTTTGAATCGGATTGGTCAACGGCTCAAAAACAAATTCCAAAAGTCGGTAGAACAAGCGTGGCACCTGAAGCCCTTTCTAAAGGAAATTTTGTGAAGGTGGTACCCGCCGATTATCAAGAAGTTTAAGGTCGGGCGAAAAGGCAGTGTGGTCAAGCGTCCAAACTAAACGATCGCGAGGATGCGCGCATGCAGCAGGGTGGCCAATCCACCCCCTTGATCACCTACTTTCGTTTCCTACTGATCACCAATTTTTTTGGGGACCATATGGCCAACCATTTTTGCCTTCGCTTGATCACAATTGCATCCGACAATCACGACATCCCAAGCTCAAGCGAAGTTCAATTCCTCCGGCAATGGCTAGCCTTTCACGCGGATAAATCAGGATTGTCTGGATCTGTGTGTCGACTTAGTGAAGACTAATTTTTTTGATTTCAGGCACTTTTTGCATGCCCGATGGCGATAGAAAATTGGGCAAGTCGATTAATACACTGTTAATCTATTCACCCATTTTGAATTCGCTATTTTGCGCTTAAAAGATCCTTTAGCGTGGCTTTGTTTGTTGCGTTGTTGGAAACAATTGACCCTTCGTCAAATGCCCGAAATAGTTCAGATCCTTTCTTTAATATATCGGGCATCAGATCCAGTAGTAATGTATCGTAGAGGGTTGGCTTGGCGGTTTTTATCTCTTCTACCTTTTTCAATAACTCAATATGAATAGCGCTCGCGCGCTTTGTTAATTCGCTCTCCGGATGTGGAAGAATGGTCAGCTGCTCATATTTTGTGTCGTAGGATGAATAGTAGTCGGTTTTTAGTTTTTGATAAGCAGTGCCGAACTTCTTGTCGGGGATTAAAAAGACAATTCTTTTCATTCGTGTCACCAATAGTGCTGATGCGCAGAAAGGACACGGTTCAAGGGTAGTATAAAGGGTGCCACCAACTGTCCAGTAATCACCATTTGTGGGATTATTGAATAGATACCTCCTGTAATAATTCTCGATAGAGGTTGTACTCGTGTTTCTTGGGCGCTTTGCGTTCACCACGTCGATAGCGCGTTTGAGCGTCACTTGCTCGGCGTGCATCATCGGATTGTTAAAAGAATGAATTTTATTCCGATCCGATGCCAACAAACGACCGTCACCGTTGTCGATGATTGCGGCAAAAATGTTTAAACCATAGGCGTGCGTCAGCTCGCCGTCAGGGTGTGGAAATTGGAAATCGAACTGTTCATGCGCCTTGGACAAAAGCGCTAGGAAGACGATTGCGTCTCTTTCGGCAATTTCAAGCTGATTCATAATGTATATTTGTTAATGGAGGATTCGAAGTGGAATGACCAATTGAGTCAGTCCTTCACTCACCTGTTATCAACGAGATATTTTTTGGAGAACTCACCTACCAAGTCCCCGAATAGATAGGGCACCGTTTTGTCTCTTTCTGGATGTTTTTTCTTTTGATGATCGAAGCCGACCTTGTGACTCCACTCATGCGCTAGGTTGTTTACGATATCTTCCATCTTTTCATGCCGAACAAAGAAGATGTATGTATTTATTGTACTGTCGTTTTCGTCTCCGTATCCGATCGCAGTGGTCAGCGGCGGCTTATGTTTTCGTTTGCTACAATTCCAAATAATGTCGGCTGTATTATCGGCATCAGTATGATACCATTCTTTTCCAGAAAACAATGTTGCAACAATCTGTCTTGAAGACAATGTTCTCATCGGATCCTCCGGCAAGTCGAACAGGAAAGCCGTGTCGGATAACTTCTTCTGAAACATTTTATCGTTCATAACCTTTTCAAAGATTCGTAAGGCATCAGTCATTTTCTCCTTATCGTCCTGATACTTGGCGGTCAATTTTGCGCCCTTAACGTGAAAAATCGGAAGATCCTGAACTGGGGTGGTGATGGAAATTAACGTGCTTGCAACGAGTAACGCAGTCAGGATGTTCATATAATTCTCTCTAGATTCGACTAATTCAATTAAAATTAAATAGCCCATCATCGCTGCACCAAATTTGGTGCAGGCGTGATGGGCTCACAATAACAATCTAGGAAATCGGTATGAATTTTCCTAACGATGCTGTTCGGCTTTACAACGAGTCCGTTATTCATCCGCTAGACTAAGCGGACCATTTTCACTGAGAACGTTCAAGAATTTCTTTAGAACTCGATATCCTGACTTCAGCTTGGCGTGCAGATCGCAAATGGTGACCGCTAACCTGCCGCGAAATGTGCGTCCGTTGGCCGGGGCCATGTGTTTGAACTCTCAAATCAACTGCAAACGTTCATAAACTCGAACGTCAACTCGAGCTGCAACTCAAACTGATCAACAGGCTTAAGGTTGATCTTTGGACTCATTAAAAGCTCATCATAATTTTTTGACCTGAACGGTAGGGTAAGACGAGGTCTGAGTGTATGCGCCTGGCCAGCGCCTACCGATCGCGAGTCGCCAACCTTCAAAAGCTCGCCGAAAATCGGGTTTCAAAAATAAATCGATCCCAATTCTGTCAGAACTCTGAATATGAAAATCCTCCATGGTTCACATTTCTGAAAAAAGTAATGAACTATGAGATCAATAGAAATAGTAGCCCCCTATAATCGACTAAGCCGGGATCAATTGATAACAGTTGGAGACCTTGTCGATTTCAAAGCGGAAATGCTCTCGGAACTAGCCCGGTTGCTAAAAGAGCATGTGTCGCCACCATCTAAAAAGTGGCTCAAGTCATCCGAGGTGCGGAAGATGTTGGGCATTTCCGGCGGCACCCTTCAAGCAATGCGTGTCAATGGCTCGTTGCCATTTAGCAAGGTTGGTGGATTATTCTTCTATCCATCGCAAGATATTGAAAAGTTTATGCTCGCCAGTTCATCCAAATGACGTTGGGCTATGAACTTATCCAATCAGTTCCTCGCGGTGATTGACCGAGCAGTCTCGGATTGTAGTCTAAGCAAGACGGCCCTAGCCTTGCTTTTTGCCATCATTGATGGATGGGCCGCATCTGGGTTTAATCCATGCTTCCGTTCATCCCGACGAGTTCTAATGACCCGATCGCGTATTAGATCTACATCAACCTATCACAAGGTGATAAGAGAACTCGAGATGCGCGGCCATCTTCGCTATCGACCTTCGTTTCACCCAACGACAGCCAGTGAATTCGAGCTTGTCTTCGGATCAGGCGCGTTTTAATTGTAAGCCATGATTTAAATCAACTAATATGAAAAGACTCATCTTTGTTAACCAGGCAAAAGGAGGAGTGGGGAAATCCATTCTGACTTTTATGCTGGCTGAAAAATATCCGGATGCGATAGTTCTTGATCTGGATGACGTTTCGTCCACGACCATGCGGCAACTTTCCTACAGAAACCCGACGCTTGTCCGGTTTCTTGATCCTGCTACCAAGCGAATCGATCGAAATGTTTTCTTGGCATTGTTCGAGAGCGTGGCAAAATCAGGCCACGAACTTTTTGTAGCGGACCTGGGAGCCAGCATCTCGGACCAACTGCCCAAATTCTTTACCCTTAATAGCCTTGCCGCTACTGTCAGGCTGTTGCATACTAATAACATTCATCTCCAACTAGTTTGCGTCGTCGGGGGAGCCAATGTCTTTAATGCAACCATGACATATTTGCAGGAACTTGTTGAATCAACAAAAGGAGAAATTGAAATAGTTGTTGCGCAGAATGGAATGTTTCCTTGTGTGCGTAGCCAGCAAGATCAGTTGATTGAATATGTCAATGAAAGGAAGATTGCACTTGTAAGCTTTGATTTGGTCGAGGACAAGACCGAACGAGCCATGCGAAACATCGAAAATGTCTTACGTGATGGCCAAGGCCTTGGCCAGGTCGACCCATTTGTGTCAGTGTATTTCGAGGAATCGGTGAAGAATCTAAATCTGTAGGTATGAAGGCTATGACCGATAAAGAGCGTCGCGAGCTAAGGGAATATTGTGCGCTGCTGATGCGCGAGTATGGATTTGAATTTCTACCGACTGAACCGGTACTGCCATCGCTATACATTGTCCACCAGGAAATGAAACGAGCTATCGAAGCCAACCAGGCGATTGCTTCAGAAATTATAACGGCATCATCTCGGATAAATCCTAGGGTGTTCAATTTCAATCATCCTGGTGAGGCCTGGAAGTTTCAGCTGGCTACGGCTGTAAAATGGATTGTCGTGGCCGGGATCATCGCATTGTTTATTGCAATTGGAATTTGGTGCTGGTCTATCCGCAGAGACCTTGGGAGGGCAAGGACAATCATCGCATCTCGTGATCAGCTGAGCGAGTTAACCAAGCGAGCAAGGAAGGGAGAAAACGGCCTTTTCTTTATCGACCTCATAGAGGCAAAGGGAGATTCCGCACAGCGTTTCCGGGAGTATGTCCGGGTAAACAAGAGTACCGTTCGGATATTCATCGGCAATTGACGGGATGGAAAAGAAGCTCATCATACGGTTTTTACGGGAAAAAAGGCGCGGCGCGTACTCGCTTTTGGTGGAAGCCTATGTCCCATTGATCTTTTCGTTAAGCAAGGCAATGGCGCTCACAATTATCCAGGAAGATCTTGAGAGGGAATCTGGAATTCCAGTGTCACTCAACTATTTCAGCCTCGCTCGTGCGATCCAGAAATACAAGAAAAAGCACCCGAAAGCATTTGCCACCAGTCCGCAGCCAAAGCGTGAGTTTAAGGATGCAAGTGAGTTAAAAGATGGTCAATTAGAGCCAATAGTTATCAACGATCCTTCAAATAAGTCAACAACAGGTTAAGCTATGGAAAATCAGATTCAAGTTTATCTAGCTAATGCTAGATTCGAATACCGTAAAGTACAAGTTGTGTCAAGGGGTAAATGCGAGCTTGCTTTACGGAGCAAGCCATGTTTCCGCTACGCTCCAACGGCTTGGGCAGGGCGTTCATATACTAACCTGACCACTTCGTTCGATTTTTTAAAGGATTATGGCAAGGCCACGGGTAAACGATAACGACAAGCGCACCATCCAGGTGAACATACGGCTGGCCGAAGCGGAGAACGCCAAGGCAGTGGCTTATGCTCAGGCCAGCGGCATGACGCCCGCCAACTGGATACGGGCCGTTGCGTTTACCGGGAAATTTCCTCCTATGAAATTATCGCCTGTAGATGCCGCCCTCTATCGTGAATTGAAAAAGATTGGCGTTAATCTTAATCAGGTTACCCATAAAATCAATAAGGGGGAATTCCCCACGGAATACATCGATCGGCAGGTTGAACTCACTGAAATGTTGAGCCGAATACTAAACGTGTTGACCAATGACAGGCAACCAGATCAAGGGTAGGGGATTCCGTGGCGCGTTGCGCTACAACCTGGCAAAGGTTGAAAAGAACATGGCCGAAGTACTTGACCATTCGTTTGCAAGTGTTAACGAAAAGTCAATCATGAATGAAATACAGATGGTCAGAGTACTTCGGCCAAACCTTCAGAAATTTTTCTACCATACCTCCATTAATTTTCCTCCCCATGAAGATGTTTCCAATGACATAATGAAGCGGATCGCCCTTGACTACCTGTATGCCAATGGATTCAATCAGCATCAATTCATCATTTTTCGTCATTACGATGCAGGACACCCGCACCTGCATATCCTAGTGAACCGGATTGATTACGATGGAAAGGTATTGAGCGACAGCAATGATTTTGCGCGTAGTGAAAAAGTCCTTCGGGAACTTGAGAAGAAGTATAACCTCACCAATGTGCTGCCCAGCAAGCAAGCCATCAAGCGCGCGGCCACTAAAGATGAACTGGAAATGATTAAGCGAACGGGTGAGATGTCCCGTAAATTACAGCTGCAAATAATCGTGAAGGACATTTTGGATGGGAAGCAAAGCCTCACCTGTTCAGAATTTATACGAGCTCTCGAAGGAAAGGGCATCTCTCCGCAATTTAATGTCGCAAACACAGGACATGTGAGTGGAATTTCTTACTCTTATCAGGGGATGGTTATAACTGGTTCAAAGCTCGGCAATGACTATAAGTGGACAACGCTTAAGCAGAAAATCGGCTACGATAAGGATAGAGATAATTCAAACGTTCTTAGCGCTAATTTCCGATCAAAATTTGACGACTATGAAAGTACAGGTGATTTTGCCGAAAATACAAAGGCGCGGGCTAGCGATATGCCTGACCTCAAAGAATCCTCAATTTCGAACAAGGAGTCTAGTGGACAGCCGATCGTATCCGGCGCAAGTGTGGACAGCAATACTCTGGATAGGAATACTTCAGGCACAAGTGATCCGAGCGCGACGGAGTTAATGGTTCGAAATATGGGTATTGTATTCGCCCCTGATCTTGAGCATAGCCAATCACCCGAGGCGTCTTTGCGACTAACCAGAAAACGGAAACGCCGGAAAGGGTTTAGACGGTAATTTCGCGCTGGAATATTTTTGATAGTTGTTTTCCATAATCGTAAGAATTAATTCTCTCGCAAAGGTGCTTCGGGCAGCAAAGACACCGTGCCGTCAAAAGATTTCCGGCATAAAGTTCAGGGAGCCTTCGGCCAGGTGTTTTGTTCAAATTTATTCCGTTTCCTTATTGACTGCCCGACTGCCCTTCGCCAGAGCGTAGCTCCATAATTAATTCTTACGATTATGGAAAACAATGCTAATCAATCAAAACTATTCGACGTCGCAGAAATTGAACTTTCCTACAAGTCTCGTGTGAAACCTTCATTGCGCCCAAAGATCAATGGCTCCAAAAATGCATATGACATTTTGAAGCACTCCTGGGATGTGTCAAAGATTGAACTTGTCGAACAGTTTAAGGTACTCCTTGTCAACCGGGCTAATCGCGTCCTAGGCATCTTAGAACACTCTACCGGTGGTGTAAGCGGTACCGTCGCTGATCCCAAGCTTATCTTTGTTGCAGCCTTGAAAGCCGGCGCGTCCGGCATTATCCTCTGCCACAACCATCCGTCGGGAAACCTCACGCCCAGTCAGGAAGACAGAAGTTTAACCAGGCGGATCAGCGAAGGATGTAAACTACTGGAGATCCAGCTTTTGGACCATATCGTTCTTACTAGCGAAAGCTATTATTCATTCGCAGACGAGGGGTTGCTTTAGCCCTCACATTCTCACGTTCGAAACGAATAAGTGAGCCGTTGTATATAAGTACCTGTGTCTGGCTGTCAGGAATAACATTTTGTTTTTTGGATTGAGTCCACGCCAATGGCTCTTCAATCACGACGCTCATCATGTTACTCCGTTAAGGCCGAAATTCGGAAACTTATTTAGTGAGCGCTAACCTTGCCTCACTTTGCGGGTTTACAAGCACCCTCAATTTCCCAAACACCTAGTGGGAAAGCTATTCCGCTATGATCGTGATTCCTGCACGAGCTGCCTTGTAGGCCAGTTTCTCTCTTAGCCCGCCGTAGCTCCAATTCCGGAAGACAAATGCGTTATTCTTCGCTAGCGCTTCCTTTTCCTGCTGGTTTACCAGGATCAGGGTCGCCGCCTGATGGGCGACGCAGAGATCGATCACCTTTTTGCTATACGTATGCAGCCTAGTACGGACGAACTCTTTCTCGATGTCCTTATACTTGGCCGCGCCTTGAAACTTTCGCTTTTTCCCCTTGCCGCCACGGCTAAAGGTCGCCCCGCTCAAGGCGCGCTGCCGGGCGGCCTGGATGGCCATGCGCCGGTATAGAAACTCTTCTTTGCTGCCTACTTTGAATACTGCCTTTCCGATGGTTAGTACCACCGGGTAGTCCAGGGACAAAGATGCTTCCGCGATTACTTCATCTGAAAGAGCGGATCGCTCCTTTTTCTGCTCAAACGTAGCCAGCAGGTATAGCTTTCGTTTCGCCAGCTGTAAAGAACTGCCGCAGAATTTGACCGTCCCCTCCAGCCACTGTTGCATGAGCCTGCGCTTGTCTACCTGGTCATGCCCCAAGTACGTCCGAAAGGGAATGGAGAAAAGTTGAAAGCTATATTCGTTTCGCTCTGTCATGAAGGAAAGCCTGCGGATGTTTTCAGCCAAAAAGGGGATGGGTATATCGTCCTTATAGTTTGAAATCGACTCCTCTCCACGCTGATAGGCTCCAGCTTTTTGAGAATACGTACTCACCAGGGTATGATTCAACGCATTTAAAATATGCATCGGGATCAGTCCTTTAAATTGACTGGAGAGGAACCGGTAAGTGCTGTTCTGATGCGAGGTGGTGAGCATCCCTTGCGGGTCGGTTGTCCAGTCCGCTAGCTTAAACTGGATGTCTTCCCTTAGATACACCATGTCTTTTATTTGATGCTGGATGAACAGGTGCGTGGAGAGGTAGTTGGCACTTCGCCGGCAGATTGACTGCCAGCGGCGTAAGGTATTGTAAGTGTCCTTGATGAAGTCCTTATCAGGGCTGTCTATCAGTATCTGGATCTTTCGGGTAGTGGTAATGGTTGTTTCCTTCATAATGCAGGCAACGCGTGTTAAATGGTTTTTAGGGTAGCGTGGGCTTGTACATATTGCTGCTGTACGTATGGCTGAGGGAGCTTCAGAAGCTCGGAGATTTGCAGAAAGCTGTAGCGCAGGTCGTAACGCATCGAATAGATGTGACGCTGTTCGGTTGTTAACTTTTCGTGCAACAGGGGGCTTTCTACCGATCTGGGCCGGACCGCGGATGACAATATCTTTGGTTCCAATAACGAGCGAAGGTATTTACATGCGCTATTGATTTCTTCGTTTATGACTCGGGTAGGAAGCTGCAAGCGTTGTGAGATTTCTTTTGCAGACAGCCCCTCACGGATGTGTAATTCAAGAGCTCTACGCTGTCCTTGATTGGGAAGCGACGGAATTAACCGAAGCAGTTCGTTTAGGTATTTACTCTTATAATCGGTGTCGTCCTGCTCAGTGAGTGATTCAATGAGTTTGGTGTTCTCAAACCAGTCAAATCGGGTAAGGCTGCGATAGAATTTGGATTTTGAATCGCGGTAGTAGGCCATGCATTCCCAACGGACAGTAAGTTTCAGAAACCGTCTGACGTGTTCAAGGCTGGTCATTCTCTCACGGAAGGCCCACGTTTTTAAAAAGGCCTCTTGGACGACGGTGTTTACGATGAATTCGTCCCGTACGAGTCGAAAACCGTATAGGCGAATGGCATTGGACAGCCTATTATACAATAGAGTCAGTCCTTGCTCGGAGGCAGAGTTGAATAAACTGAAAATCTGGTCGTCGGTGGACCTTATTGGGGCTATCTTTGTCATACGCTCAAATGATCAAAATCTAGGAGCGTCTTCATAAGCTGGGAACCAGCGAAAAATATGGCGTGGAACCCGACTTACTGCCTGGAGGCACTGGTATACCTGCAACAAATAAGTGAGCCCACGCCAAAGGCGTGAGCATTTCACTTTATTGCCTCGTTGCATCGAAAGTACCAGTTTTCCAGGCGAGACGCTAAGTGCGAATGCTTCTATTCCTTAGAGAAGTATTCGACTGAATTATAACAACTTCAATTTTTATGAAATTTCGTTCACAAATCACTTTAGGCAAAAATAGTAATATTTTCAATATGTATATAGATCTATATACATATTTTTTTACCCTGAGGTGGACCTTGCTCATTGAGCATGAAACCTAGAGATAAGAAGCGACTGTCAAAATTCCGCCAAAAATTGGTGGAACTTAGAACCCAAAAGGGCCTAAGCCAACGGGGACTGTCGTATTTGTGTGACGTGGACCATACCAAGATTAGCAAGCTCGAGAATGATGAAAACACAAATTTGAATCTAACCACATTGTTTGAACTCGCGAAAGGTTTGGGGGTTCACCCCAAGGCGCTGATCGATTTTGACTATGACTTTTTGAAAGAAAAGATCTAGGGGGTACCAAAACATCTTCACGTATTGGCATAGCGTCGTTTGGTACCATGGAAATTCCGAGATGGCTGACCACCTTATTTCGTTTTGTATTGACCAAGAGTGCCGCAGATGCTTGATCACCAGATTTCGGGTACATCAGATCACTCACAGTCTAGGCCACCGACGCAGACCTTAGGCGCTGCATTTACTCTTACGATAACTTTGGGTGGTCATGGCTCGACGGAATGAAGTGGTCAAAGGGGTCGGAATCTCCAGCATAGGCATTCAGGCATTTCTTGATGTTTGCCATTTTATTTCTGAATTTTCAATGTTGGGGCACTTATCCCAGCAACATCCAGAGCTCTTCGCCAGCTGGCGGATGCTATGGTTCGAATCCGCTCGAGACCTCGAAAAACCTCGAAAGCATTACGCATTCGAGGTTTTTTATTTCTCTGGGTCCAAAATTGGGTCTCTTGGATTTCGATTCTTTTCCTTGGTAATCGAAAGTAAGAAATAATAGGAAATCTTGCGAACACTGTTTCTTAAGGCTCATGAACTTCAGATTTTATATGGGCTGGTCTGCATGGAAAATCACGCCAGTCAACGGCGCACAGTACGCGAAATTTTTCAACTTTCTCAACGCACGTTGATCCTCTTTAGCCCTCATTGCTCCCGTTACTTGCCTGGGCGGTAACACAATGGATCATGGATCGTTGATTTAACTCAAAGGGCCAAAGGAGCATGGACTTACGAGAACAGTTTATTCGGGAGCTACTGGAAAGTTACTTGAGCAAGACACTCAACAAGACTATCCCTATGGCTATCCGCACCGCCCTTAAAGACCACAGCAGCGCGCTGACAAGGCAGGAATTTATTCCCTTAAAACAAGCTCGTGAGCAATACGGTATATCCCACCGTTCATTGTATAACTATCATCGGAAAGGCTACATAACGCTTCGTACAACCGAAGGAAAGACGTTCGTGTCCGTGTTCGAATTGGAGGATCATATCCGAAAACACCCTATTGCTCGCATGCCCGCTAGTTAAAAAAATTGGTATACCAATTCGGACCGAATTGTGAATAGGTGTGGTTGCATCTGGATAGATTTAATTCATGTTTGGCAACGCACCCATTCAAAAGGATTTCTCGAAACGACAAGGTGTTCAGGTAGTCACCTTTGAAGATTTGAAACCCTTCAAGGAAGAACTCCTTGAGGATATCAAGATGCTGCTCGTTGATCATCATAGTAAGACCGCTGTTCAAACCATGCGCTCCAAGGATGTTTGCCAGGCTTTAAAAATATCGCCGGGGACGCTTCGTAACTACAGGCTCAATGGCAGGATAAACTTTACAAAGATCGGACGAATCATTTTTTACAACTATGACGATATCTGTCATATCCTGAAAAGATGATAAGGTGACGAGTCGGAAGATCAGCCGATCTAGGGCAGCCGGCGAGGTTTCGAAAGGGCGTCCACGATCTCAACTAGTTCCGTTTCAAAATCCTGTAAGGAAAAAGGCGCTATCAGGTCGTGCTCCCAAATTGCTTTTATTTCGTCGTATCTCTCATCATCTCTAGTAATTTTATAAACGCCTAACACATCGTGGCTGCCTTGGGTAACGAAAAAATCGAGCCGTGAATCAAACTCCCAAGCGATCTTGGATGCCATTCGCCGTTTCAAGAGATTGTCGCGGTGACCCGGATCCACGAAACGTACTTGGTCGTTACGGTCGAGTTCAGCCTCGATAAGATTCCCTAAGATATCAAGTTGTGTATCTGCTGAGACGCGTCTTGTATGGCTGAAGTCTTTGGTGCAAAAAGAAAGGCGGTAGACTTCGTTTTCGGCCCATTTAGAGGTATGGCGGTAGTCGATAATTTTGATGTTTAGCTTCCGACCCACACAATTAGGATTTCCACATTGAGAAAAACGGGACTGAATTATGTCATGATGATTTTTAGATACGATTTCTCGCAGTTGCTCGCTAAAGTCGGCGGCAACTTGTTCGTCTCTAATGACTACAATGTTTTCTCTACTTCTACTGGCGGCCCAAGTCCAGTTGTAAGAACCCGTGATCGTTATGATGTTATCGATAACTGCAAATTTATTGTGAACGAACGCGAGCCGAGCCGGTATGATATTTAAGATGCCGTTGCAGTCCTGGAAGGTATCGAAGTCTGCCCGATAGTTTCGTAGATCGTCAAGCGGGTCTACGAATACTTCTCCATTCGTAACCCTGTTATTGCTATGATCCAATAGGCATATTTCAACATATAGTCCTTGGTTTAGTTTTTCAGTTAGTTTATTCATAAGAGCCCGGTCAGTCAGCCAGGCCATGCAGACTTTGATCGAAGATGATGCGCCGTCAAGAATGGACAGGATCTCACGATGTATGTCGGTAAAGTGTGCTTTGACTTCAGTCATTGGAGCTATATCGGTCATGTGAACAACAGTTTCTCGCCAGGGCAAATATCGATATTTTTGAATTCCGGTCGCAAAGAGAGCCGTTTTCGAAACAGTGCTAACGATTTCGGTCTTGCTCTATTAAAATTTTAAGCAAATTAGTGAAATGCTGGTAGGGTCAACGTTGACTTAAGTGTTATCAAATATATACCACCATTAGATAGTTGGTTTTGCCTGTAAATCGTTTTGCGAGGGGCGTTGATTTCGTTGTTTGATGAATGTGAGGTTAAATCAGCTTTTATCGTTCTGTTAAGTTTCTCACAGTTGTCTTAAACCAGTTGGTGAAAAGAATGATGGATAGAATTGATGACAATGACGATTTAATATTGGATCTCCTTGCCAAGGATGACACGTTAGCGTCAACGCTTCTTTACGTTCGTTACCACCGTGTGGTCTTCAACTATGTGAACAGCATTGTTGCAAATCGAGAATCGTCTAAGGATATCGTACAAGATCTTTTCATCGCGATTTGGGAGAAACGTCATTCGCTGAACTTTACCAAACCCCTAGGACGGTATTTGTTTGCTGCTGCCCACAATAAGGCATTGAACCATTTGCGTGACATCGAATGTTCTAATGCCCTGCTGGGTGAAATTATGAATTGGTCCGGCCATTTAAGTAACGTTTCTGCCGCTGACGCTGATCTTGAAATGACGGAGTTGATGGTGATCTTACAAAATTCCGTAATACAAGGACGAGGTAGGGACTTCAATGGCGAAAATAGTACGGAATTTCAAGATTCGAAAATATGGAAGTCCCGTAAAATACGCTGATTATCAGTTTGTTACGGTATTTTTAGTCGCGCCATTCTGCACAGCCTGGGGAGATGGCGGTAAATAAAGCCTTAAATGGAACGATATTCTTACTTAATGGGCTAGTCCCACCTGTTTTCAGGAAGTTCTGTCTGCAATCTCTAGCGGCGAAATTCCTATTTTTAAGGACAATACATTGTGCGCGAATGTTGAACTATCAGATGGCCGATTACGACCGCGATTCCTCGGTGATGCTGGTCGCAGGCTTGTTGACCGACCCGGCATATCAGGCAAATGCCATTCGTATCGAGGAACTCATTCATCACATATTGTCTACCTGTCGCGGTAACAAAATCCCCACATCGGCCGCTATCAGACATTGGCTGAATCATTTGGAATTGGTCTCCAGGGTGCGTCTTCGTGAAGACCCTACCGAAGATATTTTTGTCAGCCGCATCGCTACACCCTGGGGCGATTTTCTGCTGTATGATGGGGTGTGGGAGAGCAATTGCTTTTACTTGGATATGGTCCTGAGTGTTATAGCCACCTTTCCGAATCATTTCGGGACGGAAACTTTATACAAGCCCATTAAGGCCCTTCTAGCGGTCAGTGACCAGATCGCAAGGCGAAACGGCAGAAGACCTAACAAATTAGGAGCTAATCGACCATGGGTAACCCTTGATGTTCCAAGCAAGGACAAAGTGGAGCAACGCGCTTCTTCACTGGCTTTTTTGCCAGAGGATTTGCGATGGATGGGCATGTCTATTGACAGTCTGCAGCCCTTCATCATAGACGACAAAATCCTTGACCAAGTAAAGGAAGACACCTCCGGGAACTCTTTCTTGGTTAAGTCCCCTCTGTTACGGGTAGGGGACAAGATCCTCGTTGCCCTTCCCACCGCCATTGGATGGGCCATCAGGTTTTTCGTTTTTCGATGGCTTAGGGAGAAGGACCTGGAACAGAAATTCCATGAGCGCTTGGTGTTGCATTCGTATCGGCTGTTGCGCGAATTACCAGGCCTACAGAAATTTGTGCCGCCGCGTCCCGTATTTGTGATTGACATGCCACGGATCCACGACGCATACTTTTACGAGTTTGCAACTTCATTCGACCAAAATAAGGTTATTCATTTTGTCGTCAGAATCGATTCCCTTGTCGGACTGGCCGAGCGTGGAATAGACTCCCTTCCCGAGCAATTCGAAAATCAACAAAAAGAGATTTCAGAGAGAATTACCCGATGTAGTGCTAAAGCGCTGAGCGACCCACGTGTAAAGGAGGGATTTACCATTATCGTTTCCAATGGCTATGGCCGGGCCGGAATGATCTTTGGCCCGGAAGAACACATCGAAAGATGGAATGTCGCCATGATATCGTTATGCGACCTTCAAACACTATGTTGGACTTCGACCGCCGACGAGACGACTCTCTTTGCGTTGACGAAGGCCGAACGGCACATTCAGCAACTGGGTATTCTGTTTCAGAACATCAATGGCCCTTTAAACCTATATGGATGGTGGAAACAGAGAAAGGGCGAGATCGTGCCTCGGATGGTTGATGTGGATGGAACCAATAAGATTGTTGACATACCCACTGGTTGTATTGCTCGGATACGCAGGGACGCATTTGCCACAGTCGATCAAAGATCTGCCCTTTTTGTAGATGGACGATACAGACGCCTTAGACGAAAGGAGATCAATTCTTATTTCTCGTCCGTCTATACGTCGGCCCTGTATTTGGATTTTGACAACTTCTATTTCAATCCATTTTCTGCATGCGCATTGGTGAATTCAAAGCCATGGTGGGTTGGTGTGACTGGCCACGAGCAATACGGCGATGGGCAGTTTGTGTATAAGGTGTTCGACGCGTTTTTGTACTGGATCGAGCATGTCGCCAAATATGCCGCTCGTGTATTTGGGCCGTTGGCAAAGACAGACCCAATTTACTATGAACTTGATTTTAGCTTGATACACCCTGCTGAAACTTTGCCGCATTCGGTAGAGGCGGACATCGATCAGATTTCTACATACTCTATTGATTCGACAAAAAATACAATACGGGTTCATCTACACCAACCGTTTGTGGATTGCATTCACAGCACATCTAACTTTAGCGAAGCCGCGTTGGTAGCCGTAGCACTCGAGGCGTTTTTCAAGCTTGTTGGGCGATATGATACTGAACACGTGAACGAGGCATTGCGAAAGATTATTCCCAATAAATTTTCTCGACAAATTCATGGATTCCAGGCGAAAAATTTCAGGGAGAACATGCGCGAATTTTTCGATCGCCGATATCAGTTGATAAATGAATTCGATGCACAGCTATACAAGGTCGGACTGGGGCACTTTGAAACAAGCGGAAGAAAGAACTTTACTGGGAAGGCCGCTTGTACTGAATTCCTCAATCGATTAGTGGCGCATAGGTATGGAATGTTAAAGAAAGAGCTGAAACGGTATTCAAGGGAGGGGTTAATTGTCTCCCTTTTTTCCAACATTGAAGCCTTGGATGCCGAACGAACGGTGTGGGAACGTACCGCACGAGCGCAGTTGAATCTGCACGTTGATCCTGAGGATATTTTCAAGGCAAGGAAGGAACATTTTGCGGGCATCACCACTGCCGACATCAGTAGTAGAATATTGATCGAGATGGCGTTGTGTGAGTCGCCTTTGTCAGGTGACGAAAAATATCTCGCAGACTTGGATTTTAGCCCGTTGCTTGCGCTGGCAAATACGATCTTTCTACTGGGTGGGCTATCCGACGGAATGACCAAGGAGGTCGTTAAGGCAGAGATCGAGGTCGCGCCGAGCGGCGACGTGTTGTTTTATCAGGATTTCTTTGACAATATTCTTAATCCTGTCGTTGGGATGTATGAGACGGATCGAACCGTTCAAAACGCAAAAGACTATGAGAGGAATTTTGCCTTCGCGGAAAAAGCGGAGCGAGTTTTGGCGAGAGATTTTTATACCCCCGACTTATTGTATGCATTTGAGCAGGAGTTCGGTATTACTATAGACGATGCACTTGATTTTCTTGAGTTACTATGCGCGATTGGATATGAAAAAGAGCAGGGCATCTTGAGTTTGAAGCGAAGCGATCTATTGACATATGCGCGAAACAAGCCATTGAACATCGAAACGCTGGAGAAAGTGTTGGAGACGTTCTCATTGACTTCAAGAGATGCGTGGGAAAAGCCGTCGCCGGGATATGAAAGACGCGACATCAACCCATGGCTATTTCGCAGGCGGTTGTCCATCATGACTAAGCCCGTTGTCAAAATTGACGACGGCGACGATCCTCGGTATGTCATTGCGCCAGGTTTTGTTTCTGATGCATTGGCATATACGTTCGAGCTCTACAAAACTTGTGGGATGGAAGAGAATCGGTGTAGATCGAAGGCGATGAAAAAATGGGTTGGGGATGAGAGGAAGCGCCGAGGATCTGAATTTACCAAGAAGGTTGCTGATGTTTTGAAAGGGTTTGGGTTTGAGACGCGAACCGAAGTGCTTTTGTCTTCGATCTTTTCAAGTAAGGAGACTAAAAAAGACTATGGTGATGTTGATGTTGTTGCGTGGCGTCCCGGGAGCGCTGAGATCCATTTGATCGAGTGTAAGAATTTACTTTTTGCTAAAACGATCAGTGAACTAGCTGAACAGGTACAAGAGTATAGAGGCATTGTAAAGCCAGATGGTAGTTCGGATAACTTGAAAAAACATATCGACCGAGTTGATTTGATTTCCAGCAACATGCAACGATTCCTGAAATACCTGCAAATTTCTGAAACAATGCTGCCGATTTCACATTTGATTTTTTCTAGGCCAGTGCCCGTCTTGTTCAGTCCAGATTTGAACGCGACTGTTAAAATTCATCACCTGGGTGCAATTGTCGAGAGCAATCACTTTGGGTAAGCCTTGCGTTGCTATAAGTCTGACGGAGTTTTGTCAATTCTCAAGCCTTGGAATACTGGATGCCGCACGCTACCATCTTCAGTGATCTCCGTGAACTTTATGTTGCAGGCTAGTTTTGGATCAACCCACGTGATGTCCGGCGTTTCCTTAATAGGTACATCGAGGGGGGATGACTTGCGTATAAGGGGCTTAAGTTTTTGATGTAGCTCTTTGAGTGACCGTTCCGTAAACCGTGTGCCAACATTGCCGATGGAGGTGAGTTTACCTTGGGTTACAGCAAGTAGCAGTGATCCAAAATAACTGCGGGAACCTTTGGGCTCTGTAAACCCGACGATAATGGCTTCTTGCCCTTGCACGTTTGTGATCTTTAGCCAGTCCGATGTCCGTTTGCCGACGTGGTAGGTACTCAATTTCTTTTTGGCAATCATTCCTTCCAGGTCGATTTTTTTGATTTCGTTAAAGAAGGCCTTTCCATGTTCTTCTACATGATCACAGTAGAAGATTATGTCAGACTTTGGAATAAGTTTTTTAACGATCTCTTTTCTTTCTAACAAGGGGAGGCTTGTCAATTCTCGCCCATTCAGTTCCAGGCAGTCAAACACCAGGTACTGTATCGCATAGTGATCCGTGCTGCGGTAGTTTTGTAACTTCTGAAAGCTTGGCTTGCCATCCGTATCATAGACAACGATCTCTCCGTCAAGAATGGCCTGCTGCTTAATTGTTTTTAACGCCGCGAAGACCTTCGGGTATGCTTTGTCGAAGGTGAGCCCATTTCTTGAATAAAGCCTGGGATTTTCCTTGCCTGTTTCGCCGACCGCACGGTAGCCATCCCACTTAATTTCGAAGAGCCAGTTTTTATTGTCGAACGCGGGCATGTCAGAAAGCTGGGCCTTCATGGGAGGGACGAAAGATGAGAGCTTCTTGCTTCCTTCAATCTTTACGTACTTCATAACACTGGTTTTAATCTTGAGGATTGTGTTGCTCACTTATTGCTACCAAAGTTCGGATTTTTTCCGGACTTCCAGCCAAAAGACTTCGGCATAAAACGGCACCTGCCTACGGCCTTCCTTCCAATTTATTCCGATTCCTTTTGGCGGAAGCATCGTAGCAGACATGCGTTTGTTTTGTTCCGGAGAAAATCCGTGATGCCTGGCATCAATAAATGTTCAACTAAAACAAATGATGCTATGGAAACTTTAGAAAGAGTAGATGGATTGAATCTGAACGACAGACTTCAGAATGACAATGTGTTTGTAGAACAATGCGTGGTGAGCTTATCGTCACTGACGGGCCTGCCAGCACGAAGAGGCCTCGAGCGAGCAATAGTCTCCGGGCGTCAAATTGTGAAGGTGGTGAGTAGTTCGTATGGCCACTTGCCCAATGAGAACTTCTTTTGCGAAGTGGAGACCAAACTTATCAACGCTGGAGTCGGATACGTTACACGCTCTATCAATCGCGACAACCGATCCTTTGCTGTAGACTACATACTTTCTGATGACAACTGGATTGTTAAGGTGAAAAATGGCATAGACCGGCTCCGGCCGATGTTACGGTTTACCAATAGCTAGGATGGCTCGTGCAGGACATCAGGTCATTTTGGATTCTTCCGGGAGGTTTGTACGAATGGGTTGCACACGGCCACATCTCAGATTGGATTTAGCGTGAAGCATCGTGGCGATATTGTGCAGGTCGTTGTTCCGGAAATCAAGGGACTGGTCGAGAAGTTCATGAACAATGAGTTTTATACAGTGCACCGGAAGTTCGAGGTCTTAGCGGAAAAGCCGATCAAGGATTTGAGAAAATTTGTGAAGGTCACGGCAGATCACTTCAACTTGTTTCAATTTGAATGCAGTGAGAAGAATGCGAAACCGTCGCGCAATGCAAGACTTGTCATAGAAGGCATCGAAAAGAAGGCATGGCTGTTAAACACTAAACCAAATTTCTGGCTTGGTTACAATGCTTTCAATGCCCTTTTGCATGGTAAACTCAAGAAGACGTTTGATGCGCAAAAGAATTTAGATGCGAGGATTTTTGAGGGGCTTCTACAATAGGGACTTTAGAGGTGGAAGCACCACCTCTTTTTTTGCTCGCACAAGGGGCTAGGAGTGCTATATGAATTGCTTGATCGTCCTCAAACTCCGGTTCAAATTAATCAAACCAGAGCAGGCTAATCACATATCCGTAGCTGTCAGAATAGTAGCACTGTTCGTGCATTTGTGCAGTTGGAGTCCACCGAGGAAAAAACCAATCGCCAGGGTCCACGTCCTCCACCGTTTTATATTTGGCGTCGCGTTTCGTGTAGAACTCGCCGGCCACCGTTGAAGGCGGTAGGGTATGTCCAACTTTAAAGCGAATGGGCCAGTCTGGAAAATCTTTACTGCGCGTATACCATTTGGTAACATTGTTCTCAGAAATCACTGCGCAAATTTCGTGGGTGCCAGACTCGGCGAAACGTAAGACTGTTGACAGAACGCTCGTATTGAACGCATCAGACAGCTTGATAATTGTGTCCACTGAAAATCTTCTGGGTACTGGAACCTTTCTTAATGCGGCATCTGGCATCAGCAGGCAGCCCGCGAAGTAATCAGCTTCTTCTTCTACCTCGTCACGGTGTGCAAAGTCATGGAGGGATCCGTGAGGAGCCGCTTGGCCGGAAAGCAGGGGTATGCGATGTTCGTCAATAAAGTAGTGAGCCAATTCGTGCGCAAAACTGAATCGTCCCCGGCGCGACTGTTCGGTGTTGCCACGGTCAAGATTAAGATGGATGTGGAAGTCATCGTCATTGTCGCAGACTAGCATACCATCGAAGTAATTTTCGTAGTGGTCGTTGTGAAAAAAGATACGTTCCGACTTTGCAATTTTACCAAGTTGGATTACATGGTTTTCCGAGAAGCCGTTTCCGACGAAGGTCGCAAGCTTATTCAGGCTATTCTTTCGGTGATCCGGGATCATTCTTTTTACTGTCCTGATTCTTTTTTATTTTATCCATTATGTGGTCCGCAATGTTAGTGTCGCCTTTTCGTGCAGCCATTCGAAAACGAGGCGTTTCTTCTTCACCGGCGGGAGGTTTAAGTTGCACAGTTTTAGCGCGGCTCTTGATTCCGAGGATTACATCGGGATCAAAGCCTTCAGCGGGTAATTTTTCATCAGCTATCTCCGAATGCAGCTTCTCGAAGCGCGCAAGCTCTGCAAGTGTACGCGGGAAGATGAATCCGGTTGAGGCTAACCATTCCGTGACATTTTCAGGTGTGACGTTAGGACTATTTTTGGCCATAAAGATTCAAATATTGGTCTACTTCCTTGAATGCTTCATTCTTGTACTTTCTGATCGAGGCCTGTGATAGGCCGAGAGCCTTTTGCATTTTCTCCCGTAACGCTCCATCCAAGTAATGCCCCTCCTTGAGGATGTCCTCATACTGTTTATATGTAAGGTAAATTATCTTGTGTTTTGGGGTGAGCCTTTCTAGGGCAGCCTTTACCATGTCGAACCGCTTTTTTAGGGATGATTTTGTTTCGTCAGCTAGGTCCATTGCGTCAACATCTGGAAAATCCGTTATCATTTCTTCATCGCCAGTAAAGGGCCGTTTCTTCTCATCCAAATAGTCGGTTAATACGTTGGCGGCAAATCTGTACAGATACAGTTTCACACACTTGTCAATGTCTCCGCTTTTGCATTTGTCCGTCTTGTATTTGGGATACTTTAAAAAGCGTCCAAATGTCCGCTCGGCAAGTTCGTCGGCCGTGGCATCATCTATACCACGATTTCGGCAGATCACCCGGCATTTTTTGCGGATATCGTCCCCAAAACGGAAACAGAACGCACGAAAGGCGTCAATGCCTTCCTGGCCAATTCCTGGGTCTTCCTTCATCCATTGAATGTACTGGATGAGATCAGCGGTGGATTCCGTTTCAAAATCCTGCCAAGCCATGGAAACAAGCTATTCTCTGTGAGTACCGAAAAGCGTGAGTCACGCTTTGAAGTATTGTATTTGAACGGTCCAAAACTGCGGGGGTCGTGCCTAATGGTTTAGTACAAGATAAAAAATAAAGAGAATATGCTTACACCTGAACAAAAGAAACAGTTTAACGAAATCTTCGATCATCTTTCTAAGTCGCTGAATATCAGCAAAGAACGATACGATCAGGCAGTCGCGAGTTACCAATTCGTAGGGGATTGGCTCGCCAGGCCGGAATCAGCCTTGGCCCCCTATAAGCCAGAAATATTGCCCCAGGGGTCTTTTATTTTCGGTACCATGATTGAACCGGTCGATGAGTGTGACGACTTGGACATCGATCTGGTGTGCCGTCTGACTGGAAAGAATGATTCCTGGACGCAATACCACCTCAAAAAGATTGTTGGCGACCGGCTCAAGGACCATGGAACGTTCAAGCGGATGCTTGATAAGGAAGGACGCAGGTGTTGGACTTTGCTACACCGAGACCAAGCAAGGTTCCATATGGACATCCTGCCTGCCATCATCAACGAAGAGTACTTTGTAATCCTGGAGAAGGCTATGTCCGCCAATCGACAACAGGATTTTGAAACGGCCGCTATAAGGATAACGGACAAACTCACCCATAACTATTCCTCTTCCACCAACCCGGATGAATGGTTAAAGAGCAACCCTTTCGGGCTGGCAGCCTGGTTTAAACTTAGAGCCTCTCTTGCGCTACAGAAAGCCATGAGTTTGAACGAGGCCATTCAGCCCGTCCCAGATAACGAAACCAACAAGCTCCCACTGCAATGTGTCGTTCAAATTCTGAAGCGGCACCGCGACATTCTGTTCAAAGGCGATGAACAGAAACCTATCTCAATCATCATCACGGTGCTAAGCGCTCGGGCCTACAAAGGTGAGACCGACGTTTTGGATGCGTTGATCTCTATTGTCAATACGATGGAAAATTTCATTGAAGAAAGGTACGACCGGGCTTCGGGCAAAAACGTCAAGTGGATATCCAACCCCGTCAACCCAGAAGAAAATTTTGCAGACAAATGGCCGGCTGAGCCGGCTAAACAAGAAAAATTTTTCAAATGGCTTGAATGTGTAAAAAAGGATGTGAACCAAGTCATTACTCAGAAAGGCCTGCATAACATTCAGACAGCCATGGCAAAATCATTTGGCGAACGGACCGTGAATAATGTATTTTCAAAGATCGGCGAAAATGCCAAAGCCCAACGCGACGGGGGCGTGATGAAGATGGCGGCCTCAACCGGAGTATTGGGAAGCTCGGGTCGTGCCCACGTAGGCTATCACAATAATTTCGGCAAATGAAAAAAAGGATTTCGCTCATTCATCAGGCGGGTGCGCTACGCTCTTACTTTCCATCATCCAACATCACACGCAAGGGCGAAAGGGAATTGATCTGGGTTGGAGAGCTCACACCTACACCATTGAGCGATACCTACAAGATAAAACTTCATTTTCTCGACGGCGAATTCATACGTATCAACGTCCTGGCTCCGGTGTTAAGGCTGGCGCCTACTGCTACAGGGCTGCCTCATGTTTATTCTACCGAAAAGCAAGAGCTCTGCTTGTACTACCCCAAAGACAACGAGTGGGACCCGAGCATGTACTATGTCCGAACCCTCATCCCCTGGGCAAGCGAATGGCTTTATCACTACGAAGTATGGTTGGCCACTGGCGGTGTGTGGCACGGGGGTGGAATTGACCACAATGGAAATGAAGAAACCAAACAACAGGTAGCGGCTCTGTTGAACTAAAATAAAAATCAAAAAAATAAAGACTATGATAGAGGAACAAGTACAAATCGTGATCGCCCACTACGGCGTCAATCGTCGAATAACAGAGGCAGAGTGTTTGAGCGCCTTGCCAACAGGTAGCCAAAAGAATATTTTCGTTGACTTCGGTGTAGGTTACGCGGCATTGGAAGATTTATATGATCTGGCTTTCGAAAACATAGCTCTAGCACAGCGGCGCCAGTTTACTGAAACGCTCAAGCCGCTACTGGAAAAGTATCCTTCCGCTACGATCGCTTATTTTGGATTTATACCCATTCCGGTTGGCCTGCACCTGGGATACCTTGTCGGGAACACCCATCCGTACACGATCTATCAATTGCATCATCAGTCCAACAAATGGTTCGCGGACCACGCAACTCCAAAAATAGGATACACGTTCGAATTGAAACCGACGGCATTGCCCATAGAAAAACAGCGTGGTAAAGGTGAGGTCGTGATAAGGATCGGAACCTCGTTCGCTATCGATCAGCAATCCACGGCGGAAGTAGTTCCAACTCCCGCCAATGAATTTGACATCGCCGTGGTGACACCGGACGTGGACGCATTATTCAGCCAAGGAAATATCCAGGCCGTTGTGAATGCATTTCAAGAAGTTTTGAACTCATATGCCAACTTGCTGACCGACCGCGAGAAGATACATCTATTTGTC
>DATDAV010000107.1:0-77574 GCA_036525235.1 Chryseolinea sp. | reverse complement strand
TGAAGCTAAACTGTAGCTGATTGACGCCACATTGGTTTCATCAACGATGTTTAGCTGTTGTTCTCTAATCTGATCAACTAAGCTGTTGCATTTTACAAAACTGTTCTGAACGCTTATTGGCCAAATTGGCGCTCCCGGTGTGGAGACGTCACCGGTTTCTAAGTTCATTTCGCTGTCCTGTTCGCGAACTGAATTTATCTTATTCCGTATGATTTTGCCCATTCATCTTATCTATTAATTGTTGTTTTAATAATTTGCGTTCCTCCATTTCATTAAGATCGGAAGTAAGTCTCGCGAAAATCCGGTCACGCAAGTCACTCTGAATTGCAGTTCGCAGGCAATCATTCATTATCATAATTTCAGCTTGGCTATTTATCATAGCAATCCTGTAGGCGCTAATAAGTTGGTCGGAAAGATTGTAGAAATCGACAATCATGTCGATCAACGAATCTTTCTGATCTATCAGAGTTTCGGGAAGTTTTTTTGTGCGCATCCGTTCGACTTCATTTTCGAGTTCACCGATGACATGGGTAATCTTAGAGCTCGTCCGTACCCATTTGCCCCAGGTATCTTTTAAGAACTTATCCTGTGAGGTCATTTCCTTATATCAAGGTTGATCGGATGGTCGATTTTGTAGGCGATCTTTGATCTTTCTTATCGACCAGGTGATTTTAGATCGTTTACTTCGTAGAGTTTTGAGTTTTTCCTGGAGGAAGATCGGATGGTTTTTATCGGTAAGTTTTTTGGTTATCTTTGCCATATAAGAGATTGGTAAAAAATTTTGAACACCTTTTAAGAGAAGCCAGTTAGCAGCTGGCTTTTTTGTTGGGAGAGTTTATTTTGAAAGCTCCTTTTTTATTTTCTTCCTGTTTTGGAAAAGTAGGATGCCGCCAATCAAAGCGCCGGCGCCGGCTAGTATCCAAAAGATCCAGTCCTTAGAGGATTTATCACTGTGTAACTCTAGCAGGCCCTTCATTAATTTATTGTATTCGTCGAGTAGTGAGGCCATAATTTGAGTTTTGTTTTGCTGCTCACGAGTAAGGACCTCATACTCTTCTTTTGCTGATTGAAGTTTACGTTTTTCATCTTTGCAATTTCCCCAGCATATTCCTAAATCCCCCAACCCGTTGCTAATTGGTGCCACCCCACTTAAGGAGGCAACTCTATCTCTCAACTGTTGGACGGCATTGTTTGCTGCTATGAACTGAAAGTCCAATTGTTGATTTTCATATCGGAGGTCTGCGTTCACTTTGTCCCATTCCCCCCTTTCCGCTGCATAACTTTTGGCCTTACTGTTGGCGAAGACTTTCCCCAAAAGGGCAGCAGCTGCGGCTACAATGCCGGCAACAATCGCGGCCGGGGGAAACCATACGGTAGCAGCTGCAACGACTGAAGCACCGGTAGCAACCACATTTGCGGTTTTACTAAAATCGCTTTGAACGGTAACTGGTTTGGTAGGAATTGCATTTACCACCGAGCTTGCTGTGTTAACAACGGTCGAGACAGTGGCTGCTGTATTTACAAATGATGCCTGGGTTAGACCGAGACCCGGAGGAATTGATTCTTGATATTGAGTTAAGACTTCCATATTGCTTTTGGCTTACTTGATTAATGTTTTAAGATTTTAATTTTGCTTTGGCTTTTAGCTCTTTAACCGTTGATCTCTTGCCAGATAAGACCCATTGCATTAGCTCAGACTTGCTGAAGTACAATTTCTTTCCTCGTTTGGAGTGTGGCAAGATTCTATTTGATGTGAGGGCGTAAATTGTTGGCGTGGCTAGATCAAGAAATTCGCTGGCTTGCTTTACGTTCAAAATTTCCTCTTCGGCAGGACCCTTACTGACAGAATTGTCAGACCTGAATTGCGTAAGATCCAAAAGCAAACTTTCTATTGAAGTTAGCCTGGATTCAATTGTTTCAAATGGATTTGTCATGTATCAACCAAGTTATGTTGACACAAATATCCCGAGCTATATAGCAGAAAGTAGTAGGTAGGGGGTTACGTAAGGGGGTTCCCAAGTTTAGCGATCTCTTTTTTTAATTCTAAGAGAGCCTCTTTATCATCTTTGAGAAGCCCTTTAAGGGCTTCCTGATTTGATTCAATTCTGAGTACTGTCATGCGGTATGCGCGGCCGTCTTCACCCGATTTTAATGCATTGGTGAAAGCCGTTTGTAGAGTTTTTTGACTAACTCCTAGGTCACTAGCAATTTTTATAATTTCTTTTGTTTTTTCGTTGACAGTAAAATCGGAATACGTGCCCACTTTGATTTTGTAGTAATACATTAATGCAAACTGTTTAATGGTCGGCCTTGCGAAATTATCGTCAGAACCAACACGGTTTTGCAAGCTAGTCTCATTGAGCTCTTTAGTCCTTGCGGACTTCAAGTCATTAACCTGCAATTGAAGAAATGAATCGGTTGCCAAAACGAAAACGCTCATTTGATCGGAAGGAGATCGTTCAAAAGAAATACTTCCATCATCTGAAAGTTGTTTGAATCCACTTCTAAAAAGTTTGAAGTCAAGAGGGTCAACTACTTCGCCGCCCTTATTTGTTTTATGACTTCGTATTCCGTAATACTTGTCGAAACTGAAACTAAATTCATTGTCAATGAAAAACGTTTTAATGAGGTGATAGTTTTTTGCAGGGTATTCGAATAGGGCGTTTAGTTTAAAAACTGCTTTTGCGAATGCAAGTTTTTCTTTGTGATCAAGGTCACTAGTAAATTCGAAATAGTCACTTTGGAAGTCAGCAATTCTGTGATGAAGCTCTAAGTCGTTGATTTCAATCATTGGAAAAGTCTATTTTGATTTTGCTTGCGGCTTCAATTTTCTTTTTGTCTATGACTTTAGCGTAGACTTGCGTGGTCTTTAAATTCCTGTGTCCCAGCAATTTCGAAACGGTGTAAATATCAGTGCCAGCTGTGAGTTGGAGAGTTGCATAAGTGTGGCGAAAGTTGTGAAAGGTTATTCTCTTATGAATGCCTGCGGCGATCACCCATATTTTTAATTTCGTATTCAACCAGGCGGAATAAGTCATGTTTGGGAACACGGTTTCATCACTTCGCCCCGGAGTACCTAGAAAGCTGTACGCCTGATCTGATATATTTAGTAGCTCCACCGCTTTAGTCTTCTTTTGTGTGAAATGAATGTAGTGCCCCATATCCTTGCTATGACTTATTTCGCCCCACTTTAGCTTGATAATATCGCTCCATCGCAAGCCAGTAATAGCGGAAAATAGCGCCATTCTTTTTAGATCGGGTATCTCACATTCAGTATTTGCTAATTTGTTAAGTTCTTCCATTGTAAGAAACTCCCTTTCGGTTTCGGCCGGCTGTATTGACTTGACTCTTTTGGTGGGATCATCGTCCAGGAATTTTTCATAAAATGCACTTTTAACAGCGGCCTTAAATTTATTAAAGTACGAGTGCGCAGCATTCTGCGAAAGTCTTTTCAGAGATTTTGTTCGCATCGAGCTGGGGGTTGTTGAGAGGAAAATTTTGAAATCATTAGCTAACTTTTCAGTCATTTGCTCCATTAGACAATGACCTTTGACGAAGCGATTGAAATAGTTGTATGAACTAAGCCAGTTATCGTAGTTACCTTTAGATGTTTTTCTTTTCTCTACGAGATCGCGAAAGTATTGGAGAAAGTCCGATTTTTTAAAGGACTCAAACATAAAGCCATAATTACCCGCTTGAATGGAAATTTGTCTTTGAGCGCGAATGTTGTCGGCCAGAATCTTAGTTTCCTTGTTATGATCGCGGTCAGCTTCGTTCTTAGGTTTTTCGTAAAGGTATAGTCTAAGAAATTCTCTACGAGTAGATTTGCCCGTCACTGGGTGAGCGATAGGAGGGTAGAAATCCAGATACAGCGTTTTGCGTCCTTGTGAGATTTTCTTGTCTCGGAGAAATACTTTCATAAAAAAAGCTTTTCAAGTTGTTTTTTGTGGATGATAGTTCGCTTGCCAAGCTTGGTGGCTTTTAAAGATCCGCGTTCAATCAATCGTTGAATAGTACGCACGCTAACACCGGTGAGCGCGGCAGTATCAGCTATACTCAAGAATTCTTTTGCCTTCAATTCATCGAAAGGTTTGGAGATGATCAAAAGCGTTTCAGTATTACTCTTTTGAGTTTTATTGAGAGTGATTCGTTTTTTGTACGCACGCTTTGCGCAGATATCTCCGCAGTACTTTGTTACAGTCGTCTTTGCAATAAAATCGTTGCCACAGTGCAGACATCTTCTGGTTACTCGAATATTTGAACTCATAATTTATCCTTGACTTTAAGTGGCTGAGATTGCCCTGAATGGTCACAACACGTCAGTACGCGCCATAATCTCTCCCAGGTTGTACCTCAGTATTCGACTCTACGCTAGCAGATACAGTGAAGGTACAAAGAGGTACAAAAAAACCATGGAAATCGAGTAACAAATATTAAGGCGGGTACAATAAATTTCGGCGAAGTGCCTATGAAATAAGATATTTTCTCTATGTTTGTCTATCGATTCTTATTTGTACTCACTTCCCGATACAAAACTTACTAAAAATATTATCCAACAAATCATCCGTCGTAATCGCCCCTGTAATCTCTCCAAGATAGTGCAACGACTGCCGGATATCCATTGCCAAAAAATCACCCGTAATCCCCTGGCTCATCCCGTCAAGCACGCGCCCCAGCGAATCATACGTCTGCAAAAGATTCTGATAATGCCGCAGGTTGGTCACCATCACATCGCCCGTCTTCACTTCCCGCACTTGCACTTTCGCCAACAACTTATCTTTTAGAACACCCACGTTCGTGTGCGCAGCAGCCGATATGAATGTAAAATCTTCTGTCTTTAATTTCTCCAACAATAGGGGATCAGCCTTATCCAACTTGTTGCCAACGTTGATGTGCGGAATTCCAAGCGTGGCCAACTCCTGGCGCTGCGTATCAATTTCCTCCAGCGTAGTGTTGGCAAGGTCAAAGAGATAGATGATCAGCGAAGCCTTCTTCATCCGGTCGCGCGTACGCTCCACGCCGATGGCCTCGATCACGTCGGTAGTTTCGCGCAATCCGGCCGTGTCAATAAAACGAAAGTTGATGCCGCCCAAAATAATCTCGTCTTCAATAGCATCGCGTGTAGTGCCCGGAATATCCGACACAATGGCTCGCTCTTCATTCAACAACGTGTTGAGCAGCGTGGACTTACCTGCATTCGGTTTTCCCGCGATCACAGTGGGCACTCCATTCTTGATCACATTTCCTTGGTCGAACGAATCGATTAAGGCCCGCAAAACGGATCGGATCCGCGTAATCAAATTCCTCAGATCATCGCGCTGCGCAAACTCCACATCTTCCTCTCCAAAATCCAACTCGAGTTCAATGAGCGAAGCAAAATGTATAAGCTCCTCCCGCAACCGGTCGATCTCTTTCGAAAACCCACCACGCATTTGGTTGAGCGCCGCTTGCCGGGCATTGTCGGTTTCAGCGTGGATGAGGTCGGCGACGGCTTCAGCTTGTGCCAAATCGAAGCGGCCATGAAAGAACGCACGTTTTGTAAATTCTCCAGGTTCGGCGAGACGTGCCCCGTTTTTCAATAATGCTTTGATGATCTCTTTTACGATGAAGGGGGATCCATGACACGAGATCTCCACCGCATTCTCCTTCGTAAACGAATTCGGCTCGCGAAACAAAGCCACCAACACCTCGTCAATGGTCCGGCCGTCGTCGTGCAACGTTCCAAAGTGCAGGGTATGGGTGGCCTGTGAAAGCAGGTCTTTTCCCTTAAAACATTTCTGCGTAATGCCAATGGCCTCCTTCCCCGACAAACGGATCACGGAAATGGCCGCTATGCCGGGAGCAGTGGCCAACGCTACAATGGTATCTTCGGTGTGCACGGACATGGGCGCAAGTTACGGCTTGTCAACGACGGCGCAAGTCTTTCCGTTCCTCAGGCCCGGACGATCAGCACGGGAATATGCACCCGGTGCCGCACCGTATCCACCGTGGTGCCAAACACCAGGTCCTTGAAGAACTTGTGACCGTGAGCCCCCATCACCAACAGATCGGCCTGGAATTCGCCCACCATCTCCGGGATGCAGCGGCGCGGGTTGCCATAGCCCACTTTGATCTCGACGTTGTAGCCTCTCTCCAGCAATTGTGCGCGGTAATTTTCCAGCGAGAGGGCATCGGTGTGCGACTCATGGTCGGCAATGTCGGCGCCGTAGACCATGGCGCCGGCGGTTTCCACCACGTGGAGCAAAACATAGCGGGCCTGTTTGCCACCCTGGGCCAGGGCGCTGCGGATGGTCAGGCTGTCGATGTCGCTGAAGTCGAGGGTGATGGCAATGCGGTTGTAGACCAGGTCGTGGTTCACGTCCAGCGTAACGGCTTGGCCATGCGGTCCGCGGGCGTCCCGTTCGGCGGCGCGGCGTTCAATAAGGGGCTTCAGGGTGATGTAGAGCAGCAAACCGGCGGCAGCCACACAAACCGGCACGGCTGTGATCCAGATGATCCACGCCGAATCGCCGGCCATCGCCAGCCACCCCGTAATTTCCTGGATGACGAGCTTCACATTTAGTCCCACTATGACGGCGGCGATGACCCACGCGGCCACCTTCAGCCACGGTTTGATCACAAAGATGCCCATCTTGCTTTTGTCGCTGTTGAAATGAATGAGCGGGATAACGGCAAACCCCAGTTGCAGGCTCAGGATCACCTGGCTGAAAATGAGCAACGCCCCGGTTTCTTCTTCTCCATAAATGAGGATGACGAGCAGGGCAGGGATGATGGCGATCAACCGCGTGATGAGCCGGCGCAGCCAGGGGGCGATGCGCAGGTTGAGATAGCCTTCCATCACGATCTGACCCGCCAGCGTACCCGTGATGGTCGAACTTTGTCCTGCGGCCACGAGGGCAATACCAAAGAGGAGGGAAGCCCACTTTGTGCCGAGCAGGGGAGCAAGAAATTTGTAAGCGTCCTGTATTTGCTCGACGTCATTCAAGCCCGCTTTAAAAAATGTAGCGGCCGCCAAAACGAGAATGGCAGCGTTCACAAAGAACGCGGCGTTCAGGGCGATGGCCGAGTCGATAAAGTTATATTTAATGGCCGACCAAATCCCTTTCTCGCTGGTGTTGTAGCGCCGGGTTTGCACGAGCGATGAATGCAGGTATAGGTTGTGCGGCATCACCGTGGCACCGATAATACCAATGGCGATATATAAGGCCTGCTCATTCGGCAAAGACGGTATAAAACCGTGCGCCATCTCCGTCAGGGGCGGTTTGGCCAGGATCATTTCCACCAGGAAGGCCCCGCCGATAATGGCGACCAGGGCAATGATAAAGGTCTCGATGCGGCGCATGCCATAGCTTTGCAGCACGAGCAGCAGCAGGGTGTCCAGCACCGTGAGGCTCACGCCCCAGATCAGGGGCAACCCAAAAAGAAGCTGAAGGCCGATGGCCATCCCCAGCACTTCCGCGAGGTCGCAGGCGGCGATGGCAATTTCGGCCAGTATCCACAAAGCAAAGTTGACGGGCCGGCTATACGCACTGCGTGAAGCCTGCGCCAGGTCCAGTTGCCGCACAATTCCCAAACGGGCGCTCAGGCTTTGGAGCAGCAACGCCATCATGTTGGACATCAACAACACCCAAAGCAGCGAGTAGCCAAACTTGCTTCCCCCGGCAATATCGGTGGCCCAGTTGCCCGGATCCATATAGCCCACGCTCACCAAGTAGGCAGGCCCCATAAAGGCCAGCATCTTGCGCCAGCCCTTCCGTTGTGTGTCCACGGTGGCGTGGACCTCGCTGAGTGATTTTCGCTGTTGTAAAGTATCGGTTTCCATTTGCTTTTTTTACGCAGTTACTAAAATGTTCTCGGCCACGGTCTTGCTGATCGTCAACCGTTTGCCATCCACTTCCACTTCCAGACTTTCGTCGTATTCTTCCTTGCCGAGAAGTTTGATCGTTTTGCCGGGCACCGCGCCAATGCGGTTGAGGTACTTCAATAAATTCGAATCCGAATCGTGCACCGCCTCGATGGTTCCCGAATAGCCCGCGGCCAGTCCATGGAGCGGCTGCCGCAAGGGAACGGCGATCTTGCCGTGTTTGTCGGGAATGGGCTCGCCATGCGGGTCGGTGGTGGGGAAGCCCAGGAATTCATCCAGCTTCTGGATGAGCACTGCCGACTGGATGTGCTCCAGTTGTTCGGCGATCTCATGCACCTCGTCCCAGTTGAAGCGAAGCTTCTCTACCAGGAACGTCTCCCACAGCCGGTGCTTCCGGATCACCATCAACGCTTCGCTCTTTCCCTGCTTGGTGATCTTCACGCCGTAATACTTCTCGTAGGAAATGAAATTCTTCGCCGAAAGCTTCTTGATCATGTCGGTCACGGAAGCCGCTTTGGTATGCATGACTTCCGCAATTTCATTGGTAAGCACGGCCTGCGATCCACTGGCGGAGAGGTGATAGATGGCTTTCAGATAGTTTTCTTCCGTGAAGCTGGGCATAACATAAGGTATCGATTTACAAAAATAAAAATTTAGGCTAGTCTAAAAAATAATTCAGGCAAAATTGTTTTGAACGGCCAAAAAGCGTGGCGGCGGTCAGGCTAAAACGTACTCAATGGCCTTGAAAAGCTTGTTTTCTTCGTTTTCCCAGTAGACATCATGGGGTGGAACGGTATAAAAGGGACCGGTTTTCAACGCTTGCAGGGTGCTTCCCGCATCGAAGTTTTCGGGGTTGAAAGTCACCGCCGCGCGATAGGGCGCACAACGCGCCACCCAATCCGGATGATCAACAAGCAACATGGGCAGCCGGTAGGCGAGGTATTCGTAGAGTTTGGTGGGCGTGCTGTGGACGGTAGAAGGATTTGGAGGATAGGACACGATGCCGAAGTCTGCCGCTCCAATGGCTTCCAGGATGGTCGTATGGGGCACCAACCGGTCGCCGCCTTGCAAGGTCACAAACGGTTTGTCCTTCAGCAGGCTTTTCAATTTGTCGAACGTGTTGGCGTGAGCGCAATATCCTATAATGAGCAACCTGATCCGGTGGTCGATCGCATGAAGCTGGGATGCCACCTCCAGGGCGACGAAAACTCCCGTGGTTTCTGCCAGAGTGCCGCTGAACAACAGTTGGATCGTATCCCGTGCGCTATCGTTCCGTGTCAGCGGCTGTGCGATGGTTTGGGGTGAGCGTACCTTGTTCTCCAACACCACTTTGCGCTTCCCTGGGAAATGGAGCTCTTTTTCATAACCCGCTTCGGCCAGTAAATAAAGCGACACCCACAGCTTCGACAAGCGTTCTTTTGTGCGGACAACGCCGGCGGCGAGGGGACGCAACAAGGGGGTGAACGTTGGGCTATGCAAAATATTCAAGGCGTAATTCTCCTGCACATCATAGATCACCCGGCAGCCCGTGAGCCCTTTCGCCACGAGCGATATCCACAAGAGTTCATGCGTGCAAATGATCAATACATCCGGCCGCAAACGCAGCACGGTCCATAGCACGTTGAAGACGCGAAGCACCCGGGCGATGCCGATTCTCCTGAAAGGTTTGAGGGGATGGACCGTGATCGAACTCGCCCCGGCGGGCGTTTGCCCTTCGTACCCGATAACATGCACATCATATTCGCGGGCCAGGCTTACCCCCAGTTTTTCGAACATGCGCGTGTCGTTCACGGGTTTCAACAGGGAGGCGAGGACTATTCTCCTTTTTTTTATTTCTTGCATGTCGATTTAAAGCATTTAAAGCTAACACAATGGAATTGAAAGAACGCATTGAAAAGATCTGGGACGACCGCACATTGCTTCAACAGGCTGAAAGCCAGGAGCTCATTCGCTCCGTAGTAGAGAAACTGGACAAGGGCGAGCTGCGCGTGGCCGAGCCCGTGACTACCGGCTGGCAGGTGAACGAATGGGTGAAAAAAGCAGTAATCCTCTATTTCCCCATCCAACAAATGGAAACGATCGAGGTAGGTCCTTTTGAATTTCATGATAAGATAAAATTGAAACGCAACTACAAGGAACTTGGCGTCCGCGTAGTGCCGCACGCCGTGGCCCGTCACGGATCGTATATCAGCAAGGGGGTGATCCTGATGCCATCCTATGTCAACATCGGCGCGTATGTCGACGAGGGCACGATGGTCGACACCTGGGCTACCGTGGGGAGTTGCGCACAGATTGGGAAAAATGTTCACCTCAGCGGAGGTGTTGGCATCGGCGGTGTGCTGGAACCCGTGCAAGCGGCACCCGTGATCATCGAAGATGGCGCGTTCCTGGGTTCGCGGTGCATTGTGGTAGAGGGTGTCAGGGTAGGCAAAGAGGCCGTGTTAGGCGCCAACGTGGTGTTGACGGCAAGCTCGAAAGTCATTGACGTAACTGGCTCAAAACCAATCGAATATAAGGGATTCGTTCCGGACCGTTCGGTGGTCATTCCCGGCACGTATGCCAAGACTTTTCCGGCAGGCGAGTTCCAGGTGCCTTGCGCGCTCATCATAGGCAAGCGCAAAGAGAGCACCGACAAAAAAACGTCCCTGAACGAAGCGCTCCGCGAAAATAATGTGTCGGTCTAGCCGTCTCTGAAGAAGAGTTGGCACACGCTTTGGATTTCATAAATCGTTTACATCACCGTAAGATGTAATTGTGTAAATTTGGTTTGATAAACGATGAAGAGAGGAGCATTTAGTTTTTTTATTGTCGCCCTTCTCTCCGGCTTTGTAGCGGAGCAGAACGATGTATACCCCCCAATAAAAAACCAGAGCTTTAAGCGTGGTGAGGTCATCGAATTCAAGATGACTTACGGCTTCATCACCGTGGGCAAAGGCAGCGTCAACATCCATCCCAAATATTTCCGGATCAACAACCGCGATTGCTTCAAGATCGACGTCTACGGCAAAACCGTGGGCCTGGTCGACTGGGTCGCGGACGTTGACGACCGGTGGGGCGCCTACATCGACACGGTGGCCCTCATACCGCACCAATTCTACCGGCGCATTCGCGAAGGGCGCTACAAAAAAGACGAATGGACCAACTTCGATCAGGTCAACAAAAAGATCGAGGTAAAAACACTCGACAACGAAACCGGAAAATTCAAGGAACCCAAATACTACGATGCCCCGCCCCAGGTCCGTGACATGGCGGCCGGCTTTCTTATTCTGCGCAACATGGACCTGTCGAAAACCAAGGTCGGAGATACCGTCTCGGTGAAGGGTTTTTTTGAAGATGAGTTCTACAATTTTAAGATCATCTACGGCGGTAAGGAAACCATCAAGGTCAAAGTGGGCAAGGTGCGCGCGCTGGTCTTCAAACCCGTAATGCCCGCCAACAAAGTTTTCGACGGAGAGAATTCCGTGACCGCGTGGTTCTCCGACGACAAGAATCGCATTCCCGTCAAGATCAACGCCAACATGTTCATCGGCAGCGCCGGGGTGGAACTCACGGGCTATTCAGGGTTGAAGAGTCCCCTCAACCTGGTGCCGGAATAATCTGAAAATTTCTGTCGGTTAAAAAAAGGATCAGGCGGCCGCCCGGTTCAGCAGCTCGATAAATTTCTCGCGGCTCACGGGCTTGATGATGTACTCCCGCACGTTCTTGTCCTGCTTGGCGCGGTTCACATCGCGTGGATCGATGGAGGAGCTGACCATGTAGATGGAGATCTCTTTTTTGAGATTGAGCTTTAGCGTGGCATAATCTTCCAGGAACATCCAACCATCCACATAGGGCATGTTGATATCCAGGAAAATATAGTCGGGGAGGGTATCGGTTTCCGAGGCGTGTTCTTTCAGGAATTGCAGGGCTTCTTCTCCGTTCTCGAACTGCAGGATATTGTTCGAGAGGTTAGCGGCACGCAGCGTGCGCGACGAGGTGAGTTGAAAAACCTTGTCGTCGTCTACCAGCGCGATGATCGGAGTATTAGTTGTCATTGAAATTGTACTTATCGAAGTTAACAATAAAAGTTGTGCCTTGGTTTACCTGGCTTTGAACAGCGATCTCGCCACCCATGGCCTCAATTTGATTTTTTATCATGAATAATCCTATACCCCGGCTCTCCGGATGGCGGTGAAAAGTTTTGTGCAGTTTAAAAACCTGGTGTCCGTAGCGCTCCAGGTTTATGCCCAAGCCGTTGTCGCTCACCTCCAGCACGATGTTCCCCTCTTTATAATACGTTTTCAACCACACCTCCGGTTTTAGGTTGGGGCGTATATATTTCAACGAGTTGCTGAGCAGGTTCAGGAAAATGCTTTCCAGGTAGATGTTGGGGTAGGAGATCATCGGCGCCCCGGCGAAGTCGCTGTGGATCAAGGCGCCCACTTCGGCGATCTTGGCGCTGAGCATGCTCTTGCTGTTCTGCAGCACATCCTCGAACGACACTTTCTGCCGCTCCAGGCTTTTGTTTTGTTTGATCTTGAGCACCTCGTTCAACTCGTGCAGCGTCCGCAAAGTGGTGGCCCCCGACTCTTTGAGCAGCCCCAGGTACTCCTCGCGCTCTTCCTCCTTTTCCGACGACTCGAAGAAACTCAGCAGAGTGAGGATGTTGCCCACCGGCGAGCGAAGATTGTGTGACACGATTTGGGTGAACTCCTCCAACTGCTCGTTTTTCCGTTTCATGTCCTCGGTGATGTTGACCAGCCGGGCGTTTTGTTCCAGGATCTTTTCGGCGGCCAGCTTGCGATCGGTGATGTCGCGAAATTCGGTCACGCGGATCATCTGGCCGTGGTAGGGGATGTTCTTGGCCTGTATTTCCAGGGCATAGCGCGTGCCGTCTTTGTGCACGCCCTCCACGTCATAGGACTTTTCAAAACCCGAAACGATCTTCCCAATCACATCCTGCCGGTATTCGGGGGCGATGAGCAATAAACCGTTCATCCCCACCAATTCCTCGCGCGTGTAGCCGGTAATGTCGCACAGGCCCTGGTTGCAGTCGATGATCATCCCCTGGTTGTGCAGGCCGATACCGCCAAACGATGCCTGTTGCATGGTGCGGAAGCGTTGCTCGCTCTCTATGAGCTCTTCTTCAATCTTTTTGCGCTCGGTGATGTCGGTGAAGGTGCAGACCACCTCTTTTAACTCCCCATCCACATTTAGGATAGGCTCCGCGTTGACATAGAGCCACACGCGGGATTTTTTTCGTGGATGATACACGCCCATGACCACGCCCAACACAGGTTTGTGGGTTCGGATGACCGCATGGATCGGGTGCTCTTCACCGGGAAAATCGGTGCCGTCTTCGTGGATCACGTTCCACTCGGGGTCAAAGGAGGTTTTGCCGATCAGCTGGTCTTCCGAAATGCCCAACAGTTGCAACGCCGACTTGTTGCCGACCAACACTTCGGCTTCGGGCCCGCGCAACAGCACGCCCACGTTCAGGTTTCGGATGAGGTTGCGGAACCGGTGCTCGCTGTAGCGCAGGGCGTCTTCGGTGCGCTTCCGTTCGGTGATGTCCCAGGCCGCGGCGATGAGCACTTCTTTTCCAAAGTAGGAGCCCTTCACAATCCTGACCTCTTTCAAAAAGGTTTCCCCATTCTTCTTCTTGCCCGACCAATCGGTCACCTGGGGGATGCCCAGGTTGGCCAGCCGCAAAACCTCGTCGGCAAAGGCGCTAATGTTCTTGTCGTCCGCCCCCAGAAAAGTGGGCGTCTGACCAATGAACGCATCTTTTTCGTATCCAAACTCGCGACACGCCCCTTCGTTCACATCGATGAACGTGCCTTCGGGGGTGAGCACATAGATCTCCTGGCCCATGAGGTTGAAGAGCTCGCGATAGCTTTTTTCACTTTCGTGGATGAGGTTCTCATTCTCCTTCTTTGCCGTGATGTCCTGCGAGATGCCGATGATCTGGGTGACCTTTCCATTTTTGTCGTGTTGAAAAGCGGTGTCGCGTCCCATGAACCATTTCCACTCCCCGCTCTTGGAGAGCATGCGGTACTCCACCTCCTTCACTTCGCCAAACGATTCGGTTGTCCACACCGGAAATGCCGGAAGGTCGTCGGGATGGATAAGGCGCGTGATGAAGCTTGACCCCATGCGCTGAATTTCTTCCGGCGTGTAGCCCAACAGGGCAAATACGTTCCGGTTGATATAGATGTTTTTCTGAGTGGACACGTCGTAGACATAGAAAATGCCCGGCAAGGCACTCTCCAGGCTTTCCTTGAAGCGATTGCTTTGCACAAGGCTTTCCTCTGTTTTCACAGAGGCGGTGATATCCTCCATCGCCCCCAGCATCCGGTGCACTTTGCCCGTGGGGAGGGTGATAAAGAAGCCGCGGTCGTGAACAAATACGTATTCGCCGCTTTTCACTTTGAAGCGGTATTGAATGTCGAAGGGCTTCAACGAGGCTTCGGCCCGGTCCAATTCGCGGGAGGCGTATTCGCGGTCGTGGGGGTGGATGAGGCTCGCCCATTTTTTTATGTCCTTCAGTTCTTTCCCCGTATAGCCAAACACGGCCCGGATGTTGTTGCTCCAGGCGATCCGGCCAGTAGCCGTATCGTAGTCGTAGATCACCTGGCCGGTGGAAGCGGCCACCAGTTCGTAGCGCGTTTTCCAGTCTTCCTTCTCCAGCTCGTCCGTTTTTTTGTCGGTGATATCTTGTACGGTCCCCGTGAGTTTCACAGGCTTGCCCTTCTTGTTCAGCACCACGTCGCCTTGGGCTTCCACCCAGCGCACGGTGCCGTCTTTATGCACGATGCGGTGGCGGATGTAGTAGTTCTTGCGCTCCGACAAGGTTTCTTTTATCGTGGCCAGCAGGAGCGGCTTGTCGTCGGGGTGGATCAATTTGAGATAGCTTTCAAAGGAGCCATCGAAGGCTTTTTTGGAAACGGAAAAAATCCGGTGCACGTCCTGGGACCAGTGGATCTTTTCGTTGCGCAGGTCCCATTCCCAGAGGCCCATCTTGGCGGCCTTCAGGGCGAGACTCAGTTGCTGCTGGCTCTTTCTCAGCGCTTTATCCGTATTTTTCAGGGTAGGGACGGTCTTCTTTTTCTTCAGCGCCTTGCCGGGTGAAGCGGTAGCTTGTCCGCCTTTTTTTCGAGCGCCCTTTTTCTTCGACATATAATTTGCTTTCGCGGCCTAAAAGATACCAAAAATCAGAGGCCCAAAAAAGGTGGTAACGAAACGATCATTTTGTTGTTAGACCGTTAAGGCTTAATTTCACTTGAACCTAACCCTCGCCACACATGCTGAAAGAATTCAAAGAATTTGCCCTTCGCGGAAACGTCATGGACCTGGCCGTCGGTGTCATCATCGGCGCAGCGTTCGGAACCATCGTCAATTCCGTTGTAAACGATCTCATCATGCCCCTCGTGGGCATTGGCTTCAAGGCCGACTTCAGCAACCTCTACATCCCCCTCAGCGAAAAAGTGATTGCCGCCAAGGCCGCCGAACCCCAGTTGTCGCTGGCCAAAGCAAAAGAGCTCGGCCCCGTCTTCGCCTGGGGCAACTTCCTCACGGTGACCATCAACTTCATGATCCTGGCCTTCATTATTTTCCTGATGGTGAAAGGCATGAACGCCATCAAACGAAAAGATGCCGCCGCGGCAGCACCCGCACCACCACCAGAACCTCCGGCAGACGTGAAACTACTCACTGAAATCCGCGATCTCTTAAAGACAAAGGCCTAAAAAAGGAAACGCCGAGCACGCACGCCACTCCGCCGTTGTTGGTGTTCTTCACCAACAACATTGTGGGCGAGTACCCTGAATGAACCTGCTCACAATAATTAGAGATTTATTGAAGACGAAAACCTAGCTGTATAGGCAAACGCCGCAGTATCGTTTGTGATGGACAGGGTTCCCCTCTAATTTTGATTCCCCGTCCTGGCGTAGTACCGGGGCGGCCCCCCTCGGAGGCCTCGGGGCCGGGCTATCCGTTCCAAGTCCTCGCCCTGCCGCACCTGCCCACGTCGCTGTGGGCTTTCCACTACTATCCCTGGCCGGGGCGACTGGCCATTTTTAGTGCTGGGCAAAGTAATAACGCCCGCCTTTCAAGGCATTCCGGAGACCGAGAGCATTTGAGGTTGGACACACATTGAAAGCACCTCCCAGACGCTCCCATGGCATTCGAAAAATAGTAGATGAAACAAATGATCATTTTCAACCGAATCATATCACTCTATGAGAATCTCCATTCTCGTATTCATCTTCCTGAATAACGGAGATTCCTTGCTTAGAAAAAGAGGATTGCTTCGGCCTTCCGCGATCAACGAGTAGGTCATTTTCTTACACTGCTTATCTAAGATCTTTTGAAGACTTTCCGCAAGGCTCTCAGAAAGATCCTTGTCATATTCGGCGCTTTCAAGAAAGACATTTAGTGCAATCTTGATCTCTACGCTAGAATTGCTATCGATAAACTTAACGAGGCTAGTGATCTGCTCCGTCTCTTCAAATCGCCCATGGAGATTTTTTGGAACATTCAAAATAATCAAATCCCCTTTTTTAAGTTTCTGCCCCTCTCCGGGATACCCGAAATAAATGGACTGAGAAAAAACCGTTGATGGAACCGTAGCAAATGCCAATACAATACTTATTAATTCAATTTTCATTTCTTTAATTATTTGACTGCCTCATTGTGAAAATCAGTATTTGTCTTTGAAATCATTAGAGATGTTGTCCACCGCTTGATTTCACTAACTCGATAACGATTAAGATAAGGAAAGATGTGGTTGAGAGTCAGTTAAATATATTACAGACGGTATTTCCGTGTTTAAGAGCAGGCATTTTGTAAGAATGAACCTGCCTCCAAATAATAGCCGGCATTTGTTTGGCGGCCCCCCTCGGAGGCCTCGGCCGGGCTATCCGTTCCAAGTCCTCGCCCTGCCGCGCCTGCCCACCCGTCGCTGTGGGCTTTCCACTACTATCCCTGGCCGGGCGACCGGCTATTTTTTTGGCGCTGACACAAAATAAAGCTGGAAACACCTAGACATGCCGAAATCCGAGAGCACAGCCCGTGCAAAGAATGTGTTTGAAAAATGATACTCGAATATAAATTAAGCAATAGTCAGCGCAGGAAATACATTTTCCTTCCCTTGATGAAACTATTGGCTGTCATTGGTGATTGCTACAATAGCTGGTGTCCTATGGCTTGATATAAGAACAGATCAATTACAGATGATAATTGGTTTTACATGGTCCTGGGTCTTTTTAATGCATTTTTTACCTTTGTTGATTATGGGAGTCCGCCATAGCCAGTTAAGCGGCGGTTCGTCTTCTGCTATCGATACAGTTAACAATACCTATCATTATAAGGAGAAGGATATGTCGCTATCGTTTTCGATTAGAGGAAATCGATAAAGTAATAAAAGTTGTTTCTCCTCCTAAGTATGATAAACGGATAGATATCCTTGGCGTTGGTTATTTTTTATTGGAAGATTAAGCTGGCAAATGGCAGGACCTTGTCAATTTCTTGCATGCTCTTGGATGTTGATGATTTTTCAGGAAAGGAGGTGACGCTAGAAAAGCGATTGTTTCCTATACCGCCATCCGGCTATCGCGAGAAGGAAAGAAGGTTTGGTGATATAGTAATCACCTGAAGTCGGCGGTTGTACAGGCGTTGATAATAACATAGTAAAGGTTAAGCAATGATGCGTTTTAATATTATTCTCTTTTCATGGCTCTCGATTTACTCGGTCGAGGGGCAGAGTTCCGATAGCGATAAAATAGATTCGGTTTTTAATTATAATATTGTCGTTCTAGATATGTTTCAAAAGGATCCCCACACTGATTCGACGGGCGCATCAGTTAGAGCGGTGTATACTTTGGAACAAATGACCGGAATCATTTCAAATGGGAGAATAACCTTTTTTGGTAAGGTTGGTTTTGATGCGGACGATTTGTGTAAATGGCGGGCGTGGTATGCCAAAAATAAAGGGGACTTATTGTGGGATCCGAAATATAAGATTGTTCGTAGAAAAGTTAGTTGACTGAATAATAGGACTATGATAGAAAGCGGCGGTCAGCCCTTTCTGAATTGCGAAGCCACCACAAGCTCCTTACTCCCCGCAGTGTAAGCATAAAACCCCGTCCCTGATTTCACCCCACGATGCCCCGCCTGCACCATATTCACCAGCAGGGGACAAGGCGCATATTTCGGATTGCCAAACCCCTGGAACAACACTTGCAAGATCGCCAGGCAAACATCCAGCCCAATAAAATCCGCCAGTTGCAACGGCCCCATCGGGTGGGCCATGCCAAGCTTCATCACCGTATCGATCTCCTCCACGCCAGCCACACCTTCGTGCAGTGTACAGATGGCCTCATTGATCATGGGCATAAGAATGCGGTTGGCCACAAAACCGGGATAGTCATTCACCTCCACCGGCACTTTGCCCAAGGCACGCGAAAGCTCCATCACCGTTTGTGTCACGGCGTCAGTCGTCGTATAGCCCCGGATCACCTCCACCAGCTTCATCAGGGGAACGGGATTCATAAAATGCATGCCGATCACTTTCCCGGGCCGCTTCGTAACAGAAGCGATCTTGGTGATGGAGATAGACGATGTGTTGGAGGCAAGAATAGCATCGGGCGCAGCGTGCGCATCGAGCTCTCGGAAGATATTCAATTTCAGATCGACGTTCTCTGTGGCCGCTTCCACCACCAGGTCCGCCTGGGCAACCCCGGCTTTCAGATCGGTGAACGTCGTGATCAGCGACAACGCCTGTTGTTTGGTCTCCGCCGTCAGCGTGGCCTTTTCCACCTGGCGCGACAGGTTTTTGTCGATGGTGGCCACCGCCTTTTTCAGGGCCTCTTCCGAGACGTCGATCAGCGATACTTTATAACCATGTTGAGCAAAAACGTGGGCGATACCATTTCCCATGGTGCCCGAACCGATAACAGCAATGTTCTTCATGCAAAAAGGATTTTAGGGTGCCTGATTACGGAGGCAATATGGGCAAATGCCGCTAACGGAAAAAATCAATCCTCGATGGCAAGTTCCTTGGCCAGGCCCATGGCATTGAACCGGATGGCCAGCCGTTTGGTCCCCGGGTTGCCCGTGGCACAGGCGGGTGCCGGCTGAACAAAATAGTAGAAGAATTTCTGGTTGCGTTTGTGCAGCTCGTTCTGATCCGGCTTGCCCAACACCGCCACGATATCGTCCTCACTAAGGGCCAGCAGTTTATCCTTTTGTTGTTCGATCAATGCTGCCATGGCCATGCGCTTGTCGCCGCAGGCGTTCTTGTCCTCTTTCCAGGCGGCGAGATCCACACCATCCAAGCTGGTAGGCAATGCTTTGCCGCATGACGTCAGCAAACTTCCCACAACGACCACACTAAGCCAAAGCCATCTGCGCATATCTTTTTTGAATAAAATAAAACCAGCTCGCCGAAATCAAAAAGTAGGCGGCGGCGAGCAAATATAGCCAAGAAGCCCAGCCGTTCATAAGACAAAGCGCAGCTAATAACGCAGGGTAAATAAAAAGACGCACCCACTCCAGATACTTGGCCCAGGCCCGGTTCTCGAACAAAACCCCGGCATTGACCACGACAACGCACACCAGCAGGCTGACGAAGCCCTTTTCGGCCAGCGAAAACTTCGCGGCATTAAAAAGAAACAACGCGGTGCCTACCAGGCAAAGCACATATTGGAAGACAACATAATAATTGAGCAGGGCAGGAGCGGGGGTGTCGTATTTCTTATAGGTGGATTTATCGACCGCCGGCGCCGGCCGGTAGCCCCCGAGGTAGTCGGGGAGCCAGCCTGGCTTTTTGAAGAGGTAGCGGAATTTGTCATACCCCTTGGGGATGCGTTTCAAGTCATGGGCCATTTCCACATAGTGGCTCACGTTGGCGAATACCGGGTTCCAGCTGTTTATGGGTTTGGTGATGCCATAGGTCGGTTTCTCTTCTTCGGGTTGGAAGGTGCCGAACATCTTGTCCCAGATGATGAGCGAGCCCGCATGGTTCTTGTCGATGTATTTCGGGTCGCGTCCGTGGTGCACGCGGTGGTGGGAGGGCGTGTTGAAAACATATTCAAACCATCCCATCTTGCCGATGGTCTCGGTGTGGATCCAAAACTGGTAAAGCGTGTTGAAGGCCGATACAAGGGCAAAATGGAGCGTGTCGAACCCCAAAAAAGCAATCGGGAGGCTAAACGCAAAGGTCCAGATCACCTGCAGCGAGCTCTGCCGCAGCGCCACCGACAGGTTGTATTCTTCGCTTTGATGATGCACCACATGGCCGCCCCAAAACAGGTTGATCTCGTGGCTCATGCGATGCGCCCAATAATAGGCCAGGTCCACGAGCAGGAACAAAACGAGCCAATACGCCACTTTTCCGAACACGGCCATGGCCTCCAGGTTCCACGAAAAAAGGGCGAAATTCTCAAACAGGAGCTGATAAATGCCGATGCCGAAGATACTCAAAAACAACCCCGACAGCTGTGAGGTGATGCCGCAGCTCAGGTTGGCAATGGCGTCGGGCAAACGGTAAAGTTCCTTGTGTGTGAACCGTTCCACCACCAATTCAATCCCGATGAGGATGAAAAAAATTGGGATGGATAGAACAATGGGGTTTACGTTCAAGGCTATTTATCGTTTAATTTGCACCCAAATTTAACAAACATGGGGTTAAAGATTTTAAAGGGCATTTGGTTTCTTTCGGTGATCGTGGTAGTGATAGATGTGTTGTATGTGTATGCAAGCCTTCCGGAACATGTTGTCATTCAGGAGGAAGCAACCGGAATGACCGCCATTGGCCGCGACCCGTTCTTCTACGGCGCCATCTCGTTCATCATCCTCACCAACGCCCTGGTCTTCCTCATCGCCAAAGTATTTGCGCACCGGCCCGACTTCCGGACCTGGTTTTATGGCTTTATGGTGGTGCTGAACATCTTTTTTGTGATGTCATTGAGCTTTATATCCCTGTACAACAGCAACGAGAAATTCGACTACAGCCGGATCGATTTTGCGATCTATGGAAGTGTGGTCCTGATCGTGGTCTGGGCGCTCGCGTGGCCGGTGTATAGCCTGTACAGGAAATTTACAGTTAAATCTTAGATTAAGACAAGGTTTTCAAGTATCTGAATATCACTTGTTTATAGTGATATGGTTAATGTATTTATAAAAATTAGAAACATGAAAAACGCTGGAACTGATTTTAAAAATTGTTTTATTCGTCGCGAATTGATCAATACGTTCAGGAGTGCCCCCGGAAAGATGATTTCCGCGACTTTTTAAACGCAAGAATTGATTTTTTGAGCTGTATCATTCTTAAACTTATTCCGGAAACGTGTTATGGGAAAAGCAGAAAAACCTTCGGCTATGCTAGAATATAATGAATCGAGTATCAAGTCGCTCGACTGGCGCGAGCACATCCGTCTCCGACCGGGGATGTATATCGGGAAACTGGGCGATGGCTCTTCCAAAGACGACGGCATCTATGTCCTGGTCAAGGAGGTGATGGACAACTCCATCGACGAACACATGATGGGTCACGGCAAGGTCATCGAAGTGAAGATCACCGACCAAAAAGTGACCGTACGCGACTACGGACGCGGTATTCCGCTGGGCAAGGTGGTCGACGTCGTGTCCAAGATCAACACCGGGGCGAAGTACGACAGCGGCGCCTTCCAAAAGTCGGTGGGCTTGAACGGTGTGGGTACCAAGGCGGTGAACGCCCTGTCCAACTACTTCAAAGTACAGGCTTTCCGCGAAGGCCAGGCCAAGATGGCCGAATTCAAAAAAGGCGTCCTTACCACCGACTCGCGCGTGACCAAGACCGACGAGAAGAACGGTACCCTGGTGGAGTTCGAGCCGGATAACGCCATGTTCAAGAACTACCACTTCATTCCCGAGTACCTGGACGACCTCATGTGGAACTACGCCTTCCTCAATGCCGGTCTCACCATCCTCTACAACACGAACAAATACTTCTCGAAAGACGGCCTGCTCGATCTGTTGAAGCAAAAGACCGACGCGGAAGACCTTCGCTACCCCATCATCCATTTCAAGGGCAACGACATCGAGGTGGCCCTTTCGCATGGCAACCAATACGGCGAAGAATACTACTCGTTCGTGAACGGCCAGAACACCACCCAGGGCGGTACGCACCTTGCCGCCTTCCGCGAAGGCATCGTAAAGGGCGTGCGCGACTTCTACAAGAAAGACTATGACGCGGCCGACATCCGCGCCAGCATCGTGGCGGCCATCGCCGTGCGCGTGCAGGAGCCGGTGTTCGAATCGCAGACCAAAACCAAGCTGGGCTCTACCAACATGGCCCCGGATGGCGCAACCGTGAGAAGCTTCGTGGGCGACTTTGTTGCCAAAGAGCTCGAGATCTATTTGCATAAGAACCCGATCGCAGCCGATGCGATGTTGAAACGCATCCTGCAATCGGAACGCGAGCGAAAAGAGATCGCCGGTATTAAAAAGCTTGCCAACGACCGCGCCAAGAAAGCCAACCTGCACAACCGGAAGCTCCGCGACTGCCGCTACCATTTTGACGAAAAGAATGAAAAAGGCGTCGACTCCATGATCTTCATCACCGAGGGTGACTCGGCCAGTGGATCGATCACCAAGTCGCGCAGCGTGGAAACACAGGCCGTTTTCAGTTTGCGGGGTAAGCCTTTGAACTGCTATGCGCTAACCAAAAAAGTGGTATACGAAAACGAAGAGTTCAACCTCCTCCAACACGCCCTCAATATCGAGGACGGCCTCGAAGGCCTTCGCTATAACAAAGTGATCGTCGCCACCGATGCCGACGTGGACGGCATGCACATCCGCTTGCTGCTGATGACATTCTTCCTGCAATTCTTCCCCGAGTTGGTAAAGGCCGGGCACGTGTTCATTTTGGAAACGCCGTTGTTCCGCGTACGCAACAAGAAGGAAACCATTTACTGCTACAGCGAAGAAGAAAAGCAAGCCGCCGTGAATAAGTTAGGATCAAAACCCGAGATCACCCGCTTCAAAGGCTTGGGTGAGATCTCGCCCGACGAGTTTGGAAATTTCATTGGCGAAGACATCCGCCTTCAGCCCGTATTGATGGGCAAAGAAGGGCACCTCAATAAAATCCTCGAATTCTATATGGGCAAGAACACGCCCGACCGCCAGGGATTCATCATCGAGAACCTGCGCGTCGAATTGGATAAGGTCGAGGCCAAAGAAGAAGCCGTGGTGGAGGAAGAAGAACAAGCCTAAGCCAGTTGTTGAAAAAATATATTAACGAGAGAAGAAGACCATAGATCATGAGCAAAAAAGAAAAACCCAAAGCCGTGCCCTACAGACCCCCCGTGCCGCCACAGGATGGAGAAGGCGGTGAGGTGCATTCGGTCGCCATCGACGGTTTATACGAAAGCTGGTTCCTGGATTACGCCTCGTACGTAATCCTGGAACGTGCTGTTCCCAAGATCGAGGACGGTTTCAAACCCGTGCAGCGCCGCATCATGCACTCGCTGAAGGAAATGGACGACGGCCGGTTCAACAAGGTGGCCAACGTGATCGGTAACACGATGCAATATCACCCCCACGGTGATGCGGCCATTGGAGAAGCCATCGTAAACATCGGCCAGAAAGATATCCTCATAGAAACCCAGGGCAACTGGGGCGATGTGCGCACCGGCGACGGCGCGGCAGCCCCGCGTTATATTGAAGCCCGGCTTTCCAAATTCGCCCTCGATGTGGTGTACAACCCGCAGACCACCGAGTGGCAGCTATCCTACGACGGCCGCAAGAAAGAACCGGTGACCCTGCCGGTGAAGTTCCCTTTGCTGCTGGCACAAGGCGTAGAGGGTATAGCTGTAGGGTTATCCACCAAGATCTTGCCTCACAACTTTAACGAGCTCATCAAGGCATCGATCGATGTGCTCAAAGGCAAGAACCCTAAGGTCTACCCCGACTTCCCCACAGGCGGCACAGGCGATTTTACAGACTATAACCAAGGGCTTCGTGGTGGTAAGATCAAGGTGCGCGCCAAGATCGAAATTCTGGACAAAAAGACATTGGTAATCAAGGAGATACCATTCTCTACGACAACCACTTCTTTAATGGAGTCCATCGTGAAGGCCAGCGAGAAAGGACAGATCAAAGTGAAGCAGGTGATCGACAACACGGCCAGGGATGTGGAGATCCAGATCCTGTTGCAACCCGGGCAGTCGCCCGAGATCGCGATGGATGCTTTGTATGCCTTCACCGATTGTGAGATCAGCATATCGCCCAACGCCTGCGTGATCATCGAAGACAAGCCCACCTTCCTCACCGTCGGCGACATCCTCAAATACAACACCCATCAAACGGTCGAGTTGCTGAAAAGGGAACTCGAGATCCGGAAAGGCGAATTGATGGAGAAGATCCTCTTCTCTTCGCTGGAAAAGATCTTTATCGAAAACCGGATCTACCGCAACATCGAAGAGGCCGAAAGCTGGGAGGAAGTGATCGAGACGATCGACAAAGGCCTGAAGCCCCACAAGAAAAAATTCTACCGCGAGATCACCCGCGACGACATCATCCGCCTGACGGAGATCCGCATCAAACGCATCTCGAAGTTCGACTCGTTCAAAGCCGACGAGATGCTGCGCGACCTGCAGAAAGAGTTGAAAGAAACCGAGCATCACCTGAAGAACCTCACGGACTATGCCATCGCCTACTATCAAAACCTGCTGACCAAATACGGCAAAGGACGCGAGCGCAAGACCGAGATCAAGAGCTTCCAGTCGGTGACCGCCGTGGAGGTGATTGCCAACAACCAGAAACTGTATGTGAACCGTGCCGACGGCTTCGTAGGCTATGGCCTGAAACGCGACGAGTACATCGCCGATTGCTCCGAGCTAGACGACGTCATTGCCATCCGCAAAGACGGCAAGCTGCTCGTGTCGCGCATCCAGGAAAAAGCCTTCATGGGCAAAGACATTTGGTTCGTGGGCATTTGGAAAAAGGGCGACGAGCGCATGGTCTACAACGTGATCTATTCCGATGGAAAGAGCGGCAGCGGCTTTGTGAAACGTTTCAACTTGCCGGGTATGATCCGCGACAAGGAGTATGACCTTACACAGGGCAATCCGAACTCCAAGCTTTATTATGTGTCGGGCAATCCCAATGGAGAGGCCGAGCAAGTGGAGGTGAAGTTGTCGCAGTCCAGCAGCGCCCGTAAGAAGATATTCAAATTTGATTTTGCAGAGCTGGAAGTGAAAGGCCGCGGGGCGAGAGGTAACATCCTCACCAAATATCCGCTGCGGAAGGTAGACTTCCTCAAGGCCGGCGGCTCCACGTTGAGCAAGCTCGACCTTTGGTACGACTCCGATGCCGGTCGCATCAATAAGGAAAAGCGCGGCAAATACCTCGGTAAATTTGAAGGCGACGACCAACTCATCGCTTTTGGCCGCAACGGCACCTACAAGATCACCAGCTACGATATCACCAATCGTTACGAACCCGAGAAGACGTTGCTCGTTGAGCGCTTCAATCCCGAGAAACCCATCTCGGCTGTGTATGTCGATGGTGAAAGCAAGCAATTCATGGTGAAGCGTTTCCTCATCGAAACCAGCACCGCCGACAAGGAATTCGGTTTCATCTCCGAAGGCATCGGCTCGCGCCTGGTGGTTGTTACAACGTCCGAAACACCGGAGGTGGAAGTGACCGAAGTGAAAGGCAAAGACAAAGAGAAGGTGACCGACACGGTGAACCTGGAGGAAATCGTGGAAATAAAAGGCTGGAAAGCGCTGGGCAACCGCCTCAGTCAAAACAAGGTGACGAATGTGACGTTGGTGGCCGAAGCGGAAGAAACAGGTTTCGAAGAAGGAGATGAGGAGAACAATCTTGTGGAGGCGGCGGATAGCGGCCAAAAAAAAAAGAAGAACCTGACCACAACCAGTGGATCGAAGAAGGGGAGCAAGCCAACCTCTTCGCCGAGCCCGAAAAGCCAAAACACCAAGTCCCCGCAAACCAGCAAGGCGAAAGCCAGCGGCCAAAAGTCAAAGCCGAGCAGCAAGACCTCTTCGGCCAAGCCCAAAGCCGCGGCCAAGAAAGCGCCGGCGAAGAAAGCTCCCGCCAAAAAGGCCCCGGCCAAGAAGGTGACAGCCAAAAAAGCGACGGCGAAGAAAGCGGCAAAACCGACGAAAGCAGCGAAGAAAAAGCGCTGAGGGAAAGTGGTGAACAGAAGGGAAAAGACCGCGACCATGAAGATGGCAAGGCTTTTGGTGTAGGTGAAACGATTGATCTTGATTTATAACGAAGCATTCCGGTGTTCGCCGGAGTGTTTCGTTTCACTTTATAAAAGTTATCTACCTTTGCCCCCGTATGAAGACTCTCATTATTTTCTTAGGCTTGTTTATAGTTGTCACCCTCGTCAAAGCGCAAGAACCGGAGATCCTCGCCGAAGGCAAGGTCACCGACTCGCGAACCACCAAGGGCATCAAAGCGAGCATCAAATACAGCAGCATTCCCACCGGAAGCATCTTCGGGCGCTTTAACGACAGCACGTTCTCGTTCCCGATCTTCGGCACCGCCAAATATCAGATCACCGCAGAAGCCACCGGCTACAACCCCCGCACGGTCATCGTCGATCCCAAGGACATCGACGCCAACCGCAAAGTGCTCCGCGACATCTCGCTGACCCCCACGGGCCAAACCATGCGATTGACGCATTTGATCTTCGCGCAAGGCAAATCCACCATCGACCCGAAATCGTTTGGCGAGTTGGATGAGGTTGCTCAAATGATGAAGGAAAACAGCAAGATCGTGATCCAGTTGGAAGGACACACCGACAACCAGGGCAGCAGCAAGGCCAATCTTGCGCTATCGGAAGACCGCGTGGAGGCCGTGAAGAAATACCTGGTAAACAAAGGCATCGGCAAAGACCGCGTGAAGACGAAAGCGTTTGGCGGCAGCCAACCGCTCTCCAACGAAATGACCCAGGAAGCCCGCGCCCTGAACCGCAGAGTCGAGATGCGCATCCTGAAAGACTGATAACCAGCATTTCCCAATCACCGATTGCGCGGCGCATTCAAGGTGATGGTGTCGAACGTAATCGGACTTAGCCTCGCTTCAGTTTTAGAAACCTTTTCTCCACCAGGAACCAGGAGAGAACAGCCAATGGCAATGTGCTGAGAAGACAAATGAAAAAACTGATCGGTATAGAAAATCTATTCCCGATGAATGAATAGACAATCTGTTGAACGGGAAAACCGAAAAGGTAAAGACCGTATGAAAAATCTCCATATTGACCAAACTTTGCTGTAAACGCATTTGAATCACCGTCCCCTAGTATCACCGTTGCGGGTGGAAGCAGCAGAATAAGGAATACGATAGTATAGGCGCACAGGAAAATGGATAGGCCAAACAACACCAGCGTGATCAGGCCTATCCGCGGGAAGGACGACGACCACTGCTTCCAGCCCTGCATAAGAGCACCGCAAAAAAAGCAATAGCCAAAAAGAATGACGTAGTGCGCCGATAGGTAGATAAAAGGAAACGTAAAATTACCGGCGATTTGGAAGATCTGCTGCAGCAGAAGGAGCACCAGAAAACACACCCATAGAATCGTAACTACCCTGCGTCGGAACGTAAAGAACAGCACCCCCAATATGGCATACATACTAAGTTCGTAAGGTATTGTCCAAAGCGAGCCATTGACAATAGGGTGTTTATGATTTTCGAATACGCCCGGTAACGTATACTGTATCCAAAGACCGCCTGCGTTCTTCAAATAGGTGTAAGTGGTCGGCGACGAAAAGTAAGTCACGAGCTCCTGTGAACTCAGGAATGCCAGAAGGAGGGTGCTGACGATGACCACAAAGATCAGCCCGGGATATATCCTGAGCATCCGTTTCCAGGCAAAGTTCCAAATGCTGGGGCTCCTTTGTGCGCTGCCAAAGACAAGGTATCCGCTAATCGAAAAGAAAATCATGACGCCCACCTCGCTTAACTTTAACTGTTGGTGGCTAAAGGAAAAAAAGGGTTCAATTTTCGGGAAATCGAAAAGATCGTAGGTATGACTGTAGATGACAGCGGATGCGGCAAGGAAACGCAAAAAATCGAAATTGTTTCTCTTGTGTGAAGAAATGGTCATGCGGGCGATCCTATTTTAACGTGTTGCACGCCAGAGTAGCAAACATTTGGGGAGATACAGCTGGCCTATCCGGCGAGCGAAGGTCTTTCACATAAAAATGATCCATCTCGTTTTTTAACCCTACAGCGTTAGCATCTTTAAACAAACCGGCGAAGGCACCTTCAACGGTTTGCCCACCACGGCGAGTTTGCCGGTCTTTGGATTGATGCGGTAGGTAATGATGTTGTCGGAATCCATATTGGCCACGAAGATGAATTCACCTTTGGGGTCCATCATGAAATTTCTCGGCGTTTTGCCACCCACATCCTGCGTACCAATGAACGTCAATTTTCCCGTCGTAGGCGAAATGCTAAATATGCTCAGCGCGTTGAGCCCGCGATTGGACATGTACAGAAACTTGCCCTTCGGATCAATGTGGATATCGGCACTGGTGTTTTGTTCTTTGAACGTCACAGGGAGCGAACGAACCGTGTCTTCAACAACCGTCCAGGCGCCACTCGCTTTGTCCACAGCATAGACACCCACGGACGACGTCAGCTCTTCGGCCACGTAAGCAAATTTTCCATTCGGGTGCAAGGTCATGTGGCGCGGGCCGGCTCCGGGTGTCACGTTAACCTCCGGGGTAGTGGCCGGCTGCAGTGTGCCGTTTGTGGCATCGAAGTCATAGACATAGATCTTATCCGTGCCGAGGTCGGCCACGTAAAGAAATTTGTTGTCGGGCGAGATCATCGTGGAGTGCACGTGCGGGCCCTCCTGGCGCTTGGGGGTCACGCTGTTGCCCGTGTAGCGTTTGGCATCGGAAGGTGTGCCCAGCAGGCCGTCGTCGAACAACGGCAGCACGATCAGGTTGCCCTGGCTGTAGTTGGAGATGAAAACGAACTGGCCGGTTTTGTCTACCGTGATGTGGCATGGGCCATCGCCATAGGAGGACCGGTTGTTGAGGCCGCTAAGTCTCCCGGTCTTGGGATCGATACCATAGGCGCTCACCGAACCCTTTTCGCTATCGTTCACATCGGCTTTGCCGCTATTGACAGAATACAGGAATTTATGATTGGGGTGGATGGCCAGGAAGTTGGGGCTTTCCAAACTGGGCACGGTCTGCAAAGGTTTGAAAGTGCGTTTTACGCGATCAAAGGTAAAAGCGTAGATGCCCTGGCTGCCGCGAACGGAGTAGGTGCCCACATACATAATCTCTTTCTTTTGTTGGGCACTGACCGGAAAGAAAAACAAGAGCGACAAGAGCGACAGGAGTGCGGGTATCAGTCTTTTCATCGGTTTAGGGAGTAGCGTTTCAAAACTAAACTAACTTTTCACAACCGCCAAGCCGAAGCGCGCACACGGCGTTTTGTATAGAGGAAAGATACGGAGAATCGCGACGTTAACTGGCGACCTTTTTTTGAACGGCAACCCTGATCTTTTTGGTGTAGGCCAACGATGCATACAGGTCGCCGCTGGGGCGTCTGCGCCGGTGCATGGTGACGGGGTCGCATTCATACAACCCGAAGCGCATGGAGGGGCCGAGGTGCCATTCGAAGTTGTCCCACGTGCTCCAGAAATAATAGCCTTTGATATCGATGCCGTCTTGCAGGGCGTCGTGGATGATGAGCGCATAATCCTGGATGGCCTGCAAACGCAGGAAGTCGCTTTCGTCGCAGACGCCGTTCTCGGTGATGATGATGGGCTTTTTGTATTTGTTCCAGTACCGGTCGATGCAGGTGCGCAATCCTTCGGGATGATATTCCCAAATGTCGTCGTGGCGACGGCCGAGGGCTTTCATTTTTTCGGGCGTCTCCAGGAAGGTGATGGGCAACGGGTCGTGGGGGATTCTTCCATAGTAGCTCATGCCAAAGAAATCGGCTTTCTCGAAATGGCTGGGCACGTATTCCATGAACCACCAGTCGGAGAGCCGCGCGGGGAACCAACCCAACAGATTTTCAGCCGAAAAAATGGTGGCGTTGTGCGAGATGCCCACGGGCTGTGCAGGGAATTTTTGTTTGATGTAATCGTATACCTGGTCGTGGGCCAGGCCCATGTTCTTCACCACTTTACCGGCCAACAGAGGATTGATCTTGAAAGGAGGGAAGAAGGCGGTGATCCAGCCGTAGCTGGCGTACACGTTGGGCTCGTTGAAGGTGTTCCAATACGACACATATTCGCCAAACTCGTCCACCACTTTGCGGGCGAAGTCCACCCAATAGGCGATGTTCTCTTCTTTTTCCCATCCGCCCAACCGGGCAAACCAAAGGGGGTTGGTGAAGTGGTGGAGCACCATCATGATGTCTACACCCTTTGATTTCAGATCCTGGATAAAGGCATGGTATTCCTGTGCGGTCTGGCGGTGGAATGTTCCATAGGGCTCGCGTTGCAGCTTGCTCCACTGCAGGCTCATACGGTAGTTGGGGGCCAGCGAGGCAATGATGCCGGCGTCTTCCTGAAAGCGTTTTTCGTGGTCGGTGGTGCGGTCGAACACAAATCCGTGGCGGGCTTTCACGCCTTGCCAATCGTGTTCAAAAGCGGTTTCAATTTGGGGGGCGGCGGTGCTGGTGCCGAAGAAGAAGGCGTCCGGGAATTGGATCTTCATCACCGGCGGGTCATGGCACTTTGAGTGACTTCCCATTCTTTCCAATACTTCCGGAGCATCCGGAGGTCTTCTTCGAGGCAGGGATAGGCAATTTCTGACACGGAGGGCAGTATGCCGGCGGTGAGGTGTTTGGAAGTGAGGCCGCCGGTCCATTCGAAATGGCCGGGGTCATAGGGCTTGCGCCAACGTCCACCCCAACGCAAACCTAGTTTTTCACCGGTCACGCCCACTTTGCGCCAGAGGCCTGCATTGTCCCACACGGCGATAGAGTCCACCATCGGCACAACGTCGATGGCCAGACCGTATTGGTGCTTGGAGCGGCCGGCGCCGGAGTTGGTGTATTTCTTCCCCATGGTCTTGTATTCGTTTTGCTTGGCATGGGTGCGGTAGGATTCCACAATGGCCAGCTCGATGCCTTTGGCGCGGCAGTCGATGACGAGTTGTTTTATTTTATCACGGAAATAGGGATGCAGGGCGTCGAGGTCGGTGATCATGGCCATGGCGCCACGGTCTTTGCCAAAGGTATAGTTTTGAACGCTGCTCCAGGTTTTCCACGCTTCGGCGGTGTCGATAGCCGCATCATCGGCATCTGCGACAAGGTTGGAAAAGCCTCTGCGGTAGGGGATAACTACATTATCCTCAACAGGTTCCTCGTGGAACCATTCGGCATGCTTGCGGCAATCGAAGGGGGCTAAAAGGTCGCCAATCTGGGCATTGGAAGAGAAACCAGCCACTACAAAAGCTACTGAAAGAGAGAGTTTTAGAACACTACGCATTAATACATCTTACATTTAAGCAGGCAAATATATGATTTTTAGAGCATTGGGACCGTATTTTTCATCACCCGAATACCGTTAATTTTTTAACATTTACATCCGGCGTAAGGTTTATAACTTCCTTTTATAAATCCGGGTAGGCGCAACGTGGGGTATGGACGGAATGCTGTTTCCCGGAAGGCAAATCTGGCGGCGACCGTTTACCCATCCAACCGTTAGCCTTTTTACGGCTTATGATTATATTCGCGAAACTCTTAACCTATGAAAAAACTAGTGCATGTTGTCCTCGCGGGAGTTGCGCTTACTGCGATGTCCTGTTCTACAAAGAAAGCGGAGGAAGAAAAGCTGCCCGATGGTGTGGGCATTAACCTTTCGTTTGTAGACACGACGGTGCGTCCGCAGGATGACTTCTTCAAGTATGTGAACGGCGGTTGGATTGCCAAAACCAACATTCCCGCCGACCAGGGTCGCTGGGGCTCCTTCAACGAGCTTCGCGAATACAATAACGACGTGGTCTTGAAAGTGCTGAAGAAGGCTGCTGAAAACACGCAGCTCTATCCCGATGGCACAGATCAGCGCAAAGCATCCGATTTCTATTCCATCGGTATGGACTCGACCCTGGCCGAGCGCGTGGGCATCGCGCCCATCAAACCCATCATGGCCCAGATCGAGGCCATCAAATCTAAAAACGACATCCAGCCTTATCTTGTGGAAGATGTGCTGACCGGCGGTGGTTCCTTCTTCGGCCTCGGCATTCTGCCCGATCTGAAAAACAGCAAAAAAATGGGTGCCTACCTGGGTTCAGGTGGTATTGGTCTGCCGGAACGCGATTATTACCTGAAAGACGACGCGAAATCCAAAGAGACGCGCGAAAAATACAAGGAATACCTGACCAAGCTTTTCACCCTGGCTCTCGTATCCGAAACCAAAGCCAAGGCCGACGCCGCCGTGGTGTTGCGCCTGGAAACCGATCTGGCCAAGTCCATGCTCAGCAAAGAAGACAGCCGCGATCCGGTAAAGCAATACAACCCCAGGACGTTGGCAGAGTTGGCTAAATTAACGCCCTCCATAAACTGGAAAGCCTATTTTGACGGACTGAACGTGCATGAAGACACGATCATCGTGACCGAGCCCGAGTTCATGAAGGCCTACGAAAAGGTGGTGAACACCTACAAGATCGAGGACGTGAAAACGTATTTGAAAGCGGCCTTACTGCGTGGCTCGGCCCCGTTCCTGAACCATGATTTTGTGGATGCATCGTTTGAATTCAACACCAAATACCTTCGCGGCACCGACAAAATGCGTCCCCGCTGGAAGCGTGTATTGGATGTGACCGACAGCTACCTCGGCGAAGCCATGGGCAAGCTCTATGTAGACGAAGCTTTCCCGCCCGAAGCCAAGAAAAAGGCCCTGGAAATGGTGGAGAACATCAAATTGGCCTTTGCCGACCGCATCAACAGCCTCGACTGGATGTCGGATTCTACCAAGAAAAGTGCTTTGCATAAGCTGAGCACGTTTACCGTGAAGATCGGCTATCCCGACAAATGGCAAGACTATTCGAAGTTGACCATCGAGAAAGCGCCCGAAAAAGCCTCTTATTTTGGCAATGCCCTGGCCGCCTCGCGCTTCCAGGTAAGCGAACAGATCGCGAAACTGGGCAAGCCAGTCGACAAAACGGAATGGCAAATGACGCCCCAGACCGTGAACGCCTACTACAACCCGCTGTTCAACGAGATCGTTTTCCCCGCCGGCATTTTGCAGCCCCCGTTCTATGACTATCGCGCTGATGAGGCCGTGAACTACGGTGGTATCGGTTCGGTGATCGGCCACGAAATTTCCCACGGCTTCGACGACCAAGGCAGCCAGTTCGACGCCGACGGCAACTTGAAAAACTGGTGGCAAGGCGCTGACTTGACCAAGTTCCAAGGCAAAGGCAAAGCCTACGCAAAGCAATTCGACAAATACGAGCCCCTGCCGGGCGTGTTTGTGCAAGGCCAATTCACGCTGGGTGAAAACATCGGTGACCTGGGCGGCATCGCGGTTGCCTATGAGGGCTTACAACGCTTCTATAAAGACCACAAGAAACCCGGTCTGATCGATGGGTTTACGCCGGAACAGCGCTTCTTCATGTCGTGGGGCACCATCTGGCGCACCAAGTACCGCGACGAGGCTCTGCGCACGCAGGTGCTCACCGATCCTCACTCGCCGGGCATGTACCGCGCCAACGGACCGCTTTCGAACTTCGAACCCTTTTATAAAGCCTACGATGTGAAGGAGGGAGACAAGATGTTCAGACCAGATAGTGCGCGCGTGAAAATCTGGTAGGAAATTCATTTTGAACCGCAGAGACGCAAAGAGCGCAAAGGTTGACGCAACGACCTTTGCGCTTTTTCTTTGCGTCTTTCTCTGCTCGCCGAAGCTTTAGCGAAGGTGAGGCGCTTTAAAATTTTTCTGCGCTAAGTTTGTTATAAAACGATAACTTACTATTATTGCCCTCGCAAAGAGAAATCGAAACATGGGAAAAGGAGATAAAAAGTCGAAAAAAGGAAAGATCTGGAGAGACTCTTACGGAGTTTCCCGTAACAAAAGAGCCTTGAAGGCGAAATTGAAAAGAACGGCTTCCAAGAAGCCCGTAACGACTGAAGCCGCCGGCGAGACGGTTGCAAAACCGAAAAGAACAGCGGCTAAAAAATAAGCAGTCGAAAATCAAATGATGAAATTTACAAACATAGCATGGTGGTGGCACAGATCGGGATCCGATATGTGAACAGCCTTGTTATGACTTTTAAAATAAGCCGAAGGCCTGCTGTTCACAGCAGGCCTTCTTTTTTTGTCCAAACTCAATCCATAGCTATACGCCGATGAAGTACAAATTGAAAACCTACTCCAAGAAACTGCTGGCCGACACGCTCACGCCCGTGAACATCTACCTCAAGTTGCGCGATGTGTATGCCGGAAGCATTTTACTGGAAAGCTCCGATTATCACGGTCATGAAAACAGCCTCTCCTATATCTGCTGCGACCCCATCGCTTCCTTTGAAGTAAAGGGCAATGACGCCGAGTACCGTTATCCCGACGGCAAAACGGAGAAAGAAACCATTACCCGTGTGGGCCAGGTCACCACCATGTTGGAGAACTTCAAAAATGCCATCGAGCCCGATACCATTCCCTCGGCGTATGCCAACTGCGGCTTGTTCGGCTACATCGCGTATGATGCCATTCGTTTCTTTGAGGACGTGAAGATCGATCAGAAGGAGCAAAGCATCCCGGATGTGTTGTACAAGCTGTATCGCTATGTGATCATCGTGAACCATTTCTCCAACGAGTTGAGCTTGTATGAGCATTGCTACGCCGGCAAGGGCGAATGCCACAGCACACTGGACCGCGTGGAGCAGATCATTTTCAGCAACAAGTTCTCGACCTATAAATTTTCACTCACCGACAGCGAGACCTCCAATGTGGACGACGAAGAGTTTGTGAAGATCGTGGAGAAAGGGAAGGAGCATTGCTACCGCGGCGATGTGTTCCAGATCGTATTGTCGCGCCGGTTTACCACCGGTTTCAAAGGCGATGAGTTTAATGTGTATCGCGCGCTGCGTTCCATAAACCCGTCGCCTTATCTGTTTTATTTTGACTATGGAAGCTTCAAGCTTTTCGGTTCATCGCCGGAAGCGCAGTTGCAGGTGAGCAACGGCAAAGCCCATATCTACCCGATCGCCGGAACCTTCAGACGTTCGGGCAACGACCAGGAAGACGCCGCCATTGCCGAGAAGCTGGCCGCCGATGAAAAAGAGAATGCCGAACACGTGATGCTGGTCGACCTGGCCCGAAACGACATGAGCCGCAATGCCGAGCATGTAACGGTGGAGGTATTTAAAGAGATCCAATTCTATTCACACGTGATCCACCTGGTTTCGAAAGTGACGGGCACGTTGAAGAAAGACACATCCGTCGTGAGCATCGCGGCCGATACGTTTCCGGCGGGAACGCTTTCGGGTGCGCCGAAGCATATGGCCATGACGTTGATCGACAAGTATGAAAACATCAACCGCGGTTTTTATGGCGGTGCGATCGGCTTTATGGGGTATGACGGTTCTTTTAACCATGCCATCATGATCCGCACATTCCTGAGCCGTGAAAATAAATTGATCTACCAGGCGGGCGCCGGCGTGGTGTCCAAGTCCAAGGCCGAAAGCGAGCTACAGGAGGTGAACAATAAGCTCACGGCCTTGCGCAAGGCAGTTTTATTGGCAGAAAAAATCTAAGATCAACCGAAAAGAAATCATCACACGCAAAAGCAAATCCGAATACACACATGAAAATTCTTGTTCTCGATAATTACGATTCCTTTACTTATAATCTCGTCCACATCCTGCGGGCGTTGAACTATTCCCTTGACGTTTTCAGGAATGATAAGATCGCGTTGGAGGCCGTGAAAGCTTATGATAAGATCTTGTTGTCGCCGGGCCCGGGCATCCCCGACGAAGCCGGTATCATGAAGCAGGTGGTGCGCGAATATGGTCCAACCAAAAGTATCCTGGGCATTTGCCTGGGCCACCAGGGGATTGGCGAGGTGTATGGAGCATCCTTATTCAACATCCCAAAAGTACTTCACGGTGTCACGTCGATAGCCACAGTGACCGACCGCAGCGAATACCTTTTCAAAAACGTGCCCGATACATTCCAGGCAACACACTACCATTCCTGGGCCATAAAACCCGAAACCCTGACCGACGATCTGCGGTCCACCGCCACAAACGACGACGGACTCATCATGGGATTGACCCACGTGCGCTACGATGTGAAAGGCCTGCAATTCCACCCCGAATCCATCATGACGCCGGAAGGACCCAAGATGGTGGAGAACTGGCTGAAACATTGATAACCCCGCATTCAGACATCATACAAAAGCATTCAACATAAAACAACATGAAAGAAATTCTCAACGAACTCATCGACCACCGCTCGCTCACCAAAGAGTCGGCGAAGAAAGTGTTGGTCGACCTGGCGTCCGGAAAATATAACCCCAGCCTCACCACGGCGTTCATGACCGTATACATGATGCGCAGCATTACGGTGGACGAACTTCAGGGCTTTCGCGATGCCATGCTGGAACTTTGCGTGCCGGCAAAATTTGATCAGCCGGTGATGGACGTTTGCGGTACGGGCGGCGATGGCAAGAACACCTTCAATATGTCGACGCTATCTTCCTTTGTAGTGGCGGCGGCAGGACAACCCGTTGCCAAGCATGGCAATTACGGCGTGTCGTCGGCATGCGGATCGTCCAACCTGCTGGAATATTTTGGCTACAAGTTCACGAACGACCTCGACGAACTGAAACGGAGCCTTGATCGTGCAAACATCTGCTTTATGCATGCACCGCTGTTTCACCCGGCCATGAAAAACGTGGCGCCTATACGCAAGGAATTGGGGGTGAAGACATTTTTCAATATGCTGGGCCCAATGGTAAACCCCGCGTTTCCCACACGACAACTTGTGGGCGTGTTTAATCTGGAACTGGCGCGGCAATACGGGTACTTATATCAGAATACGGAAAAGGATTTTGTTATTCTCCACTCCATTGACGGTTACGATGAAGTATCGCTGACCGGCCCGTTCAAATTCTTCTTCAACGGTGGCGAAAAAATGCTGGAGCCGGCGGACCTGGGTTTGCCCCGTCTCACGCACGACGACATTCGAGGAGGAAGCACGGTGGAGGAGTCTGCTAAGGTCTTTATGAATATTTTGGAAGGGAAGGGCACCACGGCGCAAGTATCGGCCGTGACCGCCAATGCAGCCATGGCCCTATACACCGGCCATCAAAAAGAAGGCTTGCCTCGCGCAGTGGAGCGCGCCACGGACGCGTTGAAGTCAGGGAAGGCGTTGCAGTCTTTCAAAAACCTTATGGGAAAATAAACAAGATCGACATGAACATTTTGGACGAGATCATCGCCTATAAAAAGAAAGAAGTTGCCGATCGCAAGGAGCTTTATCCTGTGAAGCTGCTGGAAAAAAGTCATTACTTTACCACACAGCCCGTATCGTTAAAGAAATATATTCAACGCGACGACCTTTCGGGAATCATTGCCGAGATAAAACGCAAGTCACCCTCCAAGGGGGTGATCAATCCGCATGTGTCGGTGGAGCGTACATCCATTGGCTATATGCAAGCCGGCGCTTCCGCCTTGTCGGTATTGACGGACACGAATTTCTTCGGTGGCAGCAACGACGATTTGATGACGGCGCGCAAATTTAATTTTTGCCCCATCCTCCGGAAAGATTTCACCATCGACGAATACCAGATCGTGGAAGCCAAGTCGATCGGCGCCGATGCGATATTGCTCATCGCCGCCGCCTTGCCGCCCGCGCGGGTAAAAGAACTCGCTGCGTTTGCCCATTCCTTTGGCCTGGAGGTTTTATTGGAAGTGCACAACGAAGAAGAGCTGAACGCCAACCTCGACGCCCAAGCCGACCTGATCGGTGTGAACAACCGGAACCTGAAAACTTTTGAGCTTAGCGTGGAAATATCCAAACAACTGGCCAAGCGGATCCCTGACACGGTAGTGAAAGTTTCAGAGAGCGGCATTGAATCGGTGGCCACCATTCTCGAATTAAAAACATACGGCTACGAGGGATTTTTGATGGGGCAGAACTTTATGCAACACAGCCGTCCCGAAATCGCCGCGAAGGAATTTATCGACGAATTAAAAAGAGCGACGCACTGATGGCGCTGTACACAGACATAAAGCTGAAGATTTGTGGCATGCGGGATGTGGAAAACATCCAGGAGGTAACGGCATTGTCGCCACAGTATATGGGGTTTATCTTTTACCGCAAGTCACCCCGGTTTGTCGGCGATGATTTTGTGATGCCGGTCGTTCCGGCGAGTATAAAAAAAGTGGGTGTTTTTGTAAATGAAACCACGGAAGCTATCCTGAACCTGGCTGCCCGGTACGACCTCACCCTAATCCAACTGCACGGGGACGAGACACCGGAGCAATGCCGGGACTTGAAAGCCAAAGGACTGGGTGTCATCAAAGTATTTTCCGTCGGGGAAGATTTTGATTGGAGCGTGGTACAGCCCTATAAATCAGTAGCCGACTTTTTTCTTTTCGACACCAAAGGCAAATACTACGGCGGCAATGCCCAGGCGTTCGACTGGTCGCTGCTCCAACAATACGACCAGGAAATTCCCTTCTTCCTTAGTGGGGGACTATCGCCGGAGAATATTGGTGATGTGACCCGGCTAAAAAACATGAACCTTTATGCACTGGACGTGAACAGCGGGGTAGAAGACAGCCCCGGTGTGAAGAATATATCAAAAATTGAATCTGTCCTGGAGAAATTAAAATCATTGAGTGATCTAAACCCGAAAGCATGAAATACACTGTAAACGAAAAGGGATATTACGGCAAATTTGGAGGCGCCTATATTCCCGAAATGCTTTACCCCAACGTGGAAGAGCTGCGCACGCGCTACCTGGATATCATCTACGAAGAAGGATTTCAAAAAGAATTTCACAAACTGCTGCGCGACTATGTAGGACGCCCCACGCCACTCTACCTGGCCAAACGGCTGTCTGAAAAATATGGCGCCACGATTTATTTAAAACGCGAAGACCTCTGCCATACCGGTGCACACAAAGTGAACAACACTATCGGTCAGATCCTCCTGGCCAAACGGCTGGGCAAGCAAAAGATCATTGCCGAAACCGGCGCCGGGCAACACGGTGTGGCTACCGCAACGGTATGCGCACTGATGGGCATGGAATGTATTGTTTACATGGGTAAAGTTGACATGGAAAGGCAACGCCCCAATGTGGAACGCATGCGCATCCTCGGGACCACCGTGGTTCCCGCACTCAGCGGCAGCATGACCTTGAAAGACGCTACCAACGAGGCCATGCGGCATTGGATCAACAACCCCACCGATACACACTACATCATTGGATCGGTGGTAGGGCCTCATCCTTATCCAGACATGGTGGCGCGCTTTCAGTCGGTGATCAGCGAAGAAATGAAAAAGCAATTGCAGGAAGAGATCGGCAATCCGTACCCCGACTATGTGTTTGCATGTGTAGGGGGCGGCAGCAACGCCGCAGGGGCGTTCTATCATTTTCTGGACGATGAACACGTTACGCTGGTAGCGTCTGAAGCTGCAGGCAAAGGTGTAGATAGTGGCGAGTCTGCCGCGACAACCGCACTCGGAAAACCCGGTGTGCTTCATGGCAGCAAGACGATATTGATGCAGACCGAAGACGGTCAGGTGGTAGAACCCTATTCCATTTCCGCTGGATTGGACTACCCCGGCATCGGCCCCATACACGCCCACCTGTTCGATGTAGGAAGAGTAAAGTTTGTGAGCGCCACAGACGATGAGGCCATGAATGCGGGCCTGGAGCTGAGCCGGATGGAAGGCATCATTCCGGCCATCGAATCGGCACACGCGTTGGCTGCGTTGAGTCAATTCACATTTGAAAAGGATGACGTGGTAGTGGTCAATCTATCGGGACGTGGCGACAAGGATTTGGAAACGTATATCCGTTGGGGAAAATATTAACGATACCCGGTCGACACTACAGCCACACATCAACCTAAAAAGAAGAAAATGAAAAACAGGATCAAAGACCTTTTCGCGAGCGGGAAGGGAAATATATTGTCAGTGTACTATACTGCCGGCTTCCCCACATTGGACAGCACGGCGGCCATTGCCACCGCCTTGGAGAAAGGTGGTGCTGATATTATCGAGATTGGCATTCCCTATTCCGATCCCGTGGCCGACGGGCCGACCATCCAGGAGAGCAACAAGGTGGCGCTGGAGAATGGCATAACGTTGCCAAAAATCTTGGAACAAGTAAAGCTCATCCGTAAGACGGTTAAAATTCCTATTATCCTGATGGGCTATGTAAACCCTGTCATGCAATACGGCATCGAACGTTTTGCGAAAGACGCCGCCAAGGCAGGGGTAGACGGCGTTATCTTGCCAGACCTGCCTATGGACGCATTCCTGGACGAATACAAAACCACCTTTGAGGCCGCAAACCTCAGCAATACGTTCCTGATCTCGCCCACTACTTCAGAGGAACGCATCCGCAAGATCGACACCGAAACGGACGGGTTCATCTATGCTGTTTCCGCCTCCAGCATCACGGGCGCACGGGGCGAATTCGCTGACGTACAATTGCAATATTTCGATCGGCTGAAAAAGATGAAGTTAAAAAATCCCTTCCTCATCGGCTTCGGCATCTCCGATCACGCCACGTTTGCCAAGGCATCGTCCTATGGCGCTGGGGCTATTGTGGGGAGCGCCTTTATCAATGTGCTGAAGAAATCCGCCAATATCGCTGCCGACAGCGAGGCCTTTGCCATTTCAATCAAAAACAACTCCAAGTCATGATCATTCAATTGCAACCGTCGATCGCGACTGCCGACAAAGAAGCGATCATCCGCAAGAGCAAAGACCTAGGCTATAAGACCACCGAAGTAAAGACGCAAGAACATGTCTACCTGGTGGGGATCGGCAAAAAAGAATTCGACATCCGCTTGCTGGGACACATGGCAGGGATAGCCGACATCCACCGTGTTTCGGACGACTACAAACTGGTGTCTCGCAAATGGAAAGTAGACCGCACCCACCTCGACCTCGGCGATGGCGTGATCATTGGCGACGGCACCTTGTCCATCATGGCCGGACCGTGTTCAATCGAGAACGAGTCGCAAGTGCAGCAAACGATCGACCACCTGGTGGCGCAGGGCGTTCGCATTATGCGGGGCGGTGTTTTTAAGCCGCGCAGTTCGCCCTATGCCTTTCGCGGGCTTGGGGTGGAGGGCCTCAAGATGTGGCATACGCTGGCGCGGAAGGCGGGGATGAAGATCATTAGCGAGGTGATGCAGGTGAGCCAGATCGCGGAGATGTATGACTATGTAGATGTGTTCCAGGTGGGCGCACGCAATACACAGAACTTTAACTTGCTCGATGAATTGGGCCGGGTAGACAAAGCTGTGATGATCAAACGCGGCATTTCGGGAACGATCGAAGAGTTGCTGTATTCCGCCGAATACGTGTTTGCCGCCGGCAACGAAAAGCTCCTGTTGTGCGAGCGGGGCATCCGCACGTATGAACGTGCCAGCCGCAATACCCTGGATATAAACGCCATCCCTATCCTGAAAGAGAAGACCCATTTGCCCGTGATCGCCGACCCGTCGCACGGCATCGGCATACGCGAATATGTTGAGCCCGTGGCGTTGGCGGCGGTTATGGCCGGTGCTGATGGCGTGATCTATGAAACGCATCAAAAACCGGAAGAAGCCGCCTCGGATGGACAACAAACGCTGGACTTCAAAGAATCGGAACGCCTTATCCGCAAGCTGCGAAAGGTATATGAACTGCGCGAAAATTTTTAACACATTCAAACCCTCTATTCTCCAATGACCGTCTACGGCATAAAAAATTGCAACACCGTGAAAACCGCGATGGACTGGCTGAAGCAGCACAACGTCGCCGTCGACTTTCACGACTACAAAACCAAGGGCATCACGGCCTCCAAACTAAAGGAGTGGAGTAAGCAAGTAGGGTGGGAGAGCCTCGTGAACAAGCGCGGCACCACCTGGCGCCAACTCGACGAAACGGAACAAGCCAAGGTCACCAACGAAAAAGCAGCCATCGATCTGATGACGGAAAAGACAAGCGTCATCAAACGGCCTCTCATCGAGAAAGACGGCAAGGTGTTGGCGCTGGGCTTCGATGAAGTCGCCTATGCAAAAGCATTTAAGAAATAAGGTCGTCAGACGGGCAATAGGATCCTGAACGTCGTCCCCTGATGAGGAACGCTTTCGACTTCGATGGCGCCGTTCAATTTTTCGACCTGTTGCTTCACCAGGTAAAGTCCGAGTCCTTTGCCGGGGATGTGGTCATGGAAACGCTTGTAGAGTTTGTACAGGTCGTGCTGATAGCGCTTCAGATCGATGCCCAAACCGTTGTCGGCCACTTCCAGAACGAGCATGCGGTCGTTCAACACGGAGGTGATATGGATAGTTGGGTTTCTTTCCGGGGAACGGTATTGGATGGCGTTGCTGATCAGGTTGTATAAAATGCTGCTGAGGTAAGCCCGTATGGAAACAAAAGCTTCGCCATGCCTGAAGTCGTGGGTGATCGCGATGTTGTTTTCCACGATAAACGTTTTCAGGGATCCCGTGATCACCGACAATACCTCCTCCAGCTCGACGCGTTCATTGATGTTGAATTTATCATGACGGATGTCGATGATCTTGTTAAGATCCTTGATGACCGTTTCCAGCGACAGGGCCGATTGCTCGATCAGTTTGAGGATGTGTTTTTTGTCGTCCTCGCTTTCGGTAAGATTTATGATGTTGATCAGCCCCAGCAAACTGGCCACGGGGCCGCGCAGGTTGTGGGAGACGGTGTATGAAAATTGTTCCAACTCCGAGTTGCGCGACACCAGCTGCTGATTGGTTTGCACCAGGTCTTGCTTCTTCTCCGCCAACAGGTGTTCCAGCAATTCGTTCTGGTTTTCAAGCTCCACCTTTTGTTCTTCGATCTTGTGATTGGCCATCACCAGGCTCTCCTGACTTTGCATCAGCTCTTCGCTTTGCGCCTGGATCTCTTCATTTTGCGTTTCAATATCCTGGTTCAACCGGTAGAGATCGCGGTTGTTCTTTTCCAGTTGGGCATTTTTGTCGTTCAGGTTGTCGATGAGTCTTTCATTGAGCAGCTCGAAATCTTCAAAGAGGTTCTTGAGAAAGACAATACTTCCCATCAGGAACAAACCCGCTGCCAAAATGGTGAGGTTGTTTCCGAAATAGCGATAAAAGCCATATTCCCCATGGCGGTCGGCGCTGAGATAAAAGAGCGTGGGGTCAATCGTGATCAGGATCAGGATGTTGATGCCCACCGCGGGAATGAGCAGCTTCCGTTCGCGAACGCTGAAGACCATCAGCGGGATAATGCTGGTGGCCAGGACCACGCAAAACAATTGCGGACTGCGGGGCAAATAGTGAAACAGGTCCGGGTTTTTAAAGCGCGGCAAAAAGAGAATAGCGCCGCAGGCCACAGGCACCAGCACACTGAGGATGAAGCGGCTCAGGTTGAAGCGCCGGGCGTCGTTCAATACGAGGATGCCGCACAACACCACCAGCACCCCGAGGTTGATCGACAACCCAACGCCGATGCGTCCGTGGTTGCGCACCAGAGAGTGAAAAAATGTAATGCTGGCCAGCGCTATCGTGATCAGCACCAAGGCATTGGTGAGCACGATGGTGCGCATGAGCGAGCGCGATAAGGCACGGTGAATGCCCGCATACAGAATTCTTTGGATAAAACTTTTCAATGTAACGTGGTCAATTTTTTTGGTTGGCAAACTAGGTTTAGGATGGACTCCAATCAATACCTTTTATCAACAAAGCCTGTGTAGCCGCTTCGGGCGAATCCGGTGCGGGCACGTGACTGTATTCCCATTGCGCTTGAGGCGGCAGGCTCATGAGAATGGATTCTGTGCGTCCATCCGTATCCAGCCCGAACTTGGTGCCGCGGTCCCACACCAGGTTAAACTCCACATAGCGCCCGCGTCGAAGATATTGCCATTGCTTTTCCTTTTCGGTGTAGGGCATCCCCTGATTCTTTTTCATCAGTTGGGTGTAGATCGGCGCAAAAGCCGATCCTACGCTTTTCACAAACTCAAAGCGTGCCGCTTTGGTAAAGGGAGGCTCGCCCTTCAGGTAATCGAAAAATATGCCACCTACGCCGCGGGTTTCATTCCGGTGTTTGATAAAGAAATAGTCGTCGGCCCATTTCTTAAAGTCTTTGTAGTATGAAGGATCGTGACGGTCGCAAACGGCTTTCAACTGCGTATGAAAATATTGCGCATCTTCTTTGATGACGTAGTGCGGTGTGAGATCGATGCCGCCGCCGAACCACCAAGTGCCGTTGCTCATTTCGAAATACCGCACATTCATGTGAATGATGGGCACCATGGGATTGTAAGGATGCAAAACAATGGACACCCCCGTAGCAAAGAAATCCGGATGCACGCCAGGCTCGATGGCCATGGTCTTCAACACCGGTTCAGGCGTCTTTCCCCACACAGCCGAAAAATTGACGCCGCCCTTTTCGATGATGTTGCCCCCCGTGAGCACCCGGCTCACACCACCGCCACCACCGGGTCGTTCCCAGGGATCGCTAATGAATTTTGCCTTTCCGTCGGTGACTTCTAACTGTTCGCAGATGTTTTGCTGGAGTGAGGTGAGCCAGTCGCGTATTTCTTCTTTTGGAGGCATCGTGGACATTCCGTGCAAAGGTATGAAAGGCAGGTGCGAATAAGAAGGATTGTCTCTAAAATTCCACACCGTTCATTCACCGTTCATCACATACTTCAGGCTTGTATCAATCGTTTGAAATAAAGTGAAATATGTATCTTTAACACGAGACCAACCCAGTTCAACATGTCCCTGACAACCCCTTCACCGGCGCGTCGGAAGCTGAAGCCCGAAGTAGACCGCGAAATTCTGATGAAGGCCTTTGCGCTGATGTGCCAGGCCCGCCGCATGGCCGAGACCTACGATGAGAAACGAGACGTCTGCGGTAAATATGTGCACAGCACTTCCCGCGGCCACGAAGCCATTCAACTGGCCACCGGCCTTCAGCTTACAGCGATCGACTACCTGTCGCCCTATTATCGCGACGAATCCATTTTGTTAGGAATAGGATTGTCGCCTTACGAACTCATGCTGCAGCTGATGGCCAAGCGTGACGACCCATTCACCAGTGGCCGGTCCTACTATGGACATCCCGCCCTCCGCCGCGAAGGGCTGCCGACCATCCCACATCAAAGCTCGGCCACCGGCATGCAGGCCATCCCGGCCACCGGCATGGCGCAAGGCATTGCTTACCTGGAATCACAAGGACTAAAAGAATCTAACGGAGCGCTGGTAGTATGCTCGCTGGGCGATGGTTCCGTAACCGAAGGCGAAGTGGCCGAAGCGTTCCAGATGGCTGTCCTGAAAAAACTGCCCATCCTCTACCTGGTGCAGGATAACGGTTGGGGTATAAGCGCCACCGGCAAAGAGATGCGCACCATGGATGCCTACGAATACGCAGGAGGATTCAAAGGCATGGACCGCATGACGGTTGACGGCGCAGACTTTATCGACTCTTACCTGGGCATGCGAAAAGCACTGGAGACCGTGCGCAAAAAAAGAAGCCCCATGCTCGTACACGCCACGTGCCCGCTATTGGGTCACCACACATCCGGTGTAAGAAAGGAATGGTACCGCGGCGACTCACTGGAAGAAGCCCGTCAGAACGACCCCATAGATCGCTTGCGCGAATACTTGCTGCAGCGCGGCGAAACCGAAGAAACATTGTGGGCCATTCAAACTGAAGCAGCGACAAAAATTTCAGAGGCCTACGAAAGTGCAAAAGATTCGCCCGATCCGTCACCGGCTGATTTTGATACGCATGAATTTGCACCGCCTGCCATCGTCACCGAGCAAGGGGAACGACAACCCGAAGGCGGAGAAAAAGTGCTCATGGTCGATGCTGCCCTGCACGCCGTGGATGACCTCTTGAAAAATCATCCGGAAGCTTTGTTCTACGGCCAGGATGTGGGCCGGCGTCTTGGCGGTGTGTTTCGCGAAGCGGCAACGCTGGCGCAGAAATATGGCGATGAGAGAGTCTTCAACACGCCGATACAGGAAGCTTACATCGTCGGGTCTACGGCAGGCATGTCGGCAGTGGGAGCAAAAGCCATCGTGGAGATCCAGTTCGCCGACTATATCTGGCCTGGGATGAACCAGTTGGTGGAAGAGCTTTCGAAGAGCTGCTACCTGTCGTATGGAAAATTTCCCGTGCAGTCGCTCATTCGTGTCCCCATCGGTGCCTATGGCGGCGGCGGGCCTTATCACTCCGGCAGCATAGAGTCGACGTTGCTGACGATACGCGGGATAAAGGTTGTGTATCCGTCGAATGCCGCAGACATGAAAGGATTGTTGAAGGCATCGTTTTACGATCCCAATCCCGTGGTGCTGCTGGAACACAAAGGATTGTATTGGTCGAAAGTGCCGGGCACCGATGATGCCAAAACTATTGAGCCCGATGCAGATTATGTCATCCCCCTGGGCAAAGCAAATGTTGTTCAATGGGCCGCCGAGGAAAAAATAGCAGAGGGATCGACTGCCGTCATCATCACCTACGGCATGGGCGTTTACTGGGCAAAGGAAGCCTGCCGTTCATTCGAAGGCCGGTTGGAGATCATGGACTTGCGCACCTTAAATCCCATCGATTGGGAAGCGATCATACTGGCTGTAAAAAAACATGGCCGGGCGTTCGTGCTCACCGAAGAGCCCTTGCTCAACTCCTTCGCCGAATCGCTGGCCGGCCGCATTCAAAGGGAATGTTTCCGCTCGCTTGATGCCCCGGTATGGACCTTGGGTGCGGCAAACCTTCCGGCTGTTCCACTCAACGTCGGCCTGGAGAAGGCCATGTTGCCCAACGCGGAAAAAGTCAGGGACGCACTGGAAGAGCTGCTGGGTTTTTGAAGGTCACAACGGATTGTCTATACGCCATTTAATCCCGGCAGATATTCGATAAAGGCAAAATCCCCGACGGCGAGCCCATAAACCGGCTATCCATCCATCCCGAAAGGGTTGTGAAAATAATTGAAATTAATGCATATTTGATCGACTTGAACCGGTCATCTACCGGTCTTAAAAAACGCATTATGAAAAAAACAGGACACACCAAAACACGCATCGCATCGCCATACGTTTTGTATGCCGCCTTCACCGCTATCATGATCTTCCTTTCCGCCGTAGGCGCATATGCCCAGGAACCCGCACGCCCCATCGAAGGACGCTGGGACATCACCGTCGACCAGGAAGGCAAATCCCTTCCGTCGTGGCTGGAAGTTGAACATTCGGGAAACCACACGCTGGTGGGCCGTTTTTGTTATGCTTTCGGCAGCGCCCGTCCCATCTCCAAAGTGAATTTTGCCGACGGCAAGTTCAGCTTCGCCATCCCCCCGCAATGGGAACCTGGCACCAGCGACATGTCGTTCGAAGGCACTGTGTCGGGCGACAAGCTGACGGGCACTATGGTGTATACCGATGGCAAAACCTACAATTGGACTGGGGTACGCGCGCCATCGCTTAAAAGACAAAGCGAGCCGGTTTGGGGTGCTCCCGTAACATTGTTCAATGGCAAAGACCTCAAGGGATGGCACCCACAAGGCGCAACGAACCAATGGGTGGTAGAGAATGGTGTGCTGCGCAGCCCCAAATCAGGATCCAACCTGTTGAGCGATCAAACGTACAACGATTTCAAGCTTCATATAGAATTCCGCTATCAAAAGGGCAGCAACAGCGGTGTGTACCTGCGCGGCCGCTATGAAGTGCAGATCGAAGACAGCAAAGGCAAAGAGCCTTGGTATGGATTCCTCGGCGGCGTTTATGGATTTCTTACCCCCAGTGAAATGGTGGCCAAGGATCCAGGCGAATGGCAGATGTACGACATCACGTTGGTTGGTCGTATGGTGACGGTGGTTGCCAATGGCAAAACCATCATCTCCAACCAGGCGATCCCCGGCATCACCGGTGGCGCCATCGACAGCAAAGAAGGAGAGCCCGGTCCCATTTTATTTCAAGGCGATCATGGACCGATCGACTTCCGTAATATCGTGATCACACCCGCAAAATAACATACCATTCGCAAGGCGCAGAGATATACTTTGCGCCTTGCGTTTTCAATGGCGTTAGACCAGGATCGAAAGCTTTTCGCCCGTTGAAAGGGTAACAGGTTCTTTCAGAATAATCATAATTTCAGTGCCTTCTTGTCGAACATCCGCCGGCAGCGTCCTTGCGCCGATCTGTACCGTTGCTGATTTTACTTTGCCGCCCTCTATCTTTTCAACAGCGATATTTTGCAAAGTCAACGAGCCATATTTCACCTCGAGATGGTGTTCCTGTAACTTTCCGGATTTGTTTTGCGCGTAAGTACCCCAACCTTGCGCCACTGTAAAAGGTGCTTTGAAGGCTTCTTTCTGGAGACGGGGCGCAAATTTTATATAACGCTTCGGTCCATGATACTCGAAGCCACAAGCCGTAATGAAAGTCCCATAGCTGGCCATCGCCCGCGCATAGTGATCGCTGCACTCCACTTCGTTGAAGGGGTTGCGTTTGGCGGCATGATAGCGGTCGTGGATGGTCCGGGTTAGGATGAGCGACTCTTCGGTCATGCCTTCGGCCATCATGTGGGCCGCTACCTGGTGTTCGAAGCCGCTCATGCATTCATGGAAGTAAGTGACTTGCCACGCATCCTTCACGCCATAGGGCAGGGGATCGCGTTTGGGATTGGTGTTCATAATCATGCCGCCCTCACCCGGCAAAGCGTACGGCCGGCCACCGTGATGTTCTTTCAAATAAGGGCCGACATCCGTGGTGAAGTTATATTTCCACAACGCGCGCAACGCGGAGAGGGTCTTCTGCTTGTCAATCAGCCGGCCTAAACCAACCTGGTACGCCCAACTTTGGCCGTATACCTGGTCGATGTGACACGTGTCGTAGGAACCGATCACGGTCTTGCCTTTCGTTGCATCGGGCCGGTGAATGAAATACTCGCCATTGAACAAGAGCTTCTCCAGGTTGGCTTTGCCGGTGTCTACAAAGGTTTTGCATTGGCTGGCGAAGGCCATGTCGTTCATCTCTTCGGCCATGCGCTGGCCGGCTTTGATACACGCCAGTCCAAGTCCGACAATCCACGCAATTTCTCCAGGCCATTTTGCATCGAGCGTGTTTTCCAATTGCGTGTCGATCATGCCGTCGCCGTTGGTGTCTTGTTTGAGCACAAATTGAATGGCTTGTTTTGTGCGGGACCAGTTGCGTTTCAGGAACGCATCGTCGGCGCTCATTTGGTGCTCGCGGTAGATGCCCAGGATCCTGCCGGCCTGGCCATCGATAGACGGTTGTTCGTCATACTCGCCGCGGAAGCCGATGTGGCCGTCGTCGTGAAAGGCAACGCCGAGGTCCACGCGCTCGCGGGTGTCGCGTTCCAGCGCGGGGAAGATGCGCGCCATGGCATGCGCATATTGCCACACGTGATTGCACGTGCCCGGACAGCTTCCCACACCCTCCCAGGCATAGAACCGCCCGGATTGAAAACGGTGACAGGTGGTGGTAGCCAGCGTAGAGATGTTGAGGAAGGTGCGCTCCAGGAACCAGTACGGCAAGGTGCTTTCGCGATACCATGTATCGCACCACAGGTTGGTTTGGGAGGAGAGCTTTTCGAAATTCTGGTGAACGTATTCCGCCACGTCTACAGAAGATTTGAAACGGTTGGCATAATAGCGGCCGCCTTCTTTTTTCAGGCTTTCGAAGGTGAGGTTCGGATAATACCAGGCGATCACATAGTGTAGCGTTTTTGTTTCGCCGGACTTCAGCGCAAGGTCGTTGCCCACACTGGCGATCGATGCTTTTCCATTTTCGGTCTTGCTTTGCTCGCGATGATCGGCCGTGAACAAGGCATCCGCAAATTCCAGCTTGGCCGATGTATTGATCCTTGTATTTTCGTTTAGAGATGCCAGGCAGAAATTGCCATAGTCGTGAGCACTCTTGAATGGTTCATCCGCCCAATTGTAGCTGTCGGTATATTCCAGCACGGCCGAAAGCCCGTCTTTTACCGAAGCTTTGTTTACGCGGAAATATTGCTGATCGATGGCCGTGTATAAACACGACTTGTTCTCCAGCCATCCCGTTATACTGATCTTTACCGGGGTATTACTTTTATTTTCGATCGAAAAACTGAGTATCGTGGCGGGCAAACCTGAATCATTTTCATCCAATGGAATAAAAGGTGAATAGGCTTTCAATACCACTGCCACCGGCAGGGAAGGATCCGTATAGTGGATGGTGGCCATGGGGTAGGTGGCCTCGAAGGCAATCTCTTCCCAATCTTCCTGTTGCAGGCGTTTGATCACCGTTTTTCCTTCATACTCCAGGCGAATGGCAAAACCCTGTTCCAACGGTCGCACGTCTTTCACGGGCTCCACATAATTGGCGCCGTCAAACGGACGCACATAGTCAAAGTTGAACTGTATTTTTTCGTGCCACGGGATATTTTTATAAACCACGCCCGTTTGATTTTTGTTGAACACGTCCCATAGCCATAGCCGGCCATCGCCACCCAAATAAACCATGCCTGTCTGGATGCCCCCCACGGGCATGCCGATATAGGGGAGCTCGTTCCGGCTTTTCAAATACGTGGTGGCTGTGCCGCGATCATAGAGCGACCTGATCCATTTTGCGTCCAGTTTTTTCTCCAATTGCGTGCCTGGGGTCTCTTTCTTTCCTGGAGAGGCCGTATCGCTGAAAGCCGCATGGGGCGCTGCCAGCATTCCGGCAGAGATCAGGCCGGATTGCTTTAGGAAACTGCGGCGTTTTATAAAATTGTTTTTCATGTCGTCAAAATGTGTCTGGAGGTTGCTAGTCAAACTTAATGAAAAGAGGGAAGGAGTAAAAATAAAAAGCCCCCTCGTCCGCACGCGTAAACTTGTAGGCGGCCTTTGCGAAGGTGCGAAAGATTGATTCGGTAAGCGTGAATATGGTTTCCCAGCAGACCTGGTTTGAACTTAAGGCTTCACGGTCTTTAACATGTCGTGAACGGCCGTGAGGTCTTTGAGGGTCAGGTCGTAACCCATGCGGATATAGCGATTGGTGATCTCTGCATCTATCTTGATGATGCACATCACGTCATTGTGAACGACCAGGGCATAGCGATTGTTGGGAAGGGACGAGAAGCCACGGTTGAAGGTCTGAATGGCGGCAGAAGAGAAGCCGATGTCGATGTAGTTCTTTTTTGCCACTGGGTCGTATAGGATGTCCGTGATGTAGTCGACCTGGTCGAGGTTTAGGATGGGCTTCTTTGAAATGCATACTTTAGAACCTCCGATGAGCATCGATACTTCGTTTTCGCAATGCACTTTTTTTGTGGTCGGGGAAAGCATGTATACGCCTTCATTGTGCTCCTGTACATGGGGTGCCCAGAGCAGCAACATCCATAAATATGCGAGTGGCGAGATCACAAGGCGTTGTTAGTAAAGTTCTATATTCGAGATCAACGGGCAGGCCCGGGCTGCCGTTATGTTTACCCGGACTTTTTCCGCCTGCGCGGGATCTATCTTCAAAATGCGTTTGTAACCGATCGTAGTGCCTTCTGCCAGGGGGTGCCACGCGCCATCGTGAAAACTTTCTACCGTAAAAGATTTTACGCGCTGGCCTAGCTTGATGTATTCCTGCAGAAGTATAAACTTGATTTCCTTCGATTTGTCCAACGTAACCTCGAACGTTCCCGTGGTTTTGTCGTCGTCGGTAGCCCAATAGGTTTCCGGGTTTGCGTCGGTGGTGTTCGCGGCGGCGTATTGATCGGCGTGGCCGCGATAGTCCTCGGCTTCGGCAGGAGCGTGCAGGATCAGGTTGGTCTTAAAGACCGAGTCCAGCAGGGCGCGCCATCCTCGAAGGGCTTTGATGTCATTGTCATGGAACAGCCCGCGCCGGTCCGGGGGCACGTTCAGGAGCAGGGTGGAGCCGCGCCCTACCGAGGTCAGGTAAATGTCGAACAGGCGCTCCGGTGTTTTCACAAGCGAATCTTCTTCGGCGTGATAGAACCATCCCGGCCGGATCGAAACATCCACCTCCGCGGGCACCCATTGCTTGCCTTCGGGGTCGCCTTCATTCAGCAATTTTTCGATGCCGGCCTTGCCCGCAAACAGGGTGTCGGTGCTAATGGTGTTCCAGTTGGTTTCACCCGCCAATCCTTTTTCGTTCCCTACCCAACGCACGCCGGGTCCGGCATCGCTAAAGAAGAGAATGTTCGGTTCCATTTTCCGGACCATATCCAACGTGGTGGGCCAGTCATAGTAGGTCGAGCCCTTGATCTTGCGCATTTCGCGCTTGCCCCCATAATAGCCATCGCCACCATTGGCACCGTCGAACCACATTTCCACGACCGGGCCATACGCCGTGAAAAGCTCTTTCAACTGGTTGCGATAATAGTCAATATAGGCCGGTGTGCCATAGTCGGCGCGGTTGCGATCCCACGGGGATAGATAGATGCCAAATTTCAGACCGTGCTTTTTGCAGGCCTCCGATACGGCCTTCACCACATCGCCATGGCCATCTTGAAACGGGCTGTGTTTCAACGAGTGTTCGGTGTATTGGCTGGGCCATAAACAAAATCCGTCGTGGTGTTTGCAGGTGAGGATGGCGGTTTTGAATCCGGCATCTTTCAGCGTCGTGATCCACTGGTCGGCGTTGAACTGGGATGGATTGAAAATGGAAGGACTTTCATCCCCATAGCCCCACTCTTTGCCCGTAAAGGTGTTGGTAGTAAAATGCAGGAACGCATTGGTTTCCATGGCATGCCAGGCCAGCTGTGAGGCTGATGGCACGGGGCCGAAGGGTTGGGGTGGTGCCACCTCTTTGGGAGCACACGAAAATAAGCAGAGCAATGACAGAACTATCCCGACGGATCGCATATGAAAACATTTTCTGTGAATATACAGAAATGCGTTCTACACGACACACCTTCGCGCGTATTTATTGAATTTGTGACAGCGCCTCCTCAACGGTGTGCACCGGCAGACGGCAAGTCTTGTTATAACACACGTATAAAGTAGGCCTATCCCCCAAGACGGGTTTGTCCTGCAATAATGGAAGATCACTTTTATTTTCTGTTCCCTGCACCAATGTAAAGGGCAAATAATATTGCCCCCACTCCAGGCGGAGCGCGCTTAAATCCTTGCCCGTCATAACAATCTCCGCCATACCTTTCCGGACTTCGGTGTGTGCGATAGCCCACTGGGACATATAGTTCGGTTCCGATTTCACCAGGTGCGACAGACTCTCGGTCATGGCCACCGCCATCTGCTTCCAGCCATCGTTATCCAAAAGTGTACCGGCATGAAAAAGATTTTGAGCCATGATCGCGTTGGAGGACGGGATAACATTGTCGAAGATCTCCTTTTTACGGGACAGCAAGGGCTCTGCCGTTAACGACGAATAGTAAAAATACCCATCGGTGGCGTCATAGAATTGCGCCAGCGTATAGCCAATGAGTGCCGCGGCGCGGTGAAGCCATTCTTCCTGGAACGTTGCCTGATATAGTTTCAGTTGTGCCTGGATCATATACGCATAGTCGTCAAGGAAGGCGGTGGTGACACTGTGCTTGCCTTTCCAGGAGCGGTATAAGACGTCGCCGTTTTGCAAAGCGTCCATCAAAAAGGTCATGTTTTTTTGGGCGGCATTTAAAAAACGATCATCTGCAAAAACGCGGTAGGCATCCACCAGGCCGCACACCGTCATGGCATTCCAGGCGGTGATCACCTTATCGTCCAACCCAGGCCTGATCCGTTTCGCGCGCGCCGTGTGCAAGATCTTTTTGGCGCGGTCCAGGATGGCCTTCCAGGTTCCGGGCGTCAGATTATGTTTTTGCAGGAACTCGGCTTCAGGTTTGTGGCGGGTCAGGATGTTGTTGCCGTGTTCCCAGTTGCCCGCCGGTTTTATGTCATAGAAATCCGCCAGTAAGGACTCATCCTTACCCAACAGATCCTGCCATTCTGCTTTCGTCCACACATAGTATTGTCCCTCCACGCCTTCGCTGTCGGCATCCAGGGCGGAGTAGAAGCCTCCCAGGGCGTGTGTCATTTCCTGTTGCAACCAGTCGAAGGTTTCATAAACGGTTTCCTTGAATCGTTCGATCCGGGTCACGGCATAGGCTTCGGAATAAAGGCTCAAAAGCTGAGCGTTGTCATAGAGCATTTTTTCAAAATGGGGCGCGAACCAATAGGGATCCACCGAATAGCGCGCAAACCCGCCGGCGAGCGTATCATAGATTCCTCCCGCCGCAGTGCGTTGCAACGTCGTGACTACTTGCTGAAGCGCCGCTTCATCTTTCGTGATGTAGTGATAGCGCAGCAAAAAGAGCCAGACGGAGGGCATGATGAATTTTGGAGCACGGTCCATGCCACCCCATTGCGTGTCGAAATGTGACTGTAGTTTTTTGAACGCATCGGAGAGATCAGCGTTCAATCCTTCCCCCTGGTAAGGTTGCTTGAAGCGCTGCACATCTGAACGGAGCAAATGCAACCGCAGCTCTTCGGCCGTGTCTTCGATCTGCGAACGATTTATCTGGAAGGCCTTATGGATATTTTGCAACACCTGCACCCAGGATGATGGCGAGAAGTAGGTGCCGCCAAAAAAAGGTTTTTGCTCGGGGGTAAGAAACACATTCAATGGCCACCCACCGTTAACACCCAGCGCCTGAACCGCCTCCATATAGAGCTGGTCGATGTCCGGCCGTTCTTCGCGATCCACTTTGATACAAACAAACGCATCGTTCATCACCGCAGCGATGTTGTCGTGCTCAAACGATTCACGCTCCATCACATGACACCAATGACACGACGAATAGCCAATGCTCACCAGGATCGGTTTTCCTTCGCGTTGTGCTTTTTCCAGGGCCTCGGCGCCCCATTCATACCAATCCACCGGATTGTGTGCATGCTGCAGCAAGTAGGGCGATGTGGAATGGATCAGGCGATTGGTTGAAGTGGGCATGAGCTTTATGAATTATAATTATTATAGGAGTTGTGATTTTACAAAAGCGATCTCTTTTTCAAGCGGCACGGTGGCCTGCAACGCTTCCAGTTTTTTCAGGGTGTCGTGTAGAAATCGCTGGTGTGCTTTGGATGCGGTGTGAAACGGCCGATGCTCCAATGCAGCCTGGATGTCGTTCCATTGATCGGTGAATTTTTTTAAGGCGTCAGAAAAATAACGGTGGCCAAAGTGCTGCCAGATATAGTCTTCCGCCACTTCCGTGGGATGGATAAGGTCGGCCTTATAATAGCGGTAGTCGCGCAGGTCGTCGATCATCATCTCATAGGCTGGAAAATAATCGACATTCTGGTGTGTCGTGGATAGCGTGTGGCAAGCGGTTCGCAGCACGGCCTTGCTCACACTGTTCAGTTCCAGGGTATCTTTTACATGCCTGACAGGGCTCACCGTGAGGATGATCTTCAAATTGGGATTGAAAGTCATCAGCTCATGATACAGGGTGTCGAACGAATCCACGATCTCCCGTTCGGTTACCAATACTTTGTCAAAGTCCTGGCCGGGCATCTTATGACAGTTCGCGACGCGTTCGCCCGTGTCTTTCCGGACATAAGCCCAGGCGGTTCCATAGGTGAGAATCAGCCACTGTGTGTCTCTGAGGAAGTAATGGCCCGATCCAATGACCTGCTTTAGCGTTTGCTGAAGTTTCTCGGGATCCAGTGCAGAGATTTCTGAATGAAAGTCATAATTTAGGAAGACGTCGTGGTGCTGCAGAAAAGTTTGTGGCGGCGGCATTTCATTGAAAAGCGTGTAGCGCAAAGCTTTGTGGATAGCGTGAGGGTTGTAGAGAACCCCGAATGGATTGGCCATGACTGTCATTTTGGAGGACAGCATACGTTCGCCCATACTGAGCGCGAAACAGGAGCCCAAAGTCAAAATCTTGTCGTAAAGACCCATCTGAGAGGCCTTTGACGTCATGCTAACGATTGTTCGAAAGTGATCCATAAAATTATGTTTCCGCAAACACTTGAAAATTTAGCGCTTTTTGTAATACTTTAGCCTTTGATAAGCAATTGATCAAACCAAGTCAAAATTATGAATAACGACCTTACGGCCTTTGAAAAAATTCCTGTAAAAATCTTTGGCACCTCCGAAGAAGGCTCCGTCCACGTAGCCCGCGAGATCGCTGCCCTCATCAAGTCGCGTCAAAAGGAGAACAAGCCTTGCGTGCTGGGGCTTGCCACGGGCTCGACACCGACTCGCCTCTATGCCGAGTTGATAAAGATGCATCAGAAAGAAGGTCTGAGCTTCAAAAATGTTTACACGTTCAACCTGGACGAATACTATCCCATGCCCCCCGATGCCCTGCAAAGCTACGTGCGGTTCATGCGCGAGCATTTGTTCGACCACATCGACATCCCCAAAAAGAACATTCACATCCCGGACGGCACACTCGCCAAAGACGATGTCCAGGATTTCTGCAAAAGCTATGAAGAAAAGATCGACCGCCTCGGCGGACTCGACATCCAAATATTAGGTATTGGCCGCACCGGCCACATTGGTTTCAACGAACCTGGCTCTTCCGAAAAATCCCTGACCCGCCTGGTCACCCTCGACCAGGTTACCCGCATCGACGCGGCCAGCGATTTCTTTGGCGAGGAAAACGTTCCGCGCAAAGCCATCACCATGGGTGTGGGCTCGATCATGAAGGCCAACAAAGTGTACATGATGGCTTGGGGCGAAGGCAAATCGTCCGTGATCAAGAAGGCCGTAGAAGGCCCGATCTCCGATCAAATTCCTTCATCCTTCCTGCAACGTCACCGCGACTGTACCGTGGTGCTGGACGACGCCGCATCTTCGGCGCTCACCCGCATAAAAACACCCTGGATCCTGGACAGTGTTGCCTGGAACGAAAAGCTTATCCGTAAGGCCGTGGTATGGCTCTGTCAGAAAATAAGCAAACCCGTTTTGAAGCTCACCAACCATGATTACATGGAACACGGCATGGGCGACATCATCACCGAATACGGCTCGGCCTATAAAGTGAACATCAAAGTATTCAACTTCCTCCAACATACCATCACCGGATGGCCCGGTGGAAAACCCAATGCCGACGATACCAACCGTCCCGAACGCGCCAAGCCGTTCCCCAAACGCGTGGTCCTGTTCTCGCCTCACCCCGACGATGATGTGATCTCCATGGGAGGAACATTCATCCGCCTGGTGGATCAAGGACACGAAGTGCACGTAGCCTACCAAACCTCGGGCAACATCGCCGTGTTCGACGACGACGCCATCCGCTTTGCCGACTTCGTGCGCGATTTCAATGACCAGTTCGGTCTGAGCAAAGCCGACGGCGCACGCTTCTACAAGAAAGTGGTGCAATCCCTCCAGAAGAAAGGTCCCGGCCAATTGGACAGCCCCGAAGTGTTGAAGATCAAAGGCTTGATCAGAAGGGGAGAAGCCAAAGCAGGCGGCCGCTACGTGGGCATCCCCGACGAACAAATGCACTTCCTCGACATGCCGTTCTACGAAACCGGCGCCGTGAAAAAGAAACCCCTCGGTGAAGAAGATATCAAAGTGGTGATGGAAATACTGGAGCGCGTGAAACCCCACCAGGTCTACGCCGCCGGCGACTTGTCCGATCCGCATGGAACACACCGCGTATGTCTCGCCGCCATCTTCGAAGCGCTGAGACGATTGAAGAAAAAACCCTGGGCAAAAGATTGCTGGGTATGGTTATACCGCGGCGCATGGCAAGAGTGGGACATCGACCAAATCGAAATGGCCGTACCCCTTAGCCCCGACGAACTGATGCGCAAACGCCGCGCCGTCTTCAAACACCAATCGCAAAAAGACAGCGCCATGTTCCCCGGCAGCGACAAACGCGAATTCTGGATGCGGGCGGAGGATAGAAATCACGCGACCGCGAATGCGTATAATGACTTGGGACTCGCTGAATATGAAGCGATGGAAGCGTTTGTGCGATACAAATTCTGAGACTCGGTTGTCAGGAGCCAGAATCCAGGAGCCAGAATTTTTCTGAATCCTGATCGTGGCATCTAGCAATCAGACTTGCAACCGCTAAATAGAAAAGCCGGGGATATCGATTATCCCCGGCTTCTTTTTTTTTATTCGTAAAAGGAAAAGATCGAACCAACCTGTGGTACTGAATTCTAACGCCTGAATTCTAAAATTCTGGCTCCTGGATTTCAACTCCTGGCTCCTGGCTCCTGGATTCTGGCTCCTGACCGCCGCCGCCTCACTGCTGCATCTGCATCTCCTGATGCCTCCGGAACGAATTTCTCGAAACCGACGTAAGCGGTTCCTTCTGATTGATTTCGATCTCGCCGTCGGCGGTTTGGCCATCTTCGTAGGCCACGGTAACTGCCACCTCAAGTGTGTGATTCGACGAGCCGCGGTAAGTTCCTTTGACAGGGGAGCAGTCGGAGAAATTTTTTCCTACGGCGAGTTTCACGTGCGTGTCGGTCACCACCAGGTTGTTGGTGGGATCCAGCCCGAGCCAGCCGTAGAAGGGGATGTAGGCTTCTACCCACGCGTGGGTGGCTCCTTCGCCGCGCATGCCGTTTTTCTTGGGACAGATATAGCCGCTCACATAGCGGGCGGGGATGTCGATCAGGCGTAGCATCACCAAGAGGAAATGGGCAAAGTCCTGGCAAACGCCCGAACGCAGTTTCCATACTTCATCCAACGTGGTCTCTACTGTCGTGATACCTTTTTTGTATTCGAACGTGCTGTATACATATTCGCAAAAATACTTGGCCGATACCAGGGGCGAGCAATTCTTGCAGCGCTCTTCTTCGATGACCAGGTTCACTTCCGGCAACGCATCAAAACGCTCTTGTTTCAAAAAGTCGATCAGCTCTGGCCGGTATTTCAGCTTGGCCAGCTCTTCCCACTGGAGCTCTTGCGGAATGTTGTCGTCGGGCAGCGGGCGGGACGAGAGGGCTACTACGATGCGTGAGTCGATGACCAGCTCAGGGTGTGGACGAGCGTGTGTAAAGGTGCCCACGCTATTGCCATAATAATCGCGATACACATCCACCACGGGATTGCCGGTGATGAGGAGGGTCTGCTCGATCACATCCTGGTAGTCGTCCTGGATGGGGTAGAGCATGACCTGGTTGGCGCTGTCGCGCACAAGGCCTTCGTAGGTGTATTTGGTGATATGACGTATTTTGAATTTAGACATGGGTCGTGGGTGTTAGATCAACTGTAAGCGAAGTAATACTTGTTGAGGGTGCTGCCAATATCGTCAATTTCGGTGGTGATCTCTGTTAAATAATCGTGAAGGCCGATCAGCGAAACGCTCTCTACACTTGAGTACTGCACCTTGCTGCGCAGCTTGCCGATCATGAACTGCACTTTGGCATAACCTTCTGTATTCTGCTCACTTTTCAACCTTTCAAAATAGCGATGCAATTGATTCAGTGAATACAGCACCGATCGTGGAAAGTCCACGTTGAACAACACCTGGTCAATGATGTTGCGTGCCTCAAAGCCGGATTGGTAGCGCTTCAGGTATAGCGAGTAGCCGGAGATAGACATCAACAGATATTTCCAATATGCCGTGTCGGTTGGTTTGTCGACTTCGTCTGAAAAATTACTCAGCTTCACGTCGAGGATATCGGCCGATTGTATGGCCCGCTCCATGTACTTGCCCACGTTCATAAAGCAAAGTCCTTCACCGCGGAACATGGTGATGTCGGTTACGCCGAAATAGATCATGCACTCTTTGATGAGGGCGTCCAGCACCGTCACCGGGTCTTCGTATTGGAGGGCATACTTGAGCCGTTCTTCCCGCACCACGTGATAGAACTCATTGAGGCATTTCCATAATTCCGTTGTGATGTTGTCTTGCACACCGCGCGCATTTTCGCGGGCGATGGTCACCATGTTGAAAACCGAATTGGGATTCTCGCGGTCCAGCACGATGTATTGCAGAATTTTGCGGCTGTTGTTATCGATGGCTGCGGCGCCTTCGTTGTCCAGATTTCCGAAGATCCTCAGCACGGGCTCCCAGCTAAAATCCTCGGGACTGTCTTGCGATGAAGCATAGTTTATTTTTAGCATCCGGAGAATGCTATCTGTGCGTTCCATATAACGCGACATCCAATATAGTGAATCAGCTACTCGGCTCAGCATGGTCGTTCGATCGTTCTTAAGTTAGTCATTGTCACGAATTATTTGGCCAGCACCCAGGTGTCCTTGCTGCCACCACCCTGCGAAGAGTTCACCACCAGCGATCCCTCTTTCAACGCCACACGGGTCAATCCTCCCGGCACGATCTCGATGCCGTTGGGGCCACACAACGCAAACGGACGCAGATCGATCCGGCGGGGCTGGGCCTTGCCGTTGATGTAGCAAGGGGCATTCGACAAACTAATGACCGGCTGCGCAATGAACTGGCGCGGCGCTTTCAGGATCTCTTTTTTGTAGTCTTCAATCTCCGCTTCCGAAGCAGCGTGTCCCATCAACATGCCATAGCCCCCGGACTCGTTGGTCTTTTTCACCACCATTTTGTGAATGTTCTTCAGCACGTGCTCGCGCTCGTCGGGCTTGCCCAATTGGTAGGTGGGGATGTTCTTCAGGATGGGTTCCTCGTTGAGATAGTAGCGGATCATTTCGGGCACGTACACATAAACGGCCTTATCATCAGCCACACCGTTGCCTACCGCATTCACGATGGCCACATTTCCCTTGCGATAGGCCGACAGGATTCCTGACACACCCAGCACGCTGGAGGGATTGAACACGAGGGGATCCAGGTATTCATCATCCACCCGGCGGTAGATCACATCTACCTGGCGCAGACCGGAGGTGGTCTTCATGTACACCTTGTGATTTTCCACCACCAGGTCGCGTCCTTCCACTAATTCTATGCCCATGAGGCGGGCGAGGGTAGTGTGTTCGAAATAGGCGGAGTTATAGATCCCCGGCGTGAGCAGCACCACGTTGGGATTGGAGACCTGGCCATGGCTGAGGGCCATGAGGTTGTTGTATAAGATGTTGGGATACTGCGTAACCGGCCGCACGAAGTTTTGCGGAATAAGGTCCGGAAATATGCGTTTGGTGATCTCGCGGTTCTCGATCATGTAGGACACACCGGAGGGCGTTCGCAGGTTGTCTTCCAACACGTAGAAGGTGCCGTCATAATCCCGGATCAGGTCGATGCCGGCGATGTGCACGTATATGTCGTGGGGGACGTTCACGCCCTGCATTTCGCGGAGATAGTGCGGGCACGAGTAAATCAGGTCGATGGGCACAATGCCGTCTTTGAGGCTGAATTGTTCGTGGTATACGTCCTTTAGGAAGAGGTTGAGGGCCCGTAGCCGCTGCTTGATACCCCGCTCGATCAAGTCCCACTCAGAGGCTGTAATGATGCGTGGGATGATGTCGAAGGGAAAGATCTTCTCGATGCCTTCGCCGCTGGAGTAGACCGTGAAGGTGATGCCCTGGCTCATGAACAGCCCCCGGGCCAGTTCTTCCTTTTTGCTGAGCTCGTCGGCGGGAATGCTGGAGAGGGAGTTGAAGACATTCTGATAGTGGGCGCGGACCCGCTCTTCATCGTACATTTCATCCCAGGTGTTGCCAATGAGCGGGTACTTATGAAAGAGGTCGGTCGCGGTCATGCGTCGTTAGGTTAGGTTTGAACTAAAGTACCAACCGGAACTGCAATTTTGGAGGAAAGGGATTATAAATATTTACGCAAACGAGTGATTCAAAAGAAATCTTTAAAAACAGGGTTAAAAAACACCCATCCTTGGCAAAAAAATGCAGGACAATAAAAAAGCCGCCTTATTTCTGAGGCGGCTTCTTGAGAATAGCAGTGATCGATTATTCGGCTACCACTTTCACCTGGATGTCGTGCTTCACTTCTTTGTGAAGGTCAAGCGTGGCAGTGTACGTGCCAAGTTGCTTGGGAATCTCTTTCAGGTGAACTTTCTTGCGGTCGATATCGAAGCCTTTGGCTTTCAATACATCGGCAATCTGGAGGGCCGTTACGGCACCGAAGATCTTTCCGCTTTCGCCGGCTTTGGTACCCACCTCGATGGTGAGATCGCCAACTTTAGCAGCCAATGCTTCCGCATCTTGTTTGATCTTGGCAGCCTTGTGGGCAGCCTGGCGCACGTTTTCGTTGATCAGTCTTTTATTGGAGTCGTTGGCGATAAGGGCGAAGCCATTGGGGATCAGGTAGTTGTTACCATATCCAGCTTTCACCTTCACGGTGTCGTTCTTATAGCCAAGTCCTGTTACGTCTTGTTTCAAAATTACTTCCATGTCGTTTTTCTTTAAGGGTTCAACGATTATTTCAATGAATCACCAACATACGGCAGGAGAGACAAGTGACGGGCGCGTTTTACGGCTTGTGCCACTTTCTTCTGGAACTTCAGGCTGGTGCCGGTCAGTCTCCGGGGAAGGATCTTGCCTTGTTCGTTGATAAACTTCAGGAGGAAGTCAGGATCCTTGTAGTCAATGTACTTGATCCCATTCTTTTTGAAGCGGCAGTATTTCGGTTTGATCTCTGCTCGCTTGATCGGTTCGTTCATCAATGTCATCGCGTAGTCTCCTCAGCTTTTTTTACGGGTTTCCTGTTCTCCTTGTTCTTGAATTCGCCTTTGCGGCGGCGTTCGTTGTACACCACGGCGTGCTTGTCCAGCACCGTCGTTAAAAAGCGCATTACCGATTCGTCCCGTCTGTACTCTGTTTCCAGAGAGTTGATAGCCGTGGAAGGTGCCGAGAATTCGATGAGGTTGTAAAAGCCGGTTGACTTTTTGTTGATAGGATAAGCTAGCTTGCGAAGGCCCCATTGCTCGTTATTGAGAATTTCGGCGTTAGCTTTCTTCAACACTTTCACGAATTTTTCGACAGTATCCTTTGCCTGTTCATCAGACAAAACGGGATTTAAAATGAATACCGTCTCGTAATTGTTCATGTTTACTGTTTTAGTTTTTGAGGTTGCAAAAGTAGGAAAAACAACCTGATTTTAAAACCCTCGGCTTAAAATTGATGAGGAAATCGCCTCATAAATCACATGCAAAGCTCGCAAAACGGTGTTTTGGGAATCATTTGATGATTTGGGAAATAGTCCTATATTCGTGTGTCCCTCGCAGTTTTAAGACTTTTAACACCTGAGTCTTGCGTTTAAGCGATCAGCAAAAGGAACAGATACGGTTCAATACCGAGATGATCAAATTGCTTGTTGTGTTACTTTTCGGAACAGTTGGCGGAGTTATTTCGTTTATACTGAAGGGTATTCACACAGGTAAGGACGTCCTCTTTACCGCTGCGGGCATTTTGGTTGCAACAGTCTGTGTAGTAATCGGTTATAGACAATTTCGTGCCACTCAAAAAATTATCAATGATGGAAATCCCGACTGAACTCCTTACCAATATTTTCACGGTTGCGGTGGGGTTTATCCTCTTGGCGATCCTCGGCCTTTTGGTTGCTCTCCTTGTTCACACGGTGCGTATGGAAAAGGCAGTGGATGAAAGCATCGCCAGAAAGAAGGTGGCCCAAGGGCAACAGTCAGCCCGCAAGGAAGCCTCCCTATTGGTAAAACATTCCTGACGGCGCAGGCCTCCGGCCCCCACAGTCATTTCACCGTGATCGGTCTTCTTTCTGCCATACTACAGAGCCCAACCGCCAAGGCAACTCGACCATGACATTGCGATGCGGAAAGCCAAAGCAATAAAAGGATCACAAACCTTGCTGCTCCTCAAGCGTTCCTAGTCCACATCTCCGGGAATACCCCGATTCCAGCGACAACGATCTTTTTACCGCCTATCTGGTCAACTCGTGGCCTTCGTAAAATCATGGGGTAATGTTATGCTCCAGAACGCACTTCCCCATTCAAAAGAGTATATTTCGCGATTCAAACGATTGAACCTATTTTTGTTCTGGAATGACACGGCATAGTAGAATAATATTGGTATTGTTTTTTTTGCCGGCAGCCCTTTTCACGACGGCATGCCGCGAAAAAAAAGTGGACTTCAGCACGCAGGTGAAGCCCATTCTGAACAAGCACTGCATCAGTTGTCATGGGGGGGTGAAGCGAAACGCCAACTTTAGCTTGTTATTCCGCACCGAGGCTCTGGATACTGCCGAGTCAGGCAAGACACCCATCATACCCGGCCATCCTGAACAAAGCGAATTTATCCGCCGCATCACTTCGAATGACCCCGAAGTGCGAATGCCTTACAAAGAGCATCCGCTGAGCAAGGAAGACATCGAGACCCTGAAGCAATGGATCAAGGAAGGAGCGGAGTGGGGCGATCATTGGGCCTACATTCCGCCGAAGGCCATGGAAGTACCCAACCTGGAAGAAGCACAATCCGGATTTAACATCGACGTCGAAACGTGGGCAAAAAATGAAGTGGATCACTTCGTGCTGGACAAGCTTGAAAAAGAGAAATTGTCGCCATCACCGGAAGCCGATAAGGCTACTTTGATCCGTAGAGTTTATTTCGATCTCACCGGCTTGCCGCCAACGCCAAAACAAGCCTCGCGATTCATAAAAGACACAAGCCCCAAGGCCTACGAAGCCGTCGTGGATGAACTCCTGGCGTCGCCACAGTTTGGCGAGAAGTGGGCATCGTGGTGGTTGGACATGGCCCGCTATTCCGACACCAAAGGGTATGAGCGCGATGTAGGCCGTACCATCTGGCGCTATCGCGATTGGGTGATCAACGCTTTCAACAAAGACATGCCCTTCGATCAGTTCACCATCGAGCAATTGGCGGGTGACCTGCTTCCTCATCCCACCGACGATCAACTGATCGCCACGGCCTTCCATCGCAACACGATGAACAACGACGAAGGAGGAACCGAAGATGAAGAGTTCAGAGTGGCCGCGCTGATCGACCGGGTGAGCACGACCTGGCAGGTGTGGCAAAGCACCACGATGGCCTGTGTTCAATGCCATACCCATCCCTACGACCCCTTCCTGCACGACGAGTATTACAAGTCGATGGCGTTCTTCAACAATACCCGCGACGAAGACACCGAAGGAGAGCATCCCAACCTGAGGACCTATACACCAGAGGATCAGCAAAAGCTGGAAACCATCCGCACCTGGGTAAAGACCCATGCGGGCCCCGAAAAGGAAACGGAGGTCACACGCTTTCTCAAAACGCTGGAACCCAAATACCATCCCCACGATTTCGACCAGTTTATCGACGGCGAACTCATCGACACCAAATGGCTTGGCGTCCGCTCCGGCGGCAGTGCACGCCTGAAACAGATCCCGATGGATGGGAAGAAGAATCTGATCATTAACTATTGGGCCGACACCGAAGGCGGATCGTTCGCGATCCACCAGGACAAACTGGACGGCCCGGTGATCGCGTCCTATACGCTAAAGAAAACATCAGGACGTCAGGCGGTTTTGTTGCCGCTGCACGCGCCGCCCGGCAAGCACGACCTGTATTTTGTTTTTCATAATCCAAAGATCAAACCCAGTCAATCCGTGTGTGGCATCGAGTGGTTTGCCTTCCGCGATGAACTTCCCGGACCATCCGCTGAAATGCAAAATACCTTTATGCATTTGCTGAATGCCTCCGTCGAAAACACGCCGATCATGATCGAGAACAATGCCGAGCAGCATCGGCAGACCCGCGTGTTCGAGCGTGGCAACTGGCTGGTGAAAGGCAATGAAATGAAACCGGATGTGCCGACGGCATTGAATCCTTTCCCGAAAGATCAGCCCTACAACCGACTCGGCTTTGCGCATTGGTTGCTGGAAAAACAGAATCCGCTCACGGCGCGCACCGTGGTGAACCGCTTTTGGGAGCAGATTTTTGGTGCAGGCATTGTGGAGACCCTGGAAGATTTCGGTACACAAAGCGCTGCGCCAACCCACCAGGAATTGTTGGACTGGATGGCCCTCCGGTTCATGAACGAAGACCAGTGGAGCATGAAGAAACTTATAAAAACCATGGTGATGTCGGCGACCTACCGGCAAGATTCACGACTCACGCCCGAGTTGCTAGAGAAGGATCCCGGCAACCGCTGGCTGGCGCGTGGCCCACGCGTTAGATTGTCGTCGGAAGAAGTGCGCGACCAGGCATTGTTTGCCGGCGGTATGCTGAGCAAGAAGATGTTTGGCAAAAGCGTGATGCCCTATCAACCCGATGGTATCTGGAGTTCAGTGTGGAGTGGAGAATATTGGAAGGAAAGTGAGGGCGAAGACCAGTATCGCCGCTCGGTATACACCTACATCAAACGCACCAGTCCTTATCCGTCGATGATGATGTTTGACGGCTCCAGCCGCGAGGTTTGCGTGATCCGCCGGATCCGGACCAACACGCCGCTGCAGGCTCTGGTTACGCTGAACGACTCTTCCTATGTGGTAGCTGCACGCGGACTGGCTTTGCGTATGATGAAGGACCGCACCGATCCGAAGGACCAGATCAAAGCCGGGTATCGCATGATCCTGGTGAAGGATATGCCCATGCAAAAGCTCGCGGTAATGAACAGGCTTTATGATGAGGCGTTAAAACAATACCTCAAGAACAAAGACGCGGCCCGAAAACTCGCGGCCACGGCTAACGACTCGCCACAGCTTGCCGCCATGACCTTAGTGGCTAACGCGATGCTGAACCTCGATGAAGTTTTAACAAAAGAATGAACCATGGCTAATTTCCCCTTTGATATTGAACACCTGAAAAATATTTCCAGGCGACACTTTCTCTGGGAGAGTGCCGCGGGTTTAGGCGCTGCTGCGTTGGGCACGTTCCTCGCGGGATGTGATGCCCGGAACGCAGTACCCAAAAATCTGGCGACGGCCACCGACCCCATGTTGCCCAAGCCCTCTCATTTCCCGGGCAAGGCGAAGCGCGTCATCTATCTCCACATGGCAGGTGCACCATCGCAGTTGGAATTATTCGACTTCAAACCCGAACTACAAAAACTTCACAACCAGCTTTGCCCGCCGTCGCTGCTGGAGGGAAAACGATTTGCATTTATCCGCGGCACACCCAAGATGTTGGGACCTCAGGCCGACTTCAAACAGCGCGGCCAGTCGGGTGCCTACATATCGGAACATTTGCCGCACTTCGCGAAGATGGCGGATGAGGTGTCTTTTTTGAAAGGCGTATACACGGATCAATTCAATCATGCGCCCGCGCAATTGTTCGTGCACACGGGTTCCGCGCGCTTGGGCCGGCCCAGCATAGGCTCGTGGGTGACGTATGGATTGGGATCCGAGAACAACAACCTGCCCGGCTTTGTCGTGCTCACCTCAGGTGGCAAAACGCCTGATGCCGGCAAGAGCGTGTGGGGGAGTGGCTTCCTGCCGTCGGTCTATCAGGGGGTGCAGTGCCGGTCGGAAGGCGATCCGGTGTTGTTCCTCAGCGATCCGGACGGAGTGGACCGCGACCTGAAGAAGAAGACTATCGATGCCATTAATGAAGTGAACCGTCAGCACTTTCAGGAATATAACGACCCGGAAACGCTTACGCGGATTGCGCAGTATGAGATGGCCTTCCGCATGCAGGTGTCTGTTCCTGAGGTCATGAACATCAATTCTGAACCTGAGTATATCCATCAGCTGTACGGAACCACCCCAGGAAAGGCGTCTTTTGCCAACAACTGCCTGCTGGCGCGCAAGCTGGTGGAACAGGATGTGCGGTTCGTGCAACTCTTCGATTGGGGATGGGACAGCCACGGCACCGACGAGAACCTGGCCATCGACATCGGGTTCCGCAACAAATGCCGGGAGATCGATCGCGCCATGACGGCGCTGTTGCTCGACTTGAAGCAACGCGGCCTCCTGGAAGAAACGTTGGTGGTCTGGGGTGGCGAATTTGGAAGAACGCCTATGCAGGAGAACCGTGAGAATAAAAACAACCCGTTCCTGGGGCGCGACCATCACGTGGAAGCCTTCACGATGTGGATGGCCGGTGGTGGTATCAAGCCAGGCATGACGTGGGGAGAAACGGACGAGATCGGGTATTATCCCATCAACGGCAAGGTCTCCGTGCACGATGTGCAGGCCACCATACTCAACCAACTGGGCATGGATCATGAAAAGCTGACGTATCACTTCCAGGGAAGACCCTTCCGGCTCACGGATGTGGCGGGTAAAGTCATCTCGGAAATCATTGCCTAAAATCAAATTTGTATTAGCCTTACTATAGAATGTCTTTAACACGTCGTAATTTTCTCGCGCTCAGCGCATTATCTGGAACAACCTTAGCTATGAATCCTTTGGAAAGCTTGTCTAAACCTTTTGCTCACCACACGGCTGCGGCCGGTTTTGAATTGTTGATCTTCGCCACCAACTGGGGCTATACCGGGAGTTGGGACGAGTTTTGTGCCGCCATAAAAAAGGAAGGGTACGACGGTGCCGAAGCGTGGTATCCGCTGGATGCCGCCGAGCGTAAAAGCTTTCTCGATGCGTTTCAAAAACACAACCTGAAATACGGCTTTCTCGTGGGGGGACAAGAAGCTGACTACCAAAAACATTTTCAGCAATTCAAAACTTCCCTGGAACCTGCCGCGCTGGCAAACCCCGTGTACATCAACTGCCATTCGGGACGCGATCACTTTTCGTTTGAACAAAATAAGGCGTTCATCGACCTCACCACCGAGGTGAGCGAGCGCACGAAGGTGCCGATTTATCACGAGACACACCGCTCGCGCATTTTGTATGCAGCGCCCGTGGCCCGGCAGTTCATGGAGAAGATCGCACCGCTGCGCATCACGCTCGACATTTCGCATTGGTGCAATGTGCATGAGTCGTTGCTTACGGACCAGGCTGAGACAGTAGCCCTGGCGTTGAGCCGCACAGGCCACATCCATGCCCGCGTGGGGCATGCGGAAGGGCCACAGGTGAACGACCCGCGTGCGCCGGAGTGGAAGGATGCCGTGAACGCGCACTTTGCGTGGTGGGATAAGGTAGTGGAGGCAAAGCGCAAGGAGGGCAAACGCCTGACGATGCTCACGGAATTCGGTCCCGTTGACTATATGCCGGCCTTGCCTTATACGCGCCAGCCACTGGCCAATCAGTGGGAGATCAATGTACACATGTTGAAAACACTTCGCGCCCGCTACGCCTGATGCTTTGGTTGACTCAAATTTTTGGAAGGCTTCATCCCATCCTTGTCCACCTGCCCATCGGCATTTTGTTTCTGGGTTTTCTGTTCGAGTGCCTGGGGTTTTACCCGGGCTTTAAAGGCCTGCGAAGGGCGGTGCAGCCCACGATCGTGTTGGGTACGGTGTCGGCCATTTTCTCGGCGCTGAGTGGCTATTTTCTTTCCCGTGAAGGCGGCTACGACGACCGGCTGGTCATGCTGCATCAAAACTTCGGCATTGCTACAGCGGTGTTTGCCACGGTGCTTTGTTTTGCGCGGCAGAGTATCCTTACCCGTTTCCCCGAAAAGAAAAAGAGAAAACGCATCCGCATCCTGCTCTTCTTGCCCTTGATTGCGCTGGTCACGGTCACCGGACATTTGGGTGGCTCGTTGACGCATGGCGAGGATTTTCTTCTGCCGCCACCCGCAGCGACGGGTGACGATGCCACGCCCGCGGTAAAAATCAAATCCATGGAAGCCGCCGACAGTGCCGTGTTGTATGGCGACGTGATTGAGCCGATCCTGGAAGCAAAATGCTACAGCTGTCACAGTTCAGCCAAGCAGAAGGGGCAATTGCGCCTGGATTCGGAGGAGTTTATCCGCAAGGGTGGCAAACACGGTGTGGTGGTGAAGACAGGAGTAGCCGACTCCAGTTCGCTTTATCGCCGGCTCATGCTTCCGTTGGAGGATGAAAAGCACATGCCCCCCAATGAGAAATCACAACTTACGTCCTCCGAGATCGCACTGGTGCAAGCCTGGATCGAGGAGGGAGCCAGTTTCGACAAACGCATCCAGGCGTTCCGCCAGGTGGCACGGATCAAAGGATTTATTTCGTCGCTCATCGCGCCTTCCCATAGCAACGATGATATACCTACGGAAGAGGTTTCACCTCCGGACGAAAAAGCGGTGAAGGCGTTGACCGCGAAAGGCATCCTGGTGGTGCCGGTAAGCGAAGAGAACCATTATCTTTCGGTGAGCTATGTCAATGACCGCAAAGTGAGCGATGCCGATCTTCGCGACTTACTTCCCCTGACAAAGCAGATCGTTTGGCTGAACCTCGGCCGTACAAAAATCACAAACGAAGGATTGAAGACCGTGGCTCAACTGACGAGCCTCCGCCAACTCCACCTGGAATACACAGCGATCGATGATGCAGGAGTAAAGGCACTTTCGTCGCTTGAGCAATTGCGTTTGCTTAATCTGGTGGGCACAAACCTTCACGATGAAGGCCTGGGCTATCTTGCGTCCTTAAAAAATCTTAAGAAACTTTTTATTTACAAGACTGCCGTTACACCGGGTGCTATCGAGCAATTTTCTCAAAAAATAAAAAGCGTTACATTGGATACGGGGAGCTATCAATTGCCGGTGTTGTCTTCGGATTCGGTCATTTATAAGCGAAAAAGTTAGTGGTAATTCAGGAGCCAGAATCCAGGAGCCAGTATTCAGAATTCGGTAGCCGTTGCGATTAAAATCAGAATTTAGTAGTGCGCTGGTCGTTGGAGTCCAAGGGACCCGACCTTGCTTTATCACATAAAAGACTTTCGGAAAAAGATAACTGCGATAAGCTACTGGCTACTGAATTCTGGCTCCTGGCTCCTGAATTCTGCCTCCTGACCGATGCAACTTATCAACCCCTAAATCCATCTTCAACCCGGGGACATTTTAGCTTACACGATAGGGATACATTTATAAATTTTAGTTTAATTACCGTTCAATATGGGCTATATTATTAGTGGGATTCAGCAGGTTGGAATTGGTGTTCAGGACGCCAATGCAGCCTGGGCATGGTACAGGAAACATTTTGGGATGGATGTCCCGGTTTTTAAAGACAGTGCCACAGCGTCGTTAATGACGCGTTACACAGGTGACCGGGCCGAGGACCGCTATGCCATTCTGGCTATGAACATGCAAGGTGGTGGCGGTTTCGAGATCTGGCAATATACCAGCCGCACCCCACGCGAGCCCGAAGTGGAGCATTTTCTTGGCGACACGGGCGTCTTTGCGGTAAAACTGAAGACCCAGGATATCGCCACGGCCTATCGCACCTTGAAAGCCAGTGGTGTGCACATCCTCAACAGCGTTCAGCAGTCACCTGACGGCCGGATGCATTTCTATGTGAAAGATCCGTTCAACAACCTGTTTGAGATCACCGAGAGCAAAAGCTGGTTCAAGAAGGCCAAAGCGATTACCGGTGGCGTGGCCGGCTGTGTGATCGGGGTGACTGATATCGACAAAGCACTGAAGCTTTATCGCGACGTTCTCGGCTACACCGAGGTGCTTTATGACGGTCAAAAGAAATTCGAAGATTTTGAAGGCGTGCCCGGTGGCGAGAATGAATTCAGGAGGGTAATCCTTCGCTCGAATAAGAACCGGATGGGTGCTTTTTGCAGGCTTTTGGGTGAGACCGAATTGGAATTGGTGGAGGTGAAGAACCGCGCCCCACAAAAGATATTTCACGACCGCTATTGGGGTGACCTGGGCTACATCCACATCTGCTTTGACATCAACGGCATGGAGCAGCTCGCCGATCGCTGCCAACAAGCCAACTTCAGCTTCACGGTCGACAGTCGCGACTCGTTCGATATGGGCAAGGCGGCCGGCCATTTCTCCTATTGTGAAGATCCCGACGGCACGCTCATCGAATTTGTGGAGACGCACAAAATTCCCATCGTCGAAAAAATAGGATGGTATCTCAACATCCGCCATCGTGATCCGGGCAAGCCTCTGCCGGATTGGATGTTGGGCATGCTGGCGCTGAACCGGGTGAAGGATTAACACCCGGTCTTCCAGAATCAAAATTTCTACTGCTTACTTTACGGTGAATTGCCCGGCACCCATCAGGTAGTCGTCGGTGTATACTTCGAGCTTGTAGGTGCCGGAAGCATATTCCGATCCTTTGTCATAGAGGAACGACAGCTTTTGTTTGGTGTTGTCGAAGAGCACGTCCTGTGATTCGGTGTAGAACTCTTCTTTGCCGTTGAACAGGAAGGTTCCCGAGCCACGGGCCACGTCAAAAAGCACCTGGCCGTTCTCGTCCACGATGCGGATCATGATCTTCTTGCCTTCGATGGGAGCTACTTTGTTTTCGGCGATGTTGAACTCTACTTTCAGCTTTCCTACCTGGCGGCTTTTGAAAGGTGACTCGCGCTCTTTGCCGCGATCGGACAAGGCGACGATATGCACATTTTCCACTTTCAGCTGTGATGCTATAGCGACTTTATCGGCCAGTTCGTCTTTGGTTTGGCTGAGGCGGTTTATAGAATCGCCCAGTTGGTTCTTCTCTGTTTTGAGCGATGTGTTTTCGGTGAGCAGTTCTTTGTTGACGGACTTCAGTTTGGTGATCTCCTCGTCCTTGATCTTCAACAGTGTTTCATAGCCCTCCACTTTGTCTTTGAGAGCTTTGATCTCTTTGCCGGTGGCCCGCTTGGAGCGTTTCAGCTCGGCTTCTACTTCGCCTTTGGCTTTGAGCAGGTCCGACACGTCGCCGCCCAGCTTTTGCACCTCGGCGATCTTGGTGTCCAGCTCGGCTTTGATCTCGCTCATGCGTTGCATGGTGGTGGCGAGCTCTTGTTCCGTCGATGTGAGGTCGGTTTTGATCTCTTGCTTTTCCTGGGAGTCGAGGTAGATCTTTATTCCTTGTACGACGATCACCAGGGAAAGGAGGGCAATGATGATGGCGTTTCTATTACTTTTCTTCGGAGCCTCAACAGGCTCTGGATTGAATTCGCTCATAGCTGTGGGTATATGGAATGATGGCAAAAATAGGACTTCTCGCCATGCAATTCAATGGCTAATACTGTAAAACAACGTGTTGTTTGTTCAGCGATGGGTCAAAGAAGACGAGTCCGCACCGGAACAGATCGGCGGTGGCATAGACCAGCGGGTGCTGTTGGATGGCTTTCCAGGCGCTGGCCATCTCGGCCGAGTAGTGGATGTCGTCGATGACCATGACGCTGCGGGGATGCACTTTCATGGCCAGCGCTTCGAAGTATTGCTGGGTTGGGATGAGGCGGTGGTTGGCATCCAGGAGTGCAAAGTCAACCGACTTTACGTCTTCCAGGAAGCGCGACAGGGTTTGATCGATATTGCCCCGCACCAGTTGGATGCCCGTGGCACCCGCAGCCTCGAAGTTGGCCTGGGCGACGTCTGCAATGGCGTTCACGCCCTCGAACGTATAAAGGGTTCCCTGATTATACCTGGCCAGGTACAGCGTATTGATCCCAAAGGAAGTGCCCAGTTCGACCACCTCGTGGCAATGGAAAGCCTTGATGATGCGCGCATATAACTTTGAATACCGGACCGGACTGGTGCTGGTGCGGGCAATGTCGCGAATCGATCGTTGATGACCTGAGAGCACCGACGAACTGGCGCCTATGTCGGCGGCGGCTATAGAGCGGCGGTCGGCCAGCAGGGCTTGCCGGATCTTTTCGGCCTTTTCAAAATCAGCATCCTTTTGCTTGGGGCGGACGACTTGCGTATAAAAATCGTAAAAGAAAGGAGAGTGTAAAGAGTGTTCGCCAATGGCATCCAGCCAATAGGTGAAATACGATTGAGCTTGAAAGAAAGTGTTTGCCACTCAGTTGAGTCGGAGAGGGGCAACCATGGTGAACTCAGGAATGTTGACCTGCATGGTGGTGCCGTCCACCACGCGTTCCATCAGGTAGGTGCCTACCATTTTGCCAATGCCCGATTTGAGGTTGCAGCCGGAAACGTATTGGTGGGCCTGGCCGGGTTCGAGCACGGGTTGTTGGCCTACCACGCCTTCGCCTTCTACTTCGCGTTGGGTGAAACCGGCGTCAAAGATATGCCAGTGTCTGCGGAGGAGTTGGATAGTGTATTCGCTGTGGTTTTCGATGGTAATGCGGTAGGTAAACACATAGTGGTATTGGCTCGGGCTGGAATATGCCGGCTGGTATTCCGTCTCTACACTTACCTTGATACCCTGAGTGATTTCCGTTACCATACGGTTCAAAAATATTAATTTTTTACAATTCCCGTCACGAAGCTTTTCATTTCCTATCAAAATACTGGAAATCAGCCGATTAAATATCAATTTTTTGCGATTAATTTTCCCTTTTTGCGCTTTTGGCGAATGCCATTAGTTTTGAATCTATGGAAGTTAAAATTGCCCCAAGCTGGAAAAACAAGCTCGTACCCGAATTTGAGAAACCTTATTTCCAGCAACTCATTGAATTTGTAAAACAGGAATACAAAACACAGACGGTCTATCCACCGGGCAAGGAAATATTCCGCTCCTTCGACTGCAGCGACTTCAACAAGGTTCGTGTGGTCATCATCGGTCAGGATCCTTATCACGGTCCCGGCCAGGCCAATGGTCTCTGCTTTTCCGTGCGCGACGGCGTGCGTATGCCCCCCTCGTTGGTCAACATATTCAAAGAGATCAAACAAGACCTGGGCAAACCTATTCCTGCCTCGGGCGACCTGGAGCGTTGGGCGGTCCAGGGCGTACTGCTTCTCAATGCCACCCTGACCGTGCGCGCAGCCTCACCGGGATCGCATCAAAACAAGGGATGGGAGATCTTTACGGATGCCGTCATCAAAAAAATATCCGACGAAAAAGAAAACGTCGTCTTCCTTCTCTGGGGCGCCTATGCCCAAAAGAAAGGCGAAATCATCGATCGCAACAAACACCTTGTGTTGATGTCGGCCCATCCGTCGCCCTTCTCGGCGGACCGGGGGTTCTTTGGGAATAAGCATTTTAGCAAGGCGAATGAATATTTGAAGCGGAAGGGGATAGAGGAGATTGAGTGGTAGGGGGGCTTTCAGGAGCCGGGATCTTCAGGAGCCAGAATCCAGGAGCCAGGAGCCAGTAGTTGGGAATCGGTATTCAGTAGCCAGTAGTTTTGCAATCACTATTCAGCAGTCAAGGTTTAATTCTCAGAATTCAGAATTCTGTGGTTATTGTTGCTTAGCAAAAAAGCCAGGAGAATTTTGTATTTCTCCTGGCTCCTGGCTCCTGGATTCTGGCTCCTGATGTCTACCTTATCAGATTAAAGAACCTGCTCCACCGGATCTTGTGAAAGAAGTCTGCATTCCGGTCGATCGAGAGCCAGATGAAGAATGCTTTTCCTACGATGTGGTCTTCGGGGACAAAGCCCCAGAAGCGCGAGTCGAGGGAGTTGTGGCGGTTGTCGCCCATCATGAAGTAGTAGTCTTGTTTGAAGGTGTATTCGGTCACTTCCTTGCCGTCGATGTAGAGACGGCCGTTTTCGATCTTGACATCCTGGTTGTGGTCGTACATTTTGATGGTGGGACCGTAGAACGTAAGCGTAGAATCGTTGATGGGGATGGTGCCGCCTTTTTTCGGAACCCATAGCGGGCCGAAGTTGTCGGTTACCCAGTGTGAGTATCTTTTCTCGGATGTGCTGGCCACTTCGTAATAGCGGGAGTAGGGGATCTGTCCTTCTACTTCATTTTTGTTCTCCATGACAACCGATTTGATGTAGGGCAACTTCTTGAGTGCATCCGCCCTTTCCTTGGTGAGGAACATGAAGTAATAGAATTTGCCATTTTGCTGGCCGCTGCCCTGGGAGTCTTCGGGGCCGAGACCGAGCATGCGCAGGTTGCGTTCATTGATGGGGCTATCGGATGTAACCACATAGCTATACTGCATTTCGGGAGGATTCGGCAACGGTTCGCCATTGGTGTATACTTGCTTATCCTGGATGAACAACGTATCGCCGGGGATGGCGACACAGCGTTTGATGTAGTTCGTTTTAAGATCGACCGGGTAGTCGACGTCCTCATTGAGGCCGCGGGGAGGAACATTGAACACTACTACGTCTCCGCGCTTCACGTGTGTGAGGCCGGGCAATCTGTATTGCGGCAGTTTGATCCATTCCACATAAGAAGGAATGTTCGTGAACCATATCTTCTGGTGTGTCAGCGGAACCTGTAGCGGTGTGGTGGTGGTTCGTGTGCCGTAGTGAAATTTGCTTACGAAGAGGAAGTCGCCCACCAGCAGGGAGTTTTCCATGGAAGGTGTGGGGATCGTATAGGCCTCCATGATGAGCCAGCGGATGAGCGTGGCGGCGATCACGGCAAAGCCGATGGCTTCAGTCCATTCCTGGCGAACCGATTTTTTGCCTTCTTCCAGCTTAGGAGCGGTGTACACGACCTCTTTCTTGAAGCCCAGGTAGGGGAAGTAGATGAAGGGGAAGATAGCGGCCGCGATATATTCGGGGAGGGTGTTCTTGCCATAGCACTTCACAAAATCGACCATGAGGCCGATCATAATGACCTGGCCAATGACGGGGATGAAAAGATAGAAGATCCAGGACCACGGGCGGCCGGCGAGCTTCAGGATGACGACCAGGTTATAGACGGGAACAAGCCCCTTCCAGCCGGCCTCGCCTGCTTTTTCGAACATTTTGTAAAGGCCGATAAAAGTGGGGATTAAAAAGAGGAGGGTGCCAATGAGTAACGCTAAACCTCGAGAATCTTGCATCAGTTTGAATTTAAAGCCTGCAAATAAAATGAAAATAATTGACCTATAAATAGGTCGCCGGGCCGGCGCCATAATTTCAGGCAATGGACGGGCTTATTTTGAAAAAATTAGAATTTAAGGAAATCGTCCATGTTCAGCACCCCTTTTTTGTCTTTGGCCCATTCGGCCACCATCACGGCGCCCAAGGCAAAACCCTCGCGGGAGTGTGCAATATGCTTGATCTCGATATCGTCGATGGCCGACTCGTATTTCACGACGTGCGTGCCCGGCACCTGGTCGATACGGAACGATTCGATGTAGAGATCGCCTTTATTAGTGCTTTCGCGGTTCACCCATTTTTTCTTACGCTCGACATTCTTCAGCACCCCCTCGGCCAGTGTGATGGCGGTGCCGCTTGGGGCGTCTCTCTTTTCGGCGTGATGAACCTCGTCCATGCGGACGTCGTATTGCGGAAAGCCGTTCATGATGCGGGCCAGGAATTCATTTACTTTAAAGAAGATGTTCACCCCCAGGCTGTAGTTGGAGGCATAGAAGAAGGTGCCATCCTGTTGCTTGCAAAGGCTCTCCACTTCGGCTCGGCGCTCAAGCCACCCAGTGGTGCCGGACACGACTGGAAGCTGGCGCGACAAACATTTGCGGATGTTGTCAAAAGCCGCGTCAGGATGCGAGAACTCGATGGCGACGTCGGCTTTGGTGTTGTCAAATTCGTGGCGGTTGTCTACGTCGATCTTTGCGGCGATCTCGTGGCCACGTTCCAGGGCAATGCGCTCGATGATCTTACCCATTTTCCCATAGCCCAGCAGGATGATTTTCATACGTTAAAAAATAGATTCAGGCAAAAATGCATTTTTTATTGGATTGGGCAATTCGGGAGGGGAATTCAGGAGTCAGAATCCAGGAGCCAGGAGCCAGTAGTCGGTAGCCAGTAGTCAGTAGCCAGTGTCTTGTCCTGAAATAGGTTGACGGGTTAAACAATAGTTTTAAGCCGCATGGCAATGCTGCGGGGTTTGGAAGTTTAGTGCCCAATGCGGGCGATATTGATTATAAATGGAGATCGATTGATGAACTGCTTTCATGG
>DATDAV010000106.1:0-1787 GCA_036525235.1 Chryseolinea sp. | reverse complement strand
AGCGACTCGAGGCATTGCGTTTGGAATTTGAACGGCAAGGCCGGAAATGCCGCCCTGTGGCATCGGCCTGAACGCCGGAGAAATGGTCGTGGGAAACATCGGCAGCGCGACACGGCAGAATTTACACGGTGATGGGGGCGGCGGTGAATTTGGCATCACGACTCTGCGGCATCGCTCGAGCGGGAGAAATTCTTCTCAACGAAAACACCTTTCACTCGGCCTACCAAAAGGAACAACCGCGCGCTGCACTGCCTTATTTCCAACAATCCGCAAACATTGCCGATCAACTAGCGAAACTGGACCCAGCCAACACGGAATGGCAACGCGATCTATCGGTCGGCTATCAGCAGCTGGCCCATATCAACAGGGAAATCGGCGACCTCGAAAGCTCGCATGCCTGGTATCTGAAAAGCTTCGCCATCGCCAGCACCTTGTCGGACAAAGATCCGGTCAATGCCTCTCTCCTGCAGGATAAAGGCATCGCCCATTTTGATTTGGGCAAAATTCTGGGCTTACTCAAGCGTCCCGGAGAGGCGCGGGAACAATTGACCCTGGCCGACCAGATTTACAGGCGCCTCATCGAGCGTGACTCTACCAACGAGGAGCTCAAATCCGAATGCGAAGAAGTCGAAGCCGCCCAAAAGAGGTGCCCTAGCCAGTTCGCATATTTCCACTCGCTTTCGCCAGACTGCATACGCGACGAATGCGACGCTACTTGATCGCAGACGGCATCGTTCCCTCGTTTCAGTGGCCACGGATCTGAACCACACACGCTGTCTTCTAACCCGTTGACCTGTCCGCACTTAAAAAAACCACGCTCACTAGCGTCAGGCTGGGCCCGACACACTTTCCAGACTTCCGCATCTGCCGTACATTTCCTTCAATGCTTATAGTATTTTCAGCCACAAGCTAATTGGCAACAACGGCTAAAAGCTATACATATTAGTCTGACAACAAGGGAAGGGAAGGCGGCGAAAACATGGAAATGGCTCAATGGATGGATAGGAGACTTCGTTGTATCTTTCTGTTTGGCTGTTGTGCTTATGTAACTCCGTTTGCAGCCGCCGACCCTTCCCGCGTTGTCGAAGAAACACAGCAGGTTATCGAGCCCGATGCTGACGGCCCGTCGTTCATTTCGACCGTTACCGTCACTTTCGATAGCGACAAACAGACGAAAACGCATCTCCACCGTGATACTGAAACATCCGGCTCCATTTCGCTGCCACGACTGGCTCTAATATCTAAATCTCGCTTTGAACGCGCGTCACTCGTTCCTACGGATCGATTCAAGGCGAGGTCAGGTCGTGATCCTCCTTACTTTCGGGACCTTTCAAAAGGTATTCCCTTTGAAATTTTTCGCCGCGGCGGCTTCCTCGATTTACGGTTAGTTTTCTTCTGCGCGATTGGGTGCTGCCAGGATTGAGGGAGCCAGAACGTGGAAATCGCCTCTTTTCTTCTCCCACATTGCCCGAACCTTTTGCGCCCCATCACTCTTTCGGTCGGTGACAGACTCGTTCCCCCTTTCGCCTTGCCAAAACCAGCAGTGTAAATGGCATCACACTCCTAAACAGAACGAAGCACCCCGGCTCTTCAACGTCATCTCCCCATGAAAAAGAGCAACACGTCGTTGGCTTGTTACACCAGGCTGGTCTATCTCAGCCGGGGCAAACTCTTCGTCATCGTTACGGCTATTGGGTGGTTTTTACACAATCCGTTGTGCGCCCAAGTATTTACTGTTGAAGACGTAATTTGGGAGGATCTTGTCGGGACAACGGCGAACTATGACT
>DATDAV010000105.1:0-1074 GCA_036525235.1 Chryseolinea sp. | reverse complement strand
ATTTCCGCGTCGAGCCTCGCGGCATAGCTGCTTGCCGCTTCGCGCAATTCTGCGCGGAGATCCTGAAGTTCACTGACTACGGCCTTGCTGGGCGAAGCCTCTCCTCCGTCGCTTTTCATTCGATGTGCAGATAATCACACTCCTTGCGGTTTCTCAACAGCACAAAAGCGAGGCTAGCGGCCGCCTTTTTCTCTGTCTATATAAAATATTTATCATTACTTGTTTGTGACATCAGATTAAGAACAGCCTTAAAGTTGTTCAGGCTCAGCGAAGACGACGACCTCCTGTGGTCGTTCCAAGACGGCTCCACGTGGAACAATAGAGAAGATGAAAAGAATTTGTTGCTTTCTTCTTCTCCTTAAGGGTGTGAATAACCTCCGGAAATCTTGTTCCAGCAAGCATTCGCTTCTGTTCCACGGTCATTTTGGCGTGAGAACAACATGTGTATGACCAGTCACGGGTAAAGGCCTTTGGGCGAGGAAAGAGCCGTTTGGCCAAGCGACTGGACGTCAGTGCCAAAGTTGTTAACATCTCCTTCACGACAACCACATGTATGTTCCACGTGGAACATTTGGAGATGATCATGAAAATTATCCGGATATTTCTTCTAGTCGCTGCTGCGATGCTCATCGGTTGTTCTTCGGAACCGGCCAGCAAGCCGTTGGTCGTCGGCATGGATCTCTCCTATCCACCCTTTGAGACTATTGACGAGAATGGAAAACCCTCGGGTATCAGCGTCCGGTTGGCTCAAGCGCTAGCCGACTATCTAGGCAGGCCGCTACGGATTGAGAACGTGCCTTTCGTGGGCCTGATCCCCTCACTCCAGAATGGGCGCATCGATTGTATTATCAGTTCAATGACCGATACGCAGGAGCGCCGGCAGGCCATAGCGTTTTCCGAACCCTATCTTTCGATCGGACTCGCGCTGCTCACCGGACCACAGTCCGACATTTCTAGTTCTGCGGATGTTGATCGCCCGGATCGCACGCTTGTCGTGAGACAGGGAACCACGGGTGAGCTTTGGGCCCGGGCGAATCTTAAGCAGGCCAAAGTGCTTTCCGTCGATAAGGAGAA
>DATDAV010000104.1:0-1011 GCA_036525235.1 Chryseolinea sp. | reverse complement strand
GTATTTGTAAAAACCCCCGTGAACCTATAATAAGCCTTTTTGAAAATCTCCTAAACCATCGACTGCCGGATGACTTTTTTTCAAAACCACAAAATATCGCTCCTGTTCCTGGCAAGTTTTGGCCTGGCGGCATTGAATGTGCAGGCCGGTGCGGTCATTGGCAGTGCGGACTCCGTGAAAGTAACCCTCACGGAAGGTACCAACCTGGCCGTTGCGCTTTCACCGGACAAGAAAACCATTGCTATGGATTTGCAGGGCACTATTTTCACCATTCCTGTGAGTGGTGGCCCGGCCAAAGCAATTACCGATGAATTCGGCGATTGCCGCCAGCCGGTATGGTCAGCGGACGGTTCAAAAATCACTTTTCAGGCATTCTGGGACGGCAACTTTCACATTTATTCTGTGGACAAAAAAGGCGGTGTGCCGGTACAGCTCACATTCGGCACATTCGATGACCGCGAGCCTTCCTGGTCGCCCGATGGCAAAAAACTACTTTTTTCCTCTGACCGAAGCGGCAACTACGACATATGGCTGCTCGAAACTGAAAATGGCAAACTGACACAACTTACGAAGGATCCCGGTAATGATTATTTCCCTGCATTCTCCCCCGACGGCTCCAAGATCAGCTACGTTTCGGAACGTACGTCGGCCCCCGGGATTTACATTAAAGAAGCGGCAGGTGATGAAACGGCTGGCGACGAAAAGCTTTTCCTGACCACTACCGGAAAACTCGGTGCGCCGATGTGGCATCCTAGCCAGCCGAAGATCATTTTCAACAACTTTATCGATGGCAAAACCGTGCTGGACATGGCAATGCTGGGCGGCGGCGAATGGGTAACACTGTCCGAACCTAGCGAAGATGTGTTTCCATTTAAAGCATTCTGGCTATCGGATACCGAGTATCTGTACACGGCTGATGGTAAGATCATCAGAAAAAAGCTGGGTGAAAAACAAGGGGCTGCTGTTCCATTTCAGGTTCAAATGACTTTGGGAAGAACACCTTATAAGACC
>DATDAV010000103.1:0-1763 GCA_036525235.1 Chryseolinea sp. | reverse complement strand
CAAACCCTTACCAACCTAAGCCTTCTGTCTTAATCGATCACCCCGAGTGGAGCAGGAACGCCACGATTTACCAGATCAACACCCGACAGTTTACTGACGAAGGCACGTTCAGGGCGGCCGAAAGACATCTGCCCAGACTGAAGGACTTGGGTGTTGTCATCTTGTGGCTAATGCCCGTCAACGAAATTGGTGAAAAAGGCCGCAAAGGCACGTTGGGGAGCCCCTATGCAGTTAAGGATTATTACAGGGTGAATCCTGAATTTGGAACGTTGGACGACCTGAAGCACTTCGTGAATGCCGCCCATGAGGCCGGCATGTACGTCATCCTTGACTGGGTGGCGAATCACACGGCCTGGGATAATCCACTGGTGAGCGAACACCCTGAATGGTACGCCCGCGATTGGAAGGGCGATTTTTGCCCCACCCCCTGGTGGGATTGGGTCGACATCATTGATCTTGACTATCAGCATGAGGCTCTTCGCAAGTACATGACGGACGCCATGAAATACTGGGTGTCCGAAGTGGATATTGATGGATACCGCTGTGATGTAGCAGGCTTTGTCCCGACCGATTTCTGGAACAATGTGCGCAAGGAGCTCGACGCCATTAAACCCGTCTTCATGTTGGCTGAATGGGAGGCTCGAGATCTCCACGCGGAAGCTTTCGATATGACTTATGCTTGGAGCTGGAATGAAGCCGTGCACCTGATCGCGATCGGCCAATCGAATCTCGATAGACTCCGCGCATACTACGCTTGGAACGATAAGGCCTTTCCCGCTGACATCATGCGAATGACTTTCGTGAGCAATCACGATAAGAATGCTTGGGAGGGAACCGAATTCGAGCAGTTTGGCGACGCCCTCGAAGCTGCGATTGTCTTGTCTGTTGTGGGCGAAGGAATGCCGCTGATCTACAACGGACAAGAGGCGGAGAGCACCAAACGCCTTAAGTTCTTTGAGAAGGATCCGATTCAATGGAAAGAGCATCGCCTCGGCGAGTTCTACAAAGAGCTGTTTGCTTTAAAAAAAGAGAATACCGCCCTGTGGAATGCCAAGTGGGGAGCCAGGATGATCAACGTGCCGAATTCTGTCCCCCACAGCGTACTAAGCTTTGTTCGACACAACGAACGCGATAAGGTTTTTGCCGTGTTTAACTTCTCGAACCCAGCGCAGACCGTTACATTCGATGAAACCCTGTACCATGGAACGTACACGGAGCTGTTCGCCAAAGAGCCTGTTGAACTTCTAGGCTCCACTCAACTGGCCCTGGAGCGGTGGGCGTATCGAGTTTTCGTGAAATGACGGGTGCTGAGCCATAGCTCCAGAAGGGCGAAGTGGCGAAGGCGGTTGGAGACAATTTTGGATCTCCTTTCTTAAGGGCCCCACGTGAGCCGTATCCACGTTAGGCCTGCTTTCCACTCGGTTGCTCTGTTGCTCTCACCTGCGAACCCAAATCGCAATCCCGAGTCTCGAAGCAGCATTTGCGGACTATACCGGCTCATGCCACATGAAGGGATCAATGAGTTTTTGACTTTTGACCAGAAAGTCCTTGCAGTACACCCTACAAAGCGTCGGAGAATTCTCTGTTCCCCCTCAAGGTCGACCAATGGCAAAGACCCATCTTCCCATGCGAATCAGCCGTCAATCGGCAAAGACAATGATCCAACCTTCGCCGGGCGCTACGATCACAGATGAGGGCGTGCACTATTACGTTTGGGCGCCCGCGATCGAGCGGGTCAGCGTCGAAATTGAATCCGCAGATCG
>DATDAV010000102.1:0-9792 GCA_036525235.1 Chryseolinea sp. | reverse complement strand
AGGTTGACGTTGAAGCGCAGGCCGGGAATGACCTTCACTTTATAGTCCAACTGAAGATTGCCCAAGCTGCGCATCACCGAGCCCACATCCTGGCTTTGCATGAGGCTGGACACGGGGTTGTTGGGCGAGTTCACTTTGGGTACGCGCTTGCCGCCGATAGAATCGTAGTATTCATAGTAGCCGCCAAAAGGGCTCTTGGCATCATATACCGGGTGCGAGGGATCGTAGGAAATCGCCGCACCGATAACATCTGCTGAATAAAAGTCTTCCGTTACTGCGCCTTTCACATTCACGTCGATCTTCAACGCGTCGTCCAGGGCGAGTTGGGAGAAGTTTACGCCGATGTTCGTCTTTTTGGTGTAGGAAGTCTTGATGATACCGTCTTGCTGGAGGTGACCGAGTGAAACGCGGAAGTTGGTTTTGTCCGTGCCTCCCGACAACGAGAGGTTATGACTCTGCCCTACCGCCGTTTGAAAGATCTGGTCTTGCCAGTTGGTGTCATAGGCACGGTCAGCCACATCGGCCGCCTCGGGATTGCCCATGAATTTCAGGTTTTGCGGTGCGTAGTACGACACCACGGAACGGAACTGGTCCGCATTGAAGACGTCGTATTTCTTGGCCACGGTTCCTACCGATACAAAGCCATCATAGCTCAGCGTCGGAGCGCCGCTCTTGCCACGCTTGGTGGTGATGAGAATAACGCCGTTGGCGGCGCGCGATCCGTAGATGGCGGCCGCGGAAGCATCCTTCAGCACGGTGAAGGTCTCGATGTCGTTGGTGTTGATGAAGTTGAGCGGGTTGCGGCCGGCGGCGGTTCCATCAGAAACCACGGGAATGCCGTCCACAACATAGAGGGGCTCGTTGCTAGCGTTAATGGAGGTACCACCCCGGATACGGATACTGGAACCCGATCCCGGCTGGCCATCTGACGGCGAAATTTGAACACCGGCCACTTTGCCGGCCATCAACTGGTCGGGCGAAACGATGGCACCTTTATTAAAGGACTTGGAGTCCACCGTGGACACCACGCCCGTCACGTCTTTCTTTTCCTGCTGGCCATAGCCCACCACCACGACTTCCGAAAGCGAGGTGACGTCGACCTGGAGTGTGAGGTTGACCGCCGACTGGCTTCCGACGATCACTTCCTGCGATTTGTAGCCGATAAAGGAAAAAATGAGTGTTGCGTTGTCGGTAACGCTGATGGAATACTGGCCATTGGAATCGGTGACCGTCCCATTGGAGGTCCCCTTTTCCAGGATGTTCACCCCCGGCAAGGAAGCACCGTCCTCGGCGGAAGTGACCTTACCGGTTACGACCTTGCTTTGTGCCCACGTCAATGTGCTGGTAAGGAGCAACAATGCCGTCATCCACGTAAATCGTGTTGTAAACAGTTCTCTCATAGATTTAGATTAGGTTAAGTTTTTTTGTTTGCGGTTCCCGAAAAGAACCCCGGGGTTCGACAGTCTGGAGCCGGCCGCACCCGTTTGAATTCACTTAGGAAACGATTGCAACGTACCACTAGCGCCACCCACAGTCGGCCCACTTTGAGCAAAAAAGAAAGTATTCTACAACGGAGGGGGTGCCGCTTTATTAAAATACTGATAATCAAATAATTGAACCAGATGGAAGCAGGTTCCATTTCGTAAAGTGGAACCTGATTTTGGGTGGGGACTGAATGCTGGAATGGTAAAGTGGGACGTGGTTCCGGAATCGATCCCGCAAGTTTTGGAACAACGGGGCATTCAGGAGCCAGAAGCCAGGAGCCAGGAGCCAGAATTCAGGAGCCAGGAGTTAGAATCCAAGAGCCAGAATCCAGAAGCCAGGAGTTAGAATCCAGGAGCCAGAATCCAGGAATTAGAAATTCGGAGGCAGGAGCCCGGAAGTTAGAGTGGGTGTTCGGAGCACTCCTTTGTCGGGAGTGGGTTTGGGGTGCGCTTTTTTTATGGGGGAAAGTAAGGCTGGATGCATTATGAGCTTAGTAGGCATTAAAGGGGGTATCTTAAGGAAAGTCACGGGGCGGGCCTCCCCTGCTGCCCCGGGGGATGAAGGAAACCCAGGCACTCGCAATTATCTTACCCCGACAATAAATTCTGGATCAGGGACCCATTTATTTTTCATATAGAGGAGCTTGCCATATGCCATCGCCCCTGTGTAATCGAAAAGAACCAGAATATCGGCTTCATCGCCGGATATGGAAAGTTCCTTAACAACATAACATGGCGTTTCTTCAGTGTTGAGCGAATCAATGCTGTGGACTATAGACAACGGAATATCGTTTTGAAGAATTAGGGCGTTGGAATGGGTTAACGGATCAGGCTTAATGAATAGATAGACTGTTTTGTGCCTTTCCCGAACGAAAGCCATTTTTGAAAATTTGATAAGGTCAGGCATATTTAAAACTGTTTCAATAGCCCCCTTTTCCCGCTCGCGGCTAGCAGAGTTGTTTATCAATTTTTCAACACCAAATTCTATGTTTCCGGTTGAACTCACGGTGATCCTTTTATTTTTCTCAACTTTAAATGTCTCTCCGGCAATCTTATTCCCCAAACTGTCACATTTCGTACCCGTCATGAGCATCGATTGCTCAATCGTGGACTTATCAATTATTTTTATGACGGAAGCACAACGCTCCACGTCACATCCTCCCGCCGCACAATCTGCATACGCTATTGACTTCGAATCAATGAGGCTGCCCGACTTTGAAAATACTTTCAGAGAGGGATATAGATCATCGCCAGGTTCCATAGAGGATGCCATAGTATTTACTCGTATCGGGCAAATACCCAATCACAGAAATGTACTCTGGAAAAAACAGCGAATCGATTTTTTGTGCTTGATAATATTTTTCATTGTCCTGCAGTACTAAATCATAGGTATATCCTGGGAAAAGTAGCCTCAGGTTGTTCAAAAAAATCTTTATTGAAGGAACATCTCTTTCTGCATCTGAATGATCACTTCTTGATTTAGAACATGATGCCATGATCAAACTCAAGAATAAAATGACCCGTACTACCAATTTCATTTTCTCTACAATTGTTTTAATACGCATGGACCAAAGACCTTGCCTAATTACTGCTCGAAATAAACTACCAATATGTTGACGGTTCTCCACTTAATCCATGTTAAAAGGCTACCAGGCCGACTTCGTCAATGCATTTCCCAATTCTGGCTCCTGGATTCTGGCTCCTTACTTCATCACCGCTCCCGCTTGCTCTCCTTCATCAGATTCCCATCGCAGTCGTATATTCTCGTCAACGCAAGTTTTCCGTCGAGAAACACATTATAGGTCCCAATCATTATTTTGCGTTTTCGCGAATCGGATTTTGGTATGGCGTGGTCAAGGATTTTCATATCGAACTCCTCCACCAAGGAAGTGTCCCTAAAGATCTCAAAATGTTGTATAAACTGATGATCGATAGTTTTTGATGTGCATTTTTTTTTGAGGGAATATTTTCCTAACTGGTCTTCTTGGTAGGACACTTTTGATACTGTATTTCCCAGGCTATCATTTAGGGTTGTGTCTCTTACGTGATAATTCGTCATCATTTGGCCGGTAGCCCTGGTAAGGGTCACCCATTGTCCAATCTCAACAAAAGTAAAGACCTCCGGATTCTCAGTCCTTAATATTCTTAAGGTCCCTTTCAGCATCCCATGCCACAAACTCATGTCCAGTGGATCATACAATTCAATGTTCTTGGTTATTTCTCCTTTCCGATTTATCAGAATCTTTTCGTCTGGAGTCAGCATCCGCGCATAAACAACATGTTGCTGATTTTGATAGTTTCTTGTCATGCCACAAGAACTAATTAACAATCCCATAAATAAAATAACCGGGTAATGCTTCATAATTAATGACATCGTGCGCTATTGCTTAGGCACTAAAAAGTAACTAGCCACCAACTCCAACGCCACCCCTATTCTCAAACCCGACTACCCTTTGTTGACGTCTCGCCAACAAATCACTTTCCCCGACCGCCAACACTCCTCGAGTCTAATTTTAACGCCTGAATTCCAGATTCCGGCTTCTCATTCCTTCAACGTATTAAAAAAAGCACTCGGCGTCTGACTGGTAATCTTCTTAAATGAACGATTAAACGCCGTCTTCGAATTGAATCCCACATCGAGCGCGATCCCCAGAAGCGTGTAGTTTTTGTATTGAGGGTCCTCTACCCTTCTTTTGAATTCGTCGATGCGGTAGGTGTTGATATAATCGAAGAAATTCATACCAAAACCGCTATTGATAACCTTAGAGAGAATGTGCGGCTGAAGCTTAAGGCGCGAAGCAAGCTCGACGAGCGATAGTTTCGGGTTGGTATAGGGTTGATATTTCTCCATGTAGATCGTAACCTTCTCCTTGAGAATATCAAGGTTTTCCATGGAAACTTCCTCTTTCTCTTTCCCGATGTGATTGAGATAATCGATCACCTGGTGATCAAGTTCCACCTTGTTGAGTTCGTCTACTTGCGAGAGGGTTTGCGGCAGGCGGAAAATGTCGGGTTCGTGGATGACGAAGTAGCCGAGGAAGAAGGTGATCACGGAGAAGGTCATCCAGAGGGTGTCGATGCTGATGTCGATGACGTTCGAAATTTCCCATCCGAAGATCCAGGACAGCGCCGCAAGCACAAACGTGACAAACCACACGACCAAACAGGCGGCCTGGATAAAAAGCACGGTGTTGAGGTATTGCAGGTTTTGCTCGTAGGAGTTGCTGTTCTGGTAGTTCACCTTGTAAAAGTTGATGGCCCCCAGGCATTTCCCCCAATAATAAATGTTCAACCCCAGGGCTACCGACGACATACAAAAACGGATGATCCGCAACTCGGACTCCGGCTCGATGAGCTTGGCCTGGAACGCGGGCTGGTCCATGAGGAAATAGACCATGTAGACAAAAAACTGGACAAACACCGGCACGTAAAAGACCAGCCGAAGCTGGTTCCGCGACTGGAACAGCAGGCGCTGGATATAGGCATAGAACAGCGGCGCGTAGACAAACAAAATAAAATCCGGTATCAACTGCAGCTTGGGCAGTGTGTGCTCCACTTCCGGATAGCCCGACACCACTTTAATCAGGAGCATGGCCGACGTAAAGCCGATCAGCAGGATGAGCCAGCGGTTAGCCTCCCGGTTGTATTCCTGTATGGTGGGGATGGTGACGATGAGCAGCAAACCCTGGAAAACGGAAAACAACAGCAACAGATCGTATATGGAGTAGAGCTGGAGGCCGCCCGAGATGTCTTCCCAGCCTGCAATCTCCACCCTGATCTTGCCCGTGGCCGAGCGGCGGTTGGTGGAGCGGTTGGCCATGGTGCGCCCCCCTGAGCTGCTCTCTGCTGATTTCCAGGTGCCTCGGGTGAACTTATAGTCAATGCGTTCGCCGTTAAAATAAATGAGCACCTGGTAGCTGCCGTCGATCTGTTTGCGGAGTTTGTAGTTTTTGTCGCCGGGGTTCCAGTTGTTGAAGTTCCCGGTCACATACAGCGACGCATCAAACGGTGTGCTGTCGGGCACCTTGTCGACGATGAGGGTGTATTCGGGTTGCTTCTCCCACCCTTCTATGACCACCCGGATCAGGTGGGGATTGTCTTCCAGCTGCCGGTTATAGACGCGGTTGGGCAGGATCTTGCCATCGGCATAACCCTCCACGATCTGCCAGCCGCCCTGGGTGAATTTGTATTCGAAATTGGTGAGCGTGTCGGGGAGGTCGAAATAGTAGACGCCGTCGGGGCGCCGGGTGAGCTTGAAGTTTTCCTCGCCGGGACTCCAGTTGTTGAAGGTGCCAGAGATGAAAAGGCTGGAATCTTTCAGAATAAATTTGGGGTGCTTTATGACTTCTATGCGGATTTGTGCGCGCACATGAAAGGATACAAACACCAGCAAAAGTGCAAAAAGACAAGGCCACGAAGTGCGGTCTATTCTGCTCACGAGGTTGGTAGGCGCCGGCATTTTTCCGATTAACATTTCCCGAACAGCGAATATACGAGGTTTGGGGGGATTCGCCGGGCGACTCCCCTGGAATTATATTAATAGCCTTGGGCTGGGGTGCGTTTCCTCCCATGCAACATTCTCCTACCTTTGGACGTCTTAGTCAAACAAACCGACCTGCATATGTTCCGCAACTACATCAAAGTGGCCATCCGAAACCTGCTCCGCCAGAAAGGCTTCTCTTTTATTAACATCTTCGGCCTGGCGTTGGGGATTACGTGTACGGCCCTCATCGGGATGTGGGTCAATGACGAGTTGAGCTATGACCTGTTCCACAAGGACTATGTGCACATGTACCGGATCACGGCAACCTTGCCCGAGATGAAGGTGCATGCGGCCGTAACCCCGGCCCCGTTAGCGCTCGCAATAAAGAACGAGATCCCCGAAGTGGACGACGTGGTGCGCATCTCCAGTTTGAACCGCGACCTGATCCAGGTGGGCGACATCAAGTTCGAAGAGAAGGGGCTTCTCTTTGCCGACTCGAATTTCTTTAAGGCATTCAATTTTCCATTCATCAAGGGCGACCGTGAAAAAGCGCTGCTCAATCCGGAAGGCATCGTGATCTCGGAGAAGATGGCCCTGAAATATTTCGGCACCACCGACGCGCTCGAAAAAATCATCCGCAAAAACAACAAAGAAGATTTTACGGTGACGGGTGTTATGGCCAACATTCCCTCCAACTCACACCTGCAGTTTGACTTTGTCCAGCCCATGCGTTTCCTGGCCCGCACAAACGACGACCTCAAGAAAAACGTGTGGGATAACTTCAACTGGTACACCTACATCAGACTGAACGCCAAAGCCCTGCAGTCGAAGCAAGCGCTTGAGGACCTTGAGAAAAAGATGCAGGCCATCTATAAGAAAAACGAATCCGGATTGAAAGTAAGCTTCATCCTGCAGGCCCTCGCGAAGATCCATCTCTACTCCAATTTCCTGGCCGACATTTCCAGTCACGGCAACGCGCAGAACGTGTATATCTTTATGGTGGTGGCCGTGTTTATCCTGGTGGTGGCTTGCCTGAATTTTATGAACCTTGCCACCGCGCGCGCCGCACGACGCGCGAAGGAAGTCGGTCTGCGGAAAGTGGTGGGCGCCATAAGACCTCACCTGGTGGGACAGTTCCTCGCCGAGTCGCTGATCGTGGCTTTGCTTTCGCTGGTGATGGCCTTGCTCATCATCTATCTCGTGCTTCCTTACTTCAATACGCTGGGAGGAAAAGATTTGACGCTTGATTTTACGAACTTGAAGATCATCACCGGCCTGTTGGGCATCACGGTCGTCACGGGCCTGTTGGCCGGCAGCTATCCCGCGCTCTATCTCTCCGGCTTTGTTCCGGCCACCGTGTTGAAAGGAAATTTCAGCGGCGGCGGTTCCGGAAGTTTGTTCCGGAACACAATGGTGGTGATCCAGTTTGCCGTATCCATCTCATTGATCGTCGGCACCGCGATCGTCTATCGCCAATTGAAATACATCCAACATCTGAACCTGGGCTTTGATAAGGAAAATCTGCTGTATGTGCCCATGACCGGCGAGATGTGGTCGAAATACGAAACGCTGCGCACCCAGCTGGGAAACAACCGGCTCACGAGCCAATATTCATTCATCTCTGACCTTCCCACCACGTCTTCCAATGCCACGGTCAGCGTGGAATGGAAAGGAAAGGACCCGAATTCACAGCCCCTGTTTTTCAACCTGGCCATCGACGAAAATTTTGAAAAAGTCTTTAAGGCCACCCTGCTCGAAGGACATGGCTACAGCGAAAATCCCAAGGCCGATTCCCTCAACATCATCGTAAATGAAGCGATGCTGAAAACGATGGACATGCCGCTGGCGTCCGCCCTGGGAACGAGGATCACCATCTGGAACAAAGAGCGAACGATCATTGGCATTGTCAAGGACTTCAACTTCAAACCGGTGCAGGAGGCCATTGGCCCGATGTTCCTCACGCCGAATACGTGGGGAGGTTATGCCATGGTGCGCACGCTGCCCGGTGAAACCGAAAACACCATCGCCGCGCTGGAGCAACTGTGCAAAGAGATCAATCCGAGCTATCCCTTCAACTATAGTTTCCTGGACCAGGACATCGCCAAGCAATATACCGCCGAGCAACGGCTGGGCAGTCTGTTCAATGTCTTTGCCGTGCTGGCCATTGTGATCTCCTGTCTTGGGCTCTATGGCTTATCGGCCTACCTCGCCGAGCGGCGCACACGCGAGTTGGGCATACGCAAAGTACTTGGTGCTTCCGGGTTCCAGCTGGTTTATCTGTTGTCGGCAACCTTCACCCGCCCCATCATCATCGCCACCTCCATCGCTGTGCCGCTGGCGTGGTACGGAATGAGCCAATGGCTTGACGGCTTCGCTTTTCATGTTGCGATCGACTGGACGATTTTCCTGATCGCATTCGTGTCGGCGCTTGTTATTGCCTGGCTGACGGTGAGCTTTGAATCGATCAAAGCAGCGACGACCAATCCGGTGAAGTCGTTGCGATCGGAATAGAAGTTCGTTTGAAGAATTTTCCTTCTGGTTTATGAGATAGCTTTCCTTCGCTATGGCTATAGTGATGCGCCCTCGCGTTGGGCTGACTGGGCTTGTACTGGGCTTATCTATGGCTCACCTACGACTTATCTATGGCTAATCCTTGGCTTTGCGACGGAAGGACAATGGTCTTACAACGGATCTACAACGGGTTATATGGGCTTTGCAGGTATTGCGGTATGTTGGTTTCGACGATGTGAGTGAAACTTTGCAACCTATGTTTTTTGACTGCAATTATTTTGCAATGGGGAAATGATGCAGATTATTTCTTTTGCTCCAGCACGGGGCGTGGATCGAAGACTACTTTGAACCAACTTATTTTTCCATTTTCAACCCGGTACCATCCACTGCAGAACACGGTGACGCCCGACATGGTGATGTCATAGAAAACGCTGACGTCTGTAATGTCGGCGAAAGATTTTTTGATGTCGTATTTGAGGCGCATTTTTTTCATGTCCTCGATGTAGATGTCCGCACCTTCGCGGGTGCCCAGGACGCCGGTGAAGGTCATGTCGTCGTGAAGTTGGTCGCGGGCGGTGTTGAAGTCTTCGTCATTGAGGGATTGGATGAAGAGGAGGACTACTTCGCGGGCGGTGGCGGGTATGATGAGGATGTCGTTTTCTTGGGTCATGGCAGTTGGTTTTTTTATCAACGATACAATATCATGCCATGATGATTGGAGGGTGGGTTGTTTTGTTTCGACGCGATGAGGTCACTTGCATGCGAAGAGGTCTGTCCAGGCACGTGTTCAATGCCCATTGGATTGAGCATTTTTTTCTACATATGAAAGCTGGCTTGGTGACTGCAATTTACTCTTGCTTTAGCGTTAAATGTCTGCAGACGCAATCGAGCAGCTCTGCCGGATGTACCTCTATGACCAACACAACCAAATAAAGCTCTTGACGGGCGCTTTCCTCATTTGACAACTCATTCAGACAAGTAGTATGAATCTTCCATCTCCCACGCTGCCCATGATTGGAGTTTTCATAGTTTCAAATGTGACAAAGGAAGGATCGCTTTCACCAACACTTTTGTGCTCAGGTAATTGCTTTCGGTCCTGAAATAACTTTGTCGTTGATCATGTCGCGCAATTTTTCCCTTGGGCAGCATGACCTCCTTGTGGTCGGGGAAATTCATAGGCCATCAATCTTAACAATGATTTCGTCAGCCTTCCGTATCGTGACTGTGGTTAAATTTCCACACTTCTTGCGCTAACGTTACGGGTAACATGACGTTGATGTCTTGAAATAAAATAAAACCGTCCCAGAAGGAGAT
>DATDAV010000101.1:0-1044 GCA_036525235.1 Chryseolinea sp. | reverse complement strand
GCCTCGATTCCTGCGGATGACGTTTCCCATGAAAAAATGATAAAGCGCCGTATCCAGTCGCAATACGCCTGTTCGGTCCGCAGGCTGTAATCTTTCAACTGCTAAATTTCGCGGACGCGATCCAGCAATTTTGGCTTGCGTGCTTCGCCTTTTCCTGGAACGATTCCAGCCATCGGTTCGCTTTCATCCTATTATTCCCTCCCCCTTTGCCACTCCAGATAGGCGAAATTTCACGTCAACCACGGTCGAAAATAGGCGCAACATGCTTTTGTCTAATTGTAGTTAGGCCAAGAACACCCGTTTCAATGCAGCCCCTCCTTCGAAACATAGCTGCTAGTATCGATCATGCATTTCAGCAGGACGCTACCGTTGTTGCGACTACCAAGCGTATTCCGTCGTCCTTGATCTTTCAGGCACTACGCAGCATCCGGCCGTTGCTCCACGATTATTTCGGCGGCCCCATCAAGTGTCGATTCCCCGGCCACCGCGTTGAGGACAACGTCGGTTGTAGCGAGCCCACGCCGTTCCGAGTGTTGGAGTATCTTTTGGACTTTTCTTTTAGTCGCTTTTCGATACCGCAGGCAATAGGCGATCCTCGCACGGAACACATTTACGAAGGCAAGTTCGAGCTATTGTTCGCAGCAGAATCAGAACTCGGCACAGACAACGAGGTATGTCGCGACCTTTTGAAGTTGCTCGACACCCGCTCAGTCATTCGATGTTTATTGTTCCGCAAGCGTCGCCGAGAAGCACACATCGCCAGCCTGAACGGGAGATTACTTCATGTCTTGCAGCATCACGCCCACTTTAATGAAGCCCAGAACGGCTGGTTGTTTGTTCCTTTAGAAATACAACACTCCAAAGTGCATTGCACCTTCCACACGCTCGATGCTGATTTTAACGGTTTTACCCAATTCATCAATGAGATCTGACCTTGAAGGTTGCATTCCGCGATAGCGGAAATGCAACCGTTGTTGAAAAAGCCCGGATTTTGCCGCCAGCCGTGATGGGAGGGTTATGCGGTTTCCAAGATTTTAGAGTTCT
>DATDAV010000100.1:0-1801 GCA_036525235.1 Chryseolinea sp. | reverse complement strand
GCCAATCACAAAAAGTACGTCTCAGTTCGGATTGCAGGCTGCAACTCGCCTGCATGAAGTTGGAATCGCTAGTAATCGCGCATCAGCAATGGCGCGGTGAATACGTTCCCGGACCTTGTACACACCGCCCGTCAAGCCATGAGAGTCGGGAGGACCTGAAGGCAGTTGCTGTAAGGCGCTGTTTAGGGTTAAACCGATGATTAGGGCTAAGTCGTAACAAGGTAGCCGTACCGGAAGGTGCGGCTGGAACACCTCCTTTCTGGAGTTGTGTTAGCCTGAATGATTCGTTAGAGGAGCATTCGTCAAAAGGCGCACAACGAAATGAAAACCGACGACTCTTATTGGGGTTCGCTATCAATTACATTTATTCGAGTTTATTAGGAAAGAGGACAAAATCCGGGCTTGTAGCTCAGGTGGTTAGAGCGCTACACTGATAATGTAGAGGTCCGTGGTTCGAGTCCACGCAGGCCCACGGTAAAAATGGGTTTGGTGGAAGGGCCCAGGACTTTGTAATGAATCAGGGGGATTAGCTCAGCTGGCTAGAGCGCCTGCTTTGCAAGCAGGAGGTCATCGGTTCGACTCCGATATTCTCCACTTGGCCGCCGAAGCCTTGGCGAAGGAGGCCGAAGTTAGAGAGGTTGAAAGAGAAGTTGAAGAAGTAAAGTAAAGACTTGGTTGACGAGATGCGTTACCAGGGAAAATTGAAAAGATTAGAAAAGGTAAACAGAGTCGTAAGACGCTGAAGAAAAGTTACCACGTTATCAATCCCGATGGGCGGGCTGTATGAGATAAGCCATCTCGATGCCACCCTGTTGGAATAAGATTGATGAAGGAGTTCATTGACATGCTGGTGAAAGAGTAGTAAAAGAGTGTGTATGGGAGGCGAAGTGATTCGTCAAACAATACATATAACAAACGAGCACATAGGTGAGTCCTACCAAGTAATTGGATAGGACGTCGTTGAAAGAAGTAAATAAGGGCGTATGGGGAATGCCTAGGCTCTCAGAGGCGAAGAAGGACGTGATAAGCTGCGATAAGCTTCGGGGAGGCGCAAATAGCCGATATATCCGAAGATTTCCGAATGGGGCAACCCTCCATGTTGAAGACGTGGAACACCGCAAGGTGAGCAAACCCAGGGAACTGAAACATCTAAGTACCTGGAGGAAGAGAAAACAATTTAGTGATTGCGCAAGTAGTGGCGAGCGAACGCGCAAGAGCCCAAACCTGTTCAGTTACGGCTGGATAGGGGTTATAGGACCACAACATCGACTACACTATTAATTTGAACGGCGTGGGAAAGCCGGCCATAGAAGGTGAGAGCCCTGTAAGAGTAAAGTAGTGTTACGTAGTGGTATCCTGAGTAGGGCGGGGTCGGAGACGCCCCGTTTGAATTTGCCAGCACCATCTGGTAAGGCTAAATACTTCTGAGAGACCGATAGTGAACCAGTACTGTGAAGGAAAGGTGAAAAGAACCGTGAACAACGGGGTGAAATAGAACCTGAAACCGTACGCCTACAAGCGGTCGGAGCTTCGTAATGGAGTGACGGCGTGCCTTTTGCATAATGAGCCTACGAGTTACATCTTTCTGGCAAGGTTAACCATTTAAAGATGGGGAGCCGGAGCGAAAGCGAGTCTGAATAGGGCGCATAGTCAGAGGGAGTAGACGCGAAACTTTGTGATCTACCCATGGCCAGGTTGAAGTGAGGGTAACACCTCATGGAGGACCGAACTGGTAAGCGTTGAAAAGCTTTCGGATGAGCTGTGTGTAGGGGTGAAAGGCTAATCAAACTGGGAAATAGCT
>DATDAV010000099.1:0-1154 GCA_036525235.1 Chryseolinea sp. | reverse complement strand
CACCGTGTTGAGGGATGGCCAGAAAATCGCCACGCTCAACACGAAGGATACGAACCTGGACGCCCTTGTCAAACTCATGGTTGGTCGTGAGCTTAAAGAAACCTACCCGAAGCGAAAGGCTTGCATTTCTGAGGAGGTTTTGCTGGATGTCCAGAATTTAACCGGAAACGGAGTGCACGATGTCACCTTTCAAATCCGAAAAGGCGAAGTGTTGGGATTTGCGGGACTGATTGGCGCAGGTCGAACGGAGCTGGCGGAAGTGCTTTTTGGAGCGAAGCGGAAGACCGGCGGAGCCGTGGTCCTGAACGGCAAGCAGAGCGATCCGAAATCGCCGCGAGAAGCCATTGACACCGGGATTGCGCTTGTTCCGGAAGACAGGAAAAAGCAGGGCGCACTCCTTGAAGTAGACATCAGGGGCAATATCAGCATGGCGATCATTGAAAGGATATCGAAATTCTTCACGGTCAATACGACTGAAGAAAAGCGCATCGCAAACTACTATAAGGATGCGATGAGGATCAAGACCCCGACGATCGAGCAGAAGATCAAAAACTTGAGCGGCGGCAACCAGCAAAAGGTCATTATCGCCAGATGGCTGGCCTCCGAACCGACCCTGGTCATTTTCGATGAACCGACCAGGGGGATCGATGTTGGTGCGAAATCGGAAATTTACGCACTGGTGAATGAACTGGTCGAATCGGGGAAGGCTGTGCTTATGATTTCGTCGGAAATGGAAGAAGTCATGGGGATGTCGGATAGAATTATCGTTCTGCGAGAAGGTCGAATTTCCGGAATGTTGAATAGAGCAGAATTTAATCAAGAAACCATCATGGCCTTTGCGTCCCGATCCTGAAAAAGCATAGGAATATTCCAATGAAATACTTCGAAAAACTTAAATTCGCGGCGGGCGCTGTCGAGTTCTTAAAAAGATACGGAATATATGTCGTGCTTCTGGCGCTGATTATATTTTTCTCGATCGCCACAGAGAATTTTTTTCGTTCCAGCAATCTGCTTAATGTTGCCAGGCAGGTATCTATGCTCGGCATTGCGGCGGTCGGCTTCGCGTTTGTGCTGCTCTTGGGGGGCATCGACCTGTCGATTGGGTCGGTTGTTACATTGGTGAACATTGTCGCAGCGTGGTTGATGGTCAACGC
>DATDAV010000098.1:0-99453 GCA_036525235.1 Chryseolinea sp. | reverse complement strand
CAGCAGGAAAGCCTGCTCTTCCTGTTGCTTACTGATTTCCTCGTTGGCCATAATATTGGCCAGCGCGATGGATATTTGCGCACAAATACCTTGCAACAGCGGGATGTTGATCTCTTCAATATCCAGGAACAAAATCCCATGATTCGTCTCTCCGTTGCGCAACCGGATACCGACGATATCTTTAAATCCCATCCCTTTCCAAGCTTGCAAATATGCCGAGGTGATGCCACGTTGTATTTCCCTGTCCACATTAAACAATAACGGGATGGCACTATCGAGTATGCGATTCTGAAGGCCGTCGTCGACGGGATACCTCGCATTCTCCAGCGCGCTCAATAGTTTTGGATCATGTGTTTTGCTGAGATCGTAGACATAGGGACTCATGGTCGTGTTGTCTTCATTGATCCTGCGAATAACAAAGCCACCCGGCGGATTTAACTTACTTAGCGCGGCGCGAACGGCACGCGCAAGCTCGTCTTTCGTTCTTACCGATGCGATGTCGATGCTAAAATCGAGGAGGAATGATTTTTCTTTTTCCTTCTTCAGGAGCTCCTCATTTTGAATAATATTGGATACGGCGCTCGACAACTGAGGTGCAATGCCTTTAATAACATTTCGAAATTCGTTGCTAAAGCTGCCGGGTTTATCGGAATAGATGTGAATAAAGCCCATCGGCTGTCCTTCTTTCATAAGCCGGGTCATGAGAATTTCTCTCACGCCTTTTTCGTAGTTAACGCGGAGAAAGGCGGGACTTTTTGGTTTGTCCATGATATCTTCCAACAAAAAAGATACAGGCTCTTCTGCCTGCAACACAGCCTGGATGAAAGGCTCATTCAAGGAAAACCTGGCCTGCACCATTTCCTGGTACCGACTGTGCGACCGGATAGGAGACCCTTCATTGTCCAGCAAAAAAGGGATATAGGTTTCGTCTTTGCGATCAATCAGGGTAACAATCGTATGCGTAAAGTAAAATAACTGTTTGATCCGTTTTCTAAAAAGCGCGAGCAGGTCGTTCTTTTCACGAACCCGGGTAATGTCATTTCCCAATTCCAGCAAAACCTTTCTTTCCTGCTCAAGCGTCGCAGGGGTAGGGACGGCTATTTCAGGCGGTGGGAGTTTTACGCTTTTCATGAAAGCAATTTATATAAAATACAGTTTGGAGACAGAAATATTCGACATCGTCCGGCTTTTTAAATGCACGCGTTATTTTGAGCAAGGGCTGTTTTTTTAACTTAATAGAGGCTATGTTTTGCATGAATATTGGGGGAAGGTTTATCTTTGGATCAACCGCGCAGGAGATGCAATTATTTTTTTTAAGAGAACGATTCTGTGGGCAAGACAAAAAAGGAACAACTTCCACAATACAAGCTCGAACACTATGCCGACGCGCACCGTGCCGGGGAGCAAAGCGCTGATTTTGGTTATAACACCCTGGATGCCTCGCTTAAAATTCCCGGATTCGAGCTATACTCCACCCAAGGGCTAAGAGATCGCATCGGCCCGCTCAAATCTTTTTTCTACAGGATAGGATTCACGCTGGCAGGGGGTGTATCGGTTGAATTGGGATTGGAAAAATATCGCCACAGCAGGGGCACGGTAAATTTCACAGCCATCAATGATATCTTTTCACTCTATGATAGAACGCCCGATTTTTTTGGCTACTACATGCTGTTCACACCGGCGTTCATGCAGGAAGAGCAAATGTTGTCGCGAAAACTCGGCGATGAATATCCTTTTTGGCACCCGTCCAATCTACATTTCCTAAACTTGTCGGCCGGAGAGTTGGATCAGATCGTATACTTTGCCCGGAAGATCGATGAAGAACTACATCATCAGAAAACAGGACGCGTGGAAGCCGTGCGCATGTACCTAACGCTCATCCTGCTGGAATGCAAGCGCAGCTTCGAACGTCAGGATTTGAGTTCCTATAATGGCTTTTCGGAAAGCAATATATTGGTGGCCAAATTCAAAAAACTGGTGGCCGGACATTTTTTAAAAGAGCGCCGCGTATCCGACTATGCCGATAGGCTGGCCGTTACCCCCAACCATTTAAATAAAGTCATCAAGGAACATACGGGGCTTACCGCCCTGGAGAATATCCAGGAAATGCTTTTGCTGGAGGCAAAGGCCCAGGTGCGGCACACCGACCTATCCATTTCCGAGATTGCCTATGCCCTTGACTTCAGCGACCCTGCTTCATTCAATCGCTTCTTCAAACGCTCCACGGGGGTTACACCCCTCGATTTTCGTCAGAAAGCATAATCCGGTCAATACCGTGCCTGATCCGGCCAATCGCGATGGCCCTTACAGGCTGCACCTTTGTAGTGTTGAATCCAATCAAAAAAATCAACAAGACAAATGAAAACAGCAAAAGAGATTGTCTGAGCTACATGCAGGAAGTTTGGGTGGATCGTCGTGTGGACGCCGTCGACCGGTATGTTTCTTCTCAAACCTTCATCCAGCACAATCCCAACCTCGACAACGGGAGGGAAGCTTTGAAACAGTTTCTGCCTTATCTGTTTGGCACCATCATGCCACAAGGCACTTGGGAAGTGAAACGCGTCATTGCCGAGAACGACCTGGTGGTTGTGCATAGCCTGGCCGTGGCAGCCTCGGGTCACAGGGGCACGGCGGTGGTGGACATTTTCCGGGTGGCCGATAGCCAGATCGTGGAACACTGGGACCTGTCGCATGAGGTCCCCGGTTCTACCAAAAGCGGTAACCCGATCGTATGATCGCCTTCCTGGCCAACGAAGCCGGTTGGGTAACAGGTTAGAATATTAAAGTGAATGGTGGACCGATTTAAGTTGGATAAAAAAAATAAACAATCAATAAATATGAAATTGAAAGACAAAAGAATAGTGGTTGCTGGCGGAAGCTCCGGCATTGGATTGGCCACGGTTTCCATGCTGGCCGAAGCCGGCGCCAATGTGACCGCGTTGAGCCGCAGCACAGATAAACTCCAGGCCGTTAGGGACAAGTTTCCACAAGTAAACACCGCCGCCATAGATGCAGGGGATAGAGCCCAGTTGGATGCTTTCTTTAAACGTTACGACGCATTCGATCACCTCGTCGTGACGCTGAGTGGTGGCAAAGGTGGTGGCTTATTCAGAGACCTGAACCTGGATGATATCCGCACCGGTCTGGAAGGTAAATTATTTCCGCAACTGAACGTCATGCAGGCTGCGCTTCCCTACCTGAACGTGCAGGGAAGCATAACCCTGGTGTCGTCCATATCGTCGCGCTCGAGGGCCGTCGGTGTGTCTGGCCTCGCTGCGATCAATGCCAGCATGGAGGCGATGTTGCCATCGCTGGCCCGGGAACTGAAGCCTTTGCGCATCAATGCCATCGCCCCAGGTGTTGTGGACACGGCCTGGTGGGACTTCCTCGATGAAGATTCAAAACAGAAGACGTTCGGGGAGTATGCCACCCGGATCCCGGTGGGGCGTGTAGCACAACCTGGGGATATTGCTGAGGCAATACTTTTTGCGGTCACCAATGATTACATGACCGGGTCGGTGTTGGAAATAGATGGCGGGTTGCGCTTGACCTGAGCCATTGTTCTGGGCAGGTGCTGATCTTTTGATTTGAAGCAAACAATGGAAATCAGTCTGGCGGATATGCGATGAACAAGCGTTGTTTGAGAAAGTCTATTTTCCTATTGGCGCTATAAAATTTCATATTAAATTGGGATGCTCGTCTTTGAAAATTTCTAGGAAGAGGCGGCTGGTTTAAATAGCAACATGATGAAAATGTTAAGAGGTTCGCGCGCACTGCTGATGCTTTTTCTGATCCTGATATCCTGTAACGAAGCGCCGGAGGGTGACAAGCGCACCTACCGCATGGGATTTCAAAATTCAGCGCCCCGCTTTGACGACTTCGATATGTTTGTTCAATCCCTGAACATGTGGGGCACCCGCGCCGACGCCGCCATGATCACAACCGAAGTTCCGTGGAAAGAAATTTTCTCCGGGACGGACATCGTTGATTATGTCGTCGACAACTACGGCGTGGTTAACTATTACCGCGCCAAAAATTTCAAACTCTGGGTCTATATCGATCCGCAAAACGGCCTCGACCGGACCGCAGATGCACTGGCCCTGGTTGCCGAAGGCAAAAGCATTGCCGATCCCGACGTCCAGAATGTTTACCGCAGATTCGTGTTCGTCATGGACAGTGTGTTGGTTCCCGATCACCTGGGTCTTGCCTTAGAGACCAACCTGATCCGTTCCGCCGCCCCGGCGGCCATCTACAACGGCGTGAAACAAGCGGCCAACCTTGCCGCCCAAGATATTCTCGCGGTGAAGCCCAACGCCAATGTAAGCGTGAGTGTTCAGGCCGATCATGCGTGGGGTAGACTTGCCGGTGGAGGATATCAGGGCGTTGCCCAGGATTTTGCCGACTTTCCGTTTATGAAAGAATTGGGCATATCGTCTTACCCATACTTTGGTTTTGACACGCCCGAAGAAATTCCCTCAGACTATTATTCGCGCTTGGTGGATGGCAAAGACATCTCCGTTTTTATTTCTGAAGGGGGATGGACTTCCGCATCCGTCACCACCGACACGCGGACATTTACCAGTTCGCCGGAACTACAACAACGCTATATCGAACGCCAGGCCCAACTGTTGAGTGCGGTGAAAGCCATCGGCTATTTTCAATTGACGTTTACCGACATCGACGTTGATCAACTACCCGACGACGTCCCCGCGAACATCGCCTACTTTGCCTACCTCGGGCTGGTCGACAAACTTTTTCAACCCAAACCTGCCTTGGATGCGTGGGATAAAATTTTCAAAAGACCGTTGACGGAGTAGGTGGCAATGGCATCAGCGCTTCAAAAGCCACTGAAAGGTATCGTGCATAAATTCCTGGCATTGATAGTCATTGACGCCCTCCCAACTGGTCATGTATAAAGAGACCATGCCGTCGCCCATCACGATGATCTTGCCGCCGTTTTTCACTTCCTTGTATACGCCAAAGGGAAGTTTTTCCGTGCGGATGTTAAAACAAAACGGCGTGCCGTCGCCGGTGACGATCCTGGCGCCGTGATAGGAAATTTTTAAAGGTTTAGGTGTGATGAGGCCGGCTTTGGTTGAACCACCCGACAGGCTATCGGGATTGGGGCCGTCGAACTGTATACCAAAGGGTCGGATCAGATCGTTGACGTTGGTCTGTTTCAAGTTGGACCAATAGTCCGAATCCATCACGACGAACAACGAGCCTCCGTTGCTGATGAACTTGGTCACAGCACTCACTTCTGCGGGAGTATATTGTCCGGACGGAATGTGGATAAACAAGACGCTGCCTTTTGTTAGCTGCTCCGGTTTTATTTCATCTTTGATGTATACCAATTCGGCGTCCACGGAGTTGGCGGTTTTCGTTATCTCTCCGGTCATATATTTTATCCTGTCGACAAGGCCAGGATCCTTTCCCGCCATACTCGCCGGGTCGTTCCAGAAGATTTGCTTGTGGGCCAGATCGATACAGATGCGATACTTGGCTTTTTTCGCGGTTTGGGCATTCACATGTCCCGCGAAGGCCAGGGCAAGAAGGAGTGCAAATAATTTGATAGTGCGCATGGTGAAAAGGGTCGATAGATGTGACGGCAATGACAATGTGTATGCCAGACTCATCAGACCCTCCTGGCTTCACCATTCGTAGCGTTGCCCACGAATGCATGCCCGCAACTGGACAAAAGTGGTCGATACCGAGTCGTTGCAATTGAGAATTTATTTTTGTTATTTGCTTGACAAAGTATAAGGATATAACCTCTCATGCTATGCGCCTGTATACCCTGGCCCTCCGTTTCTTAAAAGGATTCTGCCCACCCCATCTGCATGAAGCCATCGAAGGGGACCTCTTGCAACGTTATGAGAAGGACATAATTGCTTTTGGAGAACGCAAGGCCGCCCGACGGCTGTTGTGGAATGCGCTCCGTTTTTTCAGGCCGGGTATTTTACTGAGAAACAAATTTCACATGCGACCAAACCATAATCTGATGCTGCGCACAAACGCCAGGGTGATCGCCCGTCAATGGGGTAGGAGCAAGGCGTTTTCGTTTGTGAACCTGACCGGCCTTAACTTGGGCGTGACCGTGTGTTTGCTGGTGACCCAATTTGTTTTGTTCGAGAACAGTTTTGAAGATTTCAACAAACAGGCCGACCGGACGTATCGCGTGAACCTATACAACACAGAGAACGGCGTGTTCGACGAGATCACGCCCCAAACGGTCGCAGGCCTGGGATATGCATTGAAACAGACCGCGCCCGGTGTGGAATCCGTGGCCCGCATCGGTTTCAAAACGCGTGGCGTGGTGACTCAGAAGACGCGCCAGGTCGAAGACCAAGAGGAGATCGTTTTTGCTGACCCGTCCATCGGTGAGGTGCTGGGTCTCGAGGTAGACACTGGTGATAAAGCAAGTGCGATGCGCGATGCCAACAGCATCCTGATCTCGGAATCGGCGGCCTTGAAATATTTCGGCCGGCCCAACGTGACGGGCGAGACGCTCGATCTGGGGTTCAACAACAACAGCCTGCAACCAAAGACCTATGCCATCGGCGGCGTGTTCAAGGACATTCCTGTCAATGCGCACCAGCATTTTCGATTCCTGCTGCCCGCGGAGAACGAGCAGGCCTGGAATGGGGATTGGGATTGGAGCGAGGTGAATACGTACGTGGTGTTATCACCCGGAGTGAAGCCCGGGGACCTGGACCTACCATTGTCCCGCATCGTCAAAGAACATCACCACGACAACACCGGCGACCGTTATTTACTGGAACCGATACGCGATATCAGGCTCCATGCCCTGAATGGAAGCGGCCGTGGGGCTGTTGTGAATTTCTTTATCCTGTTGGCGTCGGTGATCCTGTTGCTGGCATGGTTCAACTACATAAACCTTTCAACGGCCCGGTTCTTCGAGCGGATGAAGGCTGTTGGCATTCGCAAGCTGATGGGGGCCACGCGACGTCAGTTAGTCTTTCAGTTTTTGATGGAGTCTTTTTTCTTCAATGTGCTTTCGTTTGGATTTGCTGCGGTCTTGTTTTTTATCGTTTGGCCTACGGTGACGGACGTACTGCAGGAGCCAATCCCGGTCACACTTTTCAACGAGCCGTGGGCGCTTGGTTTTATTCCCGGTTTTATTTTGCTCACGTCGTTGTGTGCGGGCTTCTATCCGGCATTGGTTTTATCTTCCTTCAAACCGTTGTCTTCGCTGCAGGGGAAGATTGCCGGCTACGCAGATCGCGCTGTGCTGCGAAAAATACTGGTGACGGTTCAATTGTCGGTGTCGATGATTTTGATCACGGCGGTGGTGGCCATCCAACAGCAGATCGGGTTCATGCAGGGACAACACCTGGGCATCGCCATCGATCAAACCCTGATCGTGGAGGAGCCTTTGCTGACCGACGCCACCACCGTGCAAAAGTTTGAGACATTCAAGAACGAAACGCTGATGTTGCCTGGTGTGCGCGGCGTCACCTATGCTTCCACTTTTGCCGGAACAGAGATCGATTGGCATCGGATGGATATTACGTTAGGACAAGAAAACGCCACCCCGAGATTTGACAGCCGCATCGTTGCCGTAGGCACCGAGTTCCTGGACGTGTTCCAACTTCCGCTTTTGGAGGGAAGAAATTTTGATGCTGCACGGGAGAGCGATCACAAAGCCATGCTCATCAGCGAGGCGGCATGCAGGAGGTTTGGATTTTCTACGAATGCTGCGGCATTGGGAAAATTGATCTTTGTAGGCAGCCGCAGATTCGAAGTGATCGGCGTGGTGAAGGATTATCACTACCGGTCGTTGCAATCGGGCATCGAGCCACTGCTCTACATGCAAGGGTATCCGCGCAATCCGCGCTATGCCATCAAGATCGCCCCCGAAAACATTTCTCATACCCTGGCAACCATAGAATCCAAATGGAAGGAAACTTACGCAGGGAATGTTTTTAAATATTATTTCCTCGATGAATTTTTCAATCGCCAATATAACGCCGATCAAAAGCTGGGGACGCTGGTGTCTGCACTTTCACTGCTGGCGGCACTCATTTCTTGCACGGGATTATTCGGCCTGACCCTCTATTCCGTTAACCGCAAAGTAAAGGAGATCGGCATCCGGAAAGTATTTGGAGCCTCCGTTTCCGATGTAGTCATCTTCTTAACACGAGACCTTCTCCGGCTCATCGCGATAGGCGGTGTGCTGGGTGTGCCATTGGTTTATTATGGCGTGAACGCATGGCTCGAAGGATACGCCTATAAAATGCCGTTGGGCATCCTCCTGTTTGTCGGACCGGTAATGATGATTGCTGCGCTCGCACTAATCACCACCGGCGCGCTGACCATGGCCGCGGCCAGACGAAGCCCGGTGGATGCGATGAAATGTGAATAGCAATACAGCGTCGACTGCATTAACCATCCTGATCTGTCCTGTGCCGCAGCGCACCATTTATCAGTGACGAATTTTGCATGATTTAATTTTAAGAAGGACATTGGATGAAATTCCATACTTCTTGCATCATGAAAAAATTACAGTTCACCTTCTGCGTCCTCATCGCTGTACTTTCAATAGGTAGCATCGCGCAAGCGCAAGACATCCGGTTATACGATCTGCGTTGCAACAGCGCCACAAATCCCGTCGGCATCGATGATGCGCATCCGGCATTGTCATGGAAGATCGCCTCGGCTGTGCGTGGAGAAAAGCAAACGGCCTACCAGATAGTGGTGGGGCTCAAGGAGAGCGACATGGAACGTTCGCTCGTGTGGAATTCGGGAAAAGTGATGTCAGAACAATCGGTTCTCGTTCCCTATGGTGGGCCGGCATTGGAAGATGGCAAGCGCTATTTCTGGAAAGTGAAAGTCTGGGATCGCAACGGAAAGGAATCGCCTTATAGCGCCGCACAGTTTTGGGAGATGACGATAAGCACACCACGCTTCACGGCAGAGTGGGTCAGCGCTCCCGCGGTGTTTGATTTTCAGAAACTGAACAGCCACCGCTATGCCATGATCAAAGGCGAGACCCACGATTTCCTGGAACCCATGCCCCTGCTGCGGAAGAAATTCGACCTCAAACAAAATATTGCGAAAGCCACCGTCTATGTGGCGGCGCCAGGTTTTTTTGAACTGTTCATCAACGGAAAGAAAGTTTCCGACGACGTCCTCAATCCTGCCTTCACAAACTACGACAAGACGGTTCTCTATTCAACGTATGATGTGACCTCCTTCCTGAAAGGCGGAGCCAATGCCCTGGGCGTGATGCTGGGAAACGGCTGGTACAATTCCACATCAAAAGAAGTATGGGGTTTTGATAAAGCACCCTGGCGCAATTTGCCCGCGCTAAAATTGCAATTGGAGATCACCTACGACAACGCCGAAAAACAAATTGTATCCACCGACACCCATTGGCTGGCGACCACAGGGCCGACCGTGTTTACGGCGCTGCGCCAGGGAGAATATTACGATGCCCGCCTGGAAGTGCCACGCTGGAGTGAAGCTGACGCCGATGAAAAAAGCTGGCAGCCGGTGCGCCGGGTGGCCGGTCCTATCGGAACGTTGCGGCCTCAAAAGCAGCCTCCGGTCCAAGTGACCCAGATACTTGATGCGGTGAAGTCCCAACGCCTGGCCAATGGCCATATCGTCTATGATTTTGGACAGAACATGGCAGGCTTTGTGAGTCTGAACGTGGCCGGGCATGCCGGCAGCAGACTGCAATTTAAGTATGCCGAAAAGGTGGATGCCAGTGGGGCTGCCGATCAATCGGGCATCAACAATTTGTTGGCGGACTCCCTGTTCCAGGTCGACCGCTATACGCTGAAGGGTGGGGGAGACGAACAGTGGTCGCCCCGGTTTGTCTATCACGGATTTCGCTATGTGGAAGTCTGGGCCGATGGCGAGCTGCCGCAATTGAAAAGTATTCAGGCGAAAGCCATCTCCACTTCCTTTGAGAGTGTGGGTGATTTCACGTGCTCCAGCGAAACCGTGAACAAAATACAGCAGGCCACCCGTTGGTCGTATCGCAACAATTTTGTCGGCTTTCCAACCGATTGCCCGCAGCGCGAGAAGAACGGCTGGACAGGCGACGCGCAGCTGGCGTGCGAAGGCGGCTTGTCGAACTTCAACGCGACAACGGCCTATCAAAAATGGTTGGGCGACATTCGCGACGAACAACAACCCAACGGCAGCTTGCCCGGCATCATACCCACACCCGGATGGGGCTACTACTGGGGCAACGGCCCCGCCTGGGACATCGCCTGCATCGTCATTCCCTGGACAACCTACCGGTACACCGGCGACCGCCGCATACTCCAGGATAATTTCGCCACCATGAAAAAATATGTCGACTACATGCACACGCGTTCCCCCGACTTCATCGCCGACTTCGGTCTTGGCGACTGGATACCGGTGGAAACGGAAACCCCCGTGGGGGTTACGTCAACGGGCTATTTTTACTATGGTGCGACCACGGTCGCCAAGGCGGCTGGTCTTCTGGGCAATGCAGCCGATCAGCAAACCTACCAGGCCTTGGCCCTCAAAATCAAAGACGCTTTCCATAAGAAATATTATAACCCCAAAACACAGACCTATGCCAATGGCTCCCAAACAGCACTGAGTACCGCACTCTTTCACGGGCTGGTGCCCGACAACCTTGTGAACACCGTTCGCAAAAAGCTGGTGCAGGCCGTGCACGTCAGAAACGATCATATCGACACAGGCATTCTTGGCGCCCGCTACTTGCTCCATGCCTTGACCGATGCGGGGGAAGCCAACCTGGCCCTGAACGTGATCACACAAACCACCTATCCCAGTTGGGGCTACTGGCTGTCAAAGGGAGCAACAACACAGTGGGAAGATTGGAAAGGCGAGTGGTCCCTCGATCACATCATGTTCGGCGACATGAGCTCATGGTTCTATAAAGCGCTGACGGGAATCCGCCCCGACAACAACATACCGGGGTTCAAGCACTTCATTGTCAAGACTGAGCATACGGAAACCTTGCAATGGGCAAAAGGAAAATATGAATCGGCCTACGGAACCCTATCAAGCGAATGGAAAAATGAGAACGGCATGTTTGTCCACGACATTGAAGTGCCTGTGAATACCACGGCCACCTATTATGCACCCACTGGAAAGGCGACAAACCTGAAAGAGGGCGGGAAAACGATAGCGAGCCAGGGAATTCGAATAGCGGGAACAGAGCAGGGAAGGGTAGTGCTTGAGCTTGAAGCCGGAAAATACCATTTTGAAATGCGTCAGAATTAAATCCGAGCATCCCAATCCGTCATCACCTTAATCTCCGGCGAGGAAGGACTTGCCCACGTGGACATTTCTATCAGAATGTCGCCACACGACGCGCGCCGTGTGATGTAGGCCTCTGTATTGAATTTCTTTTCGCGAAGCACGTTCATCACAAAATCAAAATCCTGCCGCGTGGCATTGCGGCTACACATCAGCGTGGTTTCCTTGGCATGCAGCACGGGATGCTGAAAGGCCAGTTCTCCTTTGAATAACCCAACCAAGACCAGCGTTCCTCCGTGTCGCATATAGTCGGTAGCGTTTTCGATGGCCCGCTTGCTGCCCGTGGCGTCGATGACAATATGGGCCAGGTCGCCACCGGTGAATCTCTTCAGATTTTCTATGGCTTCGGTGTTTGCCTGTATGATCGCGTCCGCCCCGAAGTGTTGTCGCGCCATTTCCAAACGGCCCTCATTGATATCAACGGCCACCACCGTAGCACCCAGAGATTTAGCCAACTGGATGATCCCCATACCGATTGGCCCGCATCCCAGGACCACCACCAGATCTTCTTTTTTTACGCTGGCCCTCCGCAGCGAATGGGCGCCAATGGAAAGCGGTTCTACAATGGCAATCTCGTCAAACGACAGGTCGTTGGCGGGGATCAGCAAGTGGGGAGGTAGCGAGATGATATCCTGCATGCCGCCGTCGGTGTGAACGCCGAAGACCTTGAGGCGCTGGCAACAATTGGTTTTGCCCGCCTGGCAGGCCACGCATTGGCCGCAGTGGAGATATGGAATGACCACGGCCTTGTCGCCAACCTTTAGCCCATGATCCGGGCCGTCGATGGACATCACCTCCGTGGCCAGCTCGTGGCCCAGGATGCGGGGATAGGAAAAGAACGGCTGGTTTCCCTTGAACGCATGAAGATCGGTGCCACAAATGCCCACGCGCTTAACCCGCAGTAGGGCGCTCCCGCTTTCCAGCGAAGGCTCGGGTTTGCTTTGAAACGACAGCAATTCAGGACGTTCACAAATAATAGATCGCATAAGATTTTAACCGGTAAGGATAGCCTCCAAGAAACATGATAACAAAAGTGAATATAGGAAAGATGTGGGATTATTTGGGGACGCCTCCCGCTGTCCTAAAAAAATAGCATCCGGAAAAAAGAGTCTGTCATCCCATCGGCAAGTGTATTATATTGATCGCTCAATTATTGCTGTATCCATTGTTTCTTACGCACCAATCTTATCATTGCTATGCCCCGTCCCTCTGCACACCTGACTTGTCTTGTATGGTTTATGTTCTGCGTCATTTCCCAAAGTGTTCTTGCGCAGGACGATCTGAAGCTCTGGTACCAACAACCCGCGCGAAACTGGAATGAAGCCTTGCCGCTGGGCAACGGGCACCTGGGCGCCATGGTGTTTGGTGGTGTCGCCGAAGAGCGCTATCAGCTCAATGAAGCCACGCTCTGGTCGGGAGGTCCTGTCAACACCAACCCCAACCCGTCTGCGCCGCAATACCTGTCCGCTATCCGGAAAGCTTTGTTCGAAGAGGATTACCAAAAGGCCGAAGCGTTGACAAAAAAAATGCAAGGCCTCTTCACAGAATCATACGAGCCGCTGGGAGACCTCCAATTGAAACAAGAATTGAGCGGGACACCTACCGCTTACTATCGCGACTTGGATATTTCCCGCGCTGTAGCCACCACGCGGTTTACGGTGGACGGCGTGGAGTATACGCGTGAGCAATTTATTTCCGCACCCCAACGGGTGATGGTCATCCGCCTAACGGCCAGCAAGAAAGGAGCCTTGAATTTTACGGCGCAAGCCTCCAGTCCATTGTCGGCGAAGGTTCAAACCAGCGGCAATCAAATTGTGCTGAAGGGGAATGCCCCGGCCCACACGGATCCCAGCTACCTGGAAACTATGGAATTGCCCGTGATCTATAACGACCCCCAGCAATGCAAAGGCATGCGTTTTGAATTACAGGTAAATGTGAAGACCAGCGACGGACAGGTAACGACAACCTCAACCGGAGTACAAGTGAGCAACGCAACGGAGGCCCTGCTGTTTGTTTCGGCCGCCACCAGTTTTAATGGATTTGATAAATGCCCATTGAAGGATGGTAAAGATGAACACGCTATCGCCACCCAACAAATGAGCGCTGCCGTTGGACTTGCGTTTGATCAACTGAAGCAAGCGCACGTCGGCGACTATCAGAAATATTTCCAACGCGTTCGCCTGGACCTGAACGGCAATCCGCCCAGCACGCTTCCCACCGATGAACGTCTGAAACGGTATACCAAAGGCGAAGCAGATCCTGGCCTGGAAACATTGTATTTCCAGTTCGGCCGCTACCTGCTCATCTCGGCATCGCGACCCGGGGGCATAGCCGCCAATTTGCAGGGCTTGTGGAACCAGGAAGTGAGGCCGCCATGGAGCGCCAACTACACCACCAACATCAACACGGAGATGAACTACTGGATGGTGGAATCGTGCAACCTTTCAGAATTGCATTTGCCCTTGATCGACCTCATTCAACAGGTATCAATCACCGGGAAAGAGACGGCAAAGAATTTCTATGATGCGCCGGGCTGGGTGTTGCATCACAACACCGACATCTGGGCCACCACCAACCCCGTGAGCGGGAGCCCTTCGTGGGCAAACTGGCCGGTGGGTGGCGCGTGGTTGTGTCAGCATCTGTGGGAACACTACCAGTTTACTGGTGACAAAGAGTACCTGCGCAACACCGCCTATCCCGTCATGAAAGATGCTGCCTTGTTTTGCGTGGCGTGGTTGATCGAAGATAAGAACGGTAACCTGGTGACCGCACCGTCGACATCACCGGAAAATGTTTTCATCACCGACAAAGGCGTGAAGGGTTCCGTCTCCATCGCCAGCACCATGGATATGTCCATCATCCGCGACCTTTTCGACAACGTGATGGAAGCTTCCGCAGCGTTGGAAACCGATGAAGCCTTTCGCAAAACGATGGCCGCTCAGCGCGCTAAACTTTTTCCTTTGCAGGTAGGCAAGAAAGGCGATCTGCAGGAATGGTATAAGGATTGGGATGGAGAAGATCCACAACATCGCCATATCTCGCACCTGTTCGGACTTTTCCCCGGGCGCGAGATCTCACCCTTAACCTCACCAAAGTTTGCCAACGCCGCCCGCAAATCGTTGGAGCTGCGTGGCGACGGGGGCACAGGATGGTCGAAAGGATGGAAGATCAACGTGTGGGCGCGCTTGCTGGACGGCGATCATGCGCACAAACTCATCCGCGAGCAACTCACCCTCACCGGCATGGAAGGAACAGACTATGCAAACGGCGGCGGAACCTATCCCAACCTGTTCGATGCCCACCCGCCGTTCCAGATCGACGGAAATTTTGGTGGCACATCCGGCATCACGGAGATGTTGTTGCAAAGCCATCTCAAGGAATTGCATCTCTTGCCGGCCATTCCCCGCGAATGGTCTAGCGGTACCGTTAGCGGCCTCAAAGCAAGAGGAGGATTTGTGGTGGATATGACATGGAAAAACAATACGCTGCAACACGCCAGCGTCGTGTCATTGAATGGGACGACGTGTACGATACGGTCAGCGACTCCTATTCGGGTAGAAGGAGCGAAAGCAACATCCACGAAAAGCGAGTACGGTTACGTAACGACGTTTCCAACAAAAAAAGGCGTTACATACGCTATCAAAGCCCGGAAATAGGCAGTGAAAATCCGTGTAGGATGCAATGAAATGCGACGTATTTCCGGATGTATTTTAAAAAGATAAGACGAATGGCCGCTAGACGGTGAAGAAACGCGCGCTTATCGCCGGTAATGTCCATTCGTCAATGCGATGAGCTTTCGCAGGGAAGACGACATCTCTTTTTGTAGAGAAATGGCGATGAAAAAACTTTTTTAGCGGGTGAATGAATCGATGACGAAGAGCACCAGGAGCACGATGGCGATTCCGATGAGTAAACTGATGGTGAGAGCGATGATCAACCCCCTTTTTATGGGGTTTATTTCATATTTTTCGTGTACACGTTCAGGCATACACCAAGGTAGAGCATCGCGTGCACTGAAATCATTTCAAATATTGTGTTTAATCAAGGGTGTATTGTTTTCAATTTTATTAGGGCGCTTTTATTTACCTGGGGAAACTTTCTCTTCTACGTGTGATCGGCAGAAAATTGCCACCCATCGTGTCGCCAGACGGACTTAAAACGGAGCCGAATGTTACGGATGGCCTATCGGTAATGAAATATTTTGATGAAAAATTCGTTTCAGTGCTTTTTGATGAATCCGGCTAAATGCAACACTGTTTTGGAAAAGGGATGCATGTTTTCGGGTGGTTTTTAAATTTTTGGTGGGTGGGTTTGGTGAATGTGAAGGTTTTTTTGAGTTTTTTGGGGGTGGTGTTAAATCAGTTTGAACCGCAAAGACGCAAAGCGCGCAAAGTTGACGCAAAGCGCTTCGCGTTTTTCAATTTTCTTTCCTTTGGAGAGGCTAATATTTACGGCTCGTTTACAACGGAGCGTTTTGCTTTTTCCCACAAAACGGTTTGGCTTCCTGTCATAAATCTTCGTAGTCCTGCGAACACGGCGAGGTTCATGACGGAAAAATAGTAGGGCACAAAAAAACCTTTGATGGAGATTTCTTTGTCGCGATTGAGATACCCTAAAAATGCGATGGCATAGAAGAACACTTGTGCGGCGAAGGCCAGTTGGTAGAGAAATAAACCCTGCCAGGCCAGGTAAAGGCTGCTGGCGAGTACCAGTACCAGCGAGAGTGGCGCCAGGGTCCAGCGTAGCACGCGGTGTGAGAAGTATTGAAAGCTCACGATGCCATAGCGGAAGGGGTTGAGCAGGTACATTAACATACCCATCGCCTGAAACGCACCGGAAGAGATGCGCACTTTGCGTTTCCATTCTTCTTCTACCGACGCCGACGCCATTTCGGTGGCATAGGCTTCGGGCTCGTAGATAAAGCGGTGGCCCTGGCCTACGATGCGCATGGACAGGTAGAAGTCTTCGATGATCATATTTTCAGGAGGCGTCTCATAGAGGGCTGTGCGCACGGAGAACAACTCGCCCGCAGCGCCGACCACGGAGTGCAGTTCGGAATCTTTTTTCTTGAGAAACGATTCATACTTCCAATACAAACCCTCGCCGCCACCCGAGGCATTGTCCTTGGCCTTTTTAAAAATGCGTTTCTCACCCGCCACACCGCCCACGTCGGGCGATTGGTAGTGACGAACGATGTTGCGGATGGCCTGGTCATTCAGGTCGGTGTTGGCATCGCAGAAAATCACCAGGGGAGTGGTCACGTATTTCATCACCCGGTTCACGGCGTGGATCTTGCCGCGGCGTTCGGGTTGGTGGTAAACCGCGATGTTGTGGAATTTGCCCAGCACCTCGCTGCTGTTGTCGGAGGAACCGTCTGTCACAAATTTGACGATGAGTTTGTCGGCAGGGTAGTCCAGGCTTAGGGTGTTGTGTACCTTTGTTTCCAGGTAGGGGGCCTCGTTATAGGCGGCGATGAGCAGGGTCACTTCCGGCAGGTCGGCGTCGGACTGGGGCTGGATTGGGGTGGGCTTGCCCTTTCCCTTGGCCAGTACGTAAACCACCACGCCATAGCCGATATACGTGTAGAGGACCACGGCGCTGCCGAGCCAGAAGAGGTAGAACGCGAGCGTATCCATCATCGAGGGTTTTGGGGAGTTTATGCTACAAAGGGCAATTTAAATAGGAACACGGAGAAGTTAAGATATTTGTTACTTTTGTCAGTTGCCAACGTGTGTAATCCCCGACTTCACGTCTCCCTGGCATCTTATTTGGAGTGGGTTGCTGCCGCGAGGCTTGAACCCATTTTTAACCATATGGATAACGAAGGCATATTAAATAAAAAATGGGCGGAGATGCGCTTAGCTAGTCTTATTATCGTACTGTTTTTCTTTCCGGCCTGCCTGGCAGTAGGGCAGGAGTTGGATTTTAGCACCCCGGTAAAATTGCCGCCGGGCGTAAACAGCGATCAGAACGAATCCTCACCGCTGTTGTCGGAGGACGGAAGTACGCTATATTTTATACGGTCGGGTTCCGTGCAGAATGAAGGTGGCAAATTTGCAGGCACCGACGCATGGGTGAGTCATTTCAATACCACCACCAACGATTGGGCCCGGGCCGTAAACGACGAGTTGCCAAACGACAAAGGGAACAACGCGGTGGTGGGCGTGAATTCTCGCAAGAGAATCGTATACATGCTCAACACCACGTCGGCGAAAATACCCAAAGGAATTTATTTTCTGCAACGCACCGAAACCGGATGGACGCACCCGGAATTGGTCCCCATCAAGGGCCTCAGTTCCGAAGCGTTTCTAGGTATCTATGTGTCGCCGGATTTTGACGTGATGTTCATCTCCATGAAAGGCCCCGACTCCAGGGGCGAAGAAGATCTGTACATCAGTCTGAAAGGGGCCGACGGCCAGTGGTCGGCGCTGCAGAACCTGGGCGCCACCGTCAACACGACAGGCTTCGAGATATCGCCCTTCCTCTCGGCCGACAAAACCCGGCTTTTCTTTTCCAGCAATGGCCACCCCGGGTCAGGCGACGCCGATATTTTTTACAGCGACCGTCTCTATAACTCCTGGGAAACCTGGACGGTGCCCAAGAACCTGGGAACGCAAGTGAACTCCCCCAAATTCGATGCATATTTCTCCTTGCAAAAGGATTCGTCGGCCTACTTCGTGAGCAACCGCGGAGGGAAGTCGGATGACATCTACAGGACCAAGGCATCACTTCGCCCTTCGGCGGCGACCGCCACCTACCTCACGGAAAAAGAAACGGAAGAACTGCTGGGAATCCGGGTGATCCGCAAAATTGAATTTGCCCCCGCGGTCACCACGCTAACCTCGCCCCAGCGCGAACTGATCTGGTTTCTCACCAACAAGCTGGTGAGCAAGCACGACATTCGTGTGCAATTGCAGTATTTTGACAAAGAGGACGAGCAGACCTCGAAACGCCTTTTGGAAGTGATCAACCAGTTGGTTTTGGCTGGAATAGACGGGTCACGCATCGACAAGCTGAGCAAGGGCGGAAAAGGTGCGGGCAAAGACCAGATCGAACTGGTTCTGATGCGTCAGACGATGGAGCGATAGTGGGGGTCGGTGGCCAGGGCCAGCATTTCGCGGTCGCCGCGCGAGTCGCCATAGGCAATGATGCGGTCGTAGCCGGCCAGGTCGTAGGCTTCGCGTATGCGGCGGGCTTTTTCTTCTCCAAAACAATTTTGTCCCTTGATCTTGCCGGTGAGGAGGTTATCGCGCGTTTCCAATTGGGTGGCCAGGCAACGGATCTGCCATTGGGCACACCACGGACCAACCCAATCCTCCGGCGAGGCCGACACCACGGCGATGTCGTATTGTTTCTGTTTGTAGTCCTTGAGAAGTGCCAATCCCTGGTTGCGCAGCAGGGTGGGGACGACGGTGGTGGCAAATTCGATCCCTTTTGTCCGGAGCCGCGTCACTGGCACGCCGCCGAAAAAATGTTTTAAAACAATTTCCTTGGCCCGGTCGTTTCGGATAAGCTTGGTCATGTAAAGCATCATCACCGGGCTGAGCCAGGCAAACCCCAGCAGGAACCGGAAGGTGCCGTGATAGAAACGGATAAAGGCAAAGAGGGTGTCCTTGCCGGTGAGGGTGCCATCGAAATCGAAAAGGACCAGGTGCTTTTGCGCCATGCCTTAGTGGATGTAGATGATGAGATAGAAGCTGACGATCCAGCCCAGCAGGGTGAGGATGATGAATTTGTCTTTGAGCAGGATGGCTGTTGGCGATCCGCTGTTTTCCGAGACAAAGGTGATCTGCAAGTAGCGCATCACCCCGGCGATCACAAAAATGGTGGTGCCGAAGAGCCATTGCGTGTTGAGGCGTTGCGTCACTTCGGGCGACACGGTGTACATGATGTACGCAACGATGATGATACCGGCAAAGATGGCCAAGCAGGCGTTGATGAACTCAACGTTATAATTTCGTGACGATTTGCGCACGACGGCGCCATCCTTGCCCAGCACCAGGTCATCCCGGCGTTTGGCGAGGGCCAGCAGCAACGACAACAGCATCACCATGATGGCGAGCCAATGCGAGATCTGAACACCCGAGAGCACGCTGCCCGAGTAGATGCGAAAAAGGAATCCGGAGGCGACAATAAAAATATCGACGATGGATAAATTTTTTAACCCAAAAGTGTAGGCTACGTTCATAAGGCCGTAGATGCTCAACAGGATGAGGAAGTTGGCCTTGAGCGAATAGGCGATAAACAGGGAGGACGCCAGCAGGGCGCCCAGGAGTGCAAAACTGACGTAAACATTCGCCTCACCCGAAGCCAGCGGCCGGAACCGTTTTTTGGGATGGAGACGGTCTACCTCGCGGTCACGATAGTCGTTGAGAATGTATATAGCGCTGGCCATGAAGCTGAACGCAAAAAATCCCTGGATCAGGTTGGGGTAGTGGTCCCATTCGAACGCTTGACCCGCAAAGAAGAGGGGAACGAAAATGAAAGTATTTTTAGCCCATTGGTGAACCCGAATGAGTTTGATATACGCCAGCATAGACTGTTTTTCGTAAATATAAAGGGTTGAAACAATCCTGCTGTATAACTGACGAATATTTTTGAAGGCTACGATTTTTTAGTGAACTTTGATACCTTATGCCCTAGTGTATGGATTTACAAACCCTCTTCCGTGTTCTGTGGAGAAAACGTTGGATACTGATCATCATCCCGCTGCTATCGGTTGGCGGGGCTTTCCTCATCCGGATGCTGGGCGAATGGAAGTACCGGTCCAGCGCCCAAATGGCCACCGGCATCACCATTACCGATGAATTGATCGACAACAGCGGGAAATATTTCAATCCCTACGAAATGCAGATCACCTTCACCAACCTGATCGAACAGATCAAGTCGCGGGTAGTGCTTTCGCAGGTATCCTACCGGTTGTTGTTGCGTGACCTCGAAGGCAAGGAAATGCCTTTCCGCAAACCATCCCAATCCAAGATGGAAGAGCTGGCCAACGTAGACATTAACAGTCATAAGGCCGAATTCGAGAAGATCCTCAACGAGAAGCTCGAAAGCCAGACGCTGCTGGACCTCACCGACCCCAAGCAAAAGCTTGTCAAAAAAGTGATGGACGTGTACGGCTATAATTACGAAGCCCTCAACGAAGAGCTGGCCATCAACCGCATCAATATTTCCGATTACATTGAAATCAGTTATAGTTCCGAAAGTCCTTACCTCTCGGCCTATGTGGTGAATACGTTGTGCAGTGAATTCATCCGGTACTATACCAACATCAAACTGAGCCGCTCCAATGTGTCACTGGAGTCGTTGCAATCCATTGTGGACCAACGCAAGCAATACCTCGACGAGAAAACGGAGGGTCTCAAAAACTTCCAGTCCAACCACGAGATGATCAACTCGGAAGCAGAAGGCGCCAGCAAGATCCGCCAGATCCAGGACTATGAAGACCAGATCGCCGACGAGCAAAAGAGTATCCGCGGCAACGAACTGACGCTGGCCAACCTGGAAATGAAAATAGAACAGGCCGACCGGAGCCAGGGTAACAAACCCAATAGCAGGATCGTCGATCTACGGAAAAAAATCAACACCTTCAACGAGCGCTATGTCGCCGGCGGGCAGACCGACCAGATATTGCTGGATAGTATCACGGCTTTCAGAAATCAGTTGCAAGGTATGATGAACGCTGCTGGCGAGGCCACCAAGCTGACTCCCGCGGAGTTGAATACGTTGAAAGATAAACGCGACCAGACCAAGATCGACCTGGAGATCTCGCGCGAGAACCTGGTGTCGCTCAATAACATTTTGAGCTCTATCCGCTACAGTGTTGGCAACTTTGCCAGCCGCGAGGCCGTGAGCCAGGCCATCGCCAAGGAAGTGGAAGTGGCGCGCGAAGAATACCTGGCCGCCCAGACGCGGTTTAACGAAGCGCGCGAAAAGCTGGTGACTAACAAAATGCCCATCAAACAAGTGGTGGTGGGCGAGGTGGCCGAGAAACCCGAGTCGCGCAAGACCATTGTATTTATGGTTTTCACGGGCGTGCTCAGCTTCGGTTTGTGCGCGTTCGTCATCATCCTGCTGGAAATGCTCGACACCCGCATTAAGACGCCACAACGGTTCAAAAACCTGGCGAAAATGCCCCTGGCGGGCATACTGGAACAACTGCCCAAAAACGGGGGCGCTCCAAACTGGAATTTCTTTACCCCGGCAAACGAGTCGCAGGAATTGAACCGCCTCAACCACGATCTGCGCAAGATCCGCTACGAGATCGAGAACCGGAAGGTGCAGGTTATTTTGGTGACCAGCACGAAGAAGGCACAGGGTAAAACCTTCTCCATCATGTCGCTGGCCTATTCGCTCGGCCTCATTCACAAACGCACCCTCATCATCGACACCAACATGCGAAACAACAGCCTCACCACGATGCTGACTGCGCGCTTCAGCCTGAAGCAGTTGATGGAATATTACAACAAGAACACCAAGCTGATCGGCACCGCCAAACACAGCGAAACCAAGGATCCGGAAACGAATCTGATCACCCCCACAACTAACCCGATGGTAGATATTATCGGGAACAAGATGAGCCAGCTTTCCCCTTCGGAGATCATTCCAGGAGGAGATTTTAAAGTGTTGCTGGAGTGGCTGAAGGTGCAGTACGACTACATCATCCTGGAAGGCGCGGGACTCAACGAGTTCTCCGACTCGCGCGAACTGGTGCGGTTTGTCGATCTGGTCATCCCCGTGTTCTCGGCCGATTCTTCCATTACGGAAGAGGATAAAGAATCGCTTAACTTCCTGAAATCATTGCAAAATAAACTGGGACCCGCTGTGCTGAACAATGTTCCAAAGGAGGAAAAAAGCTAGCATTATATGCTCTTTAGTTCACCTGAATTCATTTTTGCTTTTTTACCGGTAACCTTAATTGTTTACTTTTTGCTGTCGTCGAGCCAGAAGGTGGAGGCGTCGCGGTTGTGGTTGCTGGTGGCATCGTTGTTTTTTTACGGCTGGTGGAATCCGAACAACTTGATCCTGATCGGGTTGTCGATGATCTTCAATTTCACGTTTGGCAATCTCATCATTCAATACCGGAAAAAGTGGCTGCTCACCGTAGGCGTTTCCGCGAACCTGGCGGTGTTGTTCTATTACAAATACGCCAACTTCTTCCTCACCAATTTCAATAGCCTCCTTGAAGGGCATTATGCGCTGCTGAATGTAGTCCTGCCGTTGGGTGTGAGCTTTTTCACCTTCACGCAAATCGCCTACCTGGTGGACAGTTCCCAGGGAAAAGTGGGCAACTACAAGTTTTCACACTATTGCCTGTTTGTTACTTTTTTTCCACACCTCATCGCCGGCCCCATCGTGCATCACACGCAGCTGATGCCGCAGTTTGCCGACCAGAAAAATGCGTTCCTGAATTTCCCCAACCTGGCACGCGGCTTTTTTATTTTCAACCTGGGCTTAGCCAAAAAGATCATTGTCGCCGATACCCTGTCGACCATTGTTGCCAAAGGCTATGGCGACACCGCGGCGCTCACCACCGTGCAGGCCTGGGTCACGTCGCTGGCCTATTCGACGCAATTGTACTTTGACTTCAGCGGCTATTCCGATATGGCCATTGGTTTAGGATTGTTGTTCAATATTGATTTTCCCCTGAACTTCAACTCACCCTACAAATCGAAAAACATCCAGGAATTCTGGCGGCGGTGGCACATCACGCTCAGTCAATTTCTCCGTGACTATATTTATATTCCCTTGGGCGGAAACCGGAAAGGGGAGTGGGGTACGGCCAGCAACCTGATGATCACCTTCATCCTCGGTGGCATCTGGCACGGGGCGGGATGGACATTTATTTTCTGGGGATTTCTGCACGGTGCAGCGCTGGTGATCCACCGGCAGTTTACACGGCTCAATCTGCGCATGGCCGATTGGCTTGGGGTGGTGCTCACGTTCCTGTATGTGAACGTTACGTGGGTGTTCTTCCGTGCGCCGTCGTGGCGATCGGCCATCGATTTGTTGACAGCGATGGTCGGCAAAGGGGCGCACACTTCCGAGGTGTCGCTGGTGAATGATTACTACATGGCGCCCATTTGGATCGCGGCTGCCATTTTGCTGTTTACGAAGAATACGAATGAATTGGGTGCCGAATTCAAGCCCGACTACCGGCGGTTGGTCACGTTGATCATCGTGGTCATGCTCAACCTGTTGTTCCTGAACTCGGCCACGAACCAGGAGTTTTTATACTTTGATTTTTAAACGTATGACGGCTCGTAAATTTCTTCTGCGCTGTGGACTCGTCGTGATCTTGCTCACGATCGTGCTGGTCGCCATCAATGCGTATGTCGACCTCTATGGATTGTTTCGTCCCGTGAAGGGCCGCAGTCTTTCCATCTACAGCGACGAGCGCACGAGCAAATATTTGCTGGCCCATCATTACGTACCCGAAAATTTTGAAGGCTATATTCTGGGCCCGTCGTTATCGGCCAACCTGAACCCGAAGCTCATCACCGAACATAAGATCTATAACCTCAGCATGATGGGGGCCAACATCACGGAACAAAAGGCGGTGGTGGACAAGGCGCTGCAACACAAGGCGCCCCAATTCGTGCTGGTGTGCCTCCATCCTTATCTGACGCACGATCACGGCATGAAAACGGGGATGATCAATCCCAAGGAGTATTACGGTGCACTGGGCTCCATGAGCCTGTACAAGACTTACGCAATCCGTTTCATCCGCGATCACAACCTGATGCCCGGCAAATATCCGCCAAACCAGTTCAACGACTACGGCTATAATTTCTACGACAAGATCCTGCAGGTGATGCCGGTGGAGGAAAAGATCCAGGAGCAGTTAAAACGCCCCGACGCGATCAAAACCGATATTGACTCCGTTGCCATGACCGAGTTTGTAGCGCTCCTGCAATCGTTCAGAGAGAAGAACGTAAAAGTGATCGGCTATTTTCATCCGCTGCCTTTTCCGCTTTACGATAAGTTTCGCGGGCCGCTGGGGGAGTATAAACAAAAGATGCTGGCGGTGATGCCGGATGCTCGTATTGTCGATTTCAATACGCCCGAGTATGAATTCTTTACAAAAGATCTTTCCAATTACATCGATCACGGCCATTTGAGCGAGAAAGGTCAGCAATATCTGTTGCGCGAAATCCTCTCGCAGGCAGATATGTTAAAGAATCGTTAAGCGCGTACGCAGATCAGGTTCTCACCCGAAACCAGCAGCGCAAAATTCTCTTTTTTAATAGCCTCAAAGAAGACGCGGGAGCATCCCGGTTTCATGCGATCGTGCAACTCTACGACGATGGTCTTGGCGTGTGGCAGCCATTTCTCTGCACCGAATTCGAATACTTCCTTCTCAGCACCTTCAATGTCGATTTTCAACAAGTCGATGCTTTTGATGTTGTATTGTTCCATCAGGTCTGCTACCGACAGGGCGGGCACAGCACCGGCTTTTTTGGAAGTATTTTGTTCTACCATGAATCCCCAGTCGCTGGAGTCAGGGTTGTTGATGATCAACTCGTCTTTCTCGTGCCACAGGGCGGCCTGCAGGGGGATGACGTTTTTATAAGGGGCGGTGTTCTTCTTCAGTTGTGCGAAGTTCCCATTTTCCGGCTCGATCGCGATGATCTTGGCGTTGGGATAGCGATTGGCAAAGTAAACCGAGGCCAGACCGATGTTGGCGCCGGCGTCGATGATCACTTTGATGTCGGAGGGAACGGGCATGCCGAAGTCCTGGTCGAGGTCGTATTCCTTCAACAGGAAAACTTGCTTGAACACCAATTGATCGGAGCTGCCGTTGCGCAGCGAGATGGGATAGCGTGCATCCGCTACGTTAATGGATTGTGTCTTCTTTAACTTGAGCTTAATGAAGAGGACCAGGCCTTTCCAAAAACCATAGCTTTTGACACAAAGACCCAATTCGTAAAAACGTACTCTATTTCTCATTTAGCGGAATCGACTTAATACTTTGGATTTGAAAACGTTCTTGAAGATATCGACCGTGGCGCCCATGGCGGCCATGTATTCGCTGCCGAGGCTTCGTTTGGGAACAATGTGTTCGTACATGCTTTTGTCCCAAACCTGAGTAAAGTATTTTTTCAATTCGGCATCGGTGGGCTCCACAACGTACTCGATACGGTCTTTCCACTCGTAGTTGACGGTGAAGATCTGTTGTTGGGTGCGTTGGAGAATTTTGAAGCCGAAAGAGTTGCGCGGGAGGTAGTCGAGAAAGAGATCGCCGAAATCGTGGGTGCTTTTCATGCCCAGGCGCTCTTTGTCAACGATGACGATCTTTTTGTCGATCTCCAGCAACACCCACTTGTGGGCGCCGCGCGGGATCATGAACTCGCCGATCATGGAGGGCGCTTCCAGGTATCCGCCCTTGCCGACGCGGCTCAGCTCATCCATGAACTGCGCGGGATGGTCGACGTGCTCCACCACATGGCAACAAATGACGTAGTCGAACTCGTTGTCCGTGAAAGGAAGGGTTTCACCATCGGCCTGCACGAAACGTTGTTTCTTCAGTACCTTGATGTCGCCGGCGCGGTGATAGTTGTCCTCGATGTATTTGTCGGTGACCACGTTTGCGCGGGGGTGTGGGTTGTGACCACTTCCCACGTCCAGCACGCTGTACTGGGATGGGATTTTGAGCTTAAAGCGAGAGGTAGGGTTGCTTACTTTCATATGTTTTATCAACTTACGAAGATTCAAAGATAAGGTTAATTATAATATTTCATGACCGAAAAAAATTATTGGGTTCGCGCCAGCACCTACGTTACCCTTCAGCGGCTGGCCATTTTTGTTTTTGGCTTCGGGAGTTATTTTTTCATGGTCAGGTATTTTTCCAAGGATACGTTTGGCGTCTGGACCCTGTTTGTGGTGATCACGTCCATTGTGGAGATGAGCCGGTCTGCCTTCATTCAGAACGCGTTCGTAAAATTTTACAGTCAGCCCAATATCGACAGGTTTTCGCTCACTACCGCTAGCATTACCCTTAATTTTATTTCCACGCTCGTCTTTATTGCGCTCATGCTGGGGCTCATCCCAGTCCTGACCATTTTCTGGCATACCAAGGAAATCATGGGACTCATCTTGTGGTATTGCTCCACATCGCTCATCCTGGTCCCGCTCACGCAGTTGAACTACCTGGAACAAGCGAACCAAAGTTTTCGCGGCGTTTTTTGGAGCGCGGTGGTACGGCAGGGACTTTTCTTTAGTGTGGTGGTGATTTGCTTTCTGTGGGTACCCAATTTGTCCCTCAACTTTTTTGCCGCCATGCAAAGTGTTGGCGCCATCGCCGGCCTCATCACCGCGTGGATCTTGTCAAAACAATTTGCCCCGCGGAGGCTTGCAACCGATCGCGCTATGGTGCGGAGCCTGTTTAAGTTTGGAAAATACATTCTCGGAACGGGTGTGGCATCGACCATTGGCAAGAACGCCGACCAAATTTTGTTGGGATCCATCAGTCACAGTTCGGTGGCTTTGTACAACGCGGCCGTCAGGGTGATGAATTTTGTGGAGATTCCCACGCTATCGATCTCCAATATCGTTTATCCAAAAATCGCCGAGCGTGCAAACCTGGAAGGGAAGGAGGCCGCCGGCCGGCTCTATGAGAAATCCGTGGCTACCATCGTGGGCATCATCCTGCCGGTGATTGTGGGCCTGTTGGTGCTCCCTGAAATCGTGTTGCTGATCACGGCCGGTAAAAGTTATTTGGAAGCCGCGCCGATCTTGCGCATTATGGCCACAGCGGCCATTCTCATCCCCTTCAACGTGCAGGTGGGGTCGGCCTTCGAAGTGATCGGAAAGCCTCATGTGAGCTTCTATATTAACATTTCTGCTAACGTGGTGAACCTGGTGGTCAACATCCTGCTCATTCCCCGCCTCGGGATTATGGGGGCCGTGTGGGCTATGCTAATCACCAACGTTTTTATCTTTGTGGTCAGCCAGGTGTTGCTCCGGCGCGAAATGGGCATAAGCCTCTTGCGCACGGGCGTACAACTGATAGAATTCTATACTACCGCCCCCGGACACATCCGGGGTTTTATCTCAAGAAAAAAATAACATGCCCTACAATTTTGTCATCTTCAGCCTGTCGCCTTGGAACATCAATTATGGAGCAAACATCAAGGACCTCAGCTATGAGCTCGCCAAACACCACCGCGTCTTATATATAGACACGCCCCTGAAACGCAAGGACCGCTGGCTGAAACGCGATAAACCCTTTGTCAAAGAAGTGGAGGAACGCATTAAATCCGGCAACCTGCTAAAGCAGGTGAGCGAGAACCTGTGGCATTACATTCCGCAGGAAATCTTGGAATCCGTGAACCAGGTGAAGTCCGCCTCCTTGTTCAACCTGGTGAACGGGGTGAACAACAAACGATTTTCCAAGTCCATTCTCAGGGCTGTGAAGCAGATCGGCTTTGATGAATTTATCATCATCAACGACAATGAAGTCTACAATGGTCTCACCATAAAGGAGCTGGTGAAGCCCTCGTTATATGTGTATTACCTGCGGGATAAGCTTTCGGCCATGAAGTATTGGAAACTTCATGTGGGCCGGGTAGAGCCTTCGCTCATCCAGTCGGCCGATGTGGTGGTGGCCAACTCCGAATACCTGTCGGACTATGCGGCGGAATTCAACAAGCACAGCTATTATGTGGGGCAGGGATGTGATGTTACGCATTTTCTAACCCGTCCACCCCAAGCCGACATCGACGCGATGTTAAAGGATATTCCCGGGCCCATCGTGGGCTACATGGGGGCCATCAATGCCGAGCGCCTCGACATCAGCCTCATTGAGGGCATTGCTACAAAAATGCCGGACTACAGTTTTGTGTTCATCGGCATCGAGGATGAGACCTTCAAGCAAAGCGCCTTGCACCAGCTCAAGAATGTATATTTCCTTGGCAAGAAAGAGTTTTCCGAACTGCCGGCGTTTCTCTACGGCGTTGATGTGACCATCAACCCGCAAGCCATGAACGAGATCACCATTGGCAACTATCCCCGCAAGGTCGACGAATACCTGGCCGCGGGCAAGCCCGTGGTGGCCACCAAGACGCACGCCATGAATCCGTTCCGCGAGCACGTCTATCTTGGTGAAAGCGTGGACGATTATGTAACTTTGATCCCGAAAGCGATCGCCGAGAACAACGCTGCGAAGGCCGCCGCCCGCCGCGATTTCGCCCTGGAGCATACGTGGAAGAAAAATACCGAGCTCATCCTGGAGGCTATCGAAAAGGTGAAACCGGCGAAGTAGAAAACGGAGACAGTACCCTAAACACGATCGTGTGCGGATTGCCAATATTGTTATCGCCCATAAAAATCCCAAGCAGGTATTGCGCCTGATGAAGCAATACGATGCACGCCACTTCCATCACTTTGTGCATTTGGATGTGCGTTGTCCCTATGCGGACGAATTCAAGGAACTCCCGCACGTAACGCTCATGCCCACCCGGCGCAGGCTGGTGTATGCAGGCTATGGGTTTGTGCAGGTGGTGCTGGATGCATTTGCGTTGGCGAAGGCCAGAGAGCCCTTTCAATATTTTAACGTCATGAGCGGGCAGGATTACCCGGTAAAGTCGACGCAGGCGTTCTATGAATTTTTGAAGGCTTCGTATGGCACCGAGTTCTTCGAGATCTACGACATGCCCTCGTGGCCGCAGGCCTATCACCGCTACGAGCGCTACCATTTGATTGAATGGGAAGTGAAGGGCCGGTATAGAATAGAGAACCTGATCAACCGGTTTATCCCCAAGCGCGAATTCTTTCCAGGACTGGAGCCCTTTGGGCGGTCGGCCTGGTTTACGGCCACCGACCGGTTTGTGGACCACGCCGTGGCCTTTATTGAAAACAACCCCCAGTTTATCCGGCACATGAAAACCGTTTGGTCGCCGGATGAATTTATTTTCAATACTCTCGCTATGAACTCGTACCTTCGTGAGAAAGTTACGTTCAATAATCTCCGGCACATCGACTGGTCGGAAGGCAACGTGAGCCCGAAAGTCTTCAAAACGGAAGACCTCCCTGTCTTGCTGGAGAGCCCGGCCTTCCTGGCGCGCAAGTTTGACGACACGGTGGACGAAACGATCCTCGACCTGCTGGACCAAAGCAATCGTGCGTGGGACAACAGCAAGAAACAAACGATTGCTTAAGTTTTTAACGACTTTTGTTTTTGTATGCTTTTTAGAATGTCTAATTTTCTTAACCCTCTAATCTGAAATTGCTGTGTGTGGAATAGTTGGCTTTTGTGATTTCAACAAGCGTAGCAACGCAGATGTGTTGCAAAAAATGACGCAGTCGCTCCACCATCGTGGACCCGACGATTCTGGAACGTTCTTCGAAGAGCGGTCCGGGTTTGCCCTCGGCTTTGGCCATACGCGCCTCTCCATTCTCGACTTGTCGCCGCTGGGCCATCAGCCGATGCGCATTGGCAAAATGGTGATCACCTTCAACGGTGAAGTGTATAACTTCATGGAGATTCGTGAACGCCTGGAGAAGGAGGGATGTACGTTCAAGAGCCATTCCGATACGGAAATGATCCTCTATGCCTTTCAGCAATGGGGCCCTTCGTGTCTGCAATACTTCCGCGGCATGTTTGCCTTCACCCTTTATGATGAGGAAAAACAGAAGCTGTATGTGGTGCGCGACCGTGTGGGCGTCAAGCCTCTATATTATTATCACAAAGACAATACGTTCCTTTTCAGCTCCACGCTGAGACCTTTCCACATGCACCCGGCCTTTCACAAGGAGGTCGATATGGCCAGCTTGGGGCTGTTTTTGCAGTACAGCTACATCCCAGGCCCGCATTGTATCTTCAAGCATACCCAGAAATTATTGCCCGGCCATTACCTGGAAATATCGCTGACCAACCGCGACATCAAGCTCCATAAATATTGGGATGTGGTCGATGCTTACAACCAACCTAAACTGGACGTGGGCGACGAAGAGGCCATTCGCGAAACGGAAAAGATCCTCAGCGAGTCGTTCAACTACCGCATGGTGGCCGATGTGCCCGTGGGCATTTTTCTCAGTGGCGGCTTTGACAGCTCGGCCGTGGCGGCGCTCATTCAAAAGGACAGGACCGATCGCTTGAAGACCTTCACCATCGGTTTCGACGTTCCGGGGTTTGATGAGGCCCCCGATGCACGGCGGATCGCCAAGCACCTGGGCACGGATCATACGGAGTACTATTGCTCACCCAAGGATGCGTTCGATATCATCCCCAACCTTCCGGATATTTATGACGAACCCTTTGCCGACAACTCGTCCGTTCCCTCCGTGCTGGTGTCTCAACTGGCGCGCAAGCAGGTGACGGTGGCGCTTTCGGGTGATGGTGGCGATGAGATCTTTGCGGGCTATAACAAATTCAGCCAGTCGATAAAGTATGCCAACGGGTATCCGCAGTGGGTGAAACGCTCCATTGCCAAGACCATGGGCATTATCAATCCCGATCATATTCCGGTGCTCAATCAGCAATACAACTTCTCGACGCGCTATGAGAAGATGAAGCATATTCTGCAAAGCAACGATCCTTCCGACGCCATGAACATCATCAGCCAATACATTCCTCAGCAGGAAGTGAAGCGACTGGTGGCCAAAGAATTCAAGGACTATAAAACATTCTTCGACCTGAAAGAAGAATTTGGCGGGCACAACGATGCGCTGAGCAAGATGCTGGGCATCGACTATAAAACGTTTTTGAACGACAACAACCTCGTGAAGATTGATCGCGCCACCATGTCGGTGGGGTTGGAGGGAAGAGAGCCGTTCCTCGACCAGAAGGTGATTGAATACGTGGCGCGCCTCCCATCGCATTTGAAGCTGCGCGACGGGGTGACGAAGTACATTCTGAAACAAATCGTTTACAAACACATTCCCCGCGAGTTGATGGACCGGCCCAAGAAGCCGTTCATTGCCCCGCTCACGGTGTGGTTCATGAACGAGTTGAAAGACTTTTTCCTCAACTACCTCGACGAAGGCCGTATTCGCCGCGAAGGCCTGTTGAACGCCGAGCCCATCCTGGCGATGCGCAACCAATACCTATCGGGTAAAAAAGTTAATCATCAAAAATTATGGAATTTGCTGATATTTGAAATGTGGATGGAGAAGTGGATGAAGTAAATCAGCAACCCGTAAACCCCCAATAGTTTTTTGAAGCGCATAAAGATCGTTGAAGCCATCCGGCAAGGTTCCATTGGTGGCGGGGAGAGCCATGTCATCGACGTGGTGAAGCACCTGGACAAGGCGCGGTTCGAGCCCGTTGTGTTATCGTTCACGGAAGGAGAGATGATCCAGACCCTGCAGGCCATGGGGGTGAAAACTTTTGTGATCCCCACCACCACGCCATTTGATTTCCGGGTGTGGCCGAAAGTAACAGCCCTTCTATGCGAACTCCAACCCGACCTGGTGCATGCCCATGGCACGCGCGCCATGTCGAATGTGTTCCGCTCGTCGCGGACGTTGAAGATCCCTTTACTCTATACGATTCACGGATGGTCATTCCATGACAATCAGCGCCCCGTGGTGCAGCGCATCCGGGCCTGGAGTGAGGGCTTCCTGACGCGTAGGGCCAGCGTAAATATTTCCGTATCCCAATCCAACCAGCAAACCGGGAAAAACAAGATCGCCGGCTTCAAGTCGGTCGTGATCATGAACGGCGTGGACCTGAACAAGTTTGCAGCCCAGGCCAACACGCAAGGGCTACGCGACCAGTTCAACCTCCAGGCGGACGATACCGTGATTGGCTTCATTGCCCGGTTCACCTACCAGAAATCGCCCTTGCTGATGGTGGAGGTGTTTGCCTCCCTATTAAAGGACCACCCCAATCTGAAACTGCTGATGGTCGGCGACGGCGAATTGATGCCGCAGGTGAAAGAGCGTATCCAAGCCCTGGGCATAGCGTCCAATATCATCTTGCCTGGGTTCAGAAAAGACATTCCCGCCTTGCTGAGCATCATGGACGTGTATTGTCTGCCCTCGTTGTGGGAAGGCCTTCCGCTTGGCGTGATCGAGGCGATGGCCATGCAAAAGGCGATCGTCGCCACCGCGGTAGACGGCTCGAAAGAGATCATCGTGTCCGGCGAGAACGGTTTGCTGACCACCCCCGGCAACGGTGAGGAACTGCGCCAGGCGTTGGATCGTGTGGTACGCGACAAACTCCTGCGCGAAAAAATGGCAAACAATGCCTTCCGCTATGTGACGGCTAACCACAGCGTGGAGCACATGGTGCACCAGGTCGAAGATGTTTACGGCACCCTGATTTGATGCCGGGTTTTTGTGTTGCTCTTTATAATTCTAAAATTCGATATAACTTTACCATCTATCAATAGACCCCTGACCATGAAAAATCTACTGATCCTGGCGTTTGGAGCGCTCGTTTTTTGTCTCCCCACCCGTGCGCAGCAAATCGATTATAAGAAGATCATTCTGCCCGATGGCATTACCAACCTGAGCATCGAAGAACGCCTCGTGCAATTGGCCTGGAAAAATAACCCGGAGGTCAAAGCCGTCCAGCACGATGTGAACGCCTCTCAATATGATGTGAAAATAGCCGCCACCCGCTGGACCAGTTTGCTGGGGGCACAGGGCAACTTGAACGAGTTCACCGTAAAACAGATCACAGGCTCCACCCAGACGGCCAACAATTTCTATCCGCGTTACAACGTCTATCTCAACGTGCCTCTTTCGGCGTTTTTTGAGTTTCCCAACCAGAAAAAGGCCGCCCGCGAGCGCATGGGCATTAAACAAGAGCAATCCAACATGTTAAAGCTCGACATCCGGGCCCGGGTGCTGAAGTTATACAGCGAATACCGCAAAAATGAGGTCGTTTGGCGCATCCGGAAGGAAGAATTGGACGATTTCAAGCTGAGAGTCAACACCATAGAACAGAAATTCAGTGATGGCGCCGCCACGTTGGAGGAGTATGTGACCGCCCAGCGGGTGTACCGCGATGTGCAGATCCAGGAGGCGGTGGCCAAAAGCGACTGGGATAAATCGAAGTTTGACCTCGAACAGGTGATCGGGGTAAAGCTTGAAGAAGTACTTTAATGAGGTTTTTTGCCTTAAAAAAGTAACCCCTAAAGTAAATAAATAGTTTAAAACCCCTTTAAATAGCCGAATTTGGCGGTTAGTTAAAATAGGCAAAAAAAATACTATGTAATATTTTTGTCCGTTATGGTAATATTTTTAATTTCGTGCTGTGCTTTTGTCGGCTGTCTATAGTTAATCTTTAATCTATTACCCTTTATGAAAAAGTCCCTGGCTTTAGTTGTGACCTTGTTGTTGGTTGCATTTTCAGCTTTTTCCCAGTCAGTTCCTTTTCCTACCGGTCCGCGCGATAACAACGCGCTTGAGCCCTGGGGCTACCAACAGGTAGGAACGAACTTCAACACCACACCCTTCCTGCCGTTCATTTATCAAGGCCGCTGGTTTAGGTTGATGCCCCCTACAGGGGTGACCTACACTACTGCGACCAAGACGTGGACGTTTTCGGAGCCTGGTAAGAAGTATCCAATGATCATTTTCTTGCACGGTGCCGGCGAGGCGGGTACCGACAACAACAATCAGCTGAAACATGGTGGCCAAATCCACATGAACGCGGTGACTTCTGGCAAGTTCCCCGGCTTTTTGTTTTATGAGCAATCCTCGACACTGGACCAGATCAAGGCCCAGGTTGAGAAACTGATCGCAACACTCCCCATCGACATCAACCGGATTTACATCCACGGTCTGTCGGGTGGTGCTGGTGACACCTGGAAATTTACGATTGCCAACCCGACCCTGATCGCGGCGGCATTCCCGATGTCAGGTTCCAGCGATGATGCCAAGCAGGAAAAAATGCTTTACATGTCCCTGCGCCAGTCGCAAGGTGAAAGAGACAACAACCCCAACCCGGGATGGACGCAAACTATCGTTGACTGGTTCAACGCCAATGGCGGTCACCTGGAATACTTCTTTATGCCCGGTGTAGGCCACGGTACATGGGATGCCCAGTACGCCCGCGCCGACTTCTTCTCCTGGTTTTTATCCCACAAGAAAAATGAAATTTTAGTACTCTTTAATAGGAATCTACTTTGCCCCGGCGCGCCCACCTCTGTAACCATGGGCTTTACGCCCGGTTTCGATGCCTATGAATGGCAAAAGGATGGCGTGACCATACCCGGAGCAACAGCATTTAAGATCACGGCAACAGCCTTTGGCTCTTACACGGGCCGTATCAAGAACCGTGGTGTTTGGTCCGATTGGGCTACCCCGGTTGTTGTAGGCACGAAGCCTCCTACCTATTCGCCAGCCATCACCGCCACCCCGGGCAGGACCATTGTGTTGCCTGCGCCTGACGGATCTACTACCACGTCGCTGCAAGAGCCCGAGGGCTATACCGCTTATGTTTGGAAGAATGCTGCAACCAATGCAGTAGTGGCCAACACACAAGTCTATGCCAATGCTCCCGTAGGAACGTATAAAGCTACCGTTACCGAACAGAACGGTTGCTCTAGTGTAGAATCGCCCGCCTTCACAGTAGTGAACGCCAACGGCCCGAACAAGCCGGACGGCATCAGTGGTTTCCTGGGTTATGCCAATACAGAAACCCAGATCACCCTGGCGTGGAGCGATAATCCTACGCCTCAAAACAATGAGACCGGTTTCGAAGTCTACAGAGGCCCTACCATCACTGGACCTTTCGCCCTGATCAACACGACGGCTGCAAACGCAAACACCTTTGTTGACAACGGCCTGACACCGAACACAACCTATTATTATCTGATCAGACCCATCAACGCATCGTCAGCGGGTCCTGTATCGCCGACCATCGGCGTGCCCACGAAAGTGGATGGCGTTGCTCCGTCAGCTCCCGCCGACTTGAAGGTTACCGGAACCAGCCCTAGCTCTGTTTCTTTGGCGTGGACTGCGGCCTCTGATAATGTGGGCGTTTATCGCTACGACATCTTTAAGAATGGTATAAAAGTATTGGCTGTAAATGATGTACAGGGAACTGTATACAACCTCACGGCAGGTGAAGTGTACAACTTCACGGTAAAAGCCAGAGACGTGACGGGCAACAGCTCGACTCAAAGTAACCAGGTAACGGCAACGGCTGTAAACAATGGCCTGAATTATAAGGCATTTAGCGGCTCGTGGACGACACTTCCCGATTTCAATGCGCTTACCCCTGTGAAAGTCGGCAACACGCCCAACATTGACCTCTCGGTTAGACCGACCGATACAAACTATGCCATGTATTGGGAAGGTGTGATCAACATCCCCGTAGCAGGTAACTATACTTTCGAAACGAACTCCGACGACGGTAGCAGGTTGTACATCGGCGGCTATGGTTCTACCTATCAAGTGGTGAACAACGACGGCGCTCACGGCGCACAATATCGTTCGGGAACCAAAAACTTTGCGGCTCCCGGTCAATATCCGATCGTGATCACCTACTTCAATGCAACCGGTGGAATGTCGATGAACATTTACTGGAGCAATACGCCTACAGGCATCACAACCCGCCAAGCAATTCCGAGCAGCGCTTTTGCTTCGAATGTTACCTATCCTGAAGCGCCTCCGGCACCGCCGACTCAGTTGACGGCTCAAGCCGTTGCGTTCAACCAGATCAATTTGACCTGGACAGACAACAGCACAAACGAGACAGGCTTCCAACTGTACAGAGCTACCAATACGTCCGGTCCTTATACGACCGTAGCTACGGTTGCCGCGAACACCACGTCATATAGTGATAAGACGGTAAATCCTTCGACTAAATACTTCTACCGTATCAAGTCCATTGGCCGCTACGGCGAGTCCGGTTTGTCGACTGAAATTTCAAGAGGCCTGGCTTACTCGTACTACGAACAGACCTTGGCCAATCTGTCGACGATCAACTCACTGACACCGGTAAAAACCGGTTTGTCTCCGAACTTCGACCTGACGGTGCGCAATCGCACGACTCAGTATGCATTCAAATGGGTCGGCAAGATCAAGATCCCGACTACCGGTAACTATACTTTCTTCACAACCTCCGACGACGGCAGTTTGCTCTATATTGACGGAGTGCTGGTCGTATCCAATGATACTCAGGTCAATGTTGAAAGGTCGGGTACCGTAAACAATCTCACTGCGGGTGTGCACAACCTCGTGGTAGCCTACAGACAAAACACTGGTGGCGCTTCGCTGGCCGTACGCTGGCAAGGTCCCAATATTCCGAAGGCTTTGGTCCCTGACGTGATTTTGGCCGAGGACGATGTGAACGCCACAACGCCTGCTCTGCCCGCTGCTCCTGCAGCGCCGACCAGCCTGGCTGCAACACCGCTGTCGAAATCTTCGATTCAAGTGAGCTGGACCGATGCCAGCACCGTGGAAACCAGCTACGAATTATATCGTTCCGTGCACGTGAACACCAACTTTGTGTTGTTCAAAACACTGGCACCGAACACCACCTCGTTCCTGGATGCGGGATTGTTCCCCAATGAAACATACTTCTATAAAGTATCGGCCGTTGGTTTAGGTGGAAGCAATTCCACCGCGATTGTCAGCGCAGCTACGTTGAACACCAAGCCGGTGATCACCGATGTGGCCGATATCACCCTGAAATACGGCAAGACACTTAGTCTGAGCGTTGTTTCTCAAGACGCTGACAACGAGCCGTTGACGTTGACTGCTCAAGGTCTCCCCGGAAGCTGGGCTACATTCGCCGACCAAGGCGATGGAACCGGTACCCTGGCCCTTGCGCCACTCATCGGCAACCTTGGCCAATATTCGAACGTCCGCATCATTGTTGCCGACCAGCACAATGGCAAGGATACGACGACCTTTAAAATTACCATAACCGATAAAGACGTACCCGCCATCGTTCCTGTGACCGATGTAACAGTGAACGAAGGTGCGAACAGCGCCGTGACCATCACAGCAACGTCTGACGCCGGCACCCAAAACCTGACCTGGACAGCGGTGAACTTCCCTTCATTCGCGACGTTGACAAACGACGCGCTTGGAACCGGAACCGTAACCCTGAACCCTGGCTATATCCATTCCGGTGATTACTCGTTGACCGTGAAGGTGAAGGATAACGTAGGAGGGGAGTCTTCCAGAACCTTTAAGGTGACTGTGTTGGATGTGAACCCCAATTCGTCGCTCTCGATGAACCTGGTGTACTCTACCAATGCGACTGCGCCTTGGAATAACATCACTGGATTAACGACAACAGGTCTGAAAGACAATACCGGCGCGACGACCGCTGCAGGATTGGCCTTCCAAACCACCGCATGGAACACCTGGTTCGAAGGTACCCAGACCGGCAACAACTCCGGTGTGGTTCCCGACAACGTACTGGCCGACTACTATTACTTCGGTATCTTCGGAGCACCGAACACGGTAGACGTGAAAGTGACAGGTTTGAATCCTGCCATGACCTACGCGTTCAAATTCCTCGCCTCCAGCAAGTGGACCGGTGTGTCGGACAACGGTACAACCCGTTACACGATCGGAGCGCAAACCTCTGCTGTGAATGCACAGAGCAACACCAGCAACCTGGCGGTCATCAATGGTGTGACGCCTGCCGGTGACGGTTCCGTGACCTTTACGATGAGTAAAGACGGCGCGTCGCAAGTAGGTTACCTGAACGCTCTTATTGTTGAGTCTCAATACCAGGCCGGAACGACTCCTGCCGCTCCCCGCGCATTGGATATTGCTTTGACACCGAACAACGAAGCGAAGCTGACCTGGATCGATGCACCGTTCAACGAAACTGGTTTCGACGTATTCCGCGCGACCACCAAGGGCGGTACCTATACCAAGATCAACGCATCTCCTGTGGCTGCGAACAGCACACAGTTTACCGACGCAAACCTGACCGAAGACACCAAGTACTTCTACCAGGTGAGAGCGTTCAACGATGCCGGAACATCGCCTTATTCGAACCTCGACTCGATCAATGTGCCTAACCTTGCACCGAAGATCAGCATCACCGGCAGCCTGGCGCTGACCCGCGGCGTGCAATCTTCGATCACGGTTTCCGCAACGGATCTTCCTGCGAACCAATTCACCATGGCCGTGACCAACCTGCCTTCGTTCGCCACGTATCAGCAGACCACGCCGACCACCGGTACCATCACCTTCAATCCTACATCGGCTAACCTGGGTGTGTTCACCTTCACGGTTTCCGCTACGGATAACAAGAGTGCCACATCTACTAAAGATGTTACGGTAACGGTGAGCGAGACCCTGGTGTACAGAATTGATTTGAACTTCAACCAGAACTCGGTGGCTGCAGCGCCTTGGAACAATACAAACAAGGCTCCTGTGATCAACGATGTGTTCGCCAACTTGAAAGATGAGGGCGGCGTGAACCGCAATGTGAGCGTGACCCTGCAGTCTTCATTTGGTGGTGTATATGGCGAAGGCGCAGTGACCGGAACAAACTCCGGTGTAGTGCCCGATGCCGTACTGCAAGAATACTTCTGGTTCGGTGCCTTTAACGCACCCGATGCTGCTAAACTGAAAGTGTCTGGTCTCGACAAGCTGAACAAGTATACGTTCAAGTTCGTTGCCAGCAGTAATTTCACTAACAACGGTTCGATCATCAACAACGGTAGCACCGTGTTCACGATCGGCACACGTTCGTCCTCTGTCAATGTACAAGGCAACACCTCTAACCTGGCCGTGATCACCGACGTGGTGACCAACGCCAGCGGCGAAGTGACCATCGACATCACCAAGGGCGGCGACGCTACAGTGGGTTACATCAACGGTTTGATCATCGAAGCCGTGGCCATCGATCCTTCGGGCTTTGCACCGACGAACCTGACGGCTTCCGGAAATTCGAAGACCAACATCATCCTGAACTGGGCCGACAATTCGCCCACGGAAACCGGCTTCCAGGTATATCGCTCGACCACGACGTCAGACGGCGTGTATTCACTGATCGGTACAACCGGACCGGATGTAGCAACCTATACCGACAACACCGGTGCCACCAACGGCAAGAAATATTATTACAAAGTTAGAGCGGCGATCCCGAGCGGATTCACCGCCTACAGCAACACGGCCAGCGCCGGAACAGTAGCCTTCGCGGTGTACATCAACGTGAACGGTGTGGCTGCCTACGACGCTCCTGCGCCTTGGAATAACTTGAGCCGCCTGGCGGTTGACGGTGACGTGTTCTACAACCTGAGAGACGAACTCGGCAAACAAACCGGTTTGCGCCTCCGCTTCGTGGAAGCTATGGAAGGTATGAACGATTGGGGTATGTCGACCGGCAACAACTCCGGTATCTTCCCCGACAAAGTGTTGAAGAGCTTCTATTACACCAACAGCTACAACGGCATCGGCCAGTTGACCGTGGAAGGTCTGGATCAAGGATTCAACTATAACGTAGGTTTCATGGGCGCCATCGACGTGCAACTGAACGTGACCACGAACTTCACCATCGGCAACAAAACGGTGTCCAACCGTCAGGATCAGAACATCTCGAATGTGGCCTATATCCGCAGCGTTGAACCCGATCAGAACAGCGAAGTGAAGATATCGATCCAAGAAGCGCTCGGATCGCCTTGGCAGATCCTGAACGCCATCGTGATCGAAGCCTATCCCACAGACGACCGTAAATCTGGTGTAGCCGGTGGCAGAACCAATACAAGCGGTCAGATGCGCGAAGTTCGCTATGGAGAATCCAACCCTTCGGTGTTGCTCTATCCTAACCCGACACAACGCGAGCTGAACGTGCAGACACTCGATTCTTCTATCGGTGACGTTCGCTACTCGATCGTGGATGCCATGGGTAAAGTGATGCAGGAAGGCACGTATGCCAACGATGAAGTATCGTCCAACTTCACCGTCGACCTGCAAGGCGCCGGGTTCCAGAATTCGGTATACTTTATCAAGCTGGTTTATCCCGACGGTAAAGTGCAACTGAAGAAATTCGTCAAATACTAAGAATGTCTTTTTCAAAAGACCTACCTCAACACCGGGGTAGGTCTTTTTTTTGCTCTCATTTTAATACCTTTGTGGGTATTAACCCTTTTTTGTACACTTTATCAGAGACTATTGAATTACGTTAAAAATCTTGACGGAATCCGTGGGTTTGCCATTGTGTTGGTAATGTTCTTTCATTATGATTATCTGATCGAAGCCGGTTGGGTAGGCGTACAGTTGTTCTTTGTTCTTTCCGGTTTCCTCATCACCACCATTCTGCTGCAGGACAGGGAAAACCAGCCCCTGGGATACTATCTGAAGGGCTTTTACTGGCGCCGGACGCTGCGCATATTTCCTATTTATTATCTGTACCTGCTGATCGTGGCGTTGGTCTACGCCCGATACCATACGCCCGAGGACTTCAAACAGACGGCTCCTTTCCTGTTCACCTACACCTACAACCTGTTCCCCCTGGTGTATGAATTCAGCTTCGATATCTTCTTTACACACTTCTGGTCGCTGTCCATCGAGGAACAATTTTATCTCTTCTGGCCCATCGTCGTGTATTTCCTCTCCACGCGGCAATTGCGCGTGTTGTTGGTGGTCATGATCCTGGTGGCGCCTGTGATCCGGTTTTGGCTGGCCAACTACTTGCTGGATGAGGGCATTTCCAAGGACTTTACCGAACAGATTGTCTATCGCTTCACCTTTAGCCAATGGGACGCGTTCGCCTTTGGGGCGGCCATACCCGTGTTTAAGCTGCAGGCGTCGTCGTTCAACCCCTATAAGCTATTGATGGCGGGAATGGCGATGTTCATCGGATTCGGGATATTCAATTACCGGATGTTGCTGGCAGAAGGCGAGAATGTGGGCCTCACTTCCTTCGGGTTCCCGTTGGGGGTGTTGAACAACTACCAGCATGTGTGGTCCTATTCGCTCCTCAGCCTGGTTTGCACGGGCTTTATCCTGATCTGTGTAAAATACGGCCACAACATCGTGGTGAAGACCGTGTTTGGAAACCCGCTCATGGTGTTCCTGGGCAGGATCTCCTATGGCCTGTATGTCTACCATTGGGTGATCTGGATGGCGTTTGGCAGATTTCTTAAACCTTATTTCTCTTTTCCTTTACTGGGTTTTCTCTGCTACAGTGTTATTTGCATCGGCGTGGCGTATCTTAGTTTTGTATTGATCGAAAAGCCATTGCTCTCTTTTAAAAATAAGTTTTTCCATCGTAACCAAATCGCGACATGATTCAGACCAACGAGCTGGTTTCTTTTTTGAAATTGAAGACCGTGCATTCGGGATTCTTGGATCAAATTAAAGTCAGCTACCGCCCCCTGATCTGCCCCTTCGACGAATTGCTGAATGAAGTGAAAGACGCCCAGAGTGCGTTCGACATCGGTTGCGGCTCAGGCCAGTTCGCCCTGTTGCTCGCCGAATTCACCAACATCAAAAAAATCGGTGGCATCGAGATCGACAAACGCCTCATCACCAACGCCCGCGACCTGCTGCAACCCTACAGCGGCAAGGTGACCACCGACTTCCAACCCTACGATGGCAGCACGCTGCCGGACGCCATGAAGGAATACGACCTGATCTTTTTGATCGACGTGCTCCATCACATTCCCGTAGCCTTCCAGGAATCGTTCATCAAAAAAGTATACGACCACATGCGCCCCGGCGCGCGGTTCATCGTGAAAGACATCAACGGCGGCAGCCCTTTCGTGCTGTTCAACAAGATGCACGATCTCATCTTCGCCCGCGAGATCGGTCACGAATGGTCTATGAAACGCCTCATCGATACGGCCCAACAAGCCGGTTTTAAGGTCCTCAGCACGAGTAAAAAGCAAATCTATGTTTATCCCCACTACACCGTCATCCTCACGAAATAAGGTAGCCTACAACATCCTGCTGGTCTTCGTGGTCGCCTGGATGGCGACGTATCCCATTTACCAGAATTTTTATCGTGGTGAGGCCGTCGAACAATACCAGCGCTTCCTCGATTGGAAAGCCGGCAATTCGATGTTCTACAACCCCTGGCAATACCGCATCCTGTGCTACGAGATCGTGGAGGGGACCTACCAGGTGTTGGATCACACCGTATTCAACTTCATTCACTTTCGCGAGCCGCAACTGAATTTGCCCGGCAACACCAGCGATAAAAACGAAGTCACGCAAAAGTTGCTGGCCCTCGCGCAGCAACCGGAGTTCATCAAATACGCCATCGTATTTCTTGGCTTTCGTTTTTTGCAGAACGCCCTCATTTTCGGGCTGGCCTTTGTGTATTTTTCGCACTTCGTGAAAACCCGCGCAGTGGTGCTGCTCAGCGTCATGTTCATCCCGGTCATGATGGGCAACGCCGTGGTGGACAGCGACCTTTCCTTCAATACGTATATGGATATCACGTTGTATCTGTTAACAGCACTGGTCATCGTGAAAGGCTACAACGACTGGTGGATCGTGCCCATCACCATCCTGGGAGCGCTGAACCGCGAAACGTCAATGCTCATTCCCGCCATCTATTTTTGTTCGAAGGTAGACTGGTCGGCATGGCCTAACTTTAAAAAACTGTTCTTTACCGATCTCAAGCCCCTTATGATCGCCGCCATTTCCATGATTTTTTTTGTTGCTATTTTTGTGGCGATACGGGCGCACTTCGGCTACAGACCGCAAACGGACTGGCGTGTACCTGCCGGGTTGCCCATGTTAAAGATGAATTTGTTAAGCGGGGTGAGCGTGAAAACGTATATGGAAATGTACGGCGTGTTTGGATTCCTGCCCATCTGGTGCCTCTTCCTGTTCAAGGAGATGAACCCGTACCTAAAGATATTTTTTATCGTGATCGTACCCGTGTGGTTTGGGGTCCACCTCATTTCGGTGGTAGCCTACCAAAGCCGGTTGTATCTGGTGCCCACACTGCTCATCTTTTTGCCGGCCGTGTTGCAGCACATCGAAAATCAAATACAGGCCAGGCAACGCCTGGCCTGATTAAAAAGGGTCTTATTCAAGTCGTTTGTACCACGCGTCGGCATACGGTGTCTGGTGCCGTATCTCCATCACACGGTCTAACGTGATGACTTTGGTTTTGTATTTGCTGATGTGCACGTAGAAGTACTCATCCACTTTTTTCACTTCGGCCTGTATACCATCTTCGGCCATGTTGCGCACCAGCTTGTTGGCGTTGGATTGCTTCTTGAACGTTCCCACAATGAGGTAGTAGTAGTTGCCGGGTAGTTTGTCGTCCACTTCCATGTGGTCTTGCCACGAGGGTTTGCGTTCCGGCGTCGTGGGTTCTGCCACGGTGGTTTCTGTTTCTGTTTTCTGGGTATCGGCAGTATCCTCTTCCTTCTTCTCGGGTTCTACAGGAGGCGGCACGGGCGCTTGCGTCACAGCATCCTGTTTGATGGTGGAGCTTTGTTTCTTGGTCTTGCGCGAAACAGGGTCAACAAACTTGCCAAAGCGCCATTTCAATTGCACTTCATTCGAACCGCCCGTGGACACTTGCATGTTGGGGGTAGGGAAGTCATAGGCAAAACCGATCTCGATGTCCTTGATGTGCACCCGCAGCATGGCGTTGCCTCCAAAGTACTGGCGATATCCACCGCCCACATCGAGGATGTTTTTATACGACACAAAAGCGCCGGCCTCGTACAGGTTCAGATTGTTTTCGTTGAAGCGGTAGGTAAACGACGGTTGGAGGGCCCAGGTGTCGGTCACCAGGTTAAAGCGATAGGTGGCAAAAGCGATCTTGTTCTTCAGTTGGCTGAACGTCACCTTCTGGAAATTGTCTTCGGAAAGCGTCTGGTGATCCACCAGTTGCAACATCGAAAAGCCGAGGGTCAGGTTCTTGAAGGTATAGTGCACTCCGAATTGGCCGTTGAAAGCAAAGTTGTTCGATGTGCTGTTGAGAATGGCCGGGTCATTGGAATCGACATTGGAGATTTCTTCCTGCCGGATGCGATTCGAGAACATGCCCGCGGAAATACCAAAGCCCAGCGAATGGTTCGTGGCGATGGGCACTTTATAACCGAAGGTGAGCATGGCCGACGTGGCCGACAACAATACGGTACGATCGTTATAGACAGTCAAACCAATCGCCATGCGCGGGTCTATGGGATGCTGAATGTCGAACTGCATCGTGCGCGGGCCGTCCTTGATCCCTGTCCATTGCTGGCGATACGATACGTTGGCCTCTGTGCGCCGACCCGACGCAACCATCGACGGGTTTATGGTGTATGGATTAAAGATCCATTGCGTGTAGAAAGGATATTGCTGCGCAGTCGCCGACAAGGTTAAGAGTAGCAATACCGAAACGAGGGTAAATTTCTGCATAGGGTCACAGGTCTTTTTTCTTTTTATTTCAGGATGCGAACGGCGCCGGTAAGTTTTCGTCCATCCGTACAGGAAAGCGTATAATAATAGTCGCCTTCGCCGAGCGGCTTGCCTTTGTAGGTGCCATTCCAGTTATTCTCATAGGGAAAGGCATCAAACACTTGCTGTCCCGAGCGGGCAAACACCACCAGCTTGCATTCGCGGTACGACTCCACATTGCGGAAGGTCCAGTACTCGCCAATATTGTCGTTGTTCGGGGAAAAGAACTTCGGGATCTCATCTGCCTTATCGATCACGCTGATATTTACCTCGTCGCTGGCGCTTAACGTGTCACTATCCACCACGGTCAACCGGAACACATAGTTGCCCAGCGCCAGGTCGGTGATGTGGATCACGTTGGCATCGACCGAGAACAGCGCCTGTGTGCCGCCGATCTGCTCCCAGAAGTAGCGCTCAATAAATCCATCCGGATCCAGACCCTGGCCGGCAATGATGGCTTCATTATCGGGCAACACGATCGTCAGGTCATCGCCCGCATACGCCACGGGCTTCTTCTTCACGTTTTGAGAATCTTCCGTAACATAAACAATGGCATCGCTATAGGCCGAAGCATTTTCGTCGTCGGTTGCCGTCAACCGGAAGACATACATGCCCAGCACCAGTCCGCTGACATCGAGCGTAAGGGTTGTAGCACCCGACATCGTGGCGGTGTTGGGGCCCTGCACTTGCGTCCACTTCACGCTTTGAACCGTGCCGTCGGTATCGGTGGCGGTTCCGTTCAGAGTAGCTTGGGTGGTCGGCAAGTTAACCACTTGTCCTGCGCCGGCGCTCACCACGGGAGGCTGGTTGGGGGGCACTGGTCCAACGACAACTTGCACGTTGTCAGAGGTGGTCGTGCCGCCATTGTCTGTCGCCTCAAGGGTAAATACATACGTGCCGATCGCGAGGTTAGCCACCTGCAGCGACAGGGTCAGATCGCCGGAAAGGTTAGCCGCGGCACCGCTCACTTGTTTCCATTTCACGGAGGCGATCGTGCCGTCAGGATCGGTGGCCGTTCCGGTGAGCGTTACCGAGGTGTTGGGAAGAAAGATCTGTTTATCCGGCCCGGCGTCCACTACAGGGGGCTTGTTCACGGTGCTCGGAAGCACCGTCACCACGATCTGGTCGAATGAGGATGCGCCCGCATTGTCGATCGCGGTGAGTTGAAGGGTATACGTGCCTTCCACCAGGTTCAGACAGTTCAAGTCTTTTTCGGTCGGGTTTGCCAGAGTCGCCGTAGGGCCGCTGGACTTGGTCCACAGATAGCTTTGAATGCCACCATCGTCGGTGACATCGGCGTTCAGCAACACGGTGTTTTGAGGAAGATAAATGGTGGTGTCCTTGCCGAGTCTTACATCCGGTGCCAGGTTGTTTGTCGGGGGCACTACCAGCAGTGTCATTTGGTCAAACGAGGAAGCCAGCATGTCGTCCGTCACGGTGATGCGGAAGGAGAAAGTGCCTTGCGAAAGGTTGCTGACTTTTAATGTGGGCTTGTCCTGCCCGGCTAAGGTTGCCGTGGGGCCGCCCGCCTGGGTCCAGTCATAGGAGATCACGGTGCCGTCCACATCCGAACCGCTTCCCAAAAGCGACGTGGCGTTCACCGGAAGGTAAAGGCGCTTATCGCCGCCCGCAAAGGCAATAGGAGGTTGGTTGACGTTCGCAGGCCTTACCAGTACTACGGTGACGTCTGCGTTGGTGGCTCCCCCGTTGTCGGTCACCGTGAGTTGAAAAGCGTATTGGCCTTCCTGCAGGTTGGTAACGGTAAGGGTAGTGGTAGTAGCATTCGTCAGCGTTGCAGAGCCGCCGCTAACTTTTATCCACCGGTAGGAAGCAATGATGCCATCCGGATCAAAGCCCGAGCCCACGAGGTTGATGCTGTTCGTTGGCAGCGTGATGGTCTGATTATCTTGTACGATCGCCAGCGGTGGCTTGTTGGCCGTGGCATCGCTCACCGCCACCAGGATGTCGTCAGATCCAATGGCGTTGTTGTTGTCGGTAACTGTCAGTCGGAACGTGTAAATCCCTGTCGCCAGGCCCCCCACAGTTGTGCTGGCCGCGGTCGGCGTGCCGAAAACGGCAGTCCCCGGGCCATTGATCTGTGTCCAGGCATAGGATTGTATGGTGCCGTCTTCATCAAAGCCCGATCCCGACAGGGTCGTGGAGGTGGCGGGAAGATAAAGCGATTGATTCGGTCCCGCATCAGCGAAAGGAACGCGGTTCACGGTGGCCGGTAAGACGGTGATAATAGCTGCGGATGATGTTGTAGCGCCCTGATCATCCGTCACGGCGAGGCGAAACACATAGGTGCCTTCCACAAGGTTGTTTATCTGCAAAGAAGCATTGGTAGGCGTGACCAGATTGGCCGCAGGGCCGGAAACTTTCGTCCAGGCATAGGAAGTTATAGTGCCGTCGCCATCCGTTCCGGAGCCGGCCAGGGTAACGCTGTTGGTGGGAAGTTGCAGGATCTTATTTCCGCCGGCGTTGGCAATGGGCGGTTGATTGGTAGTGGCTAGCTGCACGGTCACCTGTACTTCGTCTGTGCCACTGCCGCCGTCGTTGTCTTGGGCAACTACTTTAAATTTATAGGTGCCCGCCACCATGTTTAAAACGGTCAGGGCATCGGTGGTTTCATTGTTCAAAAGGGCGGCAGGTCCACCGGTTTGCGTCCACGCATACGAAGCGATGGTGCCATCGGGGTCGTTCGCAGTGACGGTGAGTACGATACTGTTGGTGGGAAGATAAATGATCTGGTCCGATTCGGCGACCACCGTCGGAAGCTGGTTAGTGGAGGCAGGCAACACCGTCAGGGTCATCTGGTCGCTTGCCGAAGCCAGGTTGTTATCCAATACGGAGATCTGGAAAACATAATCACCCACATTCAAGCCGTTCACAGACAGCGTTGGCGATCCCTGTCCACTCAACGTAGCCGCTGGGCCGGAAACTTTTATCCATGTATACGTGTCCACGGTGCCGTCGGGGTCATTGGCTGTGGCGGTAATGTCATAAGAACCCATAGCGGCCGATACCGTTTTGTCGCCCCCGGCATAGACCACCGGCGCAATGTTGCCCGTCGTGACGGTAACGGTGGCCAGGTCACTTGCCGATGCGCCTTGATTGTCTGTTACGGTGAAGCGAAACACGTAGATACCCGCCACCAGGTTGGTGAGGGTTACCGTCGCCGTATTGTCGCCGGCCAGCGTCACGGCCGGACCACTGGCCTTTGTCCACAAAACACTGGCAACGGAACCGTCCGGGTCCGATGAGGTGCCGGTGAGTGTGGTTGAATTGGCGGGGAGCGTAATAAACTTGTTGGCACCGGCATTGGCCACCGGCGATTGATTCACCGTGTTGGGCTGCACAGCCACCACCACGTCTGCAGAATTCTTTGCACCCTTTTTGTCGGTGGCTTCCAAGGTAAATACATACACACCGGCCACCAGGTTTTGAAGCGTCAGACTCAATGTGGCTTGGTTGACGAGCGTAGCGGTCGGACCGCTCTTCTTGGTCCACAAGACACTGCCGATACCGTCCGCATCCGTAGCGGTACCGGTGAGGACCACGGTGTTGTTGGGAAGCGTTAGATTTTTGTCGGCCCCTGCGCTCACGACGGGAGGGGTATTCACAGGCGCTGCGTTCACTACGACGGAAACTTCATCGTAGCCGGTAGCGCCGTTATTGTCGGTTACGGTAAGACCAAACACATACGTGCCGGCCACCATACCGGTCGCGGTAAGACTGCTGGTAGCGGCATTCGTCAGTGTTGCTGCGCCTCCGCTCACTTTCACCCAGCCATAAGAGGCAATGCTCCCGTCACTGTCGGAGCCGGAGCCCGCGATCACGACGGTATTGGTAGGCAGTATAATGGACTTGTCCAGACCGGCGTTGGCCTTCGGGGCCTGGTTCGATTGTAGCACGGACACCGTCACCTCGTCGAACGCCGTTGCGCCCTTGTCGTCGGTCACAGTCACACGGAACACATAGGTCCCCAAGAGTAAACTGCTCGCGGTGACCGATAGCGTTTTATCATTGGTAAGCGTAGCAGTGGAGCCCGATTTTTTTTCCCACAAGATCGTCAGTGCGCCGCCCTCTGGGTCGGAGGCTGTGGCCGTCAGGGTCACCTGGTTGATGGGAAGGTAAATGGTTTTGTCCACCCCGGCGTTGGTAACGGGAGGCTTATTGGTCGCTATGGGGTTAACGGTCACCTGCACGACGTCGGTTGCAGTGGCGCCTTTGTCGTCGGTTACGGTGAGTTGAAATTGATATACGCCTTGCAGCAAGACGGTCAGCAAAAGATCGGTGGTGCCAGCGCCGGCAATCGTCACGGCCGGGCCAGTGAGTTTAGCCCAGGCATAGGTCAGTGCGCCACCCTCAGGATCTGTGCCCTGACCTTTCAGGGTGAGCGTGCTCGTGGGCAACGTCACCACTTGGTCAGCGCCTGCTTTTGCGGTTGGATTCTGATTCACGGCCGCCGGGTTCACCGTCACCATAACGTCGTCGAAAGCCGTGCCACCGGCATCGGTAACCTGCAGTTGAAATACATAGCTCCCCGCGACCAGACCGTTTACGGTGAGGGTGGCGGTATTATCGTTCACCAACGTCGCGGCACCTCCGGATTTCTTTGTCCACAAGTAGCCCGTAATGCCGGTCACACTCACACCTGTGCCGGGTAGGGTCACCGTGTTAGTGGGTAAGGTAATGATCACATCTTTTCCCGCATTGGCGGAAACTTTGCCGCTTTGATATTCGAACGCACCGACATCGTATTTGCCACCCGAAGGTCTGATGGCGCCGTCGAAGTCGTCGGAGATGCCATACGCCGACATATCCTTACCACCGTCGATGGCCGAGGACCCTGCTTGCAAGTGGAAGTTCTTACCGGCGGCATCCACAAATTTCGGAAGGTTGATGTCGTTAGTTTTGATGTTGTTGGCATCCGTCAGCTTGATACCACCCGGATTGTTCAGCTTGACATAAGAATAGCCGTTGGCCTGGTTGGTGGCCACAATGATGTTGTTCACAAATTGGCTTGGGGCCGGGTTCTCGCTAAACATGAGCAAGCCCACCAGTTGGCAATTGACCAGCGTGTTGTTGGATACAATAAATCCCGTGGGCGCATAGCCCGGGTTGGTATCCTGCAACAGGAAGCCGCCTTGAAGTCCGTTTATACCGAGGTTGTTGTAGTAGATCCCTCCACCGCCAGAGTCGTAGAAGCAATGGCCGGTGCCCGTGTCGATGATGTTGTCGTGCACTACGGCGCGCGTTGTTCCGCCCCCGGCCTGGAAGCCGTTTTGGTGTCCGTAGTTGGCTTTGGTGGCAACGTTATATACGGTGTTGTGGTGCACTTCGCAGCCCTTGGTCACGCTACCGATTTGAATGCCGTCGTTACCGATGTTGCGCAGCTCATTGTTATAGACCAGGCAGCCTTCGATATCGTGTTCATAAACCGTTTGTCCGCAGCCGCGGTCCACACCGCTATCATAGTGCGAGTTGCCGATGTAAAAGCCTTCGCATCCCGTGTCGCCGATGTAGTTGTCGTGGAAGCTGAGGTTGCGCATCACAAAGTTGGCGCGCCACGTCGCTTTATCACAGGTGGGGTCGGTCTTGGCCACGATGCCACAGCATCCCGTGAAGTTTACTTGTAAGTGGTCGGCTTCAATGTCGGTGGAAAGCGATTGAAAGTTGAGGCCCATCTGACCACCTCGGATTTCGATGCCGTACTTTTCGTTGGGGTTTGCCGAACCGGTCATGTGAACGAACGTCAAGTTGTCGGCCTGCACGGCATTGCCGTAGCTGGCCGGTGCATTGATGGTCACCTTGCCGTCGCACATGTTGGTGATGATAACGGGCTTGTCTTTCGTGCCGTGGATGTTCAGGAGCCCGATGCCGGTTCGTGTACCGGAGGCGAAGCAGATCTTGTCACCCGGCTTCACACCCTTCTTGACACCGTCGAATTGCCATTCGGCAGCAGACGTGGAGATGATGAAGTTACAGCCGCATTGGGCGTAGAGCTGTGTACAAAATGAAGTGAGCAGAGCAGTAAGTACTGCCAGGGTAGAGAGTCGACAAGCCATAATCCGTTTGATCTAAATTACTTAATCTACAAAAAACCGAAGCAAGAATAACTGCTTTCCATTAGTTATTTTAACGTAAACCTTTGAATGGCAGGAAATTCGAGTTAATGTGTTTCTATTGTCTTTTATGTTTACTCAGGTAACGTGAACGCCCCTCATTCACAATCCATCCCTAACCAATCGTCCAGGATTGGGATGGTCTCTCACGGTTACCTTTCACGACAAAATAGAATGGATGCTCCCTTCACAACGACCACAACGCATGAACACCCAGGGTCTCGCTCTGCCAACGATTACGCTCTCGCGAGGGTAAAGCTGCTGCAGGCGATCTATTGTCTTGCTTTATTTTTGAGAATGCAGTTTTGCAGGATACAAAAAATTCCGGGCGACGGTGGGGTCGCCAATCAAGTGTTGCCGGTGAAAATCTGTTCGTCACTTTCAGCTTCAAGTAGGGGGGTGAAGACGGCCTTGTACAGGACAACGATTGGCGGGGGAACCTCTTACAAGATACTAAAAGCACCGGGCAAAGTATAGTTAAAGATCGATTTTCTTGACCACCTTCGCCGGCACTCCGGCCACCACCGTATAGGGCGGAACGTCGCGCGTGACGACGGCCCCTGTGGCCACGACAGCGCCCTTGCCTATACGCACGCCTTTTAAGATCGTCGAGCGGGTGGCGATCCACACATCGTCTTCGATGATCACGGCCTTGGCCGGTCCATCGGAGAAGTGATCCTTCAAGTCGTGAAAGTCGCTGTCCAGGATGATGGTGTAGGGGGCTATGCGCACGTTGGCACCGATCTCCACACGATGCTGACAATCAATGTGCACACCATTCAGCCGCGAGTTAGTTCCGACGATCAGGGAACCCTTGCGCCCTGTATATAATTTTGCCTGCACGATGTTGGACCATACGCGTACCTCGTCGCCGAGGATCATCTGCCCCTGGTTGTCGATGATCGGCTTCTTGTTGATGGACACCATGCGTCCGATGGAGGTGCATTTACGTAAATAAATTTTCGCCATGAACACGCGAAGGCCGCCTTGGACCAGGCTCACGAGAAAATCGAAACGGCTGCCGTCGGGGTTGTGGCTCTTGAACGCCTGCTGTTTGGATTTGATGGTCGCGCTTAAAGACATACACTCAAAGCTACGCGTAAGTGTGTCAAATTCCATCCCACACCTCGTAAAAATGCCTTTAATAAATTCATTTTTCCCTTCGCGGTGTACTTCAGAATATTCCAGGGCACGGAAAACGTAAAGAAGAAAAGCATGCCGCTCAGCAGGGGCAAGCCCGAGAAATTGCGCCGCATGAAAATGAGACGGTTTCGGGTGAGGTAGTAGACCTTGAGCGGGCTGTCATTGCCGGTGCTCACCGATTCGGTATGTAAAATTTTTGAATCGCCTATGTAATACATCGAAAACCCGGCGCGCTTCACCATCTCGCACCAGTCGTGTTCTTCATAATATAAAAAATAAAGCTCCGGCATCGGGCCCACCAGGTCGATGATCTTGCGCGGAACGATCAACGCCGCGCCATGACCGAGATCGGTCTTGTAATTTGAATCATACTGCCCCTGGTCTTGTTCCAAGAGACCCAGCCTGCGCCCACGGCCGGTATAGGGGCTGATCTTGATGGCACCGGTATATTGCAACGTCTTGCCGTCGGGGTAAAGCACTTTCGGGGAAGCCATGCCTGCGTCGGGATGCGACTCCATGAAGGCCACGATGGGCTCCAGGAAATCGGGGAACATGATCGTGTCGTTGTTCACGAGGAAGATATAGTCCCCTTGAGAAGCTTTGATGCCGAGGTTGTTGCCCCCGGCAAAACCGAGGTTCTTTTCGCTCCGAATAAATTTTATCCAGGGAAATCGCGACGTCAGCTCCGGTCCCGGCGATTGCTTCGAAGCATTGTCCACCACGATCATCTCCACCGCAGGGTAGGAGAGCTTTTTTACCGATTCCAACATCAGGATGGTATCGGGCAGCGAATTGTAGTTGACGGAGATCAGCGAAACTAACGGCGTGTGCCCCATTAGACTTTTCGATTTAGCGGTTCTTCCGGCGCAAGAGCTTGCGCTTGCCCGTGCGGCGTGTGGATGAATTTTCGGTTAGCGCCTTTCAATTTGAAAAGCAAAGAGAACATGCGCAGAAAAAGCATCGGCAACGCAAGCAACGCGCTGAACATTTTACGGGAATAAAATTCGCGCGGAAGCGAAAGCAGTGTGGCCAGGATGTTCACACAAAATAAGACCGCCCAGATCGTATAGCCATAGTGCAGGTAGCCCCGCACAAAAAAGAGCCCGAACGTGAGCAGCGTCAGCAAGCCCAGGTTGATCAGGCGGGGCAATTGAATGTTGGTGAGAATGGAACTCTTGAAGAAAAGAAAATTGCCGGTGAACAACGCCACCATGCCGTCTTTAAAATATTTGCGCAGGTAAAAAAACTGGCTCGCGATCCAGCGCTTCCGTTGGTTCTCGAACGACTTGGTCACCGCCACTTTCTCATCGTAAACAATAGCCTCGCGATCGTAGTACACATGCACGTGATCTTTCAGCAACAGCAGTTCCAGTTCGCGGTCGAACCCGCCAACCGACACCATGCTGGTGAGTTTGCTCTTGAAGATTTTATAATCGAAAACAATACCCGACCCAATGATGGAAGCGGGCATGCCCAAGGCGACCGTGCCCTGGCGATAGATGTAGTTGTTGATGGCTTCGCTGGCGCCGTCGAGGAAGGCGAGCGAGTTGTCGTCGTTCTTGGCTTTGCGCCGTCCCTGAATGACGCGATAGCCTCTTTGCAGCAGACCGTTCATGCGGTGGAGGAACTGGTCTTCCATTACATTGTCGGCATCCAGCAACGCCACGGCATCGTACACGCCGTCGGGCAATACTTCCAGGGCTTTGTTGATGGATTTTACTTTCGTGCTGTTGGTGAATGAAACTTCAACGACCTGCAGGCGAAGCTGCTTCAGCGCCACGATCGTTTCCGGCTGCAACGAGTCGGCAATCACCACGACGTCGAAGGCATCGGCAGGGTAGGGATGCTTCACGGCCTGCCGGGCAACCGACAAGATCACGGCATCTTCCTTATACGATGGAATGAGTACACAAAACTTTTTGAACGACTTCGCCGGGGGCAAAGTCAGAGACCGGTAGAACAATCCACCAAAAGAAAACAGAGCTGTGTAAGAGACGACGAAAACGAAATACGACAGCACCAGCAGTTCAAGAACCCACATGGCGGCTTAAACGCGCTGCTTTTGAATGAGGGCCGGGAAAGTGCCGATAAAGATCTTCATGTCGTACAGGAACGAGTTGTTCATGGCATACTCCATATCCAACTGGATGCGTTCCTCTTCCGACATGTTCTCTTTGCCGCGCTTGGTCACTTGCCACAGACCGGTGATGCCGGCAGGAGCGAGGAAGCGCCATGCAATTTGATCTTTCGTCAGCTTTTCAGCCTCATATAAAGGAAGGGGACGATTTCCAACCAAAGACATGTCGCCTTTCAACACGTTGATCAGCTGCGGAAGTTCATCCAGGCTGGTGTCTCTCAGGATTTGGCCCAGTTTAGACACACGGGGATCGTTCTTCAGTTTGAAGAAAACGCTACCGTCGGCTGACTGTTCGCCATATTGGTTCAAATGGGCCAATTTGGCCAGTTCGGCATCCGCGCCGATGCGCATGCTGCGGAACTTATAGAAATTGAAGATCTTATAACCCGAACCGGCACGTTTCGAGATGTAGAACACGGGTCCTTTCGACTCCAGTTTGATGGCCAGGGCCACCAGCAACATAATAGGAGAGAGGAAAAGGAGCGCGGTTCCCGACACCAGGATGTCGAACGTTCTTTTCAGGGCCCACAATTTGATTTTGGGGGCATCGTCCATGGCTTGCTTTACGTAGGGCTTGTTGCCACGGGCGTTTTTGTAGTTTTTCAGCTTGTGGATAAAATCCAGGCGCTTCAGGTACGCGGCAGTGATGCTACCATAGAAGTAGTCGTCCACACCGTTTTTGAGTGCGCGGTCGCGGCAAAGTTGATCGTATTTGGAAGAATACACGATCAGGGCGATAGCCTGGGCCTTCGCCAGTGATTTCAGGGGTTGGATAGCGGCGGTAAGCTGGTCGGGGTGGATGAACACCGCATCGATCTGCTCGGAAGAGATGATGCTGTTGATCGCGCCCTGCAGCGTGGTGTTGGTAAATAAGGTCTCACCCAACGAATATTCATTTTCGAAGGCTGCGGAGGGGAAACCCACGCGCAGAATGTGCCGAGTGTGATCTTTTGCAGTCAAAGACTGGGAGTCAAGGCTAAGGCCTGCGCTGAAATTTTGGGGGTCAAAGGGTAAAACCGCTTCCATTTTAATTTACAAGTAAATTTTCCTTACGAAACGCTAATGCACGATCTACCTCTGTCACGAGGGACTGAGGATCGAAGGGTTTGAGCAGGTACGTGAACGCACCGAGTTCAAGACATCTTCTTCGCTTGCTTCCATCTTCATAGCCTGACAGCACGATCACCGGGATATTGGTGAACAGGCCGCTGTTGCTCAGGTTTTCAAGAAGTTCGATGCCATCGAGATTGGGCAATTTTAGATCAGAAATGATCAGGTCAGGCGTATTGCCATCGGTCAGCCACGACCAGGCTTCCATACCGTCATTAATGATAAAAATCTCGCAAGAATTCTTGAGGATTTTCTCAAGAAGCAAACAAAGAGGAGCGTCATCCTCGATTAGCAACACTTTTTTCATGGTATTAAAATTTAAATACCGAACAAACTATTGCTTTAAAGATTTGTGAAGAGCGCTTAGGACTGGATTCGGGATCTTTAAAGCCAAACTATTATTAGACATTTCAAAACTAGCAAAAAATCAGTATGCATGTAATTTTTTGCAAGAATTTATTTAAAAAATTTACCGGGAACGTGTGAATCAGCCCGTTTTTGGGGATAAGTGAACGTATTTTGCCTTGAAAAACATATAACTGCCTTTTTTTTCATGTACTAGTTTGTGGTTTTTTGGACATTTTTTGTTTAAAAAGGGTCTATTCCGTCCGCCGCAACTTCCCATTTTTTCCCGATCGACCTCGCCTTTCCTTGGCGCTCCAACGACATGTTCCTACGCAACAAGGCTGCCGAAGTTTCCAAAACTTAACTTTTGTAAGCTTTTTTTTCTTTTCGCTGGCTAAGGCTGCTCATTTGTCGCCGGACCGCTGTCCCCATCACGGGGAAGGCTACACGCCGCACACCCACGCAGTGGATAATCTACTCACCACTGAAGAAAAATCTCCTCAACCGCAAGCGCCGACAAAGGACGAGTCAGGCGACCAAAAAACTCATGGCTCCCGGCTTCTGGCTTCTGGCTCCTAAGCGCAAGCCCGAGCGCCCCGCACCCCAGGCTATCAGTTACTCCAATATTTTCCGCTCATCCGCCTCCCCGTCTCACTAAATCGTTTGCAACTTGCTTTTTCTATTTTTTCCCTATATCTTCAATTCATCATCATCGCCTTATTTTTATGGGAAAAGTCAGAAACATCCTGCAGAGTAAAGGGGAGGCCGTATTTACAGTTGAACCTACCATCACCGTGTACCACGGCTTGGAATTAATGGTTGAACAAAACGTAGGCGGCCTGCTGATCTGCGACCAAGGAAAATTTGTCGGTATTTTCACCGAACGCGATTACGCCCGCAAGCTCGTTTTAAAGGGAAAAAATTCGAAAGAAACCCTGATCCGAGAGCTCATGACCGAGCACCCCGTCACCGTTTGTCCCGACGACACCATAGAAGAGTGCATGAAAGTAATGACCAATCGCCAGATCCGCCACCTGCCCGTCATGGATGGTGAAACCCTGGTGGGCGTCGTCTCCATCGGTGACCTCATCCGCTTTATGCTGGAAGAACAACGTTTCATTATCGAGAATCTAGAACAGTACATCACACACTAATACAGACTGGAGTCATTAGTCCAACTACTGGCTACTGACTACTGGCTACTTACTACTAAGGCACCACACCAGCACCGCCCCACTGCGCAGCCCGTAGGAGAGACCCGCTGCATTCGTCTTTATTGACAGGTAATTGTAGTTATTTATTGGAGTAAAGAACTTTAAAACTATTTGCCGGAGGCAAATGTGTTTTGGACGGTTCATCTGAGAATACTGCACTGCTTTGGCCCATACTCGCGTATGCGGCAATTGTATTCACCCTCGTAGGGGCGATACTGGGACTTTCGTATGTCTTCGGTCAGCGTCATAACGACCGGGCTACGGGCGAGCCTTTCGAATCCGGCATCCTCAACACCGGCAGCGCACGCCTGCGCTTCTCCTCCCAGTTCTACCTCATCGCCATGCTCTTCGTCATTTTTGACGTGGAAACCATTTTCATTTTCTCGTGGGCCATCGCCTTCCGGGAATTGGGCTGGTACGGCTATGCCGGGGTGGTCACCTTTATTATCCTATTGGTCGTAGTCCTTATATATGAGTGGCGCAATGGCGCCCTGGATTTTGGTCCCGATGGCGGTAAAATTCTTAAAGCATACAAAAAACTAAAAGGCAAAACCGCATGAATTGGTGGATCACAAAACCGGGCGCAACAGCAACCTTGGCCGGACCGGGTTCCTTCGAGGAAACCGTACAGCAAAACATTATGCTCACCTCCGTACAAAGCCTGCTGGGCTGGGGCCGAAAAAACTCCTTGTGGCCTTTCCACTTTGGGCTCTCGTGCTGCTTCGTTGAGATGGCCACCAGCATGACCCCTAAGTATGATGTGGCCCGCTTCGGTGCCGAAGTAATTCGCGGCACACCCCGCGAAGCCGACGTGATGATCATCGCCGGCACCGTATTCATCAAAATGGCACCCATTATCCTGCGCCTCTATGAACAAATGATGGAACCCCGTTGGGTGATCTCCATGGGTTCGTGCGCCAATTCCGGCGGCATGTTCGACATCTACAGCGTGGTGCAAGGCGTGGACAAATTCATGCCCGTGGACGTCTATGTCCCAGGCTGCCCGCCACGGCCCGACGCCTTTATGGAAGGGCTGATGTTGTTGGCGAATTCCGTAGGGAAAGAACAACGACCATTAAGCTGGGTGATTGGCGAACAAGGTGTGATCAAGCCGGCAAAAATTTCAATGAAAGATCAACGCTATGAAAAACGGCAGGAGATGACCTCCTTCCGCTCTCCCGATGAAGTTTGAAGAACTGGAATGTGTCGGGTTGGTTAAACGTTACGCACTTAAAAAAAGAGTATCGAATGAGTGATTGAGAAAGTAAAACTTTAAAAAATCTGGACACGCTGCGTGTTCAGGCCGACGTATGGAAAAACCGTTTGATCCAACAGAACAACTGGTGTTGAAGTTTGGTGATATTTTCATCAGGCAAACGACAAAGGATGACATGCTCACCCTCTGGTTGCCGTTGGAGCGTTTAAAGGAAGTACTCTACTTTTGTAAAAACGACCTTCGCCCCACCTACAAATTTCTATACGACCTGACCGCCATCGACGAGCGGCCCCGCAAAAAAGAACCTGACTATCCTTCCGAGCATTTTACATTGGTATACCATCTCTATACTTATGATGGCAACCAATTCATACGTTTCAAAATAGCCCTGAAAGAAAACGCATTGTCGGCACCGAGCATTACCGGGTTGTGGGCGAACGCCAACTGGTATGAGCGCGAGGTGTACGACATGTTTGGTATACGTTTCGAAGGCCACCCCCACCTCACGCGTATTCTCATGCCGCTGACCTGGGAGGGACACCCCTTGCGAAAAGAGCATCCTGCGCGCGCCACGGAGATGGGTCCGTTCCGCTTGTGGGATGAGAAACAGGACCGCGAGCAACATGCCTTGCAATTCCTGCCCGAAGACTGGGGCCTCCAGCGCCACAGCGAGGACAGCGATTTCATGTTCCTCAATATCGGCCCGCAACATCCCGGCACTCACGGCGTCATCCGTCTGGTCCTTCAACTAGACGGGGAGGACATTGTCGATATCGTGCCCGACATCGGCTTCCACCACCGCGGATCCGAAAAAATGGCCGAGCGCCAGTCGTGGCACACCTACATCCCCTACACCGATAGAATCGATTATCTCGGCGGTGTCAACAACAATCTCGCCTACCTCTTATCCATCGAAAAACTTGCTGGCATTGAAGTCCCCGAAAGGGTGAAGGTCATTCGCGTGATGATGTGCGAGCTCTTCCGCATTGCCAGCCACCTGGTGTGGTATGGCACCTTCGCCCAGGATGTCGGTCAATTGTCGCCCGTCTTCTATATGTTCACGGATCGCGAAAGGGTTTTCGATATCGTCGAAGCCGTAACCGGTGGCCGCATGCATCCCAACTGGTTCCGCATCGGCGGCGTGGCACAAGACCTGCCCATCGGCTGGGAAAAACTGGTAAAAGATTTTCTGAATTATTTTCCCAAACGCCTCAAAGAATACGACGACCTTGTGATGCGCAACAGCCTGTTCAAAGCGCGCACCGTCGGCATTGGTATTTTCACAACGGAAGAAGCCATCGAATGGGGCGTGACCGGCGCAGGCCTGCGGGCTTGCGGTCTGGCATGGGACTTCCGCAAAAAACAACCTTACTCGGGCTACGAAAATTTCGAGTTCGATATACCCACCGGAGAAAACGGCGATTGCTATGATCGCGCCCGCGTGCGGGTGGAGGAAATGCGGCAGAGCCTTCGCATCATTCAACAGTGTATGGAGAATATGCCCGAGGGACCTTATAAGGCCGACCACCCTCTGACAACCCCCCCGATCAAGAAACACACCATGAAAGACATTGAAACGCTGATCACGCACTTTTTGGGCGTGAGCTGGGGACCTGTTATTCCCGCAGGCGAAGCCATGGTGTGCACGGAGGCGACCAAGGGGGCCAATAGCTACTACGCCATCAGCGATGGCAACACGTCGCCGTATCGCATGCGCATCCGCACGCCATCCTTTGCACACATGCAGACCGTACCCTACATCAGCAAAGGATACACGGTAGCCGATCTGCTCGCCATCCTGGGGGCGATGGATTATGTGCTGGCGGATATCGACCGGTAAAAAACGAATCAATAACCACGCATTGATAAACCTATGCTAACCGTAGAAGAAAAACTTGAGATAGACAAAGCGATCCACGAAGTCCCTGTTAAGAAGGCCGCCTGCATCGAAGCCCTGAAGGTCGTACAGCAGAAACGCCGTTGGGTTTCGGATGAGAGCCTGAAAGACATCGCCGCCTATATGGACATGTCGCCGGAAGAACTGGATTCCGTAGCCACCTTCTACAATCTTATTTTTCGCAGACCCGTAGGGCGGCATATCATTTTGATATGCGATAGCATAAGCTGTTATGTGATGGGCCAAGAGAAGCTCACCGACCTCATCACCAAACAGCTCGGCATCCGCTATGGCCAGACCACCCTTGACGGTCGCTATACCTTCTTGCCGAATCCGTGTCTGGGTACGTGTGACCACGCCCCGGCATTGATGATTGACAATGATTTGTATCGCGACGTGACACCCGAACAACTGGAAGAGATTCTTGGAAAGTATGCATAAATAATGTTGAACGTATCGCCGGAAGGCAAAGCAGTATGGAGAAACCCTTAACACAACATATGCGAGGCGATGGCGCGCCGCTCAGCTTGAAAGAGTATGAGCGAGCCGGTGGCTATCAAGCCCTTCGAAAGGCCTTGAAAGAAATAGAACCGAAGGCCGTTACTGCTTTGGTTAAGGAATCCAATTTGCGAGGGCGGGGTGGCGCTGGTTTTCTCACGGGCATGAAATGGAGTTTCGTTCCCCTGAACGTGCCGAAGCCCAAGTATCTCATCTGCAATGCTGACGAGATGGAGCCCGGCACATTTAAAGACCGTATTCTGCTGGAGCAAACGCCGCATCAACTTATTGAGGGAATGATCCTGGCGGCCTATGCGATCCAGGCCGATCAGTCGTATGTATTTCTTCGTTGGGCGTACAAGCTCGCGGCAAAGGTGATCAAACAAGCCATCGATGAAGCGTATGCGGCAGGCTACCTGGGTAAAAATATTCTCGGTTCGGGGTTCGATCTCGATATGCATTTGCACACGGGTGTAGGCCGCTATATGTGCGGCGAGGAAACGGCGCTGCTCAATTCCCTGGAAGGCAAGCGTGCCACGCCCCGGGCAAAGCCACCCTTTCCACAGATCAGTGGTTTGTTTGGTAAGCCCACGATCGTGAACAATGTGGAAACCCTTTGTTGCATTCCGCACATTGTGAATCGCGGCACGGATTGGTTTAAGAATTTGAGCCCCGGTGCAGATGCCGGTACAAAAATTTATGGTGTGAGTGGTAAAGTGAAAAAGCCAGGCGCATGGGAACTACCGATGACCGTCACGATGCGGGAATTGATCGAGGACTACGCCGGCGGCATGCAAGACGGATTAAAATTCCGCGGCGCTTTGCCCGGCGGAGCATCCACCGATTTTTTGGTGGAAGAGCATCTTGATGTAAGAATGGACTACACCGGCGTTGCTGCCGCTGGAAGTCGGTTAGGCACGGGTACCATGATCATTCTGGACGATCACACGAGCGTAGTGGGCTTTGTGAGGAACCTCGAACATTTCTTTGCCCAAGAGTCCTGTGGATTTTGTACGCCGTGTCGAGAGGGATTGCCTTGGATTGAAAAGGTGTTGCGCACCATTGAAATCGGGGAGGGGAAACCGGAAGATATCAAGACGCTGGAGTTTCATACAAAATATCTGGGTCCGGGAAACACCTTCTGCGCGTTGGCGCCGGGAGCCATGGAGCCTTTGCAAAGTGCGTTGAAGTATTTCAGAAAAGACTTTGAAGAATTGATTCGTCATAAAATTTCTGCTTAAGTATGGCCACATTATATATAGACAACAAGCCGTATGACCCGGGCACCGGAAAGAATTTGTTGGAGGCGTGCCTGTCGCTGGGATTCGACGTGCCGTACTTTTGCTGGCATCCGTCGCTGGGTTCGGTGGGAGCGTGCCGCCAATGCGCGGTGAAGGTGTACAAAGATGCTGATGACAAGAAAGGACGCATCATCATGTCGTGTATGGAACCGGTGACCGACAACCAGCGCATTTCCATCAACGATGTTGAAGCAAAAGAATTTCGCGGGCACGTGGTCGAATGGCTCATGACCAACCATCCGCACGACTGCGCCGTGTGCGACGAGGGCGGCTCCTGTCACCTCCAGGACATGACCGTGATGACCGGTCACAACTACCGGCACTACACCTACAAGAAACGCACCTACCAAAATCAATACCTCGGCCCGTTCATCAACCACGAGATGAACCGCTGCATCCAATGCTACCGCTGCGTAAGGTTCTATAAAGACTATGCCGGCGGCAAAGATCTGGATGCCTTTGCATCGCGCAACCAGGTCTACTTCGGGCGCCACGAGCCGGGCACGCTCGAAAGCGAATTCAGCGGCAACCTGGCAGAGGTGTGTCCCACGGGTGTGTTCACGGACAAAACATTGAAGGAACATTATACGCGCAAATGGGATCTCACCACGGCGCCGTCTATTTGCCAGCATTGCAGTCTGGGGTGCAACACCATTGCCGGCGAACGCTATGGTGAGTTGCGTTCGATCACAAACCGGTATCACGGAAAAGTGAACGGCTATTTCCTCTGCGACCGCGGCCGGTTCGGCTATGGTTTTGTGAATGCAGAAGGCCGCATCCGGAAGCCCAGAGTAAATGAAGTGGAAGCCGACAAACAACAAGCGATCGAGGCCGTGAAGCAAGCCATCGTCGGTCAGCGCGTGATCGGCATCGGTTCGCCGCGTGCATCGTTGCAATCTAATTTTGTGTTGAAGGCCCTGGTAGGGGAAGATCGTTTCTACCATGGTGTTTCCGACAATACCCACAACCTGGGAGAACTCGTCATTAAAATATTGAAAGAAGGCCCGGTGCGCACACCGTCCATGAAAGAAGTGGAAAGTGCAGACGCCGTTCTTGTCCTCGGCGAAGACCTCACGAACACCGCGCCCATGCTGGCACTGTCCGTGCGACAAAGTGTGCGCCAGCAGCCCTTAAGACATGCCGCCGCTTCAAACATCGCTCCCTGGAACGATGCGGCGGCCCGCGAATTCATCCAGGAAGAAAAAGGTCCGTTATACATCGCCACCGTACATACGACAAAGCTTGACGACGTGGCCACAAAAACATTTCGGGCTGCTCCGGATGAGATCGCGCGTCTCGGTTTTGCCATCGCGCATTTCATCAATCCGGCTGCACCGGGTGTAAACAATCTCTCGGAAGCTGAAGTGGAGCTGGCGCAACAGATTGCGCAAAAGCTTTTGGAGGCCAAACAGCCCGTGGTCATTTCAGGAACATCGTGCGAGAGCGAGCATATTGTCAGGGCCGCGGCCAATGTTGCCTGGGCCTTGCACGAAAAGAACAAACAGACCGGCATCGTGCTCACGCTCCCCGAGTCAAACTCGATGGGCCTGGCCCTCATGGGTGGCCACCGCCTGCACTCCGCGCTCGACGCCATCCTGAACCAACACGCCGACACCGTGATCATCATGGAGAACGATCTCTACCGGCATGGTCCTGCATCGATGGTGGACGAATTTTTGAAGACCTGCAGAAAGGTGATCGTACTGGATCATACCAATACACCCACCGTAGAAAAGGCCCGCATCGTGATCCCGTCCGGAACATTCGCCGAATCCGACGGTGTGCTGGTCAACAATGAAGGCCGGGCGCAGCGATTCTTTCAGGTGTATGAATCCACCGACGTGATCCAGGAAAGCTGGCGCTGGCTGCTCACCATCGGCGCCGCCATTGACCATCCCAGACTAGCGAAATGGAAAAACTTTGAAGACATCACGCGTGCCCTCGCACAGGAAGAACCGCAGTTGAAGGGCGTCGATCACATCACGCCGCCGTCATCCTTCCGCATGGCCGGTGGCCAACGCATCCCCCGCGAATCGCATCGCTACAGCGGACGTACCTCCATGAACGCAGGCGTCAACGTGAGTGAACCAAAACCGCCGGAAGATCCGGATTCATCCTTGTCCTATACCATGGAAGGCTATCGCGGCCTGGCGCCCTCGCAAATGATCCCCTTCTTCTGGTCACCGGGTTGGAACTCGATCCAATCGGTCAACAAATACCAGGATGAAGTCGGCCATTCACTGCGCGACGGCGACCCGGGTATTCGCCTGCTGGAGCCACGCGGCACGAAGGCCACGTACTTCATTGGTATACCGGAACAATTTGTACCGCGCAAAGGCCACCTGATGGCCGTGCACCTGCATCATATTTATGGATCGGAAGAATTGAGCGCCTGGTCGCCACCGGTGGCCACGCGTATACCCCAACCGTATGTGCTCCTGAACCCCGTGGATGCCGAAGAAAGAAACCTGAAGGCCGACGACACCTTCCACTTCGGCATCGAAGACCAAGCTTATGCCATGCCCGTAAAGATCAGCCCCGACATGCCGCAAGGTGTGGCAGGCTTGCCTTATGGACTGGCTGGGTTGCCCTATGTTGAGTTGCCCTCGTGGTGTATTCTTAAAACAAACATGTCATGGAAAAAGGAGGTTTACACCCCATGATCATCGTCGGCGCGGTGTTGGCAGCATTGCTCACCATCGCGCCCGGCCTCATCTGGCTGGAACGACGCATGCTCGCGTTGTGGCAGGATCGTTATGGCCCGAATCGCGCGGGACCGTTCGGCGTACTGATTGTGCTGGCCGACACCATAAAACTTTTCTTCAAGGAAGATTGGATACCGCCGTTTGCCGACAAATTTGTTTTCGTGGTGGCACCGGCCATCGTGGCCATCACCGTGCTGATGAGCTTCGTCGTGGTGCCGTTCGCGCCGGGCATTGTAGTGTCTAACATCAACATTGGCATCCTGTTTTTCCTGGCAATGTCGTCGATGGGCGCGTATAGCATCATCCTCGGCGGATGGGCTTCGAACAACAAGTATGCTTTGCTGGGGGCTATGCGCGGGGCAGCGCAGATGATCTCTTATGAAGTGTTCATGGGCCTCTCGCTCATGGGCGTGGTGTTGATGGCAGGGTCATTTAATCTACAGGATATCGTGAATGCACAGCGCGGACTCTGGTTTGTGGTGCCGCAGTTCCTGGGCTTTGTCATCTTTTTTATTGCGGGCATCGCGGAGACCCACCGGCTGCCCTTTGATATCCCGGAAGCGGAAAGCGAATTGGTGGCGGGTTTTCACTCGGAATATTCGGGCATGAAGTTCGGACTGTTCTTCGTGGGCGAATACCTGGGCATCACCCTTATATCGAGTGTAACCGTCGCGTTGTTCTTTGGCGGATGGCTGGGTCCGGCATTTTTGCCGCCCATCGCCTGGTTTGCCTTGAAGACCTTTGCGTTCATCGCGTTTTTCATTTTGCTGCGCGCCTCGTTGCCGCGCCCGCGCTATGATCAACTGATGGAATTCGGATGGAAGATATTGTTTCCATTAACCCTGGTGAACCTCATGGCCACCGCCACCATTTTGTTGTGGATGGAGTCGTGAGGTAATAACGCTAAAAAAAATATACTGTATGTTCAGCATTGTGCGCAGCCTTTGGATCACGTGTATGCATATGTTCCATAAACGTGAGACCATTCAATACCCCGAAGAAAAGATAAAGCTTAGCACCCGCTGGCGAGGGCGCATCGTGCTGACCCGCGACCCCGACATGGGTGAGCGCTGTGTGGGTTGTTACCTCTGCGCGGCCGCCTGTCCCGTGGATTGCATTTCCCTGCAGGCCACCGAAGATGAGAACGGCCGCCGCTACCCGGAATTTTTCCGCATCAATTTTTCGCGCTGCATTTTCTGCGGCTACTGCGAAGAAGCGTGTCCAACCTATGCTATCCAGCTGATCCCCGATTTTGAAATGGGTGAATATAACCGGCAGAACCTGGTGTATGAAAAGAAGGACTTGCTCATCAATGGGGAAGGCAAATATCCGGGCTACAATTACTATAAAGTGGCCGGCATGGCCATCGGCGGTAAGGGTAAAGGCGAAGCTGAAAATGAAGAAGTTCCCGTGGATGTAAAAAGCTTACTGCCCTGAACTATGGAACTAACATTTTACATCGCATCGGGAATCGCCATCGTGGCCACCATCATGGTGATCACGCGCTATAATCTGATCCACGCATTGCTCTACCTGGTCGTTTCATTCCTGGCCGTGGCCCTGGTATTCTTTGTATTGGGTGCACCGTTCGTAGCCGCGCTGGAAGTGATCGTGTACGCCGGCGCCATCGTGGTGCTCATCATCTTTGTGATCATGATGCTGAATCTGAAAGAGGAAGCCGTGGAGGAAGAACGTCATTGGCTGACGCGCGATGTCTTTATCGGCCCGGCGATACTTTCGGTTTTGCTCCTGGCCGAATTGGTCTACATCATCATTCAAGGTGACACGGGTCAGATCGCCACAAAGGCCATCGATGCAAAAGCCGTGGGCCTCTCGCTGTATGGGCCCTATGTGATTGGTGTCGAATTGAGTGGCATCCTGCTCATGGCCGGTATCGTGGGCGCCTATCACCTGGGTCGCCAGAAGAAGAAAGTCGTGCACCGGTTTTTAGAACATGCCGAAGAATAAGCAGAAAAAAATGAACCATCATGAAAACCATTCCCATTGAAGCCGGGCTGCTCCTGGCCGGCATATTGTTCGTGTTGGGACTGATCAGCGTGCTGATCCGCCGCAACATCATCTTCATGCTCATCTCTGTCGAGATCATGCTCAACGCTGCAGGGTTGGCCTTCATCGTCGCCGGTTCGCGGTGGGCGCAGGCCGACGGACAGGTCATGTTCATCTTCATTCTCACCATGGCGGCCGCGGAAGTTTCGGTAGGCCTGGCGTTGATCCTGCAGATCTACCACCAATTGAAAACACTCGACGGCGATGCGGCAAACAAAATGAACGGATAATGCTATGAAAGAACTACTCTGGCTCATACCGGCATTGCCCCTGGCAGGTGCACTTACCCTGATCCTGGCCGGCGACAAGCTGTCGCGCGCAACGGCCGGTCTGGTGGGTTGTGGCAGCGTGGGGCTGTCGGCCATCATCACCCTGCTGATCGGGTTCGACTTTCTTTCATCACCCCAACCCTACCATCAGCTGCTGTGGTCGTGGATGGCCGTGGAGGGTTTTCACACCGAATTTGCATTTCACCTGGACGCCCTCTCGATGGTGTTCCTGTTTGTCATCACTTTTGTAGGCACGCTCATTCACATCTACTCCACCGGCTTCATGGTCGACGACGATGGGTTTGCCCGCTTCTTTGCCTATCTCAATTTATTTGTCTGTGCCATGCTCATCCTTGTGCTGGCCGATAACCTGTTGCTGATGTACCTGGGCTGGGAGGGCGTGGGCCTTTGCAGCTACCTTCTCATCGGCTTCTGGTACCAGGAGGAAAAGAATGGCTACGCCGCACGAAAAGCTTTCATCGTCACGCGTGTGGGCGACACGTCGATGGCGATCGGTTTGTTTATGTTGTTCCAGGCCTTCGGCACGTTGAATATACAGGAACTGATGACGCACGCATCCCAAACCTGGCAGGTGGGTGCACATGCGGCGGTGGTCATTGCATTTTTATTGTTAGGAGGAGCCGTTGGTAAATCGGCGCAACTACCATTACAAACCTGGTTGCCCGACGCTATGGCAGGCCCCTCGCCGGTGAGCGCCCTGATCCATGCCGCCACCATGGTAACGGCCGGCGTCTATCTCATAGCCCGCACGCATGTGATCTTTGAATTAGCCCCGGATGCACAGATGGCTGTGGGCATCGTCGGTGCGGTCACACTGTTGTTGGCGGGGTGTAGTGCACTCACGCAATACGACTTGAAACGCGTGCTGGCTTATTCCACTATAAGTCAGATCGGCTACATGTTTTTAGCCTTGGGCATCGGAGCATGGTCGGCCGGCATTTTCCATTTTATGATTCACGCCTTCTTTAAAGCGTTGCTGTTCTTAGGGGCAGGCGCCGTGATCATGTTGCTGCATCACGAACACGATATGTTCAAGATGGGAGGGCTGCGCAAAAAACTTCCCGTCATTTATTGGACCTTTCTGATCGGTTCCGCCTCCCTGGCGGCGATCCCCTTTGTCACGGCGGGGTTCTACAGCAAGGATCAAATTCTATGGTTGGCCCTCGCCGGCGAAAAGGGAAACCCGGTCTTCTATGCGGCTGCGCTGGCCGGCGCCTTTATCACTTCCGTATACACCTTCCGCATGGTGTTTGTCACCTTCTTCGGCCATGAACACACGCACGTCGGTCATGACGCCGGAAGATCCATGACGGTTCCCTTGATCATACTGGCCATCCTTTCCACGATAGCCGGATTTATAGAACTGCCCCACACATTCGGACACGTCACTTTGTTTTCTGATTTCCTGAATCCTGTTCTTCCAACGGTCGCGCTAAAACCTGAACTGGAACATTTAGAAGTTCTGTTTCAAGCCATCGCCGCCGTGGTGGCGCTGAGCGGGGTCTATATCGCCTACTTCTTTTATGTGAAACAACCCGAATTGCCCACCGTCATCAAGAAGGCGGTGCCCGGGTTGCACCATCTTTGGTACAATGGCTGGGGGTTTGATGCACTCTACAACACCTTGCTTGTGCGCCCCTACGTCTTTCTCTCCACGCTCAATAAGAACGACGTCATCGACAAAGTGTATGGGGGGATGGTTACGTTCACTCAATACTGCAACGGTGTGCTGGTGCGAACGCAAAGCGGCATGATGCGATGGTATGTGATGGGAATTGTGATCGGCGCGATCTTAATGCTAACCCTGGGACTGATGCTATGATGTTACCACTGCTCATATTATGGCTGATGGCCGGCGGCATCATCGCCTGGCTCGCGGAAAAGGTGAATGCCTCCCTTTCCAAATGGATCGCCTTTCTCGCCCTCGCCGCAGCGTTTGGGATGACGCTAGCCTGGTGGATGCAAATGAACACGTCCGGTGGCCTCAATGTCTGGCTCATGCAATACGACACCCCGTGGATCCCCGACTTCGGCATCCACTTCCACCTGGCCTTGGATGGACTGAGCCTGCTCATGCTAACGCTCACCATGTTTCTCGGACTGGCTGCCGTGCTCACGTCGTGGCACGAGATCGAATACCGCGTCGGCTTTTTCTACTTCAACATCCTTTGGGTGCTGGCCGGCATCACGGGCGTGTTTCTTACCATGGACCTCTTCCTGTTCTATTTCTTTTGGGAAGTGATGCTGATCCCCATGTTCTTTCTTATTATCATCTGGGGACATGAGAACCGCCGTTATGCCGCTTATAAATTCTTCATCTTCACGCAGGCCAGCGGGCTGCTTATGCTCCTGGCCATCGTCGGCTTGTATTTTGTTCACGGCATCGCCAGCGGCACCTACACGTTCGACTACTTCCAATTGCTGAACACGCAGTTCTCACCCCAAACCGGCCGCCTCCTTATGTTGGGCTTCCTCGCCGCGTTCATTGTGAAGTTGCCGGTGGTTCCCTTTCATTCGTGGTTACCCGATGCGCACTCCGAAGCACCCACCGCGGGAAGTGTTATCCTAGCCGGTCTGTTGCTGAAAACGGGTGCTTATGGGTTGATACGTTTTGTTATTCCACTGTTCCCCGTCGCTGCTGCTGAATTTGCACCTTGGGGCATGGCCCTTGGCGTATTGGGTATTTTATATGGTGCCGTACTGGCCTTTGCTCAAACCGATCTGAAGCGATTGGTGGCCTACACCAGCGTGAGCCACATGGGCTTTGTCATGCTGGGAGTGTTTGCGTTCAATTCACTGGCCCTCCAGGGCGTGGTCATGCAGATGATCACCCACGGCATCAGCACGGGCGCACTCTTCATCCTGGCCGGCTCGCTCTATGAACGCATTCATACCCGCGACATCAACCGCATGGGCGGCTTCTGGACACAGGTTCCGTTCATGGGTACCATCGGGATGGTGTTTGCTATGGCTTCACTGGGATTGCCGGGACTCGGAAATTTCGTAGCGGAATTCCTAACGCTGCTGGGCGCCTGGAAAGCCACGCACATCCTCACTATACTGGCCGCCGTCGGGTTGGTGGCCGCTACGGCGTATTCGTTGCGCATCGTTCAAAAAGTTTTCCTCGGAAGAAGCGAGCAAAAGTTTACGCTGCCTGACCTGTCGTTCCGCGAGAAAATGATCCTCGTCCCTTTGGTGATCGTCATCGTCTGGTTGGGCGTCTATCCGCAGCCGGTCATGAACACGGTGAAGGAAGTGATCACCCTGACCCTGAATCCCACCGATATCAAACCGACAACGCCACGGATATCCGACAAAGACATCCAGAAAGGAGGAACCCATGACCGCAAATGATTTTCTCAGCATCGTGCCGCTGTTCATCCTGACCAGCACGGCCATCCTCATCATGTTCTCCATCTCGGTGAAGCGCAATCACAAAGTCATCTATGCCATCACGCTGGCATCGCTGCTGGCCGATTTTGTCTACCTGATGGTCTACATGCGGGGAACCAGTCACAGCATCGAACCTTTGTTCATCATTGATGGATTGGGCGTGTTCTATATCGGTCTCATTCTCATCACCTCGCTCATCGTGGCCATGATGTCGTACGCCTATTTTGAACAACGCGAAGAGCGTAAAGAGGAATATTATATTCTGCTCATACTGGGTACGCTGGGAGCTTCCACGCTGGTGATCAGCAAACATTTTGTGTCGCTTTTCCTGGGCCTTGAAATTCTTAGTGTCGCGCTCTACTCCATGATTGCCTATCAGCGCAAGCGCGAGCGGTCTGACGAGGCCGGAATAAAATACCTCATCCTGGCCGCCTTCTCTTCGGCGTTCCTGTTGTTTGGCATGGCCCTCGTGTATCTGGTCACGGGCACGATGGCCTTCGAGGGCATCGCCCGCCATTTGACGGCAAACGATGGCTTGTCGTTCATGCTGTTTGCAGGTCTAGGATTGATGATCGTCGGCGTAGGGTTCAAGCTAAGTCTTGTGCCATTCCACATGTGGGCCGCCGATGTATATGAAGGCGCTCCCGTGCCCGTCACGGCTTTCATTGCCACGGTGTCGAAGGGTGGGGTAGTGGGGTTGCTCATTCGCTTCTTTGTCACGCTCAACGGCCATCAGTATCCCACGCTGGTGCTCATCTTCACCGTCATTGCCATCACCTCCATGTTCACCGGCAACATCCTTGCCTTGCGTCAAAATAATGTGAAGCGGCTGCTGGCCTATTCCTCCATTGCGCACATGGGCTATTTGCTGGTTGCCTTCATCGCCGGCAACGCGCTGGGCACAGAGGCTGTGACATTCTATCTCGTATCTTACTTCATCACCACGCTGGGTGCCTTTGGCATCCTGGCCATGCTCTCCGACACCGAACACGACGCCGAAGCCACCGAAGACTATCGCGGTCTCTTCTGGCGCCGCCCCTGGACGGCCGCTACGTTCACCGCCATGTTGTTGTCTTTGGCAGGCATTCCGCTCACGGCCGGTTTCGTAGGGAAGTTCTATATCATCGCCGCGGGCGTGAACATGCAGGAGTGGCTGCTGGTTGTTATGCTGGCCGTGAACAGCGTCATCGGATTGTACTACTACATCCGCATCATCGCGATCATGTTCGAGCAGCAAACCAAAGCAGAAACTTCCAACACCCGGTTGAATCCTGCGATCTATATTGTGAGCAGCGTTACGCTGGCTATTCTTACGGTGTCGCTGATTTGGTTGGGAGTATTTCCTTCGGGATTGATGGGGATCATAAAAAGCCTGCTATAGCGCCTGGGCTATCCGTCTTTAGCACTTTGAAGTAGGTTGGAATTTGAAAAAAGAAAATTCGGCGTACACGCCAGAAAAAAATATAATCGCCTCAGCCCAAAGAATTTGGGCGCCCGTGCCGGATCCGTCGGCCCCCTCGATGACCGGGAAATTGATCAAAGAGCAGCATTACCTTACACGTGCCCCAATTATCCATGGACAGGGTATAAATTGCGGGGTAAAGTTATTCCATGTTGAAAAAGTTGTTGTTTTGCTGGCTGCTGGCCGTGAGCTCGGTGGCTTTGGCCCAAATTCCCGCACGTCCCGCTAACCTGAATGCCACACGCACTGGAGATGTTTACCAAATAACCTGGACCGACGAGGCGACCGATGAACTGAACTATCAGATCGACCGGTCAACCGATGTAGGCGCTACATTCACCGGGGTTGCCGTTTTGCCGGCCAATACCAACACCTATACAGACGCTTCCATTGATCCAACCAAGAACTATGTCTACCGCGTAAAAGCGCTGGGAGATTTTGGACAGTCCGACTTTGCATACCAGGGTGCCAGCACACCCCTTAGCGTGACCTGTGCGCAAAGCCTATGTTACCCAGAGACATGCACGGGATTCTATCCCAGCGAAACGTATATAAAAACGATCGAAACAACCTGCACGGATTGTGTGCTTGGTATTTCGTTTACACGATTCAGCACCTATGACTACTATGATGCGCTAGTGGTGATCGATGGCAACTCAGCCTACGCACCAGCCCTGGGCGGGTACTTTGGTACAATGCAGCCGCCAACCCTTATCTCCAGCGGCCGTAGCATTACCTTTACTTTTCAATCCGATCTCTACAACGGTTCCACGGGTTGGCAGGTAAGCACGCAATGCATCAAACGACCTGGGCGACCGGTTATCACCACAGACACCCATAACATTTACTCATCTTGGGTTAGGATCAACTGGGAGGATAACAGTGCAGACGAAACCGGTTTTAAATTGGAGTATAGCAAATCGCCAGCCTTTGCTAATCCGGTTGAAGTAACGCTGCCCGCCAATACAACGGACTACTTCATAGACGATCTCGACTTGCTCACAACCTACTATTTTAGAGTGAAGGCATTCAACGCTCAAACGGAATCGTTCTTGTCCAATACCTATTCGGCAACAATCATGGACCTGCCCAAGCCGGTCATTCTTTCTGCTGCCGGTGTGTCATCCACCAGTATCAAACTTGTTATGCCGGAGATGTTCAGCCCTTATGTAAAACGCTACCTCTATGGATCGGAAGATGGCATCGATTTCCAGTTTATGGGTACCCACACCGAAACGGAATTTGTTCACAAAAACCTAGCGTCAAATCACACCTACTATTATAAGGCCATTTTTTCTAACGGATCTAACTATTCGGAGTACTCCGACGTGGTACAGGCCACTACGTTGTCAACGCCTGAAATCACAGGGGCGAACGTGTCCGCGGTGAATGAGGATATACCGTTCGCCATCTCATTGACTGACCTGGTGTTGATTAATGCTCCCGGCTACCCGGTAGATTACAATTTATTTGTTGACAAAGGGGATCATTACGATGTGAAAAATGGCGTGATTACACCCGCACCAAATTTCAACGGCACTTTGTCGGTGCCCGTAAAGATTGCCAGTGCTTTGGATACGTCAAACGTGTTTGCTGTTGCCGTTACGGTCCTTCCCGTAAATGATGCTCCTTCTGATTTTGTTCTTCTGCAGCCCCAAAACAACAGCATTGTTGAATCTCCGGTGTTGATGAAATGGCAGCCTGCTGCAGACGTCGACGGAGATCCCATCCTGTATTCGGTTCACATCACAGCGGACGGCGCAGACCAAATCGTTGAGAAGGTAACCGCCACTGAACTTAGCTTCAACATCGACGACTACCCCGCCCTTTGGAACACGGAAGTCCTCTGGCATGTAACGGCTAGCGATTCGAAGACTGAAGTAAATTCACCCCCGTTCTCTTTTCGGTATGTTGTCACAGGAATTGAGGAGACCGGTAAGTTGGAGATCTATCCGAATCCGGTAGAGAATTCCTTCGTAATCCGGCATCTGGCTTACACTGCGGGTCCTAGCTCTATTTGCGATGTAGGGGGAACGGTTGTTCAGTCTGCGCAGATTAGTCGACGCGACGAGGAACTGACCGTCAACGTCGCTACCTTGGCGCCCGGAGTCTATTTCCTTCGGATAATGACTTCCGACGGTGTGAAGAACTACAAATTTGTCAAACGCTAGTCAACCCGGGTGTTGTCAACGCCTGGAAGGGCCAACGTTAAGACCATTATATCGACCACAATAATGTGCCTAAATAAACTCATCGACGCTCAATGACGCTCCTTTGAGATCACGAAAGCAGGGAATACAAAAATGCCTCTTCGTGATTTAGAAATTTTCTTTATTTTTGCACCGTAATCAATCACATTCCCTTCATGTAGGACATAATTTCTTTCAGAAAAACAAAACGGAGCCCCAGAAAGCGCTCCCACAGTTATTCACTCTCTAAAAGAAAGAAATTATGCTTATTGCTCAAGGTATATCCTATACCCTTCCCAATCGTGATATATTGTTCACGGACATAGATCTCGCCATCAACAAACAAGAAAAAATTGCATTGATCGGCAACAATGGATCGGGGAAATCCACCCTTCTAAAGGTATTAGCCGGAGACTTACTGGCTTCCACCGGACGCGTAAAAGCGGATGCAAAACCCTATTATGTACCACAGCTCTTTGGCCAATTTAATGACTACAGCATCGCCCGGGCGCTCAAGATCGAGGACAAACTGGTTGCACTAAAAGAAATTCTTAAAGGCAACGCAACAGATGAAAACCTGGCTTCCCTCGACGACGATTGGACGATTGAAGAGCGTTGCCAAGAAGCCTTTGCTCATTGGGAGCTCGGCGAATTGGATCTCACTCAAAAAATGGGAACCCTTAGCGGCGGACAAAAAACAAAAGCCTTTCTCGCGGGCATCCGTATCCACGAACCTGAAATAGTTTTGTTGGATGAACCGAGTAACCACCTGGATGCCCTCGGTAGAAGCATCCTCTATGATTACATAACCGCCACCACCGACACGGTAATGGTGGTGAGTCACGACAGAACATTGCTAAATCTTCTGAATACCGTTTTTGAACTCAGCAAGCGAGGCATCACCGTCTATGGTGGGAATTATGATTTCTACGCCGAACAAAAAAAGATCGAGCACGATGTCTTACAACAAGACCTGAAGAGCAAGGAAAAGGCACTCCGCAAAGCGAAGGAAACGGAAAGGGAAGCCTTGGATCGGCAACAGAAACTGGACGCGCGCGGAAAGAAAAAACAAGAAAAGGCCGGGCTTCCCACCATCATGATGAAGACGTTTCGAAACAATGCTGAAAAAAGCACGGCGCGCATGAAAGGCGTTCACGATGAAAAAGTGGACGGCATTTCGCAGGAGCTGAATCAACTGCGGAAAGCGTTGCCGGGTGTGGACAAGATGAAGATGGATCTGGACAACTCGGCGCTTCATCCTGGAAAAATATTGGTCACCGCGAAGAACATAAATTTTGGATATGACGGTCGGCTTCTCTGGAAGCACGCTTTGAGTTTTCAAATCGCGAGTGGCGATCGCATCGTGATCAAAGGAGCAAATGGTTCAGGCAAAACAACGCTCATAAAAATGATCTTGGGTGAATGTCTGCCACAATCCGGAACACTGGAAAGGGCTGGCGTCAAAGCCATTTATATCGACCAGGACTATTCATTGATCGACAACACGCGCAATGTTTATGAACAGGCGCAACAATTCAATTCAGGCGCATTGGAGGAGCATGAAGTAAAGATCCGCCTAAACCGGTTTTTGTTTACAAAAGCGTATTGGGACAAGCCCTGTAGCGTGTTGAGCGGCGGCGAGAAAATGCGGTTGATCCTTTGTTGCTTAACGATCAACCATCAGGCCCCGGACATCATCGTGTTGGATGAGCCCACAAACAATCTGGATATTCAAAACATCGAGATCTTGACCGCGGCGATCAACGAATATAACGGAACGCTCCTGGTGGTGTCTCATGATGCGTATTTTTTGAAACAGATAAACGTGGAGCGATCAATCGCTGCCGGGTAGATTGGTTTTACGCAATGAAAATTCCAGTCCCGGAAAGCGATTGATCCTGGGCGTGGAATTTTGCATCATGCTGCGAGCCAAATTTCCCGTTAAGCGAACGGGACTCGCCCGACGACCCTAAAGACAGGCCGCCGGTCACTAGTGTCGGTGTTTTTCATGTGTTTCCTGATTATTTTTGTTTTATGGCTTCCCGTCTGCAGGTTTCGATTTACGCAAGTGCAGCAATGATGCTGGCGTTGGCCGGTTGTCGTTCGCGCGGGGGAGCCGTGGTGGAAACGGAAGTGGTGAACCTGAAGTCATTGAATGAAGTGGTGATGTTGAAAGATGAGTTGGTGAAACCCATTCTCTACACCAACGTCGCCGGCCTCGACCGCCTGCCCACACCCCAGGCCAAAGCGACCTTCATCTCCGCCGTGCTGCCGTCCATACTGGTCGCTAAACACCGCATCGAAGAGGACCGCAAGCGGATGGTGACCCTCCGCGACAAAATCGAATGGGAGACCGCCGACAGCACCTTCTTCCTCGATATGCGACTCCGCTACAAGGCCAGGACCGTGAACGAACTCATCGGCCGCATGCGCACCTTACCCAACAGCATCGTGTTGGCACAGACGGCGGTAGAAAGCGGGTGGGGGCAAAGCCGGTTCTTTCTCAGCGCCAGCAACCTGTTTGGCATATGGTCATTTAACGCCAGCGAACCCCGCATTGCGGCAGCGCGTACGCGGGGAAACAAGATGATCTATCTGCGCTCGTATCCCGACATGTCGCAATCCATTCAACATTATTTCGAGATCCTCGCACGCTCTACAGCCTATCGCAGCTTGCGAAAGGCGAGGCTTCGGACGGACAATCCTTTCAAGCTATTGCCGCATCTGAAATATTTCTCCGAACGCCGCTCGGCCTACACACGCCAACTCAAATCGGTGATTCTTGAAAACAATCTTACGCAATACGATCGCTTCCGCATCGACCCGCAATATATCGAAGGCGAATAAATGACATGCCGACTGATGCACAAGACGAAAAAATAAGGCGAATAGGTACATAGGCGACATTCCCTTCGGATGCCTTTTACATAAAAATCAGCGATGGCTTTCTGTTTTTCTTACGATATTCCCTCCGCACAAACCTAAATACATCATTGCTTATGAGACGACTCTCGCAACGGCTCTTGCTGGCCTGCTCTATCACCGTACTATTCTTCTATAGCACCTTCGCCCAACAGGCAGCAACCGCGCCGGCCAAAGTGCCGCTGCCCAAGGCATTCCTGGATTCACTGACCCGCCAAACCTTTGATTTCTTCTGGGACCTTGCCGGCAAGGACAACGGCCAGCAACCCGACCGCTGGCCATCCGAAAGCTTTTCCAGCATTGCCGCCACCGGCTTTGGACTGACGTCCTATATTGTCGGCGTAGAGCGCAAATTCATTACCCGCGAACAAGCGGCAGCACGTGTGTTGACAACCCTCAAGTTCATGCAAGGCCTGCCCAAAGGTGAAGCGCCATCGGGTGTGGCGGGCTATAAAGGATTCTTCTATCATTTCCTCGACATGAAGACCGGCCTGCGCCATCAACAAGTGGAACTCTCCACCATCGACACAGGCCTGCTCATGGCCGGTATTCTCACCGTGCAATCCTACTTTGACGGCCCCGATGCCACAGAGAAACAAATCCGCGATATAGCCGACGCGCTCTACTTAGGTGTGGAGTGGGACTGGGCCATGAATGGCAAAGACGTGATGAGCATGGGCTGGCACCCGGAGCACGGCTTTATCGATGCCAACTGGCAAGGATACAATGAGGCGATGATTCTTTATATCTTAGCACTGGGCTCGCCCACCCACAGCATTCCCGCCTCAAGCTGGAAAACCTGGACAGACTCCTATCAATGGGCAAAATATCAGGGCCAGGAGTTCGTGAACTTCGGCCCGCTGTTTGGCCACCAGTATTCCCACATGTTCATCGACTTCAAAGGCATTTCCGATCCCTACATGAAAACCAAAGGCATCGACTACTTTGAAAACTCCCGCCGTGCCACCTATGCCAACCGCGCCTATTGCGCCCTGAACCCCGGAGGCTATATGGGCTACGACAAAACCATGTGGGGCCTCACCGCCTGCGACGGCCCCGGCAATGACAAGAAGAGCAATCCTAACGTTTCCTTCGAAGGCTACAACGCCCGCGGCGCATCCCAATTCTACCTGCGCGACGACGGCACCATCGCCCCGACAGCTGCGGGTGGTTCGCTCGCATTTGCCCCAGAAATCTGCATCCCCACCTTAGTGGAAATGAAAAAACGCCATGGCACCAAGCTCTATGACAAATACGGTTTCAAAGATGCATTCAACATGAGCATCGCCTACGCCGACGGCACCCAGGGCTGGTACGACAAAGACTACCTCGGCATTGATCAAGGCCCCATCCTTATCCAACTGGAAAACTGGCGGACACGAATCATTTGGACAACGATGAAGAAGAACAAATACATCCGCGAGGGATTGAAGAAAGCAGGCTTTACGGGAGGATGGCTGGAACAGCAGTAAAAGAGGAGCCAGAAGCCAGAATTCAGGAATTTAGTGATCAAAATATCCTAACGCGTATTTTGTATTTTGATTTTGTCGCAAGTAAGCCCGGTCTCGCAACATCATCAAAAGCCTCGCGAATTATAACTCCTGAATTCTGGCTCCTGGCTTCTGGCTCCTGGCTCCTGGCTCCTGGATTCTACCTCCTGACTACCACTAAATTCGTATATTTCCCTTATGAAGCAGTGGGGCATCCTTTTAGGAGTGATGATGATCCTTCTGGGGACCGCCAGTGCCCAGAAAATATTCGAGGTGAATGATGCGCTGATCGAGCGCAACTTCATGCCCTATGAGTTGGAATATTATATAGACACTACGAATACCATTTCTTTTTGGCAGATCTCTTCGAACAGTTTCTCCAATCGCTTTCACCCGCATCCCAACTATCACAACAAGGACTTTAAGCCCAACGCCTCCTATTGGATCAGGCTGCCCATTCAACACCGGACCGGCAGCGCGAAGGTCTGGCTGTTGGAATTCTACGATCAGACCATCGACGAGATCGAGGCTTACATTCCCCAGGAGAACGGCTCGTACAAGAACGTGATGCTGGGCGATAGCCAGCCGTTCTCGAAACGCTTGCTGCCGCACAAGAATTTTGAAGTGATGCTCAACATCAAGCGCGATACCTTGATGTATTATTACTTCAACATCCGTTCGCATGAATTTGCTGACATCCGCATCGCCTTCCGCTCGGCGGACCGGTTCGTGGGCTATGCCTTGAGCGAGTATTTGTTGTTCGGCACTTTCTATGGCATGATCCTCATCATCAGCCTCTACAATTTGCTGGTGTATCTCGCCATCCGCGAGATCAAGAATATTTACTACATCTTCTACATATTGAGCGTGGCCGCCTATGCCATGAGTTATGACGGTATTGGGTTTCAATACCTGTGGCCCGGCCACCCGGAGTGGAACGACTATGCCGTCGGCATCACGCTTTATTCTGTCATTGTTTGGGGACTTATCTTTACGCGCCGCTTCCTGAGCACAAGGGCCAACGCACCGGCACTGGACAAGGCGTTGAAGGGCATGATCCTGCTGCGCTCGGTGTGGTTCTTGGTCGAGCTGTTTTTTCTTCCCCGGATGCTTACCTACCGTAATGAGGAGATCATTCCGCTTTCGCTGATCTTTTATACCGGCATCACCGTCTGGAACCAGGGTTACCGGCCGGCGCGATTCTTTGTTATCGCTTATGGAATCCTGTTCACCGGATTTTTCGTGCGCACGATGGTCTACTTCAATGTGCTGCCCTTCACCACGCCGCTACACTACAGCCTGCATTTTAGCTTTGTCTTGGAAATGCTCTTCCTCACCTTCGCGCTGGGCGACAGGATCCGCATCCTCAAAGACATGCGCGACCGCGCCCTGAAACGCATCATCCAGCAACACGAGGTGAACATGCAATTGAAAGACAAGGTGAACCGCGAGCTGGAACAAAAGGTGATGGAGCGCACCCTGGAACTGAACGAGAAGAACCACCAACTGGAGGAGTCCAACGTGTTGCTGGAAAGACAGTCGCACGAGATCAACCAGATCAACTCCATCCTTGACCTGGACAACTGGAGGCTGAAGAGCAGCATCAAGGAAGTGCTCAGCGAGCGCCTGCTGGAAAAGAACATGGATTACGAGCAATTCAAAACCCTATATCCCGACACGCTGGCCTGTTATCGCTTCCTGGAAAACCTGAAATGGGGGCAGCCCTTCCATTGTCGCAAGTGCAGTAACGAAAAGTACTTCGACGGCACCCAGAAGTTTGCCCGCCGCTGTACTCGTTGTGGCTACAATGAATCCATTACGGCATACACCATCTTCCACAGCATTAAATTCCCCATTGAGAAAGCCTTCTACATCGCCTACCTCACGGTTATCGGTCACAAAGAATACACGCTTGAGACCCTGGCCGGACAATTGGGGCTGCGGGTGAACACGTTGTGGGCATTCCGTCATAAAGTGGCCGACCGGTTGGCTGATTTGGAGAAGTCGGGATGGAAGAAGCATTCGTCGCGTTGGGAGGATGTTATCCTCATCCTCGACGAGCGATCCAAGAAATCAAGCCGCGACCACTCCCGGAGCCGCGCGACCAAGCCGTTGGAAGAAGCCATGACACCCCCCGACGCGTCTCAAGATCTGACCGAAAAATAGCAGGATCAACACGAGTAGAAAACCGCGATTAGCAGACCCAACTGACAAGACCGACCGATTGAGCTGCAAGGCTCTGATCGCGTCAGAAACTGGGCAATTGGTGCCTATGGGTGAACGCCTTGTGGCGGCAATCCCTTCAGGTTGAAAGCATCCCTTCAATCAACTGCACCGGGGCGCATTGCTGTGTGACTTTCCCTTTCGCGCCCATTCCGTCGGTGATCGGAAACGATCCCGCACGCATGTTTTTTTTCTGATAAATAATCGCCCATCTTTTACAGACAACGATTGAAAAGGCCTGAAATCAATGTTTTTTTTCTGGAAAATCAGACACACAAAAACACACGCACATCCGGTGCATTTGCACGCAAATGTTTGAAATAATTCCACTTTGTGTTGGATATATCCAAAATTCAGTGACTGAAAACTAAATCAAACCGCTAACCTATGATCAGAAAACTACTAGTTACATTGTTGACTTTCAGCTTGTTAGCGTCCACTTCATGGGCGCAGACGCGTACGCTGCAAGGCACAGTTACAGATGCGGCAGGCGAGGCGCTGCCAGGTGTCAATGTGATCGTTCGGGGTACAACCACAGGGACGACCACCGATTCGAATGGCAAATACCAATTGGAACTCCCGGGGTCCGAGAATGCACTGGTTTTTACATTTATTGGGTACAAGGCCGCTACCATTGACGTCGGCGGCCGCACGGTCGTTGACGTAGTCATGGAAGAAGACCTGACCTCGCTGGACGAGGTCGTGGTGGTTGGCTATGGCACGCAGCGGGAGAAAGACTTGACCTCCGCCATCACCACCATCAAGTCCGAAGATATTTCCCGCACGCCGGCAGCCTCTGCGATGCAGTCGTTGCAAGGTAAAGTTCCGGGTGTGCAGATCGTGAGTTCAGGTGCGCCGGGTTCTTCGCCTACTGTCCGCGTCCGCGGCGTTGGGTCGTATCCTCAGGTTAAAGGCGATCAGACGCCGGTAGGTAATGAAGCGCCCCTCTATGTAGTGGACGGTGTGTTTTTTGACAACATCGACTTCCTGAACCCTAATGATATCGCCACAATCTCCATTTTGAAGGACGCTTCTGCGGCGGCCATTTACGGCGTACGTGCGGCCAACGGCGTGGTGCTCATCGAGACCAAATCGGGCAAGCTCAACCAAAAAACGAGACTGACTTACGACGGTTATTATGGCGTGCAAGTAGCGCAGAATGTATTAAAAATGGCCAACTCCGAGCAGTTTGCAACGATGGCCCAGGAGTCGGGATCGGTTGCCGATCAGACCTACATCCTCAACGCCATGCAACGCTACGGACGAAGCCGCGAGAACCCCAACGTTCCCAACGTCAACACGGATTGGTACAAAGAGGTGTTGCGTCCGGCCCCCATCCAGAATCATAACCTTGGCGTGGAGGGTGGTAGCGACAAGGCTACGTATTCACTGGGCGCAAGTTACTTCTCACAAGATGGTATCCTGGACATGCAAAACAGCTTCGAGCGTCTCAACATTCGCGCGCGAACCGATTTCAATGTCAACGACTGGATCACCGTCGGCGCAAACTTCAACATGAGCAACTCCACCAAGTATTCGCCCGACGACGCCGTGTGGAACCAGGCCTATTTCGCCGTCCCCATCTTTCCGGTGTACGATGAACAAAACACCGCGGCATTCCCCATCAAGTTTGCTTCCGCCGAAAACATAGGCTACCGGGGCCCGCAGAATCCATTCCCCACCATGGCATTCAACAACAACCGGCTTCAGTCGAGAAGGGTGCTTGCCAACTTCTATTTGAAATTGGACCTCATCAAGGACAAGTTGACCTTTAAGAGCGCCTACAACTCGGGCAGTACATTCCTCCGCAACCGTGAGGTTGACCTTCCCTATTTTATTTCTACCGACGGGCAACGCACCATCAGCGAGGTGACCAAGAAGAATGAAACCTATGTCAACCAGATCTGGGATAACGTGCTGACCTTCGACCAGACCTTCGGTGAACACAACGTGACGGTGATGGCCGGCACCGCGTTCCGCGATGAATTGTATGACATGCTCACCGCGCGCGGCAAGGGCTTTCCGGTAACCGACGAGCAGTCGTGGTACCTCGCACAGTCGCAGGAGATCCCCGTAACCATAGACGGCGCACAGGCCCGGTTAGTGACCGACGATGGAACCCATCAATATGGCTTCTCGTACTTCGGCCGGATAGCGTACAACTATGGCGACAAATATCTGCTCTACGGTACCTTCCGAGCCGACGGTTCCTCTAAGTACCAGGAGAAATGGGGTTATTTTCCCACGATCGGTGCGGGTTGGGTGCTGTCGCAGGAAAATTTCCTGAAAGGCAATTCGGTAGTTGATTTCCTGAAATTGCGCGCCAGCTGGGGCAAGTTGGGCAACGACAAGGTGCAAGCCTCCGATGGCCAAGCCACCAAGTCGGTCATTACCGGTGTGTATGGCAATTCGTTCGTGACCGGCACTTATGCGAAGAGCACCTTTGCCTACCTGAAATGGGAAGTTGTGGAAGAAGTGAACGTTGGCCTTACCTCTAAGTTTTTAGGCAGCCGCTTGTCGCTCGAAGCCGATTACTATGTTCGCAACACAGAGAATGCAGTGGTCCCCGTAAACGTACCGTTGATTGGTGGGACGGTCATGCAGAACGTGGGTGTCGTGCAGAATGCGGGCCTCGAGCTTGCTCTGAATTGGTCTGATAAAATTGGTGATGGCATCCGCTACAATGTTGGTTTCAACATGGCCACACTCAAGAACAAAGCAACAGACCTTCACGGCCAGCCTTATATTGAAGGCGGCTCAGCGGAGTTTCGTCAACGTACCTATTTGAATCAGCCTCTTCAGGCATTCTACGGATACCGCACCGATGGTGTGTATCAGAACCAGGCACAGATTGAGGCCGACCCGGCCGCCGTGGCCTATAATCAAGCCAACGTCAGTAATCCACTGGTGCCCGGTGATTTGAGATTCAAGGATCTCAACCATGACGGCGTGATCAATGCCAGCGACCGGGAGGTCATCGGCTCGTTTCTTCCCAAGATCACCTGGGGTGTGAACCTCGGTGCTTCGTGGAAGAACTTCGACTTGTCGGTAAACTTGATGGGGCAGAACGGCGCGAAGATCCTGAATCGCAAGCGCGGTGAATTGATCTGGACTACCGACGGCAACCTCGATGCCGATTTGGCCAAGAACCGCTGGCATGGCGAAGGAACATCCAACAAGTATCCGTCGGCTGCCGGCCTTCGCAAAGGCTGGAACCAAAAGATGAGCGACTACTTCGTGGAGAAAGGTGACTTCTTCCGCATCCAGAACGTGCAGGTGGGCTATACCATCAAGGGCAACATGCTCGGCACCAACTTCCCTGATTCCAGACTTTCATTTACCGCCGAACGACCGCTGACGGTATTTAAATACAACGGCTTCAACCCTGAAACGCCAAACGGTATCGATTCGCAGACCTATCCGATCCCGGCCGTGTACACTGTAGGACTCGCCGTTAAATTCTAAATTTTTAAAGACACAGTATGAAATCAATCCATAAATACCTGTCCTTGGCAGCCTTCCTGGGGATGATGCTGCTGACGATCTCCTGCCATGATCTGTTGAATGAGAAGGCGGAGAATCGTTCTTATACCGACGCCACCGACTACACGAAGAGCGAAGACATGATCAATCCCCTCCTGGGCGCCTACGGCGAATTCCAAAACCGCGGTTGGGAAGATTACCCGCTCATCTCCGTACGGGGCGACGATGTGAACGCAGGCGGCCTTGGCGACCAGCAGGAGTTTGCTAATTCTGACCGATACAACTACGCTAACACCGACTATTGGATGTTCAACTCCGTATGGCAGAACTTGTACAACGATATACTGGCTGCCAACTCCGCCATCGAGCAGGTGGAGCTATACAAGGAATTTGCGCCCAACCCGGCGCTGGCCGATCAGTACATGGCCGAAGCCAAAGTGTTGCGCGCCTTCCTGCTGCTGCAACTTTCCCGTACATGGGGCCGCGTCTATATCCCTGTCACTTCCGACCCTACCGACTTGTTTGAAATGAAAGTTTCCACCAAAGACGAGGTGATGCAATTCATTGCAGACGACATGGATGCTGCCGCCGGTCAGCTACCCAACTTGCGTCCCAACCAGCGCGACGATATCAAAGGTGGTGTAACCCGTCACACGGCCCTCGCCATGAAAGCGCTGGCCAACCTGGAGCTGAAAAACTTCCAGGGGGTGGCCGATGCTACGTCCGCCATCATCGAATCCGGGCTGTTCCACCTCGAGGACGACTACTATAACCTGTTCAAGATCCCGGGCAAACTCAATGACGAGAACCTGCTCGAGTGGCAATATTGGGATTCGGGTGTGGCTGGCGGTACGAACCTGAGCTACCTCTTTGCTTTCTTTGGTCCGGAAGCATGGAAACCGAAAGTAGCTACGGCAGGCGGCGGCTGGGGATTCTTCGAGCCGAGTCTGAAATACATCAAGTTTATGCTCGATCGCAATGAAGAAAAGCGTCTTGTCACAACGGTGATTTTCACACCGCGCGGTATAGATAAGATCAAGGAAGATCCGAAATATGCGACACTGCCTAGCTATGTTTCCGTCGTAACGCCGTCGGGCGATGTATTCCAGGATTTCGCGCGAGAAATGTTTCTCAGTGGCAAGCATTACCTGCCTTCCGACCAACTGACAACCGGCATCAACGACTATGGCACCAACAAGAATTTCATTTGTATCCGCTATGCCGAGATCCTGCTCATGCATGCCGAAGCCCGCGTGCAGGGTGCATCCGGATCGATTTCGGCTGACGAAGCTGTCAACCAGGTACGCGACCGTGCCGGCCTCGGACACCTGAGCGGCGTGAGCCTTGATAATGTGTTGGATGAAAAATACGCCGAATTCGCCACCGAGTGGGGCACGCGTTATTTCGACATGCTGCGCTACCAGCGCTACGACGAGCTGAGCTACGAGGGCCGTACATTCTCGGCCGATAAGACGTTCCTGCCGTATCCGCAGATTCAGGTAGACCAATTGCCCGCCTTGACGGAGTCCAACTAGTTAAACCGAAAATTGAAAGCAATGAAACTATTCAAACATATTTTGGCTGGCGGTCTCGTCGCAGCATTGGTAACGGGCTGTAACAATGGCATCGATCCCATTTCGCACGTCGAGCCCGGCGCGGACGTGACGGCACCCACCGTCACCCTCAAGTTCCCTGTAGAGGGAACCAAGATCAAAGTCGGCGAACTGGTCACCAACCTCGATATCCAATTTCAGGTCGAGGACGACATTGAGGTCAAATCCATTTCCGTGAAAGTCGACGATGACGAGGTGGAAACGCTGACGGATTTCAAGGACTATCGCCGCGTCATTGTGGATGGCGAAGAGATGGTGTATGAGGGGCTGGCAAACGGCATACACACCATCACCATTACCGCTGTCGATATCGATAACAAAACCACGACCACCACCGCGACTTTTGAAAAAGCGCCGCCCTACGTACCGCTGTATCCCAATGAAAAATTCTACATGTCATTCGATGCCGATGTAGGATTCAAGGAGCTGGTGACGTTCACGGATCCGACCATCGAGGGAACGCCCACCTTGGCCAATGAAGGCGCCGCCGGCGGAAGCAGCTATAAAGGTGCAGCCGATGCTTATCTCACCCGCCCCACCACAGGGCTGCAGGGCAATGAATTCAGCGCCTTCTTCTGGATGAAAGTGAACGACAATCCGGACCGTGCCGGCGTGCTGGTAATGAGTGCGCCCGACTTGGCTAACCCCGCATTGCCGAACAACCGCAACGCAGGCTTCAGGTTTTTCCGCGAAGCGGCCGGCGGCAAGCAGCGATTCAAATTGAATGTCGGCGACGGCACAACGGACTATTGGTTTGACGGTGGCGCAGCCGCTGATGTTGCTCCGAATTCAGATCAGTGGGTGAACTTCGCTTTCACCATTTCCAGCGGCAATGTTGCGGTGTACATCGATGGTGAAGTGGTGTCGCAAGGCGCATTCCCCGGTGTGAGCTGGACGGGCTGCGATCTTCTTTCGATCATGTCGGGCGATCCACGCTTCATGGAATGGGGACATCATTCGGATCAAAGTCTCCTGGACGAACTGCGTCTTTTCGACAAGGCCCTTACGCCTGCAGAAATACAAGAGATGATCGACGCCAAGTATCAGCCCTACGATGGCGAGAAGCTTTATATGACCTTCAACGGCAACTACAATGATTTCCTGACCGGGACTTCTGCAACCGTCGTTGGGGCACCTGCTTTTGCCGGCGAAGGTAAGAAAGGCGATTCTTATGCCGGCGCGGCCGATGCGTATTTAACGTTGCCCACGACAGACCTGCTGGGTGACGAATTCAGTGCAGCTTTCTGGATGAAGATCAATAATTCCCCCGATCGCGCAGGCATCCTGGTGATCGGCCCTCCCGATCCCAACCTCCCGGCTACTCCGAATAACCGTACTTCCGGTTTCAGATTTTTCAGGGAAGATGCCGCCGGCAAACAAAGGTTTAAGTTGAATGTTGGCGATGGTACAGCTGATCATTGGTTCGACGGCGGCGCAAATGCCGACGTCGATCCGGCTGCCGGTGACTGGGTGCATTTCGCGATCACCATTTCACAGTCGCATGCCGCCGTCTACATCAACGGTGAAGTGGTTTCCGAAGGAGATTTCCCAGGTGTCGACTGGACAGGATGCGATATCCTTTCCATTATGTCCGGCGACCCGCGCTTCATGGAATGGGGACATCACTCGGATCAGAGTTTCATGGATGATCTGCACGTATTCAACAAAGCGCTTACACAAGCCGAAGTGCAGACCGTCATGAATGGAGATTAACGTGTAGTATTTAGAGAGGCATTAACCCTAAACAAAGCACAAGGATCCCGCGTTTTACGCGGGGTCCTTGATGTTTATAAAGCGAGTCATGTACATTCGAAAGCTGTTCTTTTTTTTAATCGTTATCTGTTCGCTGCAGGCTTGCAGTGATGACGACGCCGACAAAACCCCCCTCGAACTTCAGCACATCTTCATGGGGTCGACGGAAATAAAACTGACCGGAGGCACACAAACAGGCTTACCTGTCGACAGGCCCATCAGCCTTTCTTTCTCTGCCCCCGTCGACAGGACTTCAGCGGCCAACGGCATACGCCTAAGTGCCCGCGGCCAAACGGTCAATACGCAACTCAGCTATTCGTCGGAAGATAAAATTGTGGTGCTCTCGCCGGTAGGCACGCTCGCACCCGCCACCACCTACACCGTCGAGGTCACCAGCAACCTGAAAAGTGCCGCAGGCCAGCCGGCTTTTCCCGCAACGGTCGATTTCACCACGACCATTGGCCCGTTTACGCTGCTTTCCGGGCAGATTGGCGGACAGAACATTGAAGGAACAGATCGGATCATGGAGGTGCCGCTAGCCCTGAATATGGTCTTCGAATTTTCCAGCGCGTTAGACGAATCAACGCTGGCAGGTGCGGCAGTTTTGAGTGGTCCTGGAAATACCGATCTGCTTTTGGCTTTGTCGAATGGCAACAAAACACTCACGATCACCAGCGTGTCGCCGCTGCAGCATATAAGCAAGTTTAGTTTCAGGCTCTCCACCGCGCTTAAAGGCGCGGAAGGACAAAGCTTCCAGGGTCTCTCGGAAGATTTTTATACCGCCGTAGACGAAACACCCAAGTTCCCGGTGATCTCCGACGATGCCTTGCTTTCATTGGTACAACAGCAAACGTTCAAATACTTCTGGGATTTTGCCCATCCCACCAGCGGTCTGGCACGCGAGCGGAACACCTCGGGCGACATCGTTACTAGTGGCGGTTCTGGCTTTGGGATCATGGCCATCATTGTGGGGATCGAAAGAGATTTCATAACCCGTGGCGAAGGTGTTCAACGGATGAACAAAATGGTGGCATTCCTCGAAGACGCCGATCGCTTTCACGGCGCGTGGCCGCACTGGATCAATGGAAGCACAGGCGACGTAATTCCCTTCAGCGCGAAAGATGACGGCGGTGACCTGGTGGAAACTTCCTTCCTGATGCAAGGTCTCCTCACATTCCGTCAATACCTGCAGCCTTCCGACACCATCGGTAACAACCTGATCAAACGGATCAATGCGCTGTGGGAAGCCGTCGAGTGGGACTGGTATCGCAAGAACAACGAAAACGTATTATACTGGCATTGGTCACCGAACTACAACTGGGAAATGAATTTTGCGATGTATGGCTACTTTGAAGAACAAATTACGTACGTCCTCGCCGCCGCCTCGCCCACACACAGCATCCCGAAAACCGTCTACACAAGCGGGTATGGTCAAAACGGCAGCATCGTGACGGGCAACACATACTATAACTACGTATTGCCCCTGGGCACACCCAGCCCTTTGTTTTGGGTGCACTATTCGTACCTCGGATTGGACCCCCACTTCACCGACGACTATGCGAACTATTGGACACAAAAGGTAAATGCTTCGCTGATCAACTACGCTTACTGTGTGGACAATCCCAAGAATTTTGTGGGCTACAGCGACGCATGCTGGGGGCTCACGTCAAGCGACGACGACCAGAATGGGTACGATGCGCACTCGCCGTCAAACGACCTGGGTGTCATTACGCCAACGGCTGCACTATCATCGTTTCCTTACACACCCGACGCGTCGATGAAAGCCCTAAAGTTCTTTTATTATACCTTGGGAGACAGGCTGTGGGGCAATTACGGTTTTTACGATGCTTTTAATCTGACGAGCGGCTGGACAGCAAACTCCTACCTGGCCATTGATCAGGGCCCCATCATCGTGATGATCGAAAATTATCGTACCGGATTGCTTTGGGAATTATTCATGTCTGCCCCCGAAGTACAGGCCGCTAAGACAAAACTGAATTTGAAATAACCTACTACTAAAATACTCCAGAGAAGGAGCCCAGCTTAAGTACAGTCTCTCGTTTTTGCGAGAGGCTTTGCTTGGGTCTGGTTTGAGACTGAGACGAGAACTTTAAATTGCCCACAAACGTCGCCGCAAGGTTGCGTGCCGCTCGTGCTAAACCAATAAAGAAACCATGAAAAGACTGATCCTATTTTGTATGGTTGGGATGATGACCCTGACGGCCTGTCAGAAAAATGCGCCCAGCTCACCCGGAAACATAGCGGGCCGCGTAGATTCTGTGTTGGCCCTGATGACCCTCGATGAAAAGATTGGCCAGCTCACACTCTTCACCAGCGACATCGACGTGACGGGCCCCACCATTCGCGAAAACTATCGCGAAGACATCAAGGCCGGCAGGGTAGGCGCCATCTTCAATGCCTTTGGCGCCGACTACACACGCAAGTTGCAGGAGCTGGCCGTAAAGGAAACGCGTCTCCACATCCCGCTCATTTTTGGATATGATGTGATCCACGGCCACCGCACCATTTTTCCCATCCCGCTAGGGGAGGCCGCCAGTTGGGATCTCACGGCCATGGAACAGTCCGCCCGCATTGCCGGCGACGAAGCCTCCGCCCAGGGACTACACTGGACCTTCGCGCCCATGTGCGACATTGCCCGCGACCCGCGCTGGGGTAGGATGGCCGAAGGCGCCGGGGAAGACACCTACCTCGGTTCACAGATCGCCATCGCCCGCGTAAAGGGCTTTCAAGGCAATGGCATCGGCGACCTCCATTCGGTCATGGCCTGCGTGAAACACTTTGCCGCCTACGGCGCCGTCCAGGCCGGCCGTGATTATCACACCACCGACATGTCCGATCGCATGCTGCGCGAAGTATACCTGCCGCCCTACAAAGCGGCCATCGATGCCGGCGCAGCCACCGTGATGACCTCCTTCAACGAACTCGACGGCGTGCCCGCGACAGGAAACAAATACCTGATGACCGACATCCTCCGCAAAGAATGGAACTTTAAAGGCTTCGTGGTAACGGACTACACCTCCATCATGGAAATGATCCCCCACGGCATCGCCGAAGACACCGCCTCCGCCGCCGCACTCGCTCTGGAAGCCGGCGTGGACATGGACATGCAAGCCGGCTTCTACAACAGCTCGCTGCAACGCCTGATGAAAGAAGGTAAACTAAAAGAAGGCCTCGTGAACGAAGCCGTGCGCCGGATCCTGACAAAGAAATTCGAACTGGGATTGTTTGAAGATCCGTATCGCTATTGCAACCCCGAACGCGAAAAGGCCACCATCATGAAACCGGAATACCTCAGTGCGTCACGCGACGTCGCGCGCAAGTCCATGGTATTGCTCAAGAACGATCAGCATGTGTTGCCCCTGTCGAAGACCGTGCGATCCATCGCCGTGATCGGCCCCTTGGCCGATGCAAAAAAGGAGATGATCGGTTCCTGGTCGGCCGCCGGCGACGGCACCCAGGCCGTGAGCATTTTGGAAGGCATTAAAGCTGCCGCCACCCCGGCGACAAAAATACTCTACGCCAAGGGCTGCAACATAAATGATGACACCACCAAAGGATTTGCCCAAGCCATAAAAACCGCCAAACAAGCCGACGTGGTGGTGATGGCCCTCGGCGAAGCTGCCCTCATGACGGGAGAAGCCGCCAGCCGCGCATCGCTCAACCTCCCCGGCGCGCAACAGAAACTGCTGGAAGAAATCTATAAGACCGGCAAACCCATCGCCGTGGTCCTCCTGAACGGCCGGCCGCTAACCATAAACTGGATGACACAAAACAAAGTCGCCGTATTGGAGGCTTGGTTCCCCGGCACAGAAGCCGGTCATGCAGTGGCGGACGTGTTGTTTGGAGAGTATAATCCCTCCGGCAAGCTGCCCGTCACTTTCCCGCGTTCGGTGGGACAGATTCCTATTTTCTACAATATGAAGAACACGGGCCGCCCCATGGATCCCAATAACAAATACTCTTCAAAATACCTCGACGAATCCAACGCGCCGCTCTTCCCCTTCGGCTTTGGCCTGAGCTATACCACTTTCGAATACGGCGACGTGCAACTCAACAAACAGGAGATCACGCAGCAGGAGGGCATCACGGTGACGTGCAAAGTGAAGAACACGGGTAAGCGCGAGGGCGAGGAAGTCGTGCAGTTGTATATACGCGACCTCGTGGGCAGCGTCACGCGGCCAGTGAAAGAATTGAAGGGCTTTAAGAAGGTAATGCTGCAACCGGGTGAGTCGAAAGAGATCAGCTTCACCTTGACGCAATCCGATTTGTCATTCTACCGGAGAGATATGTCTTTTGGTACGGAACCTGGTAAGTACGACGTGTTTGTGGGCGGGAATTCGGATGACGTGAAGAAAACTTCGTTCATACTGAAGTAGAAATGCAGGAGTCCTGCGCGGATGGTATTTTGTGATTTATTGTTTTTAATATTTAGATTTAAATCATGTCAGCGCCTGACATGATTTAAATCTACTTTTTGAATGACGCGCCAAGTATTCCTGTTAGCCCTTTTTATCCCTGTTTTATTCGGTTGTCACAAAAAGCGAAGTGACCCCGGACATATGGACACCGTTTCCGTGGGTCGAAGTACACCGAATTACATGCCCGATAAATGCACTAAAACGCTGCATATACCAGAATCCAATCCCATCGACTACACCCGCCGATTGCTACTCAACAACCATAACGAAAATCTGGAATGCTCGAAAGACCTTGAACACTACCGGCTCGTTTCTAATGGTATCGTACTTGATTTTGTAATCACGGAGTCGGGCGAAAAACGAGGATGGATCCATTTTACCTTCCTCGATAAAAAGGACAACCCCAAACAAATAGAGGATGCCATCATGGCAAAGGAAATACGATTGGACCGAACGACGGTCGCAGAGGTTTTTGAGGTGATCGACTCATTAAAAATGGATGAAATCTACGACGTTAAGTCTGAATGGATGGGATATGTCGAAGGGCACAATGCCTACCACGCTGTGGCACGTTATGAATATAGCACACCCAAGGTATACTACCTTCAGGATAAACCGGAATGCGATTATGGCGACGCTCCGTGTATGGAATGGGTCAAGAGACTGGATTGGTTTACGCACCGTGTGGATATGATCCTGGCGCCGCACTATGCCTCCACGGTCGAAGCCTTGATCAAGGGGCTTGAGAAGAAGGGTGTTGTGAAGATATGATCTGTGCTGGGCGGAGGGGGGCGTGTATAAAGCTTCGGCGCGCAAAGAAAGGCGCAAAGGAACTTGTATTTCCTTTGCGCCTTTTGTGTTTTTGATTTGTGAGGGAGTTTTTTAAGGGTTTGATTTAGTTTTTGATGAATTCACAACTGGCCGTAATAGTGATCTCTTCGCCTACTACCGTGGAGGGAACCGAGGTGCCTACGTTGAAATCTTTTCGAAGGAGCGTTCCGGATATTTTAAATCCGGCGATGGTTTTATTTGTCGCTGGGTTGGTGCCGGTTTTTGCTACCGCGATAAGCGTGATCGGTTTGGTTACGCCGTGGATCGTGACATTTCCGGTTACTGTATACGTATTGGCCTCCTTTGCTTTTTTGAAAGACGTGCTTTTGAACGCGATGGCAGGATATTTCGCGGCGTCCAGGAAATGCTCGCCCTTCAAATGCGAGTCTCTTTCGTCGTAGCCGCTACTGACCGAGTTCACCTGGGCCGTCACTTCGACAACCGCGTCTGAAAAATCATCCTTTGTCGTCTTGATGGTGGCTTCCACGTCCTTAAAGGAACCGTCCACATCCGACACCATCAAATGGGAAGCCGAGAAGTTTAACTTGGAGTGAACGCTGTCCCATTTCCAGTCGGCGGGCTCCGGTTTGGTAAAAGAAAATAAAGAACCAAGAATAATAAGGGCAAACAGTTTCATTTGAGTTTTCATTTGTTCATTAAGTTATAGTGTTGTTTTGTGATGAATGATCAAGGTTTGATCGTGACTTTTATATCTTCCAATGCTTTCCAGATCGCATGATCAAGCGGCTTTGGCGATGCATCTACCCGAATGGCCGTCCTCCTTCCCGCGTCGGCATCCTTTACATGGAGCACGACATGTAAAACAACGGGCACCTGGTTCATGAAGCTCAGCATTTTCACCTCCGCCCGATACGTTTCCTTATCGTCGCCATCGGGTTCCATTTTTGTTACCGTTACGTCAGCGGGAAAAATTTTCTCTTTCGGGATCTTATTAGGGATGGCGAAATGGTTCAATAACCCATCATAGTATACCTGCAGTTTCTTCTTCAAGGTCAGGCTATTGATGGTATTCGTCTGCTCGATCCACCAAAAGAATACATAAGACCAATAACCATCTTTGTCGGCGCGCGCCCAATCGGGATGCAGACGAACCTCTTCTTCTCCCTTCCAATCCAGGTCCGGCGAAAATTCAGGCGGCAACGAAAAGTGCTCCACCGTCCACTGGTCCGGAGCCGAAACGGTATACGTTAAGGACACAGCCTTTTCATGCTGAGCATACACCTGGTGCCCAGTCATCAGGTTAAGCGCCGGCAAAAAGCCAAAGAGTACGCGTTTGTCAAGTTGAATCTTCATAATAGTTTATTAGTTTAAGATGCTCGCTCCCCTCAGCACAACGCGTGAAGCAGCATGATCCCTAGAAATGCGCACGCACAAGCTTTGCGCCTAACTTTGCGCCTTTGCGCCTCTGCGGTTTAACCTTTGATCAGCTTCCAAGCCCCTCAAAGTTTCGGCGAGAAAGCCCGCTCCGTAACAACCGTATCCAACGCCTCCCGCAAAAGCTTTATTTTCCCATTCTCAGCCACAAGCCTCCCCATATAAAGCTGATGCATAACATTCCCCGTTTCCTTCACCGTGGTCGTCACCTCATACTCCCCGAAAACCTGCCCCGGCTGCTCGATAAAAATCTTCACACTATGAAATTTAAAATCAGCAAAGAGCGATAAAATGTTCTCCAAAAACTTCCCGATCTCTTCCGGCCCCTCCGCCCGCCAGGGATAGCCCAACGTTTGCAAATAAGGCAACTCTATGGCTCCATCCTCAGCAAACAACCCTGCCGCTACCCGAGCATTTTGCACGTTATCCAGGTAAGCCTTCAAAAGCTCTGATGCATTTTTCATCGCCTATGCCGGTTGTGTTTGACGATCGGTTTGACCCGAAATAAATTCCCAAGTGCTCACCTCCGCCTCGGTGGCCGTCACTTTATCCCGGAACGATGCAATGGAATCTTTACCCACCGGTAAATGCAGGGGCGGAGTCTTACTGTTTGCCACCTGTATCACGACTTGCGCCAGCTTTGCCGGATCACCGGGTTGGTTGCCATGGATTTGACCCGCTGCCCCCCTGATCTGACCTACCGTCGCCGAATAAGCCTCCAATGAATTCTTAGACACAACATAAGAGTCGCTGGCCAGAAAATCAGTATTGAAAAGACCGGGCGCCACCGCCGTCACGTGAATGCCAAGCGGGTTCACTTCCAATGCGAGCCCTTCGGAAATCCCCTCCACCGCAAATTTGGTTGCGCTATAGATCCCGAACCCCGGCACCGAAGCCTTGTATCCAAACAAAGAAGAAACATTGATGATATGCCCCGACTTTTCCTTCCGCATATGCGGCAACACCGCCCGCGTAACATCCATCAACCCGATCACATTCGTGTCGAATTGCCTCTTGATCTCTTCATCTGTCGCTTCTTCAAAAGCGCCAAGGAGTCCATACCCTGCATTGTTCACCAGCACATCGACCCGCCCAAAATGCCCAATGGCTTTTTGAACACCGTCTTTGACTTGCTGCTTGTTCGTTACATCCAGCACAACCACGAGCAGGTCTTTTTCGCCCCCCAGGGATGCCGTTAGTTGCTCCGGATTCTTTCTCACCGTAGCCACGACCTTATCGCCCGATTGCAGCGCAGCCTTTGCAATCTCAAAACCAAAGCCTCGCGAGGCCCCGGTAATAAACCATACTTTTTGAGTTTTCATATTTTTTAAAATTTAATGGAATAGAACTCGTAACGTATAAAAATGACCGATCGGTCATAAATGTGTCAAAAAAAATTACTTTTCTTTTTCTTCAATTTCTTTTTTAAGCACACGCACCAACACTTTCATGGTCTTATTGTTCCCGGCAATACGCGACATCATAATACCGCCCTCGACGAGTGCAAACATTTTTGTAGCAAATTCCCGGTAATCCCAGTCAGACACAAACTCCCCAGAGGCAATTCCTTTTTTGACAATGGTGGCGATGATCTGCTGTGCTCCCTCCACCATGGCGTTTACTTTCTTCCGGATGGTTTCGTTGGTGTCGTCGGCTTCCATGCCGAAGTTCAGCATGGGGCAGCCGCCGGGCAGGGGAGGATCGAGTGGGTCGAGGAAAGTATCCAGGTAGGCGAATAGTTTTCCCTTGGCGGTTTTTTGTTTGTTCATATTTCCCTCTACGACCGCACCAAGTTTTTGAAGATGATAGTCGACCACGGCCAGCGAAAGGTCCTCTTTGTTTTCAAAGTGAACATATAAACTTCCCTTGGCCAATTTGGTCACCTCCAGAATATCGCTCATGGAAGTTCCGGCGACGCCTTTTTTGTTAAAAAGAGGTGCCGATTTGTTGATGATCAACTCTTTGGTCCGTTCAGCTTTGGTCTTTTCCATAGAATGCAAGGCAAATATAAATGACCGATTGGTCATTTATTGGAGTTTACGGAAAAATATTCTAAAGGTTGCTTAAGGGCGACCTAAAAGGTGTTTTATTGTCTTTGTGAGCTGATTTTAGGGTGACAGCGTCGTCGTACAACGGAAAGTGGCTGACGCAATACGCCTCCTTTATTTGTTATTTCTTTCGCCCACTATGGAAATCATCAACGAATTTGGGAAGATCCGTAAGGTGTTTGAGGTCGTGTTTTTTGGGAAGTTCCTTGGTGTCCCGAAAATCATAATGCCGCACTTTCATGACGCAGTCGTATTCTCCCAGCACGTTGTCGAGTGTTATCAGTCCGTAGTAAGCCGCTTCGTTGTAATCATATTTTGATAATTTTTCGGCATAGACAATGACATCCAGCGTGTCGCCTTCAACGATCGGATCGAAATACATTTTAGAGGGGTCAAATTCGAGATCTCCCACGCGCAATGAAAAACCTTCGGGATTTCTTTGCCGGAATGCGGTTACCGTCCATTTATCGATCTTGGGAGCTTTTGAGACAATGGCTTGCACGATCGCAAATTTTGATCGATCGCCTTCTGCTGAAATAACAATATCCCTCACGCCCTGAAATTCTCTCGAGATTTCAACGGCAAGGCCGTCTTCAATTTTTCTAAGTTGGGTGATGATCAGATCTAATCTTTCATCTAATTCCGGGCCTTGATCAGGCAAGGTTTCATATTTGACTTTGTTTTCAACAAACCACTTCCAGAAGATATCAATTTTGTCTTCACCCTTTGCCGTAGGTATATTTTCTTGTTTCGCCTTTGCTGAGCAACATAGTAACATCGACACGGCACACTGAAAAAGAATGCGTTTAGAAAAGCGTTGCAACGAAGCGTGAGAAGTTTTTCATTGTGGTAAGTCGGGGATAGGTAATCAGGGACTTAGGATGAAATGGTGTTGGCTAAAACTAATATAGTGGCTTCCATGGAGAGGAAGAATGTGCAATATGTGAAATCTAAAACATATCTAAAAGCCGAAGACCATGTCTTATGCCATGTAAAATACCTCCCGCAACTCGACCTGCACCGGCGACTCATCCGCATTCGTCTCCATAATATCCTTCATATACGCCCACCACTCCCGCATCACTGGATGATCGTGAAGCGGCCCCAACGTCGCAGGATCCTCCACCTTCATCACCCCAAACAACGTCAATGATCCTTCATCCAAAAAGATCGAATAGTCCTTGATCCCCGAATCCTTCAATAAATATTTCAACGCCGGCCAGATCGCATCGTGCCTCCGTTTATATTCCTCCACCTGGCCGGGAAAAAGTTTCATCGTAAAAGCAAGTCGTTCCATAAGGCAATTTGATTCAGAAATTATTTTAAGGCATTACCATAGCCGACGAGGATCACCGACAACAAAATCGTAAGGATCCCCGCCGCGATCGTGGCCCGCGTTTTCGGTTGCACGCCGTTCCATTCTTTTAGCAGAATCCCCCAGAGGTTTGCCACGAGGATGATAAACGCCATGTGCAGGATCCACGAGCTGGCGCCATTGCCCAGCTTGCTTTCGCCCATGCCGTAGAAAAAGAACTGGAGGAACCAGATGGTGCCGGCCAGGGCGGCAAAGAAATAGTTTTGAAGCAGGGGCGTTTTGGAATTCGTGTAATCCCCGAACGTTTTGTTCCGCGCATTCAGGATCATGCACCACACAAAATTGGTGGTGAGGCCACCCCAAAGTAACACGACGTAGATGACATTGTTCTGATACAGGAATTCGCTGGTGGCGTCGGGGTTGGCCGCTTGCCAAAGCGCGTTGGCCTGCTCTGCCATGGATGTGCCGGCCTCGATGCCGTAGTTGAAACAGGCGCTGAGGATGCCCGAAAATGTGCACACGATCAGACCTTTCACCAGATTGAACTCTTTGATGCTTTCCTTCTTCTTCTCTTCGGGAAGGTCTTTTTCCTTCATCACCCCGGCCCGCCCACAGAGATAGATCCCGACCAGGCAAAGGGCCACACCGAGTAACACCACGCGGCCCCACGAGGTGGTCATCAATTCGTGGAAGCTGGTTTTGCCCGGCGTCGGCACAAAATCATAGTATATGGAAGGAACAATTGATCCGCACACCGATGTAAATCCCAGCAACACCGAGTTGCCCAGCGACATGCCCAGGTAGCGCATGCCTAACCCATACGTTAGTCCACCGATGCCCCACAAAATGCCCCAGAAATATGTCCACCGGAGCGTGGAGGCGGAGGCTTGCGAAATGATGTCAAAAAAATGGGGGATGGTGAGCCAGGCGGCGAAGGGAGGGATGATGAGCCACGAAAAAAGACCGCCTACGATCCAATAGCTTTCCCACGACCATTCTTTTACCTTTTTAAAAGGGACATAAAAGCTGCCGGAAGCAAAACCGCCGATGAAATGAAAAATGATACCGAAAATGACCTGCATAGAAGGGTAGAGTAAGGTTCAAGGAAACGATGTGATCCAGGTAAAAATAGAAACTCTCCGCAAACGAAACCGTCATGAACTGTCTGTATAAAAAAATACAGGCGCCTGCTGCCGCAATGCCCCAAAATAGAGCCGCCTTGATTCTTTTTATCCACACTCGAAGGCCCAAACCTTGGTTTTGGACCCGGAAAGGCATTGGCATGCAAATCGTCGGGGCCTGAAATAAAAAAGCTATGGAAACGCATAAGAAAATGAGCGGGACGGAATGGCTGGTGGAAATGGTCACCTGGGCGGTATTGACGCTGGTCCTGTTTTACGCATAGAACCCCCGGTCTTTTTTCGGCCGCAGGACAACCGGTCTGGGAAAGTCCATGAGAATTACGGCAAAAAAGAAGGCTACGGAAGGTCGAATAAGGCAAAACGGAAGCCACACAACACCCGCCATGAATGCCCACCGTTGGAACAGTGTATTGAATATGAGGGCATTAGTGCGAAACTTTTCCTTTAATTACCGATATTTCACAATCCTTCTAACTTTGTGCCGACAAAATCGACCATATGCTATTGGATTTTGAAAAGCCCATTGCTGCACTGGAGGCAAAACTTGAAGATATGAATCAGTTGGCCAGCGACAGCGACAAGGAAGTTCAGGCCGCTGTGAAAGCACTCGAAAGAAAAATTCTGGACCTCAAGCGGGAGACCTTCGAAAATCTCACGGGCTGGCAACGCGTTCAACTGTCGCGCCACCCGGATCGTCCCTATACCCTGGATTACATTTACGAGATCACGTCCGACTTCATCGAACTGCACGGCGACCGCACCGTGTCCGACGACAAGGCCATGATTGGCGGCTTCGGCACCATCGAAGGCCAGACGTTTATGCTCATCGGCCAACAAAAGGGCCGCAATACCAAGCAGCGTCAATTGCGCAACTTCGGTATGGCCAACCCCGAGGGCTACCGCAAGGCCCTGCGCCTGATGAAGATCGCCGAGAAGTTCAACAAGCCCATCGTCACGTTCATCGATACCCCTGGCGCTTTCCCCGGCCTCGAAGCCGAAGAGCGCGGACAGGGTGAAGCCATCGCCCGCAACCTCAAGGAAATGTTCGGCCTCAAAGTGCCGGTCATTTGTATTGTGATTGGTGAAGGAGCTTCCGGCGGTGCACTGGGTATCGCCATTGGCGACCGCGTG